>NZ_JBWVBR010000001.1:0-671451 GCF_056629255.1 Pseudoalteromonas sp. NFXS53 | reverse complement strand
CTAAAAGCTAAAAGCTAAAAGCTAAAAGCTAAAAGCTAAAAGCTAAAAGCTAAAAGCTAAAAGCTAAAAGCTAAAAATAATATGAATATTCAGTTCCGAAACTGTCGAGTAATAATCTCTCTTTAAATTTAATATTTCCCCGTTAAATAACTAAAGCCACACTAGGAACGTATTATGTTTAAAGAATTACATCAGCAAGAAACTCCACTTATACTTTGTAATGTATGGGATGCAGCGAGCGCTATCGTTGCCGAAAAACTAGGCTATCAGGCAATCGGCACATCAAGCGCCGCTATTGCGACGTCATTAGGAACAACTGATGGTCAAGACATCTGTTTTGAAACATTACTGATGCTCGTAAAACAAATATCAGAAGTGACAACATTACCACTTAGTGTGGATATAGAAGCTGGTTATGCAGACACACCTCAAGAGATTGTCGAAAACATTGTAAAACTGGCAAAGTTAGGGGTAGTTGGTATTAACATCGAAGACAGCCAATTACTTAATGGCCGCAGATCTTTAGTCGATAAACATGATTTCAGTGAGAAACTGTCACAAATTAAAGCACAATTAAATGATGCAAACCTTGAGATGTTTATAAACGTTCGCTTAGATACTTATATCGTCGATGCAGCCACAGCTTTACCTGAAACTATCGAACGAATTAGCATGTACGAAGGCGCAGGGGCTGATGGCATCTTCTTGCCTTGCTTAACTGCGCATGAGGATATCAGCAAAATCGTTGCACACTGCTCTTTGCCACTCAATGTAATGTGCATGCCAGAACTAGTCAGTTTTGACGAACTGCAACATCTCGGTGTGAAACGTATTTCAATGGGTAATTTTGTATACGATAATTTGCTCGCACACTTAGAAAATACCCTGTCATCTATTAAGCAACAAGGTTCGTTTAAGCCTCTGAACTTTGCTTAATAGGCTGTTAATTAGGGTTATACTCTGAGGGTTAGCGGCAGGGCTGAAGACACAAAAATAGCGCAGATAACCCCTATTCTGTTATGTATCGTCTCCGTTATCTTCTTTACGTTTTGGTTGTTCTTGCTTTGCTTTAGCGACATTTTTAAATGCCGGAGGAGGTATCGGAAACAATGAAATCAGCGGCATGAGCGCCATAAATAAATAGGCGCCTTTGGGCATTTTTTTCGCCCATTTTGTCGCCCTCATTCCCAAAAAGACAAATAACAAAATAATTAAAACACCTAACCCTATGGTTAAAAAATCCATTTAAGTTCCCAAACTCTTTGATTAATACGTAGTCAATTTAATTGTGGTTCCCCCTCTTTATTTCAACCTGTTTGGCATAAATTAAACGCAAGAGTTAATTTTGCTTTGACAATGCACCTCAAAAGATCAAATATAAATGACAATCATTTTCAATTGCATTTTATATCTTTACTTATGGATACCAATAACACGCTGATCCAACAGGCTATGCTCACTTGGCAAGATACAATATGTGCGGGTAATAGCGCATTCGAAAAAAATTGCTATATTACTGCTGATAAATTGTACCAAGATTGTTTAGAGCACCTTGCTAGCATAGGTGGTTTTATTACCTCGAATACGCCACCACCGTCATCATGGATTGTTGATCAATTTGTGCCTGCTCTGGTTGTGTCGTACTTAAATTTAGTCGATTCTTCTATGGCCCAAGGAAAGCATAGCACCGCGTGTGATTTTTTAGTTGAAGGTTATAACATGGTGTGTGATTGCGCCCATTGCTTGATGAATACAACTGAAGATGAAAATCACTATTTGTTTTCAAAACACCTTTCACAGCTTCAACATCATTCATTTGCTATTAGAAAGCATCTAACTCAATCGCCTAGTTTATTGACTAGGCTCGAGAAGATTTCAGAACCTTATTCCGTCACATCGCTGACTTATCACTAATTAATACCTATCAAAATCGAAGGAGTGCTTAATGCCATTCACACTACCAAAACTGAATTATCAATACGACGCGTTAGAGCCACACATTGATACAAAAACAATGGAAATTCATCACACTCTGCATCATCAAACCTATGTAAATAAAGCCAATGAAGCGCTTGCTGAAACTGAATTTGTAGATAAGAGCGACGAATGGTTATTAAGAAATATCCAAACCTTGCCAACTGCTCTACAAGGTGCGGTGAGGGATCATGTTGGTGGGCATCATAATCACAGCTTATTTTGGGAAGTGATGTCAGAAAACGGCGGACAGCTTCATGATGGCAAACTGGCTGATGATATCAATAAAACATTTGGCGACTTTGAAACTTTCAAAGAACTTTTCATTAAAGCTGCACTAACACGTTTCGGTAGCGGCTGGGCTTGGCTGGTTGTGAACGAGCAAGGTGAACTGCAAGTAACCAGTTCACTCAATCAAGATAGTCCTTTAATGAATAATCTAGTGCCAATTTTAGGCTTAGATGTATGGGAACATGCATACTACTTGAAGTACCAGAACCGTCGTCCGGAATATATTAATGCCTTTTTCAATGTCATTAATTGGGCCGACGTAGAGCGCAGATACTTAACAGCGATTTAATATAAGCATTGCAAATTTAATATGTTATGTGCTTCAAGTCATTCAACCTGAAGCACTCATTCATCACACCATTCTTTTTAGCAAATCAAATTTATCAACATCATTCAGACCGAGATCTTCAAATTGCGTATTGATTTGCTTACTAAAATCGAGCCTTTGGTTTTCTTCATCTGGCTTTTCTTTTCCAGCCAATAACTCATCAATTTGTAACTGTAATTGAGCTCGTAAATCAGCAGTTATGTCTCGTAACTTTTCTTTATCAGAACGATTCAATGTAGTGTCTTTATCTATATCTTGCTCTGCTAAGGCTAACATTTCTAAGCGAACTTTAAGCTCTTTATATTCTAGGTAGTTTATACCTAAGTTATTAAACAGGAGCGCTTCGTTGATTTCTGAAGGTAAGATTTTTACCTCAATTGGTTCTTCCATAATATCAACCATGGTCTTTCTGTAGGTTTCGATACTGCGTTCACGTTCATCAAGGTTTTGATCAACTTCTGCCTCAGCATTGGCTTTAAAGTGCGAATACAAGTTTTTTGCTTGCTCTGAAATAGGTAAGTTCTTACTGATCACCCCTATGGCAGTATCAGTATTCGGCACAGGTGGCTTTGATAATTGATCCATCAAGTTATTTTATTTATTTAACCACTTATCGTTCTTTGGATCAGTATCTATATTTGAATTAACCGAAAAGTTCGCAGTTCGAGGGATATTTTGAATTTTCATCACTGTCCTTATAAATTCTGAAACGCTTGCCGTTGAGGCGAATAAAATAAATGCGAGAATTTATTACAGCAAACTTTGTTCCATATTCAGCTTATATAAAAACGATTAAATTTCAGTAAATTAGCTACATCGAAAGCTTTGAATGACTATTATTGGTGAGTTTTTGCCGTATCTAAACTAAAGAGGCAATTTAACATTGCCTCTTTAAAAACCTTGTCTCATCTGGATGAGAGCTTACCCTTGCAGCGCATGCCATTTAGCTTGGATCTCTTCAATCACAGCAGGGTCTTCAATTGTCGAAGGAACTTGAATTTGCTCACCATCGACCAACTGTCGTAGGTTTTTGCGCAATATCTTGCCAGAACGAGTTTTAGGTAAGCGCTCTACAACTTGAATGGTTTGCAAACACGCAATAGCACCAATTTGAGCACGAATAGAAGCACGAATTTCAGCGGCAATATCATCGTCTTGCTTGGTACAGCCTTCTTTTGTTACCACCATAGCAACGGGTACTTGCCCTTTCAGATTATCTTTACTGGCAAACACCGCGCACTCAGCCACACTTGGATGCGCCGCGACCACTTCTTCCATTTCACCGGTTGATAAACGGTGGCCCGCCACATTAATCACGTCATCGGTTCGACCCATGATAAACAAGTAGCCATCTTCGTCGATATAGCCGCCATCACCCGATAAATAATAGCCTTTGTATTGAGACAGGTAGCTTTGTTTAAAGCGTTCAGCGTTGCCCCAAATTGTAGTTAAACAGCCCGGTGGTAGCGGTAATTTTACTGCAACCACACCTTGTTCATTCGCTTCGCATTGACTGCCATCCACATCAAGAATATGAACCTGATAACCAGGTACAGGCACTGTCGAGCTGCCCGCTTTGGTTGGTAACATTTCAATGCCGACAGGGTTACAGGCAATCGGCCATCCTGTCTCTGTTTGCCACCAGTGATCAATCACTGGAAGGCCGGTTTTTTCTTGTAGCCATTCATAGGTGGCAGGGTCCAGTCTTTCACCTGCTAAAAATAGTCTCTCTAAACTAGACACATCGTATTTTGCCAATAGCTCGGCTTCAGGATCTTGCTTTTTAATCGCTCTGAAAGCCGTAGGCGCACTAAACAAGGCATTTACTTTATACTCTTCTACCACTCGCCAAAATGCGCCAGCATCTGGTGTAAATACCGGCTTGCCTTCGTATAAAACCGTGGTGCAGCCGTAAATTAACGGCCCATAAACAATATATGAATGGCCGACGACCCAGCCTATATCAGAAGCTGCCCAAAACACTTGCCCAGGCTGCATGCCATACACGGTTTGCATGCTGTAATTAAGTGCCACCGCATGCCCCCCCTGTTCACGTAAAACGCCTTTCGGAGTGCCTGTAGTACCAGAAGTGTAAAGAATATAAAGCGGGTGAGTTGCAGGAAGTGGTACGGCATCTGTCGGTTGTGCTTTTTCTAGTACAGTTAGCCAATCTAAATCTCGCCCATCTTGTAACTGAGCTTGGGCTTGTGGTCGTTGGAAAACCACGCAATGATCAACTTTGTGCTCGGCAAGCTCGAGTGCTTCATCGAGCATAGGCTTGTATTCAATTATGCGGCTAGGCTCAACACCACAAGATGCAGTAAGCACAAGCTTAGGTTTGGCATCGTCTATACGCATAGCGAGTTCACGTGGGGCAAAGCCACCGAATACCACTGAATGAACTGCGCCAATTCGGGCGCAGGCTAGCATAGCAATAGACGCTTCGGGGATCATCGGCATGTAAATCACCACGCGATCTCCAGCCTCCACCCTTAAGTTTTTTAAGCCACCAGCAAACAAGCTAACCGCTTCATGAAGTTGGTTATAGGTGTATGTTCGTTTTTGCTCAGTGACTGGCGAGTCATAGATTAGCGCCAACTGCTCGCCTCGCCCCTGTTCAATATGATGATCGAGTGCCAAATAACAGGTGTTTAGCTCACCATCTGCAAACCAATGGTCAAGTTGCTCATAGCATTGGCTGACACCTCGAGTCGGCTGTGTATGCCACTTCAGCTTTCGTGCTTGTTTAAGCCAAAACGCCTCTGGGTCCTGTTGAAAGTCTTGATAGTAAGACTGATAGTTTATGTTTGTTGTTGTCATAATAGTGCCTTTAATTTCGCCAAATAACCTTGGTTAATTTATGGTCTTTACACTCTCACGCTAGTTTACGCTGACGTTAAAGGACACTAGACTTTAGTCGATTTACCCTAATTAAACGTTGAACTGTTCAACACATGGATAGTGTTCACTTGAATATTCATGATAAATATCATCAAGGTAGCTTCTTAGTTCTAAGACTGTTATGTAATCAGGAATAACGACATCCTATACTCAACTACGAATGACGGTTTGCGATTCTTTATAGAGTCACCACTGTTCAGATCCTCTTCGCACCGACATTAGGATTGGTATCACAGTGCATTGAAATGTTTTTGTTTCAATTTTGGAAAATCAGTCCGGTTTTTATATTTTAAGTACAAGTTATTAAACACCGCCGTTTTTGAAAGCTTATCCAATTCCGTTAAAAATTGACGACCCGATTGCTGTTCTGACGCTTTACAACAAGACTGATAGGTTTTGACCAACTCAGCGATGGTTTTATATCGCGCTTGCTGCTGTTTAAGTTGATATTGTGCTTCGATAAAAAATGCCACACCACTCCAATACACGCGCTGTTGGGCGTTGAGTTGCCACATACTGCTACTCACACTCGCTAAGCGCGCATCTTGAAGATGAGACAAACGATAGGTGTTAGATTGTCCACGCTCAAGCCCGGCTTTTAGTCGCATCATCATATTGTCATAAGTAATAATGCCGCTGTCTTTCATGATTTGATTTTGCAAAAAAGTCGCCAAACCTTCACTCAACCAGAAGTCTTCGTAATTTAATAACGGGTGATATAAATGCGCTAACTCGTGATACAGCGTCCAGTCGTTTTTTAATTGTTTGAGACTCGCATATCGACTGAATTGTAACTCTACACCATCGTGCTCGCCGCGAATGACTTCGGCCCAAGGTACGGCTTCAAAAGCAAAATATTGCGGTTTCAAATATATTGGTACGTTTTTTTGTATTAAGGGCCCGAGTGTTTTTTGGGTTGCGTCTAAGCCATGGTTTATCCAGCTTTTCACTTTAATTTTCTGCCCTTCGTTGAGCTCAGACAAGCCAATGAAGTCGGGTTTGGTATGAACGAATCGAGCAGCCAAACTGTGTTGAGAAAACACAAATATAAAAAATGCCAAACCATAAATAATTTTCAATCACCACCTCACAACGCCCGATTTCAGTTATCCAAAAACAATACTCTATCAATGCAATTTTAGATGACCTGTAAAAGCAGGTTTTACATTCAGTGCCGTTTTTGGCTAGTAGTCTGGCACTATCTACATATAATGATTGCAAGCATATTAAATTGGAGCGCTTATGCTCAGTCTAGATACTTGTCAAAAAGCCCGTTTTTCAAGAGATCCCCGCTTTGATGGCAAGTTCTTCATTGCTGTCAAAACTACGGGTATCTATTGCAGAACGATATGCCCTGCATCGCCGCCAAAAGAAGAAAACGTAGAGTATTTTAAAAATGCAATGCAGGCCGCTGAGGCTGGTTATCGTCCATGTTTACGTTGTCGGCCAGACAGCGCGCCAAGCTCAGCGGCCTGGCAAGGCAATGGCGCAACCTTAAATCGTGCTGTTCGCTTAATTGACGAAGGTGCATTACAAACGGGTTCTATTGTTGAACTCGCTACACGGTTGGGCGTCAGCGATCGATATTTACGAAAACTATTTAACGAAAAAATGGGCGTTTCTCCAAAAACGTATGCACTCTATCAGCAGTGCTTGTTTGCCAAAAAACTGCTGCATCAAACCAGTTTGCCTATTACCGAAATTGCGCTCGCAAGTGGCTTTGATAGTATTCGCCGCTTTAACGACTGCTTCAAACAACAACTTAAACTCACCCCGACCCAAATGCGTAAACAGACAAACAAACATAATGCAAAACTGACTTTAAAGCTGTCGTATCGTCCACCATTTGATTGGCAAAAAATGCAGCGTTTTTTATCTGCCAGACTCATTCCAAGTTTAGAGTGGATTGGCGAAAATTTTTATGGCCGCAGCTTCATTTATCAAAATGTTAAAGGCCAGTTTACCGCTCACCATCAAGCTGAAAAGCATCAATTCTTGGTCGAAATTAGCCTTGAAGACAATCGTGTTCTCAAGCCTGTGGTCAGTAATATTCGCCGCGTGCTCGATTTAGACGCCGAGCTCGAGCAAATAGAGCAAGACTTAACTGACGCGCTTGGCACAAATACGCTGATCAGCTCAGGGTTACGCTTGCCCGGAATTTGGGATGTGTTTGAAGCGGGTATGCGCGCTATTTTAGGCCAGCAAATATCGGTGACTGCTGCCAGGAACCTAGTGATAAAACTGGTTGAAACCTTAGGTGAAAACGAGGCCAATAACCAAGAGGCTCAATGTGAGAATATGCTGTACTTCCCCACACCCGAAGCCATTGCGCAAAGCGATTTAGCATTTTTTAAAATGCCAGAGAGCCGAAAACAAACCATGACGAGATTTGCTCAATTTGCTCAGAACCAACCCATAGAAGCGCAAAATCCAGATAACTGGCTAGCACTCAAAGGGATCGGCCCTTGGACAGCTAATTACGCCAAAATGCGTGGCTTAAGCGACCCGGATATATTCCTCGCGACCGATTTAGGGGTGATTAAAGCCCTAAAAGCACACGCTGATTTTGACTCAGAAAAAGCCGCCCCTTGGCGCAGCTACCTTACTTTTCAACTTTGGGACAAACTATGATGTTTTGTGACTACTTCGAAAGCCCGCTTGGCACGATGGAAATAAAAGCAACCGATGAAGGAATTTGTCAGGTCATTTTCTGTGGCGAACACAAAGAGCCTGTTGTACCGTCAAAGCACATCACCCTATGCATCACACAACTTGAAGAATATTTTGCAGGCACTCGCCAAAACTTTGATCTCCCCCTAGACCCTGTGGGTACTGAGTTTCAAAAGTCAGTCTGGCAAGCTTTATGCGAAATTCCATTTGGTCAAACCCACTCTTATTTGCAGCTCGCAGAGCAGCTTAACAATCCTAAAGCCGTGCGCGCCGTCGGTGGGGCTAACGGCAGAAACCCAATAACTCTGATTGTACCTTGTCACCGAGTGATTGGCGCATCGGGCACGTTAACCGGGTATGCAGGTGGGGTTGAACGAAAACAATGGCTACTAGCACACGAAGGCGTGTCTGGATTTGCCAAACCGCTCGTGCTGGATGAAGTCATTCATACTCGACAAGATAAGACGCAATTTTTGCGCTAGTTGCATTGAGAAAGAACGATCTAAAGTTACCTTTAGATCGTAATTACAGAAGTTTAGCATTTTAAGCGCTTAATCATTTGTATGGATAAAAGTAAATCAGTTCCAACTTCTCGTTTTTCTCGACTCAGTAAATTCGGCCTACTCGCCTCGAAAGTGGCAGGCAATGTATTATTAGACAGCGCAAAGTCGGTCGCCAAAGGGGAAAAGCTCGATAAACAGTCATTAATCCTTTCCCCCAAAAATATTGAGAATTTGGCTGAGCAGCTCGCTCAACTTAGAGGCGCGGCTATGAAGTTGGGGCAACTTTTATCTATGGACTCGGGTGAAGTGTTACCTCCCGAGTTAAGTAAATTATTGGCAAGGCTGAGATCTGAAGGCCATGCTATGCCTCACAAACAATTGGTGGGTGTACTTAAATCGCACTGGGGGGATAACTGGCTCGACAAGTTTTCACACATCGAATTAAAGCCCTTTGCCGCCGCTTCCATTGGTCAAGTCCACAAGGCCACGCTAGAAAGTGGCCAAAAGTTAGCGGTAAAGATTCAGTACCCTGGGATCGCGAAAAGCATAGAAAGCGATGTCGATAACCTTGCAAGCCTTCTAAAAATGAGTGGCCTATTACCAAAGCATATCGACATGGCGCCGCTCATTTCTGAAGCAAAACAACAGCTTTTAGACGAATCTGACTATCAACTTGAAGCGCGTCATTTACAGCGCTATCAAGAGAATCTTGCAAACTTTGAACAATTTAAAATACCCAAAGTGATTAACGATTTAACCACTGAGCATATTCTCAGCATGGAATTTGTTGAAGGCATCGATTTAGAAGCCTGTGTGTCTTTGTCGCAAGCCCAACGTGATGCCCTTGCAAGCGACTTAATCTATTTATTTTTCTTTGAGCTTTTAAAATTTAATACTGTGCAAACTGACCCAAACTTTGGCAATTATCTTTACCAGCCCGATACGGGAAAAATTGTATTACTGGACTTTGGTGCAACCCGAGAGCTCACACAATCAGTATGTAATGGTTATTTTGCGCTCTTTTCTGGCGCCCTATCTGAAAATAGAAACTTAGTGGCATCAGCTGCTGAGCAAATTGGCTACTTCAATTCAGAAATAGACTTGGAGTATAAACATAAAGTCGTGGACATTTTTATGTTTGCTTGCGAGCCGCTTAGGCAAGATAAAGCCTATGACTTTGCTGCAAGCCCCCTTGCCAAACAAATTCGCGATAAAGGGCTTGAGATGAGCACCGATAAATCCAAATGGCACTCTCCGCCTATCGACGCACTATTTATACACCGAAAACTCGCAGGACTTTATCTTATTGCCGCAAAACTCAATGCTAAAGTAAATGTGCAACAGTTGTATAAATCTTTCTTAGTGCAGGCAAAACTGGCTCAAAAATAATACAAGGTGTAGCATGGGGTATTAGCCAAGATGAAAAGGAATACCCCTTGAATTTAAATCAGGTCACGTTGCCAGTTAAAAATATGCCCATCGCCATAGAGTTTTACCAAACACTTGGCTTTAAACTCATAGTCGATACACCGCACTACGCAAGATTCATGTGCCCAGAGGGAGGTGCGACATTTTCTCTTTCTCTGAACGAAAACGATTTTAATAGCGGCACCACCATTTATTTTGAGCACGAGCAACTAGATGAATGGGTTACTGCACTGCAAGATAAAGGCATCGAGTTTACGCAACTCCCTACAGATGAACGTTTTTTATGGCGTGAAGCTGTGCTGTATGATCCGTCCAACAATAAAATCAAACTCTATTGGGCTGGCGAGAATAGGTTAAATCCACCTTGGCGTGTTAACCCAGATTAGGGCTAACACGCTAGTTTTAGAACTTAATAATAATGCTCACTTAACTACCATTTCAAAATATTCTCTACCACTTTCAGTTTGTCGTTATACACTTTTAAACCCAAACTATGTAACACAGCAACAGCGCTAAAAGACGGAATATTGACCATGCGCTTGTGCTGACTGAACATCAGGCTGAATAAAAGCCCATATACTTTTGCAGTGTTAAATTGTTTTGGACGTTTGATCTGCCATTGATCTATGCCTTCTTTTGGTAAAGTACAAGGAATATGATCAGGATAAGCCTGCCAAGGGGCACCTAGCGCTTCAGGAAACGCATACTGCAAGAAGTCGTGATAAAAACGGTGTTTTCTGACCCTTGAAATAGGCTGAGACAGCACATGGCGTAACACTTTCCATGAATAGAATGGCAGACAGAAATCCATTTGGTAATCGTCAACTTTATCAAATGGGATCGCCAGATGATGATGCTGATCATTCAACAGTAAGAATAAGTAATAGGCTTTATCTAACGGCACATCACCGAATTGCTTTAAAGAGCGAATTATATTGGCTTTCAACGTTGCCTGCATGCCTTCAGCGCCGCGAATTATCGACTTAGGAATATACGCAAATTGCTGTGATAAATAGGCATCAGCTAGGTGCTCAACATCTTGAGTTAGTGCCGCTTGATACACTTTTTCAGAGTAATAAATCACACCCAAGCCAACACTCCCACCATTACCTGACCAAGAAAGCCCCGGACGTGTGACACGGTAGTAATCTGGGTGAGCACCGTTACGCCAATGCTTACCAAGTCTGTCTTCAACCGTTTTTGCTTGGGTGTCTTTTACTTTGATCACATCGAGTTTGATGTTCTGACTATCCGCGAAAGCTTGCGCACAGTATAGATCTTGGGTTTTACCCTGAGAGAAGTTGAGCGCTGACATATCTAGGTTGCGGCGTTTCAATAAACAAGCAATCAATCTTGAATCTAATCCGCCTGAAAGTGTAGTGAGAACATGTTTATCATTGCCAAGATATTTATCAACGTTGTTGTCTAGGTCTTGCTTAAGTCCTTCTAAAGCGCCTTCGTAGTATTCACCCGTTTTAGCCAGTTCACACCAGTCAAAGTATTGGGTTTTGCGTACACCTAAACTTGACGCTTGCACGCGATGACCCGGTTGAATACATGAAATCTCTTGATAATGGGTATGGTCAAACAGGTAATAACCTAATGTCGCATACTCCATCATGCCTTCTTCATTACAAGTAAGTGGTAAGCCTAGCTCTTTTAACAAGCTGAACTGTGTGCTAAAGATAAACGCCCCTTCATAATACATATAATAAAATGGACGAATACCTAGGGCGTCTGTCGCAATATCTAAGCAGTTTGATTGTTTGTTGTAGCGGGCCATGCAAAATACCCCTTCACATGACTTCAGCATATTATCTGTGTAGTTTTTATTTAGGGTGTCTAAGTCTCTGACTCTATCTGAAGACAGCAACGGATGACCAACAAGCGTTGCAATTTGCGAATCTGTTTGCAAAAAAGCACTTGGCCCAAAGGTATTATAATCGAGTGTCGCCATGTACAAGGCGCGCTCTTGCACTGAGTTAAACTGGCCGTCTACACGATTTTTTTCTTCTAACTTGAACTTTTCAATAATAAAATCATGCTGTTGCGTCAGCCCCGATGCACAATAAATTCCGAATAATTTAGCCATGAGGGTCACCTTGTTATCTATTAAGTTTATCTTTTAGTTATTAGATAAAACTCAAGCTTCGTACCAAGCTGACAAAAAATTTAAAAAAACACCTTTACCTAAAGTTAGGTTGAGCTTTTAAGCTGCGTGCCATTCAAACTAAAAGGAAGCATACAATGGCAAATACCCTCATACTTTTCTCTAGCGCCAATCAAGCAGGCAACACCTATCAACTGACTCAAGCTGTGCGAACACAATTAGATGAAAACCACACCCGCTACTTTAATTTGGACGTCCATAATTATGCCGATTACAACTATCACAACTTTTATAGTCGAGATGATTTTTACGATATTGCTGAGGCGCTCTCATGGGCCGATAATATCGTTTTTGCCTCTCCAGTTTACTGGCACGGTGTCACTTCGAATATGAAACGTTTAATTGACCGCATCACAGAGTTAACAGAGAACCCAGAGATTAAACATATAGGTAAAGGGCTAAAAGATAAAAAAGGGTTTGTACTAACAACTTCAGCCAGTAAAGAAATTTGCCCTGTTTTTGCTGGTTTCTTCGAAAAAGTATTCAGCTATTTCGATATTCACATGACTGAGCTTTTACATCTTGATTGCAGCAAAGCGCTTACCCTACCAAAGCAGCAGATCATAAATTTTGCAAAGCTGTTAAAGTAACTTGTACCTATTTTAATTTTGACAAGGAATACGAATGCACCCGCGTTTTGTTTCTTTGTCGCTCTCTATAGCTGCAACATTGTTAATTTCAATTACAGCCTTTGCCAAAACAAATACTTTTGACTTATCCAGTAACGATATCAAAGCGGGAGAAACGCTTAGCTCAAAACATGTCTATAAAGGCTTTGGCTGTGATGGCGACAATCTCTCACCTCACCTTATTTGGTCTGGTGCACCCAAAGATACCAAAGCTTATGCTGTGTTTGCTTATGACCCAGATGCCCCAACAGGAAGCGGCTGGTGGCACTGGCAAGTTGTAAATCTACCAGCTAATACTACAGAGTTAAAAACTGGTGTTGGAATATCAGGTAATACACTGTTGCCTCAAGGCGCGATACAGATCAATAACGATTTTGGCAGTAATGATTTTGGCGGTGCTTGCCCGCCAAAAGGACATGGCCCGCACCGCTACCAGTTCACAGTTTTCGCGTTAGCTAAGCCGCTTAATGTGTCTGAAAATACCAAAAGTGCCGCTGTTGGTTTTATGGTAAATGCGAATGTGCTTGCCAAAGCGAGTATTGAAGTGACCTTTCAACGAAATTAATTAAACCCAATTACTTTAATTTAAATAACGACTCTAAAGGCATATCAAAAAACTTAGCTATCTTTAAAGCAATCACCACTGACGGTGTAAAACGACCAGTCTCAATAGTACTAATTGTTTTACGAGAGACTCCCACAGCATCAGCCAACTGCTGCTGTGAGAGTTTATTTAACACTCTTACTGAATGAATATCATTCTCTAATTGTTCATTCATCTGATTTGTTTAGCCCATATAAAACCGGTAACGCATAGCATATAAACATCACCCCAATCACTAGCGTCGCAAGTGACTTAGCTGAGATACTGTCAGCTGGAAAACTCTCTGAAATTAAAGAGGATATATTTGAAAATAGAAAAGGTGAAAGAGTAAAAATCACACTATGGAAAGACCATTTAAATCCTAATAGATTCAGATGGTTTAAGTATTCATCTTCAAAGCTGGCAGTCCAAAAATTACGCTTTTTGATGCTAGACATCGTTGTAACCACTTTGCACATTAAGTAGATGAAATAGACTGACAAACCAAATTTTGCTACACCATAAACAGATGTTAAAGCCTTAGATGATTGAAAATCTAAAAATGGCTCTAAGCTCGCTGAGCAAAAAAGTAGACCCATTACAAGCGCTAAGTAAGCGTGCCAAGTAATATATTGAAGTTCTCTTTCTGAGTTAGAAACAGCAACCTTTTCCATATTCAACTCCTTGTTGATATTCGTAAGACATTCAAAATGTAACCCTAAGGTACACATTGATACCTTAAGGTGTCAATAGTAAAATATCAATTTGCATCTTTTGCTGGCAATCAAGTACCAATAAACATGGTATTTCAATCGTAAACGACTTACAGCTCCACAAAGCACAGCTTTGCCATAAGTTTGAAAAATAAATTATTTATCATAATTTTTTTTGTAGTAATTTTTTAAAACTGATTAATACTTACAAGATAAGTAAGTTTGGATGTATAAAGATGTTCTTAAACCAACTTTCCGTAAAAGCAAGACTAATTTTACTTGTTGCGCTTCCTTGTATCGCCTTCCTTCTACTTGCTGCGGTAACGCTGGTGCTTACTGGTAATTTAGTTGCTGGTATTCAAAGTATCAATAACGACAGAGTAGTGCCACTCAAACAAATTAAAGTTGTGTCTGATAACTATGCTGTGAGTATCGTTGATAATTTGCATAAATATAATGCAGGTTTAATGTCTAAAGCCGAATTACTAAATTCTATAAACGATGCAGAGAACTTAGCCTCTTCACAATGGACAGCTTATCTTAAAACTGAGCTTACACCTGAAGAATCAAGGCTTATAAGAAATAGTGAAGCTTTATTTAATAATGTAAAAACGAAAGTAGAAGAGTATAAGTCTCTACTTAGATCTGACGATGCTTTAACAGAATCACCCTCACAATTTGTTAAAGTACTTTACGCTACATTTGACCCTTTTAGTTCAAGCTTAAATGCGCTGATTGATCTTCAACTTGATACCTCGCAACAATTTGCAGACCAAGCTGCTGCAGACTATCAAAAAGAAAAAATGATATTGGTTACTGTATGTATCATTCTTTTCGCAATCGTTATTTTCTTAGCGATTGCCATAAATCGCTCGATTACAATGCCACTCAACAACATAAACCAAATTATGGCAAACATTGCTAACAACACAGATTTAACCCTACGTGTAGATGAAAATGGTGATGATGAGTTTGCTCAAACTGCTTCGAGTGTAAACACTATGCTTGCGCAATTTAATGCGTTAATTACTGAATTACTTAATCTTGTGACTAATTTGCGTTCACAAACTGAGGGGTTGTCTGACAATAGTATGTCGATTGCCAACAGCACTGAGCAACAAGAGCAGCAGACAACCATGTTAGCAACGGCCATTACTCAAATGAGTTCAGCGATTAAGGGCGTCGCAGATACCGCAGTAACCACATCGCATAAAGCCAATGAATCAGACTCCCTTGCTCAAGCAGGATTACAAAGTGTTCAAGATAATATCCAAGCCATTAATCAATTACATGAATTGCTCAATCAAACTAAAAACGATATAGATTTATTAAGTGGTAAAACTAACGAAATTAATAGCGTCGTGCAGATCATTCAAAGCGTTGCCGAGCAAACAAACTTACTTGCGCTCAACGCCGCAATTGAGGCTGCTAGAGCGGGAGAGTCAGGCCGTGGCTTTGCCGTTGTAGCAGATGAGGTAAGGCAGTTAGCTCACAATACACAAAAAGCGACTGAGCAAATCAGCGAAATGATTGTATCACTGCAAGATGCGTCAAAACGTACCGTAGAGAGTATGGAACAAGCAGCCGATCAAACAGAAAAGAGCGTCTCTATCGCTGCTGGCTCTGCTGATTCAATACAAAAAATAACTTCAGCAATTTCTGAAATTGCAGATCTAAACATTGTTATATCGACTTCTACCGAGGAGCAAACGACTGTTGCGAATGAAGTTGCCGAAAACATTAATCAAATCACAACCAGTATTAAGAGCGTGGCGAATAGTGCCTCTGAAAATGCACAAACCAGTCAAAACCTAAAAGACATCTCCAATGAATTAGAAAAAGACATCAGTAAATTTAAGGTTTAGACAGTGGTCTTTTTTCGTAGTTAGCTTACGAGCGACTATTTTCATTGCTGTTCATTCAGCATTGAAAATAGTCGGTTAGTCTCCAATTTATAGCCAATATTTGGCAATCATTTAAAATAGATAATTATCAGAATCTTATTGGGTAAATAACGTGATTAAAGCCATTCTTGTGTTTGTTTCGGTTATCGTATTTGTGGTGGGTGCGATTGTTTTAAGTAATAATTTTAGTAACTTACAACATGGCGATGCTTCTTTTGTCTATGAAACTTCGAGTGTAGACAAGTCTATTGCAGAGCAAGTTCACCAATATTTGATTGATCAAAAAGCCTATGACGGCTTACAAGGTGAAGTTTTGCTTTTGAAGAAAAACAAAGCAGGGGTGTGGGTTGCTAAATTTCCTGTTTATCAAGGCGGTGATGTTGCACCGGAAGTATTAAAAGACCTGCAAAGTCTCAGTTTAGGAATTAAACAATCAGTTTTGAATAATGAGCCGCTAGAAATACACATCACCAACAGCGGTTATCAATCTGTGCAATTTTTTAAAATTTAAAAATCTATATATAAAAAAAGGTAAAGGGCTAATCGAAGCTACAAAACCATCATTGGTTTTTCGATTAGCTATTAATTTAGAACGTGGGGGCAGTTTCAATAAACAATTATCTTTATCCACCAATGCCTTTATATTCTGAGGCTGTCTGAATTTCATCTCTAGCCTGTTGAGTACGACGTAATTTCCTCAGGTTTTCTTCTCTCACAGCTTGACCATTTGCATAGCCTTTGTTGAAGCTATCTCTCATTTCTAGAGGGCAAGCATTGTTATTTGGTAGTCCCTCTGAGGCAACCTTCACTCCATTGTCATAATTACAGAAGCTTTTGATACCCGCAGTGTAACCAGCAACAAACTCAGATTGCGCCGTATTACTTAGATTGCTACAACTATTTTTATACATATCAAAGTTGCGAACTGATTTACCTTCTTGACCTACTGACTGCCCTAAAGCAGCCCATCCATCGGCAGGATTGCAATCAAGGTTGGTAGTCGTTGTGGCATTACAGCCAACAAGAATAATCGACGTAAATCCGAGTGCTATTATTTTCTTCATAGTTTCACCTTACACTTCCATCTTTTGTTTATTGACTAAAATAACTTTTCTGAGAATTTCAATCTGGTCTTCAATTCCTTTTGTATTAGGAAAACGACTGACCACACTTTGAAGCACTGACAGTGCAGCTTCATAATTTTGAATATCGACATACATTTGGGCACGCCCCAACATGGCATGACGTTGTGTCGACTCTAACGCTTCAGCCCTTAAAAAGAGCGTTTCAGCTTCAATGAATGACTTTTCAGTCACTAAGAAGTTTGCATATGACAATAAAGCAAAACCATTGGTGGGGTCTTTATTTACAGCACTTTCATAATTAAGCTTGGCTGATTTTGGCTGTTTTTGATTACGCTTTAATTCAGCGGTATGTAAATAAATCACTGACTGTTTAGAATCATCGTATTGCTTAGCTGCTTTCCTCAACTCTGCCAACACGCCTTCTAGGTCATGCCACATTTCACGCTGACTTAACCAAGACAAGTAAGCACGCAAGCTCGTTAAATCTAACTCTTCTGTATTAATATGCGCTTTTATCAGCTCTACTGCTCTTGTAAAACTGTCTTGTTGTAGGTGAAGTTGTGCGGCAATTTTTAAGTTATTAACCCGTTTATCGCCTAACAAAATGGCCATTTCTAATGATGCCAGGGCTTCTGAGTTTCTCGATTGCTCAAGCTGCAAAACAGCTTGATCTAACCAAAATTGACTGTTGTTTGGCTCTTTTGCGATTAAGTCTGATAGTAAAGCTTGTGCTGCTTCAAACATTTTTGCTTGGGTGAGTGATATGAATAAACCTTGTTGCCATTGCTTATTTTCAGGCTCAATAGCAAGTGCCTGTTGGTAGGCTGTTATGGCTGAAAAAGGGCCATGCTGGGTTAAATTTAAATATCCCAATTGCCCATATACTTCTGCCTCTTTAGCCCCTAACGCTATGGCTCTGGCAAAATAATCTCGCGCTTTTTTCATTTTATTTTGCAACATATATAACTGCCCCAAATCAACATGGGCACGCACCAGTTGAGGGCTTCTAGAAAGTGATGCTAAATAAGTTTGCTCTGCTTTATCATATTCTTCGACAGCAAAATATACCTGAGCTTTGAGCATCATCATGGCAATACTGAGCTCAATCTCATAAAAAGCTTCTAACTCTTTTAATACAAGTTGTTTATCGCCCGCATCTAAAAGGCCTCTTAATTTCTCGGCCATTTCGTACTCTTCTGGAGCGATAGGCGCTTCACGCTCTCTGTAAGGGCCAGAAAACTGCGGAATAATGAACGTGGGCTGTTCGACCTCTAACTTAAAATTAGTCATCTGTTGCGCATTACTGGAAATGCTGACAACGAAACAGCCTGCGATAATAAAACTAACGAAATGAGATACCTTCATTTAAGACCTACTATAGTTAAAATGAATGCCATATAAGTAAATAGCCTGCACAGCTCTGCCATCTTTTTTTGGAATTGTAAACTTGGCCTTTTCTACCCACTTTCTAATAGCAGGCACCATATCAGGGTGAGCTGGATCGACTATTTTCTTAATAAAAGGCTTACCTTGTGTGTTGATGATCAACTCAACCAATGTTGAAACCCGTTTTAACCCCTGTTTTCTGATTGAGTGAGGTGGCGGAAAGTATTCTTGTGACACCACTTTAGGAATTTGATCTAAACTTTCAACGGCCAATAGTGGCATGTCAAACGTCATTCGCTGTTGGATTTTAAGTGAATCCATCGCAAAATCAGGCTTTTCAAGTCGTTCAACTTCAGGCATTGCCATTTGTGGCTTATCTGAATAACTCAATGTTGGCCCACCACCTAAACTAACCAAATCAATACTCACTGGTGAAGGGGGTTGATCTGATGATTTGGTTTGCATCTTGGGTGGCGGCGGAGGTGGAGCGGGAATAGCCACATCAACTTTACGAATAACAACCTCTTTTTCGGGAGGGGTCGGTGTTTGTTTTATTGCAAATAAACTATAGGTTAGAAGTAAAACGAGTAGCGCACTCAATATCCAAGGCAATAACATTACAATGCCATCTTTAAACGAGAAGTTAATTGTCCTTTTAACTGTCAACATAGCGCTAGTCCTTCATGGTCGCGAGGCTAATATCACTCAGCCCCGCTAACTTAGCTTGATCTATTACTTTCACTAATAATTCAGTTTTTACTTGTTTATCAGCTTGGATCACCAAAGGCCGCTGTTCAGATTTTACCGCCTGCATCAAAGTCGCTCTTATACCTTGTACACCAATGTTTGTGCCTCCATACATCACTTCGCCAGTTGAGGTGATGGCAATCATGAGTACCGATTTTTGTAAATTTTGACTTGATACAGCTGTTGGTTTATCTACTTCGACGCCCGTCTCTTTGACAAACACTGTGGTCACTATAAAGAAAATAAGTAATATAAACACCACATCTAGTAAAGGTGCTAAATCAATTTCTTGTCCTTTGGATTCTGCGATCTTGTTTTCAATTATTGAACGCATCTGGCCTCCACTTGCCAACTTTTTAAAGTTCTTTCTAAAAGCGCTTGAAGAAGTAATCCTGGTACCACTAACACCAAGCCTAGTTGTGTGGTGAACATCGCCGATGCAATGCCACCGCTAACCATCTCTTGCATATCTAAACCGTTATGCACTGACATATGATCAAATGTTCCAAGCAAACCGCTAATCGTGCCTAGCAGCCCAAGTAAAGGCAGACTTGCTAGCAAGGTTTTGAGTGCACTCAGCCAGTAATTGCCTTTGCTATACCAAGTCTCTGATTTGTTGGCAAAACATAACAATTGCAACTGTTTGCTATAGCAGAACATAGCCACGGCTCCTAGCGCCCAAACAACCCCGTGATTAAGTAAGTTTAAATAAAGCGAAAATTCACTCATTAGTGGCTCTGCAGTTCAAGCTTACTTAACTTAATTGCATTTGCTTCTAGCTTAGCGTTTAAGCTCTTGGCTTTACGGTTTAGTAATGCGCTCATTATCAAAGATGGGATCGCCACAATCAGGCCCAGCTCAGTCGTTACTAGCGCTTCAGATATACCACCAGACACAGTCGCTGCGTCACCCGTACCAAAAGTATTCATCATCATAAATGTGTTGATCATACCTGAAACTGTACCTAATAAACCTAAAAGAGGTGCTATTGCAGCCGAAGTAGCAACCACACCTAAGTAATTTTCTACGCGGTAACGATACTGCATTAAAAAAGCGACTAATTGGTCATCTCTATATTCAGACACAGGATTATTCACAGCAATATCGACTAAGTCTTTCTCAGCCCCCTTGAATTGAACACTCATTGCTAGATTATTTACATCGGTCTGCTTTACTTTCTCTATAAAGTCATGACTTGGTTTTGGCATGCGAAGAAGCTGATAACCTTTAATCAAAGTTGCTAGCAACGAAATCAGTCCAAAAAATAGAATGGGTAATGCCCACACACCGCCTTTTTGAATATGTGAAATAACACTGTCTTGTTTATGAAGCAGTTTTTCAGCATTGCCTAAGGTTGGATCAAATGTGACAAAGCCAGAACCCGTATCAGCAAACCTAGCTAAATGCTCAATGTGCGATGCACTATAAATATTTGGAATAATATTTGGCAATGTTTGGTTTATCTGCTTTGTTAAAAGTCCACCTTGTGCTAACTCTGAATTATATGCCAACGCCAAAGGGCCCAAGTTTAATACTCTGAAATCAACAACTTCACCTTTATCATTGACGACAGGCTTCTCTTGCCAATTAGGCGACAATTTATCAATGAGTTCGTGCTGTAAGGTGTTAAACACACTAGGTGATAAGGTAAAATCACCGTTGGCATTTTTGTATGCTGACAAAGCTAAATTTTGCTGTTCAAAAAAACTCTGCACTATCATCTTTTGATAATTATCTTGCTCTCGCCATGCTCTTACACGCTCTGATAACTGCTCATAACTAATAACTTTTTCATCCGATGCGCGTTGAATAGACTCAGCTTGTGCTCGTAAGGCCTCTACTTCTTTCAAAGACTGCTCAAGTTTCGTTTGATAATGCAAAGATTGATTATTAATGCTGCTTTGTAATTCTGATAAAGCAAGCTTGGATTCAGTTACCCTTTGAAGTAATTCCGAAGTACTCGCAACAGTATTAAAGCTCAGCAAACATGCTAAAAGTAAAACGATTTTACGCATTACAATAACTCCTTGTTCAAGCTGGGCAACGCCAAAGGCAATGACACAAACTCTGCTGTTGTGGGCTTTTCTAGGATATTTCTAATTTTGTGTATTTGTTCTGGTAAATTTACTGATGGCAAAACGCTCGATACATCTTCACCGTGATACCACTGCCAGCCAGACTGCTCTATTCTGCCAAAACCATAAGATGCGCCATCTGCAGATAAATACCAAGCTTGAGAAAGACCGAGATAAATTTGACTTACTAATAGCTCAGTTTGCTTGCCGTTGATTGGTACCAACATGTTACTAGTATTTAACGCAACACGATTATTAAACTCATCAGTTGCTTTGTATAAACTCAAATAAAGCTCTAATTTCTCACTGAGGTTAAGCGTGCTCTGCGAAAGTTTCTCAGCTTTGCTTTGTAATTCTGATTGTAAAGGCGGAGGGAGCATAGGAAGAACTCGGGCAACAAAACTCTCTCCTTTATTCAATTCATTTTCTACAAGAGTTTGGTTGCGTTCATACTGCACTTGCTGCTCAGTAAGTGCTAGGCGTTTTTTATCAACCTCTGATTGTGCGTCTTTAGCCTTACTCAACAAAGCTTGAAGCGCTTGCTTCTCTTGTTCTAGTAGTGCTAATTGGCTTTCTAGGGACTGCTTATTTGCCTGCCAAGTGGTTTCTAACTTCCCTCGCTGACTTTCTAACTCCAACCATTGCTGCATTATTTCATAATCAGATTGAGAAGCTATACTTACCAAGGGTAAAGATAGCGCTGTCATTAGCAAGAAAAACTTCATCGAAACTCCATTTCATTTTGTGCAAATAAAAGTCAATAAAGGTACAACATGGCATGGTAGATTATAATTATCAACAAAATGATAATGAAAAAACATCAAGTTACACTTGAAGTTAACAAAAGACTATTATTTACAAGCAGTCATAGAGTTCGCCTAACTACTTGCTAGACTCACTATTGTGAATAGATAGAGAATCATATTACAGGCAAAGAAAAACGCGATCTTATAAAACTGAGATTAGCCTCAACTTTTCTTTAAGCTTTGTAATAAGTGACACTTCATTCTCTGCGTCATCATTTAACCCGCTCAACAAGGTCATAAAATACACATCCATTAATACATCGGCATATGCCAACTTTTGCTCATCTCCAAAAGCCAATTGATGTTTAAAAGCATTCAACTGTGGGTCAAGTGACTGACTTTGCCATAAAATTTCTTTGAATAAGACCTTACTAAACTCTCGTTGAGACAAGTAAAACGGATACAGTGCCGAGGCAAAATGCAGCAGCCGATCAATGGGTGTTGTTGAAGTGTCTGACTTAGCTGTTTCAACTAATAATTTGTTTAATTGGGTTTCTAGACCTGATTTGAGTAAATCTAGTTTATTTGGAAAGTGACTGAATACAGTACCCGTCGCGACACCTGCCGCTGAAGAAATATCTCTCGTACTGGTTTTCTCATAGCCATTTTCAGTGAAAAGCTGCCATGCAGCCGATAAGATCCGCGATCTTGTTTGCTCTCGTTTTGACACCCTACCTCCTAAAATCACGCGACATTAAAACAAGTTTAAAAAAAAATGCCAAGTTCTTATTGAAAAATGAGCGCGCTCAATATTATTATGAACACGCTCAATTTTAACTTGGAGATTACAATGGACTTATTTTTTCGCATTCTTGGTGCTTGTATTTTTTTACCTTTTATTGGCTTTTACAGTTACATATTAGGGCCAGTTCTAAAGCTTGTTTTGTTACCCGGAGGGCTACTGTTACTACTCCTGATTTTAGGTAAAGAGGATGGGGTCGAGCCTTTGATTGAAGCTTTTAAAACTAAGACGAAAACACCAGAGGGTATTGAAGTGTCATAACATTGAGACGCTAATATTTAGCCTACGTCTTAATCATTTTTGCTATCAAAGGAACCGTAATAAAATGAAAAACACCTCGTCTGGGTCATTTATGCTAGTAAGCGTCGCAGCACTTGCCCTTTTCACAGCCTTGTCTCACATGTCTTGTATTGTGCTGGGCCCTGAGTGCTACCGAGCTCAAATGGCACCAGAGTCTCTCATTGAACTCTCTAAATCTGCGCCTTGGCGTGCGGCATTAGAAACGACTTTGGTATCACTGCTATTTGTTGCAACAGCCATTTTTTGTTTGTCTGGCGCTGGGGTGATCAGAAAAGTGCCAATGTTAAAACCAGCCATCATTATCATTTCATTGATTTGTACGCTTAGAGGGATTGCCACTTTGCCTTTGAGCGTGCTCTTTCCCGAACAAGTGACAGCATTTTCTATTATTGCTGGTATTTTATGGTTTTTAGCGGGCATATTTTGTATCACAGGCTATCGCTTAGTAAGCCAAGAAAGTTCAGAAAGACGAAGTTCGGTAAAGCATATTAATACGCTCTAAACATTTACTTTGTACAAAAAAAGCACTAGTTTGTACCTAAAAAGTAAAGGGAATTATCATGAAAGGAACTGTATTAAGCCTAATTTGTAGCTCTATGTTATTTGGTTGTGGCGGGAGTGAAACACAAAACGCTCAAGAAAAAAATGAACAAGAATCAGACAAACTCAAAGCGGTATCACCTTTTCCAAGCTCACCACAGGCAAAGCCCGCAATAGATTTTGATCAGCAATTAATATCTGACATAGAAGACTTTGTAAAGGTCGCCTATTCCGTGAAATATTTTTACCCGTCAACCGAGAATCAGGATTCAAATTGGCCGTTGTTTATCGCGGAAAGTTTAGTCGATTTAAGTCAAACTGAACCAGCGCAAAGAACTGAACTGGGCATCGAACGGCTTCGCCAGATTGCACCTTATATCGCTTTTAATAGAGCGCAATTACCTGAAATTAATGATCAGACCACCGTTTCTACTTGGAAACAAAATGCGCCAATAAATCAAAGTGTCTTCACTCGAACTTTGTTAACTGATGATTTCTCCTCTTTAAAGAATGATGAATACAGTGCGAGCGAACCGTTTGCAGAACTCAACTATGGGACACAAACATTATACTTACCTTTGTACTTACCTTTGGATAAGCAAATACAAGGTTATACCTATCAAGAGCCAGGTAAATGGCAAATAGACAACAACTTTGAACAACCTGAAATATGTATGACCACAGTCTCTGAAATGTGGGCAAGCATTGCACATTTTTGGCCTTACTTTCAGCAAATTGACGTTGACTGGGCACAAAGTTTAACGCCCCTTTTAACTGCCTGCACTGACGACGATGTACTAAGAAAGCAAAACAGCCTATTTGCTGAGTTTTCAAAGTTAAACGATAATCATATTTCTATTGTCTTCCCAACACCTGAAGAATATAGATTCAAAAGTTACATCCCTTTTAGCTACGAACTAGTAGAAGAAAAAGCCATTGTTACCCAGTTAGATTCAGCTCACCCAAACGGTATAGAAGTAGGTGATGAGGTGATTTCAGTCGATGGCATAGAAATCAACAATTACTTAGACAACAAATCGCTTTATTCATTAAAGAATACATTGCACAGAAAAAACCTCAGTGCGAGGTTTGATGTTTATGCCAAGCACTTTAACCCTGTGAAATATGAAATTCGTAAACCGAACAATGATATACATAACATTGAAGTGTTTCCCAAAGACTTAAACAAGCGCGAGCCATTTGTTGGGATGCCCTATGTACCTAAGAGTGACCGTATTTTTGAATATGTTGACGACAACATTCTAAAAATCAATGTCTATAACGTTCAAGAAGCTAACATTACTGAATTGCGTAATGAACTGAGTGAAGCCAAAGCAGTAATATTAGATATGAGAAGATACCCTTCTAGCTGGCGGGGTTGGCAGGGCGTGTTAGCACTATTAATTAAAAACGATGCGACTAATGACACAATCGCTTATCACTGGCAAGGCAGCCCGAATCAACGAGACACTAAAAAGCAGGTGATCACGCAACGGATTTACCGTTCAGAAAATGCCTTTAATATACCTACTGTTGCGCTTTCATCGAGGCATAGTATCAGCCAAAATGAACACAGTTTTATCTTTGTTCAAAATGGTGGTTTGCCCATTTTAGGTGAAACAACTTCAGGAATTAATGGCAATATTTTAAGAATGAATATTTTTGAGGGAGCCGAACAAGACAGCGGTACTTACTTTGTGTACACCAATATGGAAGCAAATCGCCGTGATGGTACGCCTTTAATTAATAAAGGAATAGAGCCCGATATTAATGTCCCAAGAAGCATTGACAGTGTATTAAATCAGGTTGATAACCAAGTGAATGCTGCCATTGACTATTTACAGCAGCAACTTGCAAACTAAAAACAGTGTTCATTTTGAGGCTTGATTAACACTCAGTTAAGCCTCGTTAAGCTTGTAAATCTATATAAGTTACAGCTAGATTTCTGGCTCATACCAACCAGTTTTATTCATCTAAAATGATGAACTGCATTAAAAGTATTGGTCTGCACGTTGCTGTTTAACAAACGCTAAAAACAAGCCTCCTACCGAAACTCACTTGCAGCACAATTACGCCTTACATACTATCAAATGAGATATTCAGTTTTAGAAGAAGCCGTCAGTATGTTTAAAAAACTTGCTTTAATGCTCGCTCTTTCAGGAGTGAGTGCTCAATTAGCAGCAACAGAAGCCGCTCAAGGGCGCGAAATAGACACCTTACCTGATGTATTGTCTTTCAAAGAGCGTGTCGCGCCAATAAACGACATGGTGACAGACAGACTCGACAATTTATTGCCAAAGTTGATGCAAGAAGCCGATCTTGATATGTGGCTGGTGATTAATCGAGAGTACGGTGAAGATAAATTATTTTATACCTTGGTGCCACAACCGACTTTTGCTGCCAGACGCACCACACTGCTCGTTTTTTCAAAACAACCAGATGGCAGTGTGGAGCGGTTCAGTGTAAGCCGCTACCCGATCGGCGATTTATATCCAACGGTCTGGAAAGGCGGCAGCAAAGCGCAACAATGGCAGCGTTTAGCTGAGATCATTGCTGAGCGTGATCCGAAACGTATCGGTATTAATATCAGTGAAGACTGGGCGCTCGCTGACGGCTTAAGTGTTGGTTTATATAATAAGCTACTTGATAATTTACCTAAAAAGTACCAAAAGCGTTTAGTCAGTGCAGAAGACTTAGTGATCCGCTGGCTTGAGACCCGCAGCGAAAAAGAGCTTCAAGTTTACCCTACTGCAGTCACTCTGGCTCGCGGCGTTATTGCAGAAGCTTTTTCTAATAAAGTCATTACGCCTGGGGTGACAACCACCGATGATGTCGCTTGGTATTTACGAGAGCGCTTTGAAGCATTGCAGCTCAGACCCTGGTTCCAACCTTATGTGAATATTCAACGCCAAGGCGATAAAGTTGACAAAGACGCCCCATTTTTAGGCGAATATAATCGTGTAATCTTACCGGGCGATATCATTCACACCGATGTAGGTATTTGCTATTTAAACCAGTGTACCGACACACAAGAGATGGGCTATGTCTTAAAACTAAATGAAACCGATGTGCCAGAAGGCTTAAAATCAGCCCTGAAATTGGGCAATCATTGGCAAGACATTCTCACCCGTAATTTCAAAACTGGTTTAACGGGTAATCAGATCTTAGCCAACACCATTAAGCAAAGTGAAGCTGAGAACATTATTAGCAGCACTTACACTCACCCGCTGGGTTTTGTCGGCCACGCACCGGGCCCAACCATTGGCATGTGGGATAATCAAGGCCCGACCCCTGTTCAAGGTGATTGGAAATTATATCCAAATACGGTGTATGCCATCGAAGGTAATGTGAAAATACAGCTACCTGAATGGGATAATCAATGGATCCAAATCAAGCTAGAACAAGATGCGGTATTTGATGGTAAATCAGTCTGGTACTTGGCTGGTCGCCAAACTAAGTGGCATTTGATTAGATAAGTTTAAATTCGAACTCACTTACTTTGAGTCCATTTAATTAAATAGGGGGGATCCTGCCCCCTGGTTGTGTTAGCTAATTCGTTGCATATTTTAATCAGAATAAATATCGAACCTTAAACGTGACACTGTCTTCAATCGGGTTTGTCCAAAGTGCGCTTGTGCGATTGCCATAACTATTTTGACCAATTGAATTACGGTCATAACTGGCGCTATCGATGCTGCCTCTGCGGTAAACAAAAAACACATCTGAAAATGGTCCCATGCGATATCGCAATTTAAACTGGGCTGTTAAACGATTGTCTTCAAAACTGGTATCAAGGTCGTGCTTAAACAGCTCGCCTTGCTCTTGCACTGCAAAAGCTTGCTGAGTTTTGGCGTCTAAGAATGCAACCTGTATTGAGCTTGACCACTCTAACTTCTCAGTGATCAGGCCATTTACGATGATATTAGAGGCAAAATAGTCTCTGTCATATTCACTGATAACATTTTGCTGATTGGCCACCAGCCAACCTTCACCGGTTCTTAAATAGTTATTCCAATTTATGCTCCAATTGGCATGAGGCATCCAAGTTAAATCAACCGCATATTGGGTTGATGTTGAGTCGAAGCCTTCTTTGTCATATTCAAAACTAGCCGCCCAACTGAAATCTCCCACATATGGGCTTTGATAAAAGAGCCTAACACCCTGAGCCGAAGGTTGAGTAAAAGCAGTGGTATTGAAGCCTAAATTATCCTGCTTACCTTTGGTTAAGTAATCAAAGGTTAGATTAAACTGCGCCCCTGTCGTTAGCATAAACTGGCTAGAGTAAGTTTGTGTCGCGGGCAGACTTTGCGATGCGCCATTACTTTCATGGCTAAGTTTTACCACATGCTTAACACGTGTGATCCAATCACTTGAGTAATTTACCGAATGTTCAAACTCTGATTGAGCATATTGCCAGTCGTTTCTGACTAAATACCCCATATCTCGGTTGTCGAACTGGTCATTTAGTTTTAAGTAACGGTTTGTGACTTTAGTATTTGGCGAAAACTGATAGCCCAAGTTTAAGCTCAGGCCATTACCGGTTTGTGTGGTATTTATTTCAGCGTCTGTATCAATTTGACTAAGTAGTAACGACCCTTGTAATGACCAAGTTGCACTTTGATACTGGCTATCCCAAGCCAATGTACTAGCGTTTCTATCTAAATATGGCCGTTTAACGTGTGTGGTTAATAAACCAGTTTGCCAATTATTTTGTCGATATTTCGCCCTTGCCGCGTAAAATGATTTTCCTGCATCAGAGTCTAGATTCGACTCTTCAACAGCAAATGCCCCAAGCTGCAACTGCTCTCCTTGATGTACAAATCGTACAGCGGCATCAATTGGCGTAATATGCTCACTACCATCATCACTGCCGGCGCCTATTCGGCGAGTATGTATCAGCTTGGTATTTTGCTCTGCTTGAACATTAAAAACGCTGATATCTTGAGTGAAAAACGGGCGTTTATCGGTTCTCAGTGTTTCAACTGCACTGTAGTTAATATTTACGTCGTCACTATCAACTTGGCCGAAATCTGGGTTAACCGACACGCTCAATTTCTGATGATGAGCTGGTTTATAAATTAAATCAAAGCCCACATCAGTTTGTCCTTTATCACCTTGTCTGTCTGATAAATCATTTTGCTGGGTGATATAAGGTATAAACGCCAGTTGCTGCTGATTGGGGATTTCAGCAGATACCTTTGGCATTGCTAAATAAAAGTCACTGTTACTAATCGTTTGTTTTTGGCTTGCGTAAATAAAATTATTAGCAATATCATATAGTTGAACAGAAACACCCACCTCTGACAGACCATTTTCATCCGCTGAATGATGGAAGGATACAGTGTGCCAAGGAATAAACACCTCAGTTGACCAATAATCGTCATGCTCAAAATACTGGCTTTGCCAATCTCCATCCCAATCGTAGTCAGTTGTGAGTTGTGGTGTGAGTACCGCATCTTGTGTACCGCCACCAAGTGTTGTTGCAAATAAATAACCACTACTGCCATCACCGCCAAAATCGAGATAAATGCGATTAAACTCGCCTTGCATAAAGTTATCTTTAATATTGAATTGTTTTTTACGCGTCTCTGCACTTTGATAATTCATAATGCCAACGTAAATGCCTTTTTCATCACTGTAGACTTTGGCATTAACTTGCTTTTTTGTTTGCTCGAGTGTGGCAGGCACAACTTTATAAAAAGTATTAAATGCTGTAGCTTGCTGCCATTGCAGTTCATCTAGCTTGCCATCAAGTACGATTGCCTGAGCCATAACCGGTGTCGAGATTGAAATTGTGGTCAAGGCTATCGCTATTGCTACCTGTGAAATTTTCATAATAACTTCCAACTAAATTTCGATGCACTCATTGCAACAAAATCTGTGCTAAAAAAACCTGAAAGTTTTCTGAATAACACTCATGGAAGCCTTATAAACGTTGACTTTTATCTTATAAAAGATAACGTTCGCCTATGAGACTAATTTAACAACTGCGGTAAGCGTTTTATGCCATCTTCGTCACAGGGACATCAGTTTGACACTTGGGTGTTTTATCCAGAAACAGATGAATTGGTCTGTAGTAAAACCCAACATACACAAAAGCTAGAGCCGCAAGTTGCCAGACTACTCGAACTATTTATAAAACAACAAGGTACAACCTTATCGCAAGGGCTTTTAAACGATGAGCTCTGGCCTGACACCATAGTTGAAGCGAATAGCCTTTATCAGTTATTGGCAAAGCTACGTAAGGTATTAAAAGATACCCCTAGAACGCCTAAGTATATAAAAACAATACCTAAAAAAGGCTATATGTTTATCGCTGAAGTGAGATTGCTAACAGTTGAGACTTTGCCAAATACCAAAAGCATTAAGTTGGCTAGACCTGAGAACAATGCTGCTGCTTTTTTGAATTTAGGCACACTTACAAGAAAGCCTCTTTATTTTGCTTTATTCACTTTAGTTTTTATTGCCTGCTTTAGCGCTATTGCTTTTTTTAACCATAAACCTCAAGCACTTACCCCACCAGAATACAAGGTAGAAGACATCAGTTATGAGCTGGGGCTAGAATTTGATATCGCTGCACACTTCGAACAAGATTTAATTGCTTATGTCAGCCAATTTAATCAGCTTGTTATTGCGAATAAATTAGGCAATCAGCTCTATGAGCATAGCTTTAACACTCGGATCGCACACCCAAGTTGGCATCCCCAAAAAGACCTAGTAGCATTTTGGCAGTATCTTGAAGATAAGTGTGTTTTAAAAATTATTAGCAGTAATGGCAAACAGTTACATGAAACTGAAGCGATTTCATGTGACCGTATTGAAGCTCCAATTTGGCAATCAGATGACGAGTTAACTCTAGTCGTACATCGTTGGGATGACAGTGAAGGCTTTTTGTATCGCTTAAGCACCAGTCAATTTGTGAAGATACCCGTGCCACTCAGCAAAGGCGAAAAGCTAATAAAAGCACTCAAGGCATGGGAAAACCAAACCTTCTATCTCGTCAAGCAAGTTAACTATCATTCAAAGTTAATTACTTTAGACGGTCACATTCATCTCTCTTGGCCTTATCCAGTATGGCTAGCCACTTTTGATGCGAAACAACAGACTATCATTACAAATGATGAAAGTAAGTATCATAACCTCATTGCGACACACTGGGATCAACAACAATATAGTGTGATGCGCTCGACTCAAGGGATTTTCTCTACCCTTTCGATAGATAAGCATGGCGATATCTTTGCGGCCGCTGAAAGTTGGCAGGTTAATATAAGAGATAACGATGATTTACCGATTTTCTCAAGCTCAAGTATTGATTACCTGCCAGTCAGTAACTTACTTGGAGAAACCGCGTTTATGTCTCGTCGTACTGGTGTATGTGAGGTTTACTTACATGCGGATGATAAGATTCGGCAGCTCTCATTTCATCAGGGTCATGAGTACGTTGGTATTCTAAATTGGTCGCCTGATAATAGCCTTTTACTATCAAACCGTGATAACAACATTGTTTTATATGATAGAAACCGCACGACAAAACAATTTCCATCTAACCTGCCCCTGACCTTAAAAAATGCAGGCTGGATAAACAACAAACAAGTCTGGGGTTCTGATGGTGAAAATATTTACACTTATGATCTCACTGGCCACATTATTGACAAAACAAATCTCAAAAATGATTTTGTTGGTTTCCATCATCAAACGCAGCAATGGCTAATATTGAAAGAGCAACAGCTACTGACTACGACAAACATAGATAATTTAAACAATATTGATATTTTAACAACGCTTTCCAAGCAACAAGCCAATCACTTTCGAGATGTAAGGTTTCAAAATCAATCAATGTATTGGCTCAGCCAATGGTCAAAACAGGATTTCATCTGGCAACTTGATATGCAAAACCCAAGTCTCCCTGAATTGAAGAAATCGGGGTCACTGATTTGGCATTATGATATTAAACCAGATGGCAGCTTACTGATTGCTAAAATGGAAAGTATTGAAGGCGACATTAAAAAGTTCGCAATAAAAAAACAATAAAGACGCGACTCAACTAAACTTAAAAAATGCCTTAAGCAAATTGCATTAATCATGTTTAGACAACTGTTCGGTTTGGCATTATTTCTATTTAGCACCCATGCCTTGAGTTGCGAGCTTGTGGTGCGCGTTGAAGATTACGCTGCACAATCTCATCGTGATGAAAATAAGCAGTGGCAAGGCATTGATATAGAGCTCACTAAAGCTTTACTCAACCAAGCAGGCTGCAGTTATCGGTTTGTGCCCGTTCCCTGGGGGCGAGCGTTAAAAATGCTTGAAGTGGGTGAGCTCGATGTGATGTTGAGTGTCAGCAAAACAACTGAACGCACGAAGTTCACACACTTTATCGGCCCTCAACGCATTGAAAAAATAAAAATAGTCAGTAAGGCAAACCCTGCTATTGTTGTGTCTTCATTTAAAGACATTATAAAAATTCCACTGCCGCTTGGCATTCAAGAAGGTGCTTATTATGGTGAATCGTTTAATGCATTCACTAAAACACTTACGCCTGCCGACAGATACTTTTTCAAAGTGCCTAATAATGACACAAAACTTTCTTTGCTGATCAAAAACAGGATCTTCGGTTTTTTAGAAGAACAATTAAATATCGAGTACGAAATTAGGCATGAGCTAACCCCAAAAGATGTCTTTGTTCACCCAATCATCGTCAATCAAGCCCCTGTATATTTCGCTTTTAGCAAAGCATCTGTCACCAAGGAGCAACTGAAAAATATTGAACGTGCCTTCAACCACCTAACTTTCTCTGGTGTGTTTGAGCAAATTTTATTAACCGCACAAAACTAACCCAAAGCGACAAAACTAATCTTTCAAAACGTTCTGAAATTAGGAATAAGGTTTTGCTTTTTAATAACAAAAATCTGCATAAAAGACTTTTTATATGATGAAAAAGAACTACCCTTAATGTTAGTGCTAATTTTAAATTATCATTTCAAAAAGGAGTGCTTTGACATGGGGATTTACAACACGTTGGAATATGCCGATTCAAATAATGAAGTCAAAGCTATTTATGACGATATTTTTGAACACTTAGGCAATGAAGGATTAGTCGATTACTTCAAGGTGCTTGGTAATTACAACCCGCATATTTTACAGACCACCTGGGCGCTATTCAAAAACGTACTCCTCACCGGAGAGTTACCCAGAGCACTTAAAGAGCTAGTATTTATCGCTATTTCCAACGAAAGAGAATGTGCTTACTGCACGTCTATTCATTGTGCTATGTGTCGATATCTGAATATCGATGATGAAACCATTAACCAAGTTTTACAAAAATCTTCTGAGCTTAACCCTAAACGAGTAAAGGTGTCGATAGACTTTGCCGTTAAGATGGCAACAAATAGCGCTATGGTTACTGAACAAGATCATAAAAGTTTGTTGGACAGTGGGTTAACTAAAAACCAAGTATTTGAACTTATGTCTCTCGCCAGTGTAGTGAATTACTCAAACACATTGGCTCAAGGTATGATGCTGGTCGTTGACGAAGAGTTCGCTAGCTTACTTAAAGATAACGTTGTAATGTGATTATGAATGGCAGTGTAATTGACTCTTACCAATTATCTTCTTTAATTGAACTGACTAGTAATCTTGCCGATGACAGTATGCATGCTGAATTGTCGTCTCAAAAGATCTTGCTCAACGCAGTAAACAAACTGCTTTGGACATTAAACTTTGATTATTGTCTTATGATTGACAACGAAGAACACATAGATTGTCTGTATGGGGGAGGTGACGAGCATCTAAAAGAGACCATAGAATTACTACCAATCAAAGAGCTTAAAAACAACACCTTAGTGCTCATAAACCAAGTTCAATACTACCTGATTTATCAAGTACTCCCGCTCGAACAAAATAGGTCAAACACTTTGGTGTTTCTTCAGCAGGGTCAGGCATTTAACTCTTCTTCTCTGATTATCATTGAGCTGTTTAGTGCCGCAGTGAAACGTTTGCTCATCACAAAAGCTGAAGAACATAAAAGACTAAAACTAAAAAACGAAGCTCAGGTGCTATTACGTTCAAATCAGCTTAAATCCGAGTTTTTAGCCAATATGTCACATGAGCTAAAAACACCGATGAATGGCATTTTGAATCTTGTGCAATTACTGCAAAACACGCAGTTAGAGCCTGATCAACTTGAGATGCTTAACAGCATATACGAAAGCACAGAAAATTTACTCGGTGTCGTTACAGATGTCCTTGAGTATAGCAAGCTAGAAACAAACAATATAAAGCTAATTTCCAGCCCATTTTTACTATCTAAACTGATTGAAAGCGTCACTCTTGAGATAACACCGGAGGTTAACCGAAAAGGCCTCACATTCACTGAACAGCTAGATACACAGTTGCCAACACAGTTAATTGGTGATGCGTTGAGAATTAAGCAGCTCTTACATAATTTATTGAATAATGCCGTTAAATTTACCAAAAGCGGCAGTGTGTCTATTGCTTTGTCAGGTAAAACGCTAGAAAAAAACGACTATGAATTAACAATTGCAGTTGAAGATACCGGCATTGGCATGACAAAAGATGCACAGACTTGGCTGTTTGAGCCCTTTGTTCAAGGCGACGGTTCTACAACTCGAGAGTACGGCGGCACCGGGCTGGGTCTTGCTATTTCTGCTAAACTAGCAAAAGCAATGAATGGTAAAATTCAAGTACATAGCGAGCTGGATAAAGGCACTAAATTTACAGTCACATTACCTTTAAAAAGGGTCGCTCAAAAACAGCTTCCTCAGCCGCCTGAAACGATCTCTCATTACACCTTGTCGGCCTCAGAGTTACAGCCTCACACCATCTTAATTGTTGAAGATAACCTGATCAATCAGAAAGTTGCTGGCCTATTACTCGAAAAGCTTGGCTATAAATATGATATTGCAGAAAACGGCCAAGTCGCATTAGATAAGCTAGAGCAAAAGCATTACAGCTTTATTTTTATGGATATACAAATGCCTGTAATGAACGGCCATGATGCAACGAAAGAAATTATATCAAGATATAAAAATCAACGACCAAGCATAGTCGCAATGACAGCAAACACATTTGATGAAGACAGAGAAAAATGTTTTGCCAGTGGTATGGATGACTTCATCGCAAAGCCTATTTCAGAGCAGGAAATGGTTAGAGTGTTGAGTAAGTTTCCTGTTAAATAAACCATTATGCCATTAAACCTTTTGCTTTTTAAAAGTAAAAAAGCGCCCCCATAATTCCATATGCAAGGCGCTTTAAAGCTTAGATTAAATTAAGTTATTTAACTTCAGTGATCACAGTATCAATCAGGTGTACTACGCCATTTGAAGTGTAAATATCTGTGGTTGTTACATTTGCACCTTCAATTTGCAGGCCTGATGTTGGTAATTTCACTGCCCACCATACATTTCTGAATGCATCACCCTTCATATCTCCGGCTGCTTCATCCTGAATAAATGTGTATAGAGGGCGACCAAGATAAGCAACTTGCATTGAGCCATCATCTCTTTCGACTAGAGAAAGACCCGGAATATTTTTGATGCTATCAGCAGTTGCGATTACCGGCGGCCAGTTTGTAGCACATGTATCAACACATTGACTCATCGCATTTTCTAAATCACCGTCGAAAACATACAATGTTTTACCAGCCATTGTAGAGCCTGCACCTGAAATTAAGGTGCCTGTTTCTTTGCTATACGTTACCACATCACTGTCTGTATTAGATACACCAGCAAAATTAACCAGGTTCACTGATAGCTTATTACCCTGCAATGTTTCTACCTCAAGCCCATTAGCAGCATAAGCTTTTAAGCTACTTACTGGTACAGCTAAGACATGCTGTTTAAGCACCGCGCCTAGCGCATCTTTATCTGCAAACAGAGCATTAAGCGTATCAGCTGGGATTTTTTTAAATGCCGCATTCGTAGGAGCAAATACGGTAAAGTTAGCATCAGGGTTACTGAGCGCTTCAACTAAACCTGCTTCACCCAAGGCTGTAACAAGGGTAGATAAGCTATCAGTGTCAACAGCTGTTTGCGCAACATTTTTTGTAGGTTCACCCATGTCTTTTGGCGGCATGATGACTTTGTCTAGCACGTGAATGACGCCATTATCTGCCATTACATTTGCTGCAGATATCGCAGAGTCATTAATAAATAATGTAGAGTCCGTTGTTGATAGCGCAGCGTTAGAGCCATTCCCCATTTTCACTAAGCTATCTTCGCTATTTGCCACAGATATCGCAGCATCAGACATGATCATTTGCTCTGCCATAACATGGTAAAGCAGAATGTTTTTAAGAGTTTCTGAATCGCCTTGTAGTGCGATTAACGTCTCTTGACCTAATGCCGCAAAAGCTGCATCAGTAGGTGCAAAAACAGTAAATGTTTTTGTTGGATCTGACACTTCACTGTCTAACCCAGTAGCGGCAAGTAAAGACACTAACGTATCAAAACTGCCATTTTCAGAAGCCACATCTGCAATTGTGCCGTAGCTTTGTGGTAATGAAAGGTCTCCCACGATCACACTGTCAATAACGTGGATAGTACCGTTTGTTGTCACTATATCTTTAGTGACAATTTTAGCTCCCCCAAACATCAATGAATCCGTTTCTGCGTTGATAGAAATACCTAACTCATTTTCTAACACCGTCTTAACCGATTTACCGTTTAGAGACATGGCCGTGACTGAGTCCGCATTAATTGGCAGTACATGCTGTTTTAAGATATCTGAAAGTACATCAGGGTTTGCCAGTAAAGTATTAATTAGCTTGTCACCTATGGCTGTAAATGCCGCGTCAGTTGGTGCAAATACTGTAAATGAGCCCGATTCGTCAGACAAAATGCTGTCTAAGCCAGTGCGTTCTAGCGAAGCTATTAATGTTTTAAAGTTTCCCGCTGCCTTAGCTGTCTCTACAATATTTGTATTAGATTCTGTAGGCATAGGTGGCATTAACACTGAATCAATAACGTGTATGACACCGTTATCTGCCATAACGTCTGTCGCTGTTACTGTGCTAGTGTTGATAAGCAGGTCATCGCCCGAAAGTGATAATGCGATGTTAGCGCCATTTACTGTTTCAACTGTGTTGCCCGCTGAAGATAACGCAGCTTCGGCTGCAACTTTGCTTCCCAGAACATGGTATGTGAGAATACTACTAAGCATGTCTGGATCTTGAGCTAAAGCATCTAACGTTTCTTGGCCTAGTGCAGCGAAAGCAGCATCAGTTGGTGCAAACACGGTAAAAGTATTATCAGCGTTGTCTAGCGTGTCGTCTAGATTTGTTGCTTCAAGCAATGAAACCAATGTTTTGAAATCACCGCTAGCTGCGGCTACATCGTAAACGGTATTTGGCTCTGGTACTGGGGGCTGTATTTCTATTTTATTGTCATCGTCATTACAGCCTGCTAGCAACAATGAAAGACTCAATGCTGCTCCAAGTTTGATTGATTTAACCACCTCTACATTCCTCTTGTGTTTAAAGTTCATACAGAGTTACGGTGGGTAATTTCTAAACGATCAGAAAATTTTAAAAAACTTAACAAAAACAAGGAAAGCGCGAAATTTAATGCTTTTAGAGGACGATAGAGGAACTTAAGCACCATTACGTGCAAGTAATGTACTTTTAAAATTCTATAAAGGAATGCTTTAAGTGATTTAGTAAAGCTTGTTGTCACCCAATGGGACTTCGAGTTCGTTGTTAATTTTACACGGTCCGCCAACCATTTCATCGTAGGCGCTCGACTGGCGCATCACCTGACATTCAGCTTTAACGTTTTTTAATTGTTTTTGTAAAGCAACGAAGTTATGACTTTTCAAACGCTGCCCTTTTTCGTCAGTCACCATGTGCTCTTTTCCATCAATGACAACACTAACATTGTATAAAGCTAAATCTAGTGAATGGTAGATAATCTTATCAACATAGAAGTACTTCTCTAATTTACTTAACTTCAAAATCGCATCCTCAATTTGCTTGACCTATATACGAATCGACAAATAATTACGCTCAGATTAACTACAAAGTTCACTATTAATTCTTAAAAGACACAGAATTGTCTTTTGACGTATTTATATGCTCACTTGTCTATTGTTTTGGTACTTTATGTCAATGCGTTGTTACTATGTAACGGTAAAATATAATTGATAAAAATAACTCAGACGAAAAGGAAAACATCAATGCCATCAGCCAAGTATACGCTTTGTGCATTAGCTGTTTTAACTGCTCAAGCACATGCCTCTAAAAGCGAAGAGTGGTTTCTACACAGCAGCATTTCTCCAAACGGTAAGCAAATAGCTTTCTCTTATAAGGGTGATATTTATACCGTTCCAACTAAAGGTGGTACAGCTCGCCCCCTGACTTTACACAGTGATTGGGATGGTCACCCTGTTTGGTCTAATGATGGTAAGCATATCGCTTTTGCTAGTGATAGAAACGGTAACCTAGATGTGTACCTTATGCCATCATCGGGCGGTAAGGCTAAGCGACTTACCTACCATTCAGCCAATGATGTGCCTCAAGATTTTGCCAAAAATGACAAAGCAGTACTTTTCACATCAGCACGCCAAGATTCTAAAGACTCTACGATTTTTCCTACTGCACGATTAACTGAAAGTTATACGGTGTCATTAAATGGTGGCACTCCTAAGATGCTATCAACCATTCCAGCATCTGAATTACAGTTCTCTCCTGATGGCAAGAAAGTACTTTATCGTGATGAAAAGGCTTACGAAAACGAATTTAGAAAGCACGATGTATCTGCGTTTGCCCGTGATGTTTGGCTACAAGATTTAGTGTCAGGCAAACACACTCAGCTGACAACTTTTGCGGGTGGCGATCACAACCCGGTTTGGGCTGATAACAATACTTACTATTATACGTCTGAAGAACAGTCGGGTGCATTTAACGTATGGCGCGCCGATTTAGATGGCGATAACAAAAAGCAAATCACTGACTTTGAGCAATTTCCTGTTCGCAGCTTGTCTATCAGCGACAATGGCACGCTGGCATTTGTACACCATGGTAGTGTTTACACGTCAAAAGGTGGTAAGCCTAAGCATGTAAAGATCAATATCGCTAATGACGTGCAAGAAGACGATATGATGCCAACCATGCTAGGTGGCAAAATCACCGAATATTCTGTCTCGCCAGATGGTAAAGAAGTGGCATTTGTGGCGCGTGGAGAAGTGTTTGTTGCTAGCACAGAATTCGGTACGACACGCGCAATCACCAATACGCCGCAACAAGAGCGTTCAGTGTCATTCCATAAAGATGGCAGAACCCTGTTATACGCTGCAGAACGAGGCAACAGCTGGGGGTTATATGAAACATCGATTGCCGATGAGTCAGAGCCTTATTTCTTTGCCGCGACTAAATTAAAAGAAGAAGTAGTTCATCAAGCAGATACAGATAGCTTCCAACCTATTTACTCACCAGATGGTAAAAAAATTGCGTTTTTATCTGCTCGCGATGAAATTCAAGTTATCGATCGTGAATCTAAAAAAGTAAACGTTGCATTGGGTAAAGAACATAACTACTCGTATGCAGATGGCGATATCACTTTTGCATGGGCACCTGATAGTTATTGGATGACAGCGGACTTCGCACCAAGAAGTCGACTGTTTGTTACAAATATCGGCGTTTTCCCATCAGATGGTTCACAGCAACCTCGCGATATCAGCTTGTCGGGTTATAACGATACCTCACCTTCTTGGCATACCGATGGTGAAGCTGTGCTTTGGGCCAGTGCCCGTTATGGCCAACGTGATCACGGTAGTTGGGGCAGAGAATTCGACGTTATGGCCGCTTTCTTAACGCAAGATAGTTATGACCGTTTTAGATTCTCTAAAGAAGAATATGCACTGCATAAAGAGTTAGAGAAAAAAGCCTCAAAAGCAGAGAAGCAAGACGATAAGAGCACTGAGGAGAAAGCTGAAAAGCTTGAGATTGAGTGGGATAATATCGAACAGCGCACAGCGCGTTTGACTATTCATGCATCAGATCTTGGTCAAGCATATTTAACAAAAGACACCAAGGCACTTTACTACTTTGCGCGTTTTGAAAAAGGCTATGACTTATGGCGTCATTCAATTCGCGATAGAAAAACAGAGTTGGTTGCAAAACTAAATGCACGCAGAGCAAGCATGACGTTTAGCGAAGATGAAAAGAACATTGTTATTCTTGCCGATGGCACGCTTCGTCAAGGTAAAGTAGGCAACAAAATTGCGCTTAAACCAATTTCGACCAAGCCTGTGATGCAACTACAAGCTGCTAAAGAGCGTGAATTTATGTTCGATCACAGCTGGCGCATCATTGATGATAAATTCTATCGCGATGATTATCATGGTATCGACTGGGATAAAGTTGGCCAATCTTACCGTGCAAAAGTTGCATCAGTGGGCCATGGCCGTGACTTCGCGAATCTATTTGCTGAAATGACTGGCGAGCTAAATGCATCACATATTGGTTCATCTTACCGCCCAGCCCCTCAGCCAACAGATGATGCTACTGGCCGTTTAGGTTTGTTTTTCAATGATGTAAACCCATTTATGGTTGAAGAGGTACTGGCTAAAGGTCCATTTGATAAAGCCAGCAGCAAGGTAAAACCTGGGGTAACGCTTAAAGCTGTAAACGGCGTTGAATTAAGCGAGTCACAAAACTTATTCAAGTTGTTAAACCACACTGCAGGTCAACGTGTACGTTTCACTTTTGCAGATATTGATGGTGCGCTTTTTGATGAAGTCATCAAACCAACAAACAGCCGCACTATTAATAACTTACTGTACGATCGCTGGGTGTTATCAAGAGAAGCTCTGGTAGAAGAATTATCAGGCGGTCAACTTGGCTATGTGCATGTGCGTGGCATGAACGATCCAAGCTTTAGAGCCGTTTACTCTCGTCTATTAGGTAAACATTTTGATAAGAAAGCCATTGTTGTTGACACCCGCTTTAATGGCGGCGGCTGGTTACACAACGATCTTGCAAAACTACTGAGTGGCGAAGAGTACTTCACCATGCATGTTCGCGGCCGTAAGTATCACGGCGATCCGCTCGATCAATGGAACAAGCCATCAGTTCTGCTTATCAACGAAGGTAACTACAGTGATGCCCATGCATTCTCTTACACTTACGATCAATTAGATTTAGGTGAAATGGTGGGTATGCCGGTGCCAGGTACAATGACCGCAGTTTGGTGGGAAATGGGGATTTCAGGCGACTTCCGCGCTGGTGTGCCACAAGTGGGCATTAAGAACACCAGAGGTGAATACCTAGAAAACAACCAAACCATGCCAGATCACCTTGTTAAGAATGACCCTCAATCAGTTGAGCAAGGTCGTGATAAACAAATCGAAAAAGCAGTTGAAGTTTTACTTAGAAAAGTAGACTAACCATATCAAGGCCTAGGGAGAAAGTATCTCTAGGCCTTCATTTCACTGAGTTTAATAGTACAGCCCTCATCCTTCTAACAACATAGTGTTATACAACTTATCTTCGTCAAACATTTCTGATTACTTTAAAAAATGCATCAATTAATTGAACTTAAGCCCAGCCTCGACTAAACATAAGAGTACGGTAATAAGTTAAATTTTCCCATGGCTGAAATCATACTTCCTGAAAATGAGATAATAGTTTCAAAAACTGATACACACAGTCACATTACTTATTGCAACAAGCTCTTCATTGAAATTTCGGGCTACACAGAACAAGAACTACTAGGCCAACCTCATAATATTATTCGTCATCCAGATATGCCTAAATCCGTTTATTTATCGCTTTGGAACACCATTGGCGCTGAAGATGAGTTCTTTGGGTTGGTGAAAAACCGGTGCAAAAATGGCGATTTTTACTGGGCGTTCGCCAACATCACAGCAAGCTACGACGTCAACGGTCAAGTAATGGGGTATTACTCTGTAAGACGAAAACCTAGCCCTGCACTCATTCAACTTATTGAACCGATTTATTCCCATATGCTAGAAGTGGAAGCTAAAACATCAAACAAACAAGATGCAATGCAATCTTCTTGGCAATTTCTAGAATCACAACTTGATGGGCTTGGGGAAGATTATGTGGCAACACTTCTACAGTTTAATCAAAAAGCCAACTAACTTAATGTCACTGGTACTAATTTTTATTTTAGTTATTAGTATTTATCTGAAAACTGGTGAAATTATTTGGTTAATGGCACCACTCGTTTGGTTAAGCTTGGCACTACTCTTCAATAACAAAAAAAAGCCAAGTCATGACGATCCTTTATACCAAACTATACTCGATGCAAGTCGAGCATTTTCTGATGGCAATCTCGAAGTGAGGATCACAGGCATTTCTGAGCACTCCAATTACAGTGAGCTCGCATGGAATCTCAATGCTGCAATTGACCAAGTAGAAGCGTCAATGCGTGAAATGCAGGCCTGCTTTAAAGCAGCAAATGATTCACGGTTTTATCGCAAAACACTACAACAAGGTCTAAAGCCCGGTTTTCATGCAAACTTGTCGATTATCGACAAATCAATTGAGTCTATGAAAGTGTCACATTGGCGAGCTCAAAAGGATCACACATTGAGCGAGCTTTCTAACAATAAAGCCGACAATTTAATTGATAACCTTAGCGCCACACAAAGAGACCTAAATAAAATAGCAATAGACATGACCAATATTCAAACCTTGTCTCAGGACTCATTAAATATCACCATGTATAACAATGAAAATGTAGGTGTGCTATTCAATACCATAGAATCATTCGCGTCCCAAACGCACGAGCTGTCAGAAACTACCGTTGAATTATCAACGGCGGGCAAACAAATTACTGAAATGGTCAGCACCATAGTAAAAGTAGCTGATCAAACTAACCTACTTGCACTCAATGCAGCAATAGAAGCTGCAAGAGCCGGTGAGCATGGCAGAGGGTTTTCAGTTGTTGCTGATGAAGTAAAAAATCTTGCAGAAACCACCAAAGAAACAGCAAGCAGTATAGGCGAAATTGCTGAGCGCTTTGCCACTGCATTAAATAGTGTGCTTGAAAACTCACAACATATGGCAACCGCCTCGACCGAATCAAAAGGCTTAATAGAGTCTTTTGGTGGGGGCTTTGAAAGCGTCATGCGTGCGTCTCAAGAGGTATTTGAGTTAGTTTCTAATGTTCATGCAATCTGTAATGTCACTTTAACCAAAGTTGATCACACCCTTTATATGCAAAGGGCCTATTGGGCAGTAGAACGCAATGAAGCGCACGGTGACAATGCACAGTCTATTCTCGTTGACCATCATAACTGTCGCTTCGGACAATGGTATCACCAAGGTGAAGGGCAACAAGAGTACTCCCATTTACCCTGCTACGCGCAAATTAATACACCACACAAAGCGGTTCATGAGCATGTTCACAATGCCATTGCACTGTTAAACACTGATTGGCAAACGAACCTAGAATTTCAAACTCATATTCAACAAGAATTTGCAAAAGCTGAAGCTGCCAGTAAGCAGCTCGTTAATCTAATGGATGAACTGGCTGAGCAGAAAAAACATTTTGAATCAACCAGCGGTAGCGGTGATAGCGAAATAGACTTGTTCTAACATGGTTCATCCAAGGTTAAGTTTAAAGCGTTTACTAATATGGACTTGCTTCAGTTACGTTATAAATTAATAACTTAGCTGTATTATGCTTACAAAAATAGCAAGACGGTCATTACAACACTCAAAAGCAGGAAAACCTATGCTCAGGACAGCGGTATTACTCTCAACTTTGTTCAGTTTCTCTACTCTCGCATATGATAATAATTTTGACGAAACGCTCGCCTGCCATACCTCTGATTCAACCCCAGGAATAGCTGTCAGGTTAGAGCAATCTGGAAAGGTGATTTACAGTGGTGTAGCTGGTCTTGCAAATATACAAAACAAACAACAACTGAAACTTGATGACGTTTTTCAAATTGGCTCAGTCTCAAAACAATTTACTGCTGCAGCCATTTTACAGCTTGCTGAGCGCGGTAAATTAAAGCTCTCGAATACACTTGGAGATTTCATTGAAGGCCTGCCAAAAGACTATGCACAAGTCACCGTTGAACGTGTGCTTAGCCATACTTCAGGTTTACCAAACTACAATAACGATGTCAGCGTCAGAAATAGATGGCATGTTTACACAAACTTAGATGACATCATAAAAAAGATTGTAAAACAGCCTGTTATAGCTAAATCTGGAGAACTATTTCACTACTCCAACACAGGTTATGTATTGCTTGGCAAAGTCATCGAAGTCGCTTCGGGTTTAACATACGCTGGCTATCTCAAAACACATATTTTCAAGCCTACAAAAATGAACAGCTCATTCGTCATAGAACGCGGTGAAGGCAATATAGGTGTAACAGGCTATACCAGCGCTAGTGATCCACCTTTCAAAGTAGACAGAAGCTGGGTGCATGCATCTGGTGCGATTGCTTCCACGCTTGAAGATATGAGTCGCTGGCATCAAGCACTCATTAGTGGCCGAGTCATTTCGAAGGCAAGTTATCAAAAAATGATTACCCCAGCGCTTTTAAATAATGGAGAAGCTTCGCCTTACGGATTTGGCCTATACAACTACCCAATTAGCGGCAAAATGACCATTAACCACGAAGGCTGGATCCCTGGTTTTATGACATGGTCAATTTACCTACCCGAGAACGACCTCTATGCTGTGGCATTTAGCAATAATGACGCAAAGCACCCGGGTCCATTAGTACTAGACATGATTGCAAAACAATTAAAGTTATCACCTGCGCCAGTAAGTGACTTTAATAAAGATTTCGCTGAAGACTTAGTTGGAAAATATCAATTTACTGACCGACAAGTTATGACTATCTCACAAGAAAATAGGCAGGTTTTTGCGCAAATAAATGACGAACCTAAGCGACGCCTAACCTTAAGAGCCGATGATGCATTTTCATTTGAGTGTTCCGAAAATTACTATAAATTGAGCAAGGAAAGTAATGAAGTGTACCTGACGCCATTCAGTCTTTATCGGGGTGAAGGTCAGCCTTTGAGCAAAATGCTTTAAGCAACGTGAAATCCCATAAAAATTGAATATTGTAATTTCCAATGGATAGTTATTGAGAAGGTGGCTTACACCTTCTCAATACTTAACAACACTTCACCCACTTTAAAACCAAACTTAATTATCTCTGTACGGTTAATTAGGCGGTTTTCATCCACCAAATACATCCAATCATCAAGGGTAACGACCAGAGGGTCGCCTTTGTATTGAATTTCTAGGTCATAACGCCAATATAAAGCATTGCCACGGGCCTGACCGTTTGCTTGACCAATTACATCATTTGCAGTGCCCGTATATTCTCCGTCTGCGGTTTTTGTTATCAGCCAAGTACGCGTGTCTTTTTCACCATCATCATAAATAAACCACTCATCTAGTTTGCCTTTTAGCTGGCCATTTTCTTGCTGCCAGGTGCCGATTAACTTCACGGTAAAACTACGCTGAAATGCACCACTTCTGTCAAGCACAACACCATGAGCTTTAAGTTCGCCCTGAAAAAATTCCTCTAATTTTAGTTCAGGTGTTTTGCCAACGTAATCATCAATATGGTTACTTGAACATCCAACTGAAAACATGAATCCTAAAACGAGTGTTAGTACTCTGATCATTTTTTCTCTCCAATAAGTTGCGCACGCAGTTTCGGCTCCGAGGTTTTTTCACTGAGCCAAATCGCGAGAAAAGCTTTACCAAATTGCGGATCTGTCATACTGCCTATTTTGCTCGTTGCATCATAAAAATCCGACACGCCATCGGTGTGAACACGAATAATAAGTTGGCTTCCTTCTTTGATATCTGGCCAGATCTGCTCAAGTCGCGTTGCCCAATTTGGAATAGCTTCATTTTCATAACCAATGTGAACCCATTGATCTAACGTAGCTTCTATCAAGTCTTCTTTGTCTATATCTCTAAGGTAAGTGATTTTCAGCGCGATTGGAGTAGCATTGGCTTGGTAACTGGAGGTTTGTCCGAACAATTCTGCTTTATACAGATCCCAAAACATCACAGACATTTGACCCTCTCCGTATTTTGTGAGGTCTTGTACTGGTGAGGCAAAGCCATTAAAAGAAAATAAAAAACAAATTAAAAAAATCACACGCATGACGTGTTCCTGTTGATTTAGCTTAACTTGTAATACGGTCTGTTATTTAAATAGATCAGCAATGGCATAATTAACGCCCAACCAAGGGCATAAATGAATAAGAATTGTGTCTGCGCAACGCCCATACCCAGCGCACCAAATTTAACCGCAGCAAAATAACTCAGCGGACCAAAGATGCAGCCTATCAATGCGTTAATAAACACATTGAGTTTATTCATCCAATCAAAAGAATAATTGAGGCTAAGCACAAACATCAGCCAAAGCAAACATAGCCAAGCGGGAAAAAAGCCTTCATTGAAGGTCAAAATACCCAGCTTAAACATTAGAAAGTCGAATACAATACCAACAGAAGCAATCGGTAGCAGCTTGAAATCTCGGGAACGATGCTTAAATACTGCGAAGTGTAGAGCAATTAGGGGCAATAAAAGCCAGCTTGCATGTTCGGTTAACAAAGCACAAGTAAACCATACAAGCTGGAATAGGAAGAAGTTAATAACGGCAAATTTGTTCATCGGTATCGCTACGATAGCTAGGCTTACGAAGCACTAAGTGATGAGTGCTTATCACACGCTCTAAAAACGCGCCTTCGCAGTACGCCAAATAAAAGTGCCATAATCGTTTAAACTGCTCGTCGAAGCCAAACTCAGTAAGCGCTTGCCAATTTGCATCAAAGCCTTTACGCCAATCAGCCAGTGTTCTTGCGTAATGCAAACCGATATCTTGAATATTGTCGAGCATCATATTGGTTTGCTCGGCAACGTGTTTGCTCATAACTGCAATCGATGGCAAACATCCACCAGGGAAGATGTAGCGCTGAATAAAGTCAACGTTAGTACGGTAATGATCGTAACGCGAATCTAAAATGGTAATTGCTTGAACTAGCATTAGGCCGTCGTCTTTAAGCAAGCTATTACACTTAGCAAAAAACTCCGCCATAAATTCATGCCCAACGGCTTCAATCATTTCAATTGAAACTAGCTTATCGTATTTACCTTCGAGCAAGCGATAGTCTTTTTTAAGCAAAGTGATCTTATCTTCAAGTCCCTTTGCTTTCACTTTATCAACTGCAAATTCGTATTGCGCATCTGAAATTGTCGTTGTTGTCACCTGACAGCCATAGTTTTCGGCAGCAAAAATTGCCAAGCCACCCCAACCAGTGCCAATTTCGATTAAATGGTCTGTCGGCTTTAAATCTAATTTGTCGCAGATTGTTTTAAGTTTGTTGAGCTGCGCTTCATGAAGCTCGGTTGCAGTATCGCTATAAATGGCACTTGAGTACATCATGGTACTGTCTAAAAAGCGGGTGTATAACTCATTGCCCAAGTCGTAATGTGCCAAGATGTTATTTTTTGATCCGCTTTGAGTATTGGCATTTTTACGATGAAAAATCTTATTTTTCAGTTGGGTAAACCACGCGCCCTGCTTCTCGATTTCATCAAGCTGTTCTTGGCAACGGGCAAATACTTGGATAACTTCGGTTAAGTTTGGTGTCGTCCATTTTTTCGCGATGTAGGCTTCTGCCGCTGCAATGCTGCCACCTTTTACGAAGTCGACATACATAGACGCATCCTGCACGATGATCTTGCCGCATAGCTTAGCGTCCACATTACCTAAACGAGTTATCTGCCCAGCTTCTTCTATTTCTAAACTGGCTTTTTCTAGTTTATCGAGTAACGATAAAACTAGGTTACGACATTTATTTTCAAACCAAGAAAGTTGCTCTAGATTCGTTGTTGCGGTGACATTGGTAGATGACTGTTCCATTATTAACCTCTAGTCTCAGGGTGCGCAATAAACGGGATACGTTTGGCAAACAATTTAGCAGCTTGCCAATAAATACCAGCAACCACTTTAATTGGCATTAGTGGTGCCGACAGCCACGCTTTGAACAAACTGCTTTTTGTTATTTCACGCTTTTTCATCGCAAGCGTGGCATCAAATTGCTTATGGTCTTTGTGATTTTCAATATGAACCAAAACCTGCTCTGCTGGCGGCTTTACCCGCCAATGATATTGCATGTCTAAGTCCATAAATGGAGACACATGAAAGTCTTTTTGAGTTTTCATATCGCCTTGTAAATCGACCAAATAGTAATGACGCTCAAGCCAAGGTGTGTTACTTACCTCAACCAGCATGTAGCGACACTCACCGTCATTTTGATAACAAAAATAGAAGTTTGCTGGGCTAAAATAAAAACCGAAGCATCGGCACTGGCCCATTAACGTGACTTTTTCGCCATCCCATTTCCCACCCAATTGGGAAACTTTACTTGCTATACGTTGTTTTAAATTACCCGGTTCATTTTTTACATAATCAGCTTGAAAAAAACTCATAGGCGCAAACTTTTTCAAGCTAAATACTGAATGAGCTGCAGCTAATTCTTCAACTTCATCTAAATCTAGCGCGAGTTGCGTCATGGTATAGTTAAACTCATGACTTTTAGGACTAAAACGTCTGTGTCTAACTTGGCCCTGATAAATCGCGCTATTCATAACTACAGCTCACACTCAAATCGCTTACACACGTCTAATGCCGAACGCACGCCATCTTCATGGAAGCCGTTATACCAGTATGCGCCACAGAAGTGGGTGCGATTTTTTCCGCAGATGTCAGAGCGACGCTGTTGCGCTGCCATACTTTGCTTGTTGAACACCGGATGGTGATAGGTGAATTCTCTTAATATTTTAGATTTATCTATGATGGCCGTTTGATTCAATGTCACACAAAATGTGGTGTCGCTTTGCAAACCCTGCAATATATTCATATTGTAGGTCACCGCAGCTGGGCGCATATTGGTATTGTCTAAACGGTAGTTCCAGCTAGCCCAAGCAAGTGGACGCTTTGGTAGCATGTTGGTATCGGTATGAAGCACCACTTGGTTTTCACTGTAAGGTATAGCGCCAAGTACTTGCTGCTCTTGTTCGTTCGCATCTGCCAATAATGCAAGGGCTTGGTCTGAATGGCATGCAAACACCACTTCATCAAATAACTCTTCACTGCCATCGGCGAGCTTTACCACGACATTATCGTCGGTACGCGTTACAGAGCTTATATTGCTATTGAGACAAATCTTGTCTGCAAACTCACGCGTTAAAGGCTTCACATATTCACGAGAGCCACCTTTAATCACATGCCACTGCGGGCGGTCACTGATATTTAACAAACCATGGTTATAGAAAAACTGCACAAAGAAACGTAGCTCAAAGTCGCGCATTTCTTGCAAGCTGGTTGACCAAATGGCTGCGCCCATTGGCAAAATATAGTGTTGGCTGAAGTAGTCTGTAAAATGCTGCTCGTCTAAAAAATCGCCTAGTGTTAAATGAGGGGCAATTTGTTGAGCATGTAACGCCTTACACGCCTTGTTAAAGCGCAATATTTCTCTAATTAGCCCCCAAAATTTAGGGTTCAAAATGTTGCGCCTCTGCGCAAATAACGAATTTAAATTATTGCCATTGTACTCTAAGCCCGATTGAACATTATGGACACTAAAACTCATCTCAGTGTCTTTATAGTCAACACCAATTTGGCTAAGTAGTTTTAAAAAATTTGGATAGGTTTTGTTATTACAAACAATAAAGCCGGTATCGATAGCGTACTCTTTACCATCGACCTCGACATCAACGGTGGCCGTGTGGCCACCAATATAATCGTTCTTTTCAAATAACTTGATATCGTATTTTTTTGATAACAAGTAAGCGCAGGTTAAACCAGAAATACCACTACCTATGATGGCAACTTTCTTCATGTTTTTATCATCCTTTTAGCGAGCGGACGCCAGAGTCTAAAGGGTAAAAGAGATAAGACTTTAAGCGTCCACGTAAAGCCTTTAGGAAAATGAATATCGAATGTACTTTTGCTCATGCCTTTGAAGATGGCTTTAGCCGCATCATCGGCTTCAATAATGCCCGGCATATCGAAGTCATTTTTGTCTGTAAGCGGTGTTTTTACAAACCCTGGGTGAATAACACTAATTCCAATCTCTTGTGGCTCTAGGTCTACACTGAGGGTTTTAGCCAAATATGTAATACCCGCTTTTGATGCGCCATAGGCTTCAGCGCGCGTCAATGGCACATAGGCGGCACTTGAACTCATCAAGCCAACCTGACCACCAAACTTCATTTGCTTTAACCAAGCTTCTAAGCAATAACCTACAGCAATTAAATTGGTTTGAATGACTCTTTCAAATAATGCGCCATCGAACTGTTTAGGATTATCTATGTACTCACAAGTGCCTGCATTGAGAATTAAATGGTCAATGGCTAAGTCTTTTGGCAAAGCACTTTTAAGTGCGTTTTTGTCATTTAAATCGAAAATACACGGTGTGATGTTTGTTGATTTCTCACGTAGCACGTCTAACTTTTCTTGATTTCTTCCACACGCATATACAGCAAAACCTTGTTGTGCATATTCAAGCGCCAAGGCTTCGCCAATACCCGAAGAAGCACCTGTAATGACAACTACCTTTGATTGGGTACTCATGCTGCAGTCCTGCGTTTGATTAAGTTAATCACAGTGCCAAACACGGGCAGGTGCTGATAGATCATTTCACCTGCATCAAAATAATCGCGGTGATAAACAACCTTACCATTTTCGAATTCAAGGTAAGTGTTACCATTCACTTTAAGTGGCTGGCCCTGTTTTATCTTTTTGTGCGAAAAAGTCATCACCCAATACACGCTGGCTTTGTTGTCTTGCTCAAACGAAGTGTGAATATCAAACTGACCTTGGTTCAGATTCTCATACATATTTGCAAAATAGTCGGTAAGCGCAGGCAAACCTTCTATTCTGTGAAGCGGATCTTCAAACACAATATGGTCACTGTAGACTTCACCGAGTAATTCGAGATTCGACTTGTCTAATTGGTTATACAGCTTCAAAAAATCTGATATCAAGGCATTTTTCGACATACTTAAGATAACTCACTCTTGTAATATTCTAGTGCCTGATTTCTTGCTTCTTTTAAATCAACGATAGCATCGGGATACACATCACTTTGACCTGTTGCAAATAAATAAGCTTGCGGTGCGTGAATATGTTTGGTCGGCACATTTTCTAATTCTGGTAGATACTTACGGATAAAATCTCCGCTGGGATCAAACTTCTCACTCTGTGTGAGTGGGTTAAAGATCCTAAAATACGGCTGTGCATCACACCCTGTGCCCGCCGCCCATTGCCATCCACCATTATTAGCGGCCAAATCACCATCGATAAGATGCTGCATAAAAAACGCTTCGCCTTTGCGCCAATCCACCAGCAAATGCTTAGTTAAAAAGCTGGCAACTATCATACGTAAACGATTGTGCATCCAACCGGTTTGTTTAAGCTGTTTCATTGCAGCATCTACGATTGGGAATCCGGTTTGTGCATTACACCAAAGTTCAAATTTTGCTTGATGATCAGGCCATTTGAAGCCATGGAACTTTTCTTGAAAATCTTTGTTTTTACTTAAACTCGGGAACGAATCTAAAAGATGGCGATAAAACTCTCGCCAGATCAACTCATTCAACCAGCAAAATTGTGGCGCTTTCATATCTTCAAGCACGTTCGGAGCATGGTTGATAAGTTCAATAAAAACACGCTTTGGACTGATAGCACCGATGGCTAAATAAGGTGATAAACCGCTGGTTGCTTTTAAATCAGGTCTGTCTCTATATAACTCATAGTCATCGTGTTTTTCAGCTAAAAAGCGTGGCAATACTTGTCTTAGCGCAGTATCTGCCAACGGCCATTTAGACGACTCAACTTTAGGGTAATTGAAACTAAATTTATGCTCATCAACCTCAGCTTCAACTGCCGCTAAGTTGCCTAAATAACTTTGCTCAAACCCGCTTTGTTTAACCGCTTGCAGCCAGGCCTTTTTAAACGGCGTGTAGACCTTGAACATTTCACCCTGCTTGTTGCGCACAGAGCCTTTTGACAACATTACATCGGCTTCGAATAGGTTAAGCTCAATACGTTCAGAAACTTGTTTGTCTCTGTCTACTTCATCTATTTCTAGCTGGCTATTTGCGAACACTCGTGTAATTTGATGTTCAGAACAGAAACTCAATAACTGATCGATTTGAGCATTAAAATCACTGCCGTTTATCACAGTCAGCTCGACGCCCTGCGCGTTAAGCTGTTGCTCAAACCACGCCAAGTGACGTGCCATAAAATCGACCTGAATAGGTGCAACATTATGGCGTTGCCAAGTATGAGGAGTAGAAATGAAAATTGCCTGTTTGCATCCTTGCGCTAGGGCTTGAATTAATGCGGGGTTGTCGTCGAGTCTAAAGTCTTTCCTTATCCAATAAAGGGCACTCATTATAGGCTATACCTTAGTTTTAAATCTGCAGGGTAAGGGTTTAAGTACGCTTGCTTTGACAGATACTCGTTCGGGTAATCACGCAAGTAGTGATTAATCAAAGTCAAAGGCACAAGTAGTGGTACTAAGCCTTGACGATACGCCATGACTTGTTCTGTTAACTCTTCTTTCTTTGTTTTATCGAGTACTTTTTTGAAGTAACCCTGTAAGTGCTGCAAGGTATTCGTGTGGTTACGACGTGATGCAGGTTTTTTCAACGCGGACATCAACATCGAGATATATTGCTCAGCAAGCTCTTCCAATGGCTCTTTCGATTGCCCGAGCATGTTGCCAATTTTGCGATACATTTCGAGGTTATGACTCATCACCAAATATTTGTTTTGGCTGTGGAAATCAATCAATTTGTGTTTAGTGAGACCCGACGCCACCAGCTCTTGCCATTTCTTGTAAGTAAATACGCGCATAACAAAATTTTCACGTAACACGGCATCGTTTAAACGGCCATTTTCCTCACAAGGTAAGTTTGGGTGTGCGTCAAGAATTTGTTTGGCGAACAAGCCGATACCGTTGTGCTCACAGCCTTTACCGTGCTCGTAATAAACCTTTACACGTTCCATGCCGCAACTAGGGCTGCCTTTCATAAACACAAAACCACTCAAATGGTCAATGCGAGATGCTACTTTTTGACCGAACTCGGTCATTTTCTCAGTGACATCCATTGAGCCGTCAGGTCGAGAAACCGCAATCAAGTCATCATATTTAATTTGTCTAATAGTCGGTCTTGGAATAGGCAGACCGACCGCCACTTCAGGGCAGAACTTTTCATATTCAACATGTTTGCCTAACTGATTCATACAGAAATCAGATTTTTTATGACTCTTGTCAAAACGGACCTGATCGCCCGTTAGACAAGCACTAATACCAATTTTTATTGGCGAAGAAAATTCAGGATTAAACTCATTCATAGCTATCTCCTAGTAAATAAACTTACCTATTGGGTTAAGCAATTTGCTAAGTCCTTGAGTAAAGTGAAGCGAGTCACTAGATACAGTTAAGCACAAACACCCTTCTTTAGTAAAAGGCGTGTGGGTATTTTTACCATCAAGCCAAATGAAATCACCACGATTGTAAGTGCCCATTTCGTCTTCAAAACTGCCATCAACTAACAAAGTTATTTCAAAGCCATTGTGTGTATGATTAGGCACAGACCCTTCAGCGTCTATGTGTAACAAACTCATGCGAAGGTCGCCATCTTCAAGCTCGATACGTGAACGTGACAGTTTACCTAAGTTCATCCAGTTAGAGCGCTCTAGGTTGCACAAAACCTGGGGTAAGCAATATGGCGTATCTGCTACTTTCACTTCTTGAGGCTCTGGCTCGACAAACTCATCGATACCAGTGTCTCCTGTTACGTCATCAATAAAAGCATCAAAGTCGAACTGTATTTCTGATTCATCAAAAGCAAACGTGTCTTCTTCAAAACAGTTGTCGGCCGCTTTAGCTGTCAATTCTGTGATCTGATGTTGGCATTTAGGACACATCTCTAAGTGCGCTGCAATCATCACACTCACTGAAGCAGGTAACTCCCCAGCCACATAGCTTTCGAGCAGTTCTAATTTAGGGTGGTGCTTAATCATAGTCTGCTCCTATGTGTTGTTTGAGTTTAGTCAGTGCGAGTCTTAAACGTGATTTCACAGTACCAAGTGGAATGTTAAGCTGCTTTGATAATTGCTCTTGAGAAAGCTCTTGAAAATAAACGCCGTGAACGACTTGTTTCTGATTTTCGGGCAGCTTATTGAGGTATTGCGCAAGTTGCTTGTCCATTAAATGATCGGCAAACATGTGGTCATCACTATTTTGCGCTTCGGCCAGCGGCCAAATTTCTTCACTGATGGTGTCTTCTTGATTAGATTGAATTTTACGTAACATATCAAAACTGATATTACGCATAACCGTATAAATCCAAGTAGTCGCTGCACCTTTCTCTATGTTGTAGAGATGTGCTTTACGCCACACATTGGTCATGGTTTCTTGTAATAGCTCATTCGCCATTACAGGGTTATTGAATTGTTTGCGCCCAAAACCAATGATTTTTGGAGAAAACCATTTGAATAAGTTAGCAAAGGCACGTCTATCACGCTCTTGAGCCACGCTGATTAACCAAGATGACAACATTTTGCCATCTACTTCAGCAGGCATAGTTTGAGACTGTTTTGTTGTGCTCATCGAAGGATGGGAGTTCCTATTTTCTGTGCTCACCATGACTAAACCCGTTAATTGCATTTCGTATTACATACGTTTGAAAACAGATTCGGATCACTTAGATTAGTTAGTTTTATTAATTGTAGGACACTCTACAAATTTAACCTAACATTATGGTGTGTAAGAAGTTTTGCGCTTTATCAAAACTGTATTGATCAACAAACACTTCTTTTTGCTCCATAGAAAGCGGTAATAGTTCTAAGTAACGCGCACAGACCCAATTTGGGTTATCAAACTTTGGTAATGGGTAAAGACTTTGAATGTCTGGGTGTAAAGAGAATATCTCTTCGAGTTTATCGGCTAACGCAATGTGATTTTCACTCGTGTTAGCTTGAGCCCAGTGCGGGATAGACTCACATTTAGCAAAGCGTAAATTGTCTTCGTCAAAATAAACATCACTAAGCGTTACTAACGATTTTGCTTTTACATCAATATGCAACATGCCTTTTTCTTCAAAGAAGTCGATTATGTCAACCCAAGCTGCCCATTCAGATACTTCAAACTCGGCATCTGGCTTGTAAATGGTGAGTGCAAAGCCTTGCTCTTTGGTTGCAATAGATACCAGTTTTTTATATCTCGGCTCGAAAATACGAAGGCGTGTTACCCCTTCAGGAAGCAAAAATACAGGTAGTGGAAAAACGGGTAATTGCATAAATAAGACCTAAAAACTCTACATGGCAGTTTTTACGTCACAGCCTATAAAAAAGATCGATTAAGTTTTCACATCTTTTTTATCACTTTATTTGCTTTCATGTTTTGCCTTTTGAACAGTTCGATTCTATATATAGAATTAGCTTCCAAATACGGGATTATTTATGTCACTGCACCAACTCATCTATCTCAGCAAAGCGAGTCGACAGCTCGACAGCGTAGACTTTTTAAATCTTTTAAAAGTAGCGCGCGAAAACAACATCAATCTTCGCGTAACCGGCAGCTTGTTCTATAACGGCGGCTGGTTTTTGCAGGTTTTAGAAGGTGACTTACCTGTTATTCAAGACTTATATAGAAAAATTGAAAATGACGACAGGCACATGCAAGCCAAGGTGCTTTATCTAGAACCCGCCAAAAGCCGCACTTTCTCTCGTTGGACCATGAATATGATCAACCTTGATGAGGAGCATGATAGTAAATATCACGTTTTACGAGATTTACTCGATGCAGCAGTTAAAGGCAATATGATTGATGGCTTAAGTGCCCCAGTGAAGCTCTTAAAAGTATTTTCTGACGATAACCTGTTTGGTATTCGTTAATATCTAAATGCTAAACCAACACTGAGCAATTGCGCCTGTTTTGTCTTCGCGGTTGCTTAACGTTAGCTTTGCACCTTGTTGTTCAATCATGTTTCTACACAAGTTAAGACCAATGCCTTTACCTTGCGCTTTGGTGGTATAAAACGGCACAAACAAATTGTCGGTATTCTGAATACCCGACCCAAAGTCTTTAACTTCAACCACAACTTGTTTGCCCTGCTTGTAAGCATTTAACTCAATAAGTTGTTGCGATTTGCTCGCCTCAATGGCGTTTTTCACTAAATTAACCAGCACTTGCTCAAGCAATACTTTATCAGCAAGCACATAAAGCGCATCGCATTTAATCTCAATGGGATAATCAAACAAATTACTCACCGACTGAAATAACGGCGCGATTTCGCACTGCTCTATATGAACATCGAATTGTTTGCTTAAATTCGCATAACGATTTACAAATTGCATTAAACCATCACTGCGCTCAACAATAACTTGTAAAGCAGGATCTAAATTCGCAAAGTCATCATTGCCTTTAAGCATATCTTGTAGTGTTTGTGCTAAAGACTTAATGGGTGACAACGAATTATTGATTTCATGGCTCAATACGCGGGTCATTTTTTGCCAAGCTACTTGCTCAGTGTGATACACCACCTGCTCTATGTTAGTTAGTACCAACAACTGATAGCTTTGCTCGTGCATGGTGAATTGGCTATGACGTAACTGCCATTTTTCGATATGAGACTCATCACTTAATTGCCATTTATTGTCGGCTAACTTGAAGCCTAAATCGTCCGCGTTTGTATGCCTAAGGGCCTGCCATGGCTGCTTGCGCCAATTAGAAAAAGCCTCATTGGCATGATGTAATTTATGCTCTTTATTTAAAACCACAATGGGAGTGGCAAGCTGTTCAATGAGTCGAAGTACTAACACCGCCTGTTGGTCATATTGCGACTTTCTGCTTTGTAAGTCTGCCGACATGGTGGTGATTTCATCTGCCAACAACTTTACAGCGCCTTGATTAAATTTAGGGTTGGCGCGCAGTGAATAGTCTTCATTTCTTATCGCTTCAAGAACTGCTGAAAAACGGTAATAAGGGTTGAGCAAAGTACGCCTGACATACCAACATAGCAGCGCAAACGGGCAAAGAAATAATACCAATACGGTGCAAACTACTAAGATACTTGCCGAGCTATACCAAAGCATAAAGCCCGTTACCCCCGATAAAACCAGCAAGCAACTGCCAATAAACAGTGTCAGGATGCTTTCGATGGAGCGTAACTCTAGTTGCTCTGTGAGTTTATTTATTAGATTGAACATCTGCTGGCTCATTATTTTTTGGTTAGCAACTTACTTGGTCGACATGCCAAACTTTTCTAATCGGCGGTAAATGGCACTTTTACTTATGCCAAGTAATTCGCCTGCTTGTTCTACATTATTTTGGGTTTGCGCTAATGCCATTTTAAGGAGTTTTTTCTCAGCATCTTCGAGGGTCATTAAGGGAATGTCATCTTTTGAAGATGCATTCTTCGATGAAATATTCAGCACTTTAAATTCAAGATCTTGCACATTTATACAGTCACCTTCAGCCATTAAAACCGCTCTTGCCATCATATGACTGAGCTCTCGTACGTTACCCGGCCATGCATAATCAAGCAAAGCCTGTTCGGCTACTTTGCTCAATGGTAACGGAGTTAGTTGATATTGTTTGGCATGTAATTCAATAAAGTGCTTTGCCAACACAATGATGTCTTCGGGCCGTGCACTTAGAGGAGGAATAGTGAGCTCTATGGTGTTCAATCTAAAATATAAATCGGTTCTAAACTCACCACTTGCAAGCATGGACTCAAAGTCAGCGTTAGATGCCGCGATAATGCGACAACTCGCCTGTTGAGTCAGCGTATCACCGACTCGCTCAAACTGTTTCGACTCGAGCACTCGCAGCAGTTTAGCTTGTTGATTGGGCCCCATTGTCGCGACTTCATCTAAAAACAATGTACCATTATTGGCAAGCTCAAAGCGCCCCGCTCTATCTTGTTTAGCATCGGTAAATGCGCCTTTTTTGTGGCCAAATAACTCGCTTTCAAACAAACTTTCTGGAATGGCGCCCATGTTTACCGAAACAAACTCACCGGTGCGTGCTGAGTAAGCGTGCACATATCCTGCGATACAGCTTTTACCCGTGCCATTTTCACCACGCAAAAATATCGTCGCATCGGTTTTAGCAACACGCTCTAACTGCGCTTTTAACTTTTGCATTTGTGGGCTATGCCACAAAATAGAATTTGTATTGTGGTTTGATGAAATTTCGCTATTGCCCAACTGAGTTGGTTCTTGTTGCTCAGAAATCGCTTTTTGATGATCAATCTGTGCTAAAGCAAGGTGCTTTTTGACCATCATCACAACCGCATGATTATCCCAAGGTTTAGCAAAAAAATCTTTCGCGCCAAGTTGCATGGCTTCAACAGCCAAAGAGACACTAGACCAAGCGGTCATCGCCAGAATAGGTGAAGAGCTTATTTTTTGTTGTGTACGCAAAAACGCCAAACCTTCTTCGCCCGATGTAGTATCAAACTCAAAGTTCATATCAAGCAAAATTAAGTCAATATGATGCGAGTGTAAAACCTCGCTGGCAACAGTAGGACTCTCAGCTTCAAGCACCTCATAACCATGATTGTTTAGCAAAAAACGAAGGCTAAGCCTTACATCGGCCCTGTCTTCTACAATCAAAATATGCTGCTTTGCTGCTGGCATGCCCATACTGCTCCTTGAATGTTATTATTTTTTTAGTTATTCGCTTAAAGCGTAAGCTCTAAAACGAGTTTAACCTAGACCTCATTAAGAAGACTAGGTTAATGCTCAGCGAAGTTTCAGAAAACCCATTCAAGGTTATTCATTACGCAGCGCTTTTAAAGGATCTGAGCTCACCACAGAACGTACCGGTAAGTAGCAGGCCAATACAGAAATCGCCACCATAACCGGGATTGCCAATAATAACACTGTGAATTCTCCCGTGATTTGCATGGCCAGTAATCGCGTGCCAATTAAATAGCCTATTCCCGCTAGTACGCCGCCTAGAATCACACCAAATACAACAGGCTGCATACTTTGCTTTAATACCATTTTGATGACTTGTCCAGTATGCGCACCAAGTGATAGATGAATGCCCAGCTCGTACCGACGCATTTGTACGCTATAGCTCAACACCCCATAAATACCCGCAGCAGCCAGACTTAGCGCTAATACAATTAAACTCATTGTTAAAATCGCAACCAACTTTGAGGCTCTTAATCGAGCCGTTAGCATATTGTCTAGCGTTTCAAAGTAAGCAATACTCAGTTGCGGGTTAACCTCTTTTAGAGCTTCGAGTAATTGTGCTCTATCGACTTGGCTATTGCTTTTGAAAGTGATAGCGAAACGAGCACCAGCTGTAAACGGTAAATAATAACGCTCTTCTGCATAGCTATCACGGTTATCCGGCACATAAACATTATCAACTACGCCCACAACAGTGAGTGGCTCATTCGGTGCTGCTTGCAATGTTTTGCCAATTGCAGATTCTGACTTAAACAAACGCTCTGCGAGTGCTTTACTAATAATAATTTCTTGCGGTGCGCTGTCAGCATCTTGTAAAGCACTAAAACTGCGCCCTTCCAGCATCGGCATACCGAGTAAGGCAAAGCTGTTTTCGTCAAAGAAGCCGACACTGACAATACCTAGCATCTCATTACTTTCATCGTATAAATAATTTTCCCAACCCATTTGCAAAGGTGAAGCGCGCGTCAGAGCAACATCTTCAACTTGCGGTAACGATTTAAGCTGGCTTTTGACTTGTTGCGCAACATCATGAAAACCTTCATTCAAGTTACCCGTATCGACGCGAAGATAATTTACATTATTGGCATTGAACCCGACATCTTTAACCAATTTATTAATCGCAGGAGATAACACGGTTGTCGCGCCAAGTAACAAGGCTGTAGCTAGTCCAACTTGTAAGGCAACCAGAACATTTCTGGTCAGGCTAGATATCTGTGCTCCCGTACCTTTACCACTGCTTTGCAGGGTTTGATTAAGCTGTTTGTAAGGCACCTGCTGACTGGCAAGCTTCGCCATGACGATACTAATAAATACACTGACAATAACACTTGCCGAAATTGTCACAGGATCTAGGGTCAGATGCTGCATTCTAGGGAACATATACTGCAAGTCGCTGGCTAACCAGACCATTGACCAGCCGGCAATTAGCAAGCCAAAAATACAGGCAAGCATAGATAGCAGCAGCGCTTCGCTGAACATGCCTAAAAAGATATGTTGTGTTTTCGCCCCCAATGCCGCTTGAATGGCCATCACGCGCTTTTTCTGCACCGCGCGAGATAAAAATAAATTACAAATGTTAGTGACAGCAATAAATAACAAGGTAATCACACCTGCCAATAGCAACAATGCCATTTCGCCACTATCTGCGACTATTTTCTGTTTTATGGGTACGAAGCGTGCGCCAATTGCGGTATTAGCAGCGACATCATCACGACTTTGATACAACTCGTTAATTTGCTCACCAAGTGCGCTATTTGCTTGCTCAATTGATACACCATTTTTGAGAATTGCTATACCATTTACTCCACCGGTAATACTTCCCCAGCTACTAGTGCGGCTAATTTCTTGGTCAAAGCTAAACCAAGCATGCATAGAAAAATTACCAAATACTTCTGGCGCATTAAAATGACTCGCTGTTACACCGATGATCTTATATTTATCATTAGCGATAGTTGTATAAGTACCAATCACTTTTGGGTCAGCACCAAAGTGCGTTTGCCAAGCCTCAAAACTCAGTACCAAGACTCTTTGCTTATCATTAATGGTTTCTTGTTGATTAAAAGCACGACCCAAATGCATAGGCACATCAAGCATAGTAAAATACTCAGGTGTTACACGAACACCATCAAGATAAGGTGTATCGGGCAAATCTCTTAATTTTGCACTATACAAACTCATGAGTGCCATTTGTTCGATGTATTGTTCGTCTTTGTAAATATGGTACTGCGCCGACAAAATCTGAAAGCCGTATTGCGTCTCGCCATTGATGGTTTCGCTTTGGTCGGTAACGACGATTTTATCGGCGTTCGGGTATGGTAAAGGCTTAGTCAGTACTAAATAATTGATATTCAGTACCACAGCAAGCGCCGCTAATGTCACAGCTAGGGTGATGATCACCGTTAAACTAAACCCCGGTAATCGTAATAAACTGCTGACTGCGAGTTTAAATTCTTCTTTGATGATGCTCATACCGCCAACTCCATCTTAAACTCATCGGCCATCACACCATCAAGTAAATGTAATTTGCGCTTTGCCATATCGGCATATCTTGGGTCGTGGGTTACCATACAAATGGTGGTGCCTTGTCGGTTTAGTTCAGCCAACATCATCATGACCGCATCACCATTTTTAGAATCGAGGTTACCGGTTGGTTCATCAACCAGTAAAATTGCAGGGTCGTTTACTAAGGCTCTGGCAATCGCAACGCGCTGCTGCTGACCGCCTGACAACTGATTCGGTTTATGACCCGCTCTGTGTGTCATTTCGACCTTAGCCAAGCACGCCTCTACTTTTTGCTTAACTTCTTCTTGCGATAATGCATTTTCACGATAGCGTAATGGCAGCGCTATATTGTCGAAAACAGACAATTCATCAATCAAATTAAACGACTGAAATACAAAACCAATATGCTCATTGCGCATACTCGCTCTTTGATTAACGCTAAGATTACTGACATCGTGCCCGGCTAACATATATTCACCGTCCGACGCGGTGTCTAATAATCCCAATATCGATAACAGGGTTGATTTACCACAGCCAGATGGGCCTGAAATCGACACATAATCGCCTTCATTAATTTCTAAATCAACGCCGCGCAGTGCGTGGGTTTCCATCTCGCTGGTGACAAACTTTTTCGTGATATTGGTTAGCTTTATTTTGTTATTACTCATGGTCTTTCCTTTTTATATCGCGATTGCCTGGCTTACTTCACAATGGCAATGTGGGTATGTGCTTGCCAGCGAGTCATATCGTTAAGGATAAACTGCTCGTGTGCTTGTGCGCCAGCAAGTATTTGAATTTGCTCGTCTGTTGCCGCACCAAACTGAATAGAAGTAGCAATGGCCGAGCCGTTATCGGTTAATTTAAATAAGGTAGAATTTGAAAAAGCTTTTACGTTGACGGGTTTTTTAATAAACAGAGCGTTTGCTAATTGACCCACGGCAATTGTGCCTTCGATGTTAAGCTCTGGTCGGGCGTTGTCGGTTAAGGCGCCGTTTAACGCCACTTCAACCTGAATATTGCCGTTGTTTATAACCGGGTCGATGCGGATCACTTCCCCTGAGATCTTTCCACGACGAGTATTGATGCTTACCGCTTGCGCCAGTTGAATAGACTGCATTTTTGACTGTGGCACGTTCAGCAAAGCATAAAGGTCGGTGGTACTGCCGACTAAAGCCAATTGCTCACCTAAATTCACCACTTGGCCGAGTTCTACACTAAGCGATTGCACCACACCATAAATGCCCGCTTTAACCGTTAGACTGTCGAGTTGCTGTTGTACTAAATCTAAAGCCTCTTGCTGCGCCAAAATATTTGAGTCGGCAATTTTTAAATTGGCAGCATGCAGGGCTTCAAGCTGGGTAATACGGGCGGTTTCAATTTCTAAACGTCGAGTTAACTGCCTGACCTGTAACTTAGTACGCTGGTAGTCGATATTAGAGACGATACCTTTGCTGACCAATTGACTCTGTGCGTTCGCTTCCAGTTCGGCACTTTCGAGATCAGCTTGAATGCGAGCTAACTCTGCCTGTTGAGCAAGCAATTCGCGTTTTTGGTTTATATCCGTTTGAATACGTTGATTTTGACTGTCAATGTATGCACGCTTTGCATCGCGCACCGATTGAGTAATGTTCGGATCTGAAAGTCTTAAAATAACACTCTCAGGGGTTACTTCAGCACCCGGTTTTAAAACAATTTCATCAACCGTTGCCTGACTTTTCGCGGTGAGCAAACGCGGCTTTTTCGACTTTAAACGGCCAAAGCCTGAAACTTCTAAGTTTAATGAACCCTGCTCGACCTTCGCCGACCAAATCTCGTTGGCTTTTATTTGCTGCGCATGACTTGGTTGCAAAAATAGCCAAATACATGCAGCTAGTAGCAAGCACACAAACGCTAAAATGCTTAGATGCCGTTTGATGTTTTTTTTGGGCTTTACGACCACATCCATAACTCGATCTCATACTGTTTTTAATCTTTAGTACAGTAGTTAAATCAAGTGCCATGCCAAAACATAAGAGCATGAAAAATATAGATTTTAATAAACCACTATGCAAATATAGAAATATTATTTTCGAAACCGAAAAACAATTTATCGAAATCGAAACTTCAAAATCAAAATATTCCCTTACATCTATTCACTATCAAAAGCGCTGTTTTAGATATAACTTACGAGCACAGTCTGAATTAATCATTAACAAAATATAGAGATAGCAATGTTTGAAATGTTAGTGGGTCAGGAATTCATACCAATCAGTTTAACTAAGTGGTCTATTTTGAGGCAAGAAAACCTTGTTGGTAGCAAGGCAAATATTTCGTTATTTAGTTGTTCTAAATGAGAAATCTTTAACGCAGCTATCATCAGGTTTAATCCCTCAAAATGATTAAGTGTTATTGAGGATTGGTATCAGTAATGATGAAATATATAACCAATACCGTGCTGCTATAAAGCCTATTCTAAATCGTTTTGGCGGTGAATTTGGTTATGATTTTAAAGTGTCTGAAGTACTGAAAAGCGAAGAAAACACAGAAATAAATAGAGTATTCACTATTCGTTTTTCTGATGAACAGAGTAAAGATGCGTTTTTTGATAACGATGAATACCAACTAGCAAAACAGCAGTTTTTCGAAACCTCAGTCAATCAAGTTACCATCATTGCTAGCTACACAAGATAGCTAGCAATTAGACTGTATGGCTCACTCTAACCTATTTGGCTTGTCGTAATTTGGCTGCTTCCAAACTATCTTGAATAGCCGATTCAAGCAATAACTTATCACTGCCAGGCCCGACAGTGAGTAACTTCGCCCCTGTCGTCGGCTTGCCGCGGTAAGGCCTGACATAAATTTCACCATCAGGGCAACGTTCAAAATAAGTATAACCAGGCTCAGTGCCTAAAACCGTACACCCCTTAATTCGGATCACGCTGCTTGGGATCGCATCACAGATTTCTTTAATACAAATAGGGTCTGGTAAATTAGGTAAATCAACTGAACACGAAGACCAATGTGACTTATGGTGCGCAAGCTTTTCTACACTATTACTCGATGGCAACAGCTCTGGAAGTTTATTAATTTCTAGCTCTTCACAAAGCATGATCTCAGCAGTTGGGTTAATTGCTCGAATATCGCTTTTCACTTGAGCTAAACGTGCTTCGCTTACAGAGTCAGTATGCGAGAGTGTGATCAAAGACGAGACTTGTATTTGATTCGCTTCTAGCTCGTTATGGATATCTCTTAATTGCCAATTTTTAACATCAACCACAGAAATTTGTACCGGAGGCATAAAACGCGCTTCGATGCCCACCCCAAGAAACCCCATTAAGGCACACGCATCAGTTGTGCCATTTGCTTCAATAAGTGTTATACCATTTGCTCGCTCAGGAATTCGATTAACCGACTCTCTGAGCTCGCCAATACCACTACAACAAATACAGCTACCATTCAGTGCTTTTAGACTTTTCTCATCAAGCATATCTAAAAACTGCTGCGCATCTAAATTGGCATTTTCATAATCGTTTAAAACCACAAAAGGTGACCAATTCGCTTTGCCGTATTCAGTGACCAAGCGTTTTAATAACGTGGTTTTTCCCGCCCCAAGAAAACCAACGACAACAATAATAGGTTCCACTTTCTATCCTCTCACTTGTAAGTCAACTCGACTTTAAACACGGCACCAAAAACGTGATACTATCACAAAAAAGTTTTAGATTACCCTTTTCATTAAATTCTCAAAAATTATCTCTTAAATAACATCGTTTAAAAGAAGGTAACACCTTTTAAATCCATATTCCCTCCATAATCAATTCATAATCACTTGATATAAAATACCTTCTGCAATAATGCAGAGTCATAACAACAATAAAAAATTAGATGCGTCATGGCCGGCTTTACAGGATGTTGAGCCGGTTATTTTTAACCTTTCGTTGTGTACTTTATGTTTCTTTCCACCTTTTATAAACTTTATTGCTTTCATAAACATACACCTCTCAGTTAATATGCAACTTCAATTTAGAGTTAGTGCTTAGAGTTACTGCAAGGAATATCAATGCGTCAAAGTTTAAGAAATAAAATCATCTCTGTGTGTGAGCAAAAGATAGCGAAAAAGGGAGAGACCGTCGGTGTGTCGTTTTATGCTTTTTTTGCTAATAAAAACGACGATCCAGAGCAACTGATGGAAGCGGCCACTTGGTGGATACAAACGCATCAGTTAGATCACTTCGAAAAAGCTGTCAAAGTTAAAGCAATGGTTGAGCAAGGGTTGTAGGGATATAACAATGAATAAAGCTATCATTAGACTTTTTATTTCCTTGAGCCTGCTCTCACTAATAAAGCATCTTCAATAGCTATTATGACAAAAAGCAGGCTTTCGCCTGCTTTTATAAAGTTAACAATGCCGGTTATCTCGCTCTTTATTGAAGCTCAACCCAAAATACACCAACGTCTTTTTTCACGACCTTGACTTGGCTGCCTTTGCTAAGAGGTTGTTTACTCTTAACTAACCACTCTATGCCTGAATAAGCATATTTATAACCGTTATGCTCATCAACGTCATGTTCTAAGGTGAAAGCAAGCTCTGCAAAGTCACTGTGCACATCAGTTGACTCACGACTTTCTTGCAACCTTTTAAGCGGCTTCCAAAGTAGCGCTGCCAAACCCGCAGTAATGATGGCATTCACCCAAAGGGCGGTTATCCAACTTGCATCGAGTAACCCTGCATACATCAAGGCACCACTGAACACCAATGAAAGGCCGACAAAGAACAGCACAAAAGTAGCAAAGCCAAGCACCGCCACTTCAATAATCAGTGCTATCACACCCAATATAAGGAGTGTTTGTGCAATATTTTCTGTCAAAAATTCCATAGGCTAGCCTTTTTGTTTTTGATTTAACGAGTTGATAATCGACATTCCTTGTGCAACCAAAGAGCTTGCGTCAGTGCTGCTGTCTGGTAAAAGCACAACGGATGACTCTTTAGCAATCGCTTCTTTGGCACTGATCGCCTTGGTTGCTAAATCGAGCTGAATGGCTTTTTGACCTTGCTCTGTATTTGCCGCTTCACCGACTTTTCGAAGTGCATCTGCTTGTGCTTCAGCAACGGCTAAAATTGCTTTTGCTTCACCTTCGGCCTGTAAAATTTGCTCAGCTTTATCTGCTTCAGCTGCAAGAACTTGTGCTTGCTTTTTACCTTCGGCAACATTAATGGCCGCTTGTCTATCACCTTCAGATTCTAGAATTTGCGCACGTTTCACACGTTCTGCTTTCTACCCCCACAATCCATATGTGAATTTTTACCCCCACAATTGTTTGACAAAAAAAGGTGAAATACTAAGCTTAAATTATATTACTTCAAGGAATGAACATGGAAATCATATCGTATTCATTATCTGCATTTGATTACAGAACACCTGAACTTGCTATTAGTATGGATGAATATGGCAAGCCAAGTTATTCAATAAAGGGATATGTTGGCACAGCTAGTAAGGTGCCTGACAGTTTGTTTTTATTTGAATTATATCGCTGCGAAAATACCAACAAGATCATTGAACTAAAGGGTATACAACACGTTAATGCATATCTGATGCACAGAAGTATTAATGGTTTAGCAAAAGATACAAGGCAAGCAGCAAAGGCTTTACTTTGTTATTGTGAATTCCTAAAAGATCATAACCTAAAATGGGATAGTTTTGGCCCACGAAATGCACACAAGCCTACCTATTCTTTTCGCTCCTTCCTCGTTGAGATGTATCATCAGAAACAGCTTCGTGCTAGTACTGCAAAAGCCTACATGAGGGAAGTGATCAGATTTTATAAGTTTTACTTAAACCGTCGTTCATTTGATTATCCGCCGTTTGAATGCGACATAGTGAATATAGAAGTTGAAGCGAGTCATGAAAGTATAAGCTCAGGTCGAAGAATTTTAATTCCAACAACAAATTTGAGGTTAAAAATCAATGAACCAAGGACAAGCATTCCCAATCATTTGCGTGCATTAAGTGATCAAGAATGGAAACTGGTAGACCATACCTTAAGAGTAAATAGGTGTGGTTTAAGGCTTAATCAAGGGAACTTTGTTGAGGTAGGCATAGCAATCGAATTTTCGTATTTATTTTTGCTAATGAGGTACACAGGACTGAGGCGGAAAGAAGCTCTTACAATTCCCTCTAGTTTATTTAATAAACAACCCGATGATTTAGGTTATATTGATTTACATATTACAACAGTTCTTGGAATGGATATTAAAAACAAAAAATCTAGAGATATAGAAATACCGAAAGGGTTATTAAATGACCTATACAAATACAAAACATCCGAACGCTACAAAAAAAGGCTTTTTAAATATTTAGATAAAAATCCAAATACCAATTACATACCATTATTTCTAAATCGCAATGGCGACAAAATGAATGACGGTTCCGTCAATGCTCGGTGGGGTGAAATTAGACGATATATTCAAGAGCGATACTCCTTACCTTTTGAGCACAAGCCACATAATCTTCGCGCAACATATGGAACAATGAGATTAAGAGATCTGATTACTCCTCCAAATAAGTCAGGCATCAAGCCTATCTCTACCCAAAAAGCACTTCTTCACATTCAGTTGAAGATGGGCCATGAAGATTTATCCACAACAGAGAAGTATCTGTCCCAAATAGATGGCACATTAGACGCTTATGGTTTAGCCGAAGAAGCTATTAACTTCCAAATAGATAGGGTTTAATAATGGGGATTGGTACAGGAAAAAAGCGTAGGGTAAAGTTAAAAGGGGAGTTTAAGCTGCCTGAGCAAAGCACGGTTTCCCCTCTTAAAGAAAGTGAACTGGTAATAGATTTCAAGGGATCAAAAGCCAACTTCCAAAGGTTATTATTTCTTAACGCACCTAAACTCTCAGAAATCAAAAACGCCAAAAGAGCCTCAAGAGAAAGGTGGGTACGGGAGGTATATTCAGCATTCACTATATTAGATAGCAAGACGCTTTCTGGATACGGTTATTTTCTGGAATTAGCTAGATATATTGGCTGGGTTGATGGCAGAAAAAATATTGATGTTAGCGACGGTGATTGGTTTCCGGAAGAAGCTTTAAAGGAGTACAACAAGCACATAGATAGGCTCTATCAAACAGGGACGATTGAGAGACCAACCGCTTCTACAATCAAGTGTTCGCTAAGGAAGGTACTCGAACTGCTGAATCTCACAGGAAGAGCCCGAAGATGTTTTACAGTCGTCAAGAGAGCCCAAAGTGATGGTACAGTTGGAGCTGCACCAAAAGAGTTTGCATCTGTTCTGAAAGAGTTGCTTCGCATTTATGATGTTTACAGTAAACATTACCTTGCCAATACAAGGCCTGAAATATGCCCGTGTTATGATGGCTTGGAGTTAAGCATGAAACGCAGAAAGTATTTACGGCGCTCTATGAAAGCACATCAAATTGAGAACCTATTAAATGCGTTGGCTTTACTGATATTTTCAGGTTTCACTGGCTCACCATTAACAACATGCATTTCTTTGAAACGAAGTTGCATTAGCATTTCGAGAGCGGAGAAAGGTGGTTACAAACTAACACAGATGAAACTAAGAGCATCTCACCAAGAACAGCAGATCACAATTGGTATATCAAAGCGGGCATTTGAGTTCTTCAATGGTTGGCTCGTACTTTCAGAAAGTTTAAATGAAAGCTCCGATTCTGTTTTCGCATTCAGGGGGAAGGATGGTAAATTCAAAGACAATACATTTTATCATAAAATGCCCCACATACATTTCAAAAAGCCTCTTGAAGAAAGAGGCTTCGTACCAATAAATACACGTTTTTTCCGTGCAAGTCGACAGCAATTAGTACAGCGTGCTTATGACGATGTCCGAATTACTGCCGATGCAGGTAGTCACAGTATAAAAACTGCTAAGCGCCATTATCTGAACGCAAACAAGAATTCAAGTGAGCTGAAAATTACAGCAGGCTTTCGCGTGATTGTCGATACAGCACAAGGGCGTCCAAGAAAACAGTCTATCGACGAGCACTCCCAAATAGTTGATGATATTTTTACTCATGAAGAATGGAAGCATAGAAAAGAATCCCTAACATCTATTAATACTCCGTCTGGAGTCAAATGTAAGTCTCCATTTGGAGAAAAAGCTAGTAAATCTCTTCGTCCATATAGAAGTCTTAACTCATCTAATGATGCGCCCTGTATCGATTACCTTGAATGCTTTGAATGTCCTTTTCACGCTCTGGTTGCTGATGTCGAGCAAATATGGCTTCTACTATCATTTAAGGACAGCATTATAGAAAGTTTGTCCAGGCCGTCTGCTAACTCTTCACCGACTGAGCGCCTAGACAACCTTTTAATCAAGGTTAGTAATGCCTTAGCAGCATTAAAAGAAAAAGATAAATCAACATTTAACAAGGCTGTCGATAAAAACAATAACAAACCGCACCCAGCTTATTTAAGTTCAATAGACCTATCCGATTTTGTGAGATAAACACCATGCCTGACATCAACTCAATTGAAACTTGCTTCAACATAGAATTACATCGATACTCAGACACACCAGTAACGTTTAATACAATGGGAGAACCACTATCTTTCGTTTTTGATGATGTCTGGGATTTTTCAATGACTCAGCCTCACCTTGGTACATGTGCCAAATTGAATTTCACCTCTTATGCTAGCCTAAAACAGGCGATTCAAATTGCTGTTTTTTTGATGATTCGCGATGAGTCCGAGGTAGTTCCTGTAAAGACAGCAACGCTATATGCATCTACACTCAACACTATATCCTTGATGATTGGGAGTACAGATTTCAGCCTTCTTAGTTCTGATTTTTACTTTCGAAAATTCATCAGCGAAATGTCAATAAAGGATTACTCTGTAGGCACAGTTGAAAGGTACCTTAACGTAGTCAACAAAATGCATTCAGTAGGCATCTGTGAACGATACACAAAAGACTGCAAAACGCTAGCAAAGAAAATAGGTAGGACAACAAAACAACATATTTGTTTACCTGAATTATTTGCAAGCAGATATCTTAATCGATTAATTAATTTTGTTGAAACTTATCATCCCCATAGGCACGCTATATCAGATGCATATGAGGAGAAATTCACTTATGACCAGAAACGGTTTAAAGAAGGGTATTCTCTGGATACCTTGAGGCAAAAAAAGCATTCGCGCATTATTTTAATAGGAGGAAAATCACACAAGATAAATAATTTTGCAGAACTGCATAAAATTGTTGTTTTGAATTGCATGCAATTAACGATGATGCTAACTGGAACTAGATTTCAAGAAGCTTGTAGTTTTAGAAAAGATTCATATCGCGAAAAGAAGATTAATGGCGAGGTTATACCATATCTAGAAGGTTTTACGTACAAGACAAACAGTGGGAAACCTGAAGTCTCAAATTGGATAACGCATCCTATAATCAAAAAGGCTCTCGAGTTGTCATATGACGCATCTCAGTGGTCGAGAAAGAGATGGCTTTCAGCAGGCGTAGATGCTTCAACTTGTTTTATTAAAGCAGCGGTTAGAAAACTTAACCTTAAAGAATCATCAGTGCACTATATTTATTCAGATATTTCAAAAAACAATAAAACGTTTTGTTCCAATAATACTATTTATCCATCCGCTGAAGACATATCAGAATTTGATTTGATCAACCCAACTCGAGCAGGTGAATTTACGGTCGGTGAAGCCCCAAAGTTTTCAAGCCACACCTTTAGGCGGACATTTGCTGTATTTCTTTGTCGCTCTGGTATTGGGAGCTTAATTGATGTCAAACATCAATTAAAGCATCTAAACTTAGCAATGAGCCAATGGTATACAAATAATGCCAGCTTGGCCGCAGCTCTGGACCTTAAATTTGATGAAGAATTGGCGTCTGAAGTTGAAGCTATCAATATCCATGTAACAGCTAAATTGTTATTCAATATACATAATTCAAAGACGCTCTCCGGCACCGAGGGCGAGCAGATTGCAAAGGCTAAGAAAGCTAATGGCGGTTCACCTATCTACACTTTGGAAGAGCTAGAGAAAATGGTTAAAGCTGGTGTAATTTCAGTTGTAGAGCATCCATTTTCTTACTGCTTGAACCCATCTTGTGACAGAATTTGCAATAACGAACTAAGCTCATTCACATGTTCGGACGAGGTTGTAACACATGAGAAAGCATTGGAACAGCTACCAAAGCTTGAAGAACTTAAGAAGCGTTTTAGGGAGACAAACACTGGACAATATGTGACTTATGGGCTCCTTAAAGATATCTCGATGAAAATAGAAGCTATAGAGGTTACTCTTGCTAAGCATGGCATCGAGGTGGAACCATTCAATGAACAAATTAAGGCAAAGCCATTGTTCATGACACAAAGCATTTAACACTTTCATAACAACTAAATACAGAGCAAAGTTGTAAAAATATCAGGAACTCGAGAATAAACTATGAATGTAAATGATACTGAATTACGCTTGGAAGCAGCCCTACAGAGACTCTTAAAAGGTAAACCTCTTCATACAAAGAATGATGGCAAAATTAATATTTCAAGAATTAACGATGAAGCCCAGCTTTCAAAAAGAAATATTTACTATTACAAAGACTTTCTGAAAAGAGCTAAAGCTGCTATAGAAAAACATCAAGATCAAACCACACTAGTTGCTAATGATGCTGAGAAAAAGAACATTCATAAAATTAAGCAGCTTAGAGAGCGAGTAGCTAAAGCTGAAAAGTTAAAGCTGAATTATCGAAATAGTAGGGATGAAATTAAGGCTAGCTTAGATCCACTTATTAGAGAGAATGTAAGTATGGCATTCCGTATATTAGAGCTTGAAGATGAAAATCGTAACCTTACAAAGCGTGAAGGAAAAGTTGTAGATTTAAATAACTCTAAAAGCAAAGAGTAGAATACTTGTTACATGTGTGGTTGTTAACTTACGAAATTCACACTCACCTTTTCAATATTTGGTCATCATGAAAGCTAGAATTTTGCAATGGTTAAAATATATAAGACTTTATTGTGAAAATAAAAAGTAAGCTCAGTCTGTCTGCCTTGTGGAATATTTAAAGCCCTCTTTAGAAGTGTTGGTCTAAATTTAAAGAACATTATATAGATGAACTAAAAAATCAAAGCTAAACCACTTAATCTAAAAGTGAAAAAGTACAAATAGATATTTTTAAATAGCTTAATCTCTATATCAACATCCATTGATAACTACACCATATACCTCATTTTAAAGCTCTATAATATCCTTACAGTTAATTAAATTTAAAGAATAAAATGCTGTTTCCTACATTGCGATTTCAGGCTGATACAGGAAAACCGAAAACCTCATAATGAGTTATAGTAAAAGCACTAGGTATAACTTCTGAAAGCCGTAAAAAAACAAAAAAGTTATGTTAATTAGCAACCAAAACTTTTATTACATAAGTAAATTGTTTAGGTAGTTAACATGGCGATATGGTATGAACAAAACTTATCTCTTCGTTGAAAATACTTGGATAATTTGGAAATGAAGCGTTTTTTAGAAGCTTTAATACTTTGTGGACACCAAGAACTTCTTTAAGAATATAACAACCTAACGAGATAACACTAAATCTCGTGAGCAGATAGAAACGTTAAGAATATTATCAAAACTATAGCTGAACTCGCCTACATAAAAAGAAAAATAGTATTGGAAATACCTACAAGAGGCCAAAAAGTTGAATACTACAAGAGTTTATTTGTGATTCCATGCCAGAGTTTTATACCAGAATACCTCCCCGAAAAAATTTAAGCTAAACCATATCTATTGACGTACCACTTTTTAGCTACCAGTTATTTTAATAACCCTTTACTACAAATTTTTGAAATAAATGCTATTTGTAGTAAAGGCGACACTTGGAAGGACATTTTTACTGTTTGCTAAAACAAAAATGTCACTATCAAATTTCATGAGGAAGATACTTGAACCAATTCAAGCTTGGACCCTGTGGAATAATTTGTGAAGGGTTTAAGGCCTTAATCGAATAATAGCCAGTCTTGATATGGTCAATACGGGTATTTTTAGCAAATGCTTCTATTCTTAAGAGCCGCTCTAGATATGAGGATAGTTCGGGATAGCTAGAAATATGCTTAATGTTTGTTTTAAACAATCCATGATATGCAACATCAAAGCGTATCAACGTAACAAACAGCCGAATATCGCTTTCAGTTAATTGTTCACCTACAGCATACTTGTGGTTTTTAAAATGCAGTTCCAACTCTTCCAGTCTATCAAACAGAGTCACTATTGCTTCATTATAAGCCTTTTGACTAGACGCAAAACCTGCTCGGTATACACCGTTATTTACACTATCATAAATACTCTTATTGAACTCATCAATTTCTTCCTGTAATTCAGTAGGGTAAAGGTTAAGCGAAGAACCGTGTACTCCCCTAAGATCATCGTTGAAAATTCTCAAGATATCAGAAGATTCATTATTTAAAATATTGCTATTTTGAATGTCCCAGAGAATAGGTACTGTGGCTCGGCCTGTGTAGTTTTTATCAGTCATAGTATAAAGCTGATGAGCAAAATCAACTCCTTCAATACCGCTCTGAGTGGCTCCAGGAAAAGGACTGAACTCCCAGCCGAAGTCATTTAACTGGGGAGCGACCACGCTTAACTCAACCGCACTTTCCAAACCTAGCAAAGACCTAGCGATTAGCGTTCGTGTAGCCCAAGGGCAAATATAAGCTACATACAATCTCAGGCCATTTTTAATCGCCTCCTCAGCATTTTCAATACGCGCTGTATATGCACTACTTTGACGGATAAAGCGTCCATCACTATCTTTTTTCTGTACTGGATCCCATTTACTTTGCCACTGACCATTAACTAACATACATAACCCCTTTATTTGTCAAATTTTGAACTCACCAAAGTTATTAATCAAACTATTATTTAGTCAAATATCTTCGAAACATTTGCAACCGATTCTGCATCGCTAAGTGTCAATAACTCACGGATCTCTTTACCTTCACCTATAAAGTTTTTAGAAATCAAATATCCTATCCAATAGCCCATATCCATTGGCATCGCTTTTTCCATAGATGAAACTGGAGTATACAGCCACGGTCTAAAATCCTTTGTTAACATATTAGGTTTAAAATCTTTAACTAGTGTTGAACGATGATTTTCACCATAAGCAACTCTTTCATCATCTAAAACATAGTCATCCTCTAAGATAAGTTCAGCCATGAAGTCTGCACTTCCTTCTAACAAAGAAATTTCTAGTAAATTGAAATCAAAGCTTTTTCTTGTCGTTAAACGATATTGCAATACATGAACTAGTTCATGAGCAATGTAGCTAGTAAGTACTTTTCTTATGTCATCAAAAGGTAATTTATTTTGACAAATCATCTCAAGAGCTAAGACAACTCCTGAAGGGCTTGCGGTTGCTGCTGTATTACCAGCTCCTACAACTGCATAAACTTTTACATCATCTAATGAAACTTTGGATAGTGATGAAAGCTGGCTTCTTATTTTTAAAGCCTGTTTATTTAATGACTCAAATTCATTCGCACAATTTTCAATATTAGTCCAAGCTTGCGAACCAAGATTACTCGTTGCTAGCAATATATTTTCTGGTTTTTGAAAACGAGACCTAAGTATTTGAAGACCACCACTATCTCCTATTAAATATTTGCCTTTCAAGTTATTAAGATTAAGTGAGGAGCTCTTTTGCAATGAAACTATTCGTTCAACCGCACTAGAATCTAACATATCTTCTGCAAGTACGATTGAACTAGAAGAAACACCTAGAACAAAAGCCAAGCTACACAATAATTTATTCATATTAACCCCACACATAAAATTATTTGAAATTACAAAGTTATTCTCGATTAAATTTAGAGGGGTTACTTATCTGAGCGTTCATTTGTTATGACCCATAGTGCAGTTAAAGATGTTTTCGACAAATTAAGACTTCAACATCCACAGATACAGAAATTGAGTACACTAATTTTGTTTGTTATGAGGGCTCACTAAAAGTACAAAAGTTATTGCATAAAGTTCAAAAAATGGAATTTAATATTCAAATGAATTTGTTTGAATATATTCTTTACAACCATTCCAAACTCACTTCCTTAGAGTTTACTTACAAATGAGTAAAGATATTTTAGATACGAATGAATCTACACATTTTTTTAAAACCTTTGGTGCTAAAATCATTATTGGGGACTCTTATAAACTTTTCTCATTTCGTCATACCAACTTTCATATGGGCTTTGATCCATTAGTTTTTGTAGATCACTATGTTTTTACCGAAAACCCATATGATTATAAGATGACTTCTGGAGTGCTTTTAATATCGGTATTACTAGAAGACAGTTCTGCAAGCAAAATCTATTCTGATTCATTTCATAACAAAGTAATCATATCCGCTGGTGATGTGCTGCTTATTGAGGCAGGTAAAGGTCTAGTTTATAAAGAGAGTACTTATAAAGGCTCACAAGCACATGGAATACAATTTTTCATAAATACGCCAAACATACATAAAGGCCATACTCCTAGTGTTTATCATCTAGCTTCAAAATCAATACCGTCCTTCATGGAGGATGGCTTGAGATTAAGAGTGATCTTTGGAAGTTATAGAAATTTTAACGGGGTACAGTGCCACTATTTTCCTTTAGATATACTCGAAGTCACCTTAAATGCAGGCCACTGTTTCAAATTCCAACAAGAAGCGGCTAAAAATATTTGGGCCTACGTAATTTCAGGTGAACTTGAAATAAAGCCCGAGCACAACACAAACTATCAACTAAAAACTGGTGAGTCTTTAACTATTGGAACCAAAAAAAATGAAAAACTCATTCCTTTCGTTAACAACAAAAATACTGAAACGCTTTTTTTTATTGTTTCATCTATTCCATTAAAAGAGAATTTCTCCCAGTATGGAACTCTATTAGCTCCTGATGAGTTAACACTCACCAAAACGTTAAGTCTGTTACAAAAAGAGATATGAAACCCTTCAGTGTATAAGTGCGGTAAACTTTTAGTAGTAAAAAGTTATTTAAAACTTCGTTCTATAATCATGTGTACTAAAAGGTTTTTAACTCTTAAAAAATATATTTAATTCCTAAGTTATTTTTTTAACTTACTCCTTGGTACGACTTCCTAACTTCGATAGGAGTCTTCCCTATAGCTTTTTTGAAGGCCCTTGAAAATGCAGCTTCTGACTGATAACCAACATCTAAAGAAATAGATAATAAAGAGTCTTTTGTTAGTTGAAGTTTAGAATAAGCTAAAGACATCCTCCATTCAGTTAAATATTCCATCAAAGTATTTCCAACTAGTTTCTTAAAGTATTGAGAGAAACTAGTCCTAGACATTCCTACTTTGAGTGCTAGCTCTTCAAGTGACCAGTGATATTCAGGCTGCTCATGAATCAGGTTAAGAGCCTTACCAATCCGGTCATCGCTTAACGCACCAAGCCAACCAATCTGCTCATCATTCAAACCTTTTAAATACTGTCTCATCGCATTTATAACCAATATATCAGCTAAACGAGAAATAACAGCTTCTGCTCCAACATCAACATTTTGAGTTTCACTTTCAAGAAGTCCACTTAGATTATCGAAAATATCTATAGTAGGTTGTTGAGCTTTTTTAATTAATATATAGGTGGGTAAAATACCCAAAAGCTTAATAGAAAGTGGGTGTTGAAACAAAAGAGCACCGCATACCATTGTGGTTTTATCGCCATTTCCACCAAAGTTAAGCACTTCATACCTAGAAGTTATAGCCTTAATCGGTAAATCAGATAGATGAGTAAAGTGTGTACATGCTCCATCGCCTAATTTATGACCCTCACCTTTTGGAAAAAGGATGAAATCTCCAGGCTCTAAATCAATTCTATCATTGCCTATTGAGAAAGATGCGTGTCCGTCCACAACAATATGAAACATCATGCAGGAATGAAGAGCTGGTATATGGATACCCCATGGTGATGCCAAGCTAGACTGAGTAAAAAAAGCACTTTCCATGCGCAAGTTATCCAACAGCTTCCCTATAGGGGTATCATCAATCACCGTAGACATTCTGCTTTTATAGTCAAAACCCATACTCTCTACCCAAAGTTTACATTCTTTCAATAAAGATTAGCGAAGTGTATGGTTTTTGACAATAAAGTTTACGTTCCAAAATGTAACAAAGACTCTAAAAAGACATTAACAAACCTGATAAAACACCACTAGCTGTCCTGATATGATTCCAAAAGACCCATTTATTTAGATACTCACTCCAAACAGCATCAAGCTTTTCAGGTTCAGCATCTTTAAGTTTATCATTTAGCGGAACATTAAAAAAAATAGTGACTAATGTGGTTCCTACAAAAAATACTCCACCAGAAAGTGATTGCAGACCTTCATGAAAATAAAAAAAATACACCCCTGCCAAACCAGATATTACAAAGCATAAAAGAAATGTAGGGTTTAAAATATCTTTGTTTATCGAAACCATTGTCTCAGCTCCGTTATTATTATTAGATAATACATTCATCACAGTATTACTAAATATAAAGTACAAGCCGATCATGATTATCATCGTTAGCTGAAGCAATGCTTCAGCTATAGCAATAGAAGAAGGCATCTCTTAACCCTCTTGAAATGCATCAATGTTACTTACAATAAACTCCTTGAATGACTTTGCAGGTCGACCAAGGGCTTCATCTACACCATTGCAAATGAACTCATTTCTTCCATCTAATACTTCAGTAAATAAATAAGTAAGCATTTCAATTGCCTTTGGGTCAACATTATTGTTACTAAGAGTTGCGACAAACTCTTCTAAAGTGACTTGTATAAAGTTTACAGGCTTTTTTAGAACCTCTGTGAATTGGTCTGCTAATTGCTGGAAGCTTAACAACTCTGGGCCTGTGACTTCGTATAAATTACCATTATGTTTTTCATCTATTAGGGAAGCTACAACTACATCACTAATGTCATCAACATCAATAAATGGTTCACCTACAGAGCCAACAGGTAAAGCGATTGTGCCTGCTTCGATAAACTCTCTGAACATGCCCTCACTAAAATTTTGATTAAACCAACTTGCTCTAACAACAGTGTTACTCAATCCCGAGTTTTGAACAATCTCTTCACAGACTTGTGCTGCCGGCTCCCCACGGCCTGACAATAAAGTTATATGTTTTACTCCTTTTGACTTAGCAAGTGAGCAAAATTGTGAAATATCATTTGGGGCTTGTGGTAAGGCTAAATCAGGATAATAAGTCAGATAAACTGAATCTACATTAGTAAGAGATTCACTCCAAGTATCTGGCGCGTTCCAATCAAAATGAACTTCACCGTTTCTACTTGCTCCTTTTACCTCGAAACCTTGATTAGAAAGTTTTTCGTATACTCGTCTACCGGTTTTGCCTGTAGCTCCAATTACCAAAATAGTTTTGATTTCTGTACTCATGACTTATACCTTTTAGTTAATTTGTTAAATTAAAAGTAGCAACTTTTAGATAAGGTATTTTTGCTCAACGTTTAAACTATTGTACCGATCGTTCAGAATACCTTAAAAAGATACAAATATAAGTAATCAATTTCAGTGGTTGTTTGTTGTATACAAGCAAAAGTGAAAAAATTGAGACAAGTCTTGAAAATAGTGATTACAAGTAGAGCCAAATTCTTAAGTCAATTGACAGTAACATAAGGTTTATAATTTTTGAGGGAGTAATTCAATTAGAACTTTTCTATGGCTAACTCATAGTTATCGACTCCAAGAATAGGTAGGGTGAAGCTACTCACCAAAGCGCTAACTCTATGATAAATAAAAAGAATGAATAACAAATAAAATTTATATTATTTTTGTAGGTTATAAGCTTTAAAAAATGTACCTAGTAATTTCAGAATACAGTCAATGGAAATTTCGAGATTGTAACTTATCACTACCTTATAAGAATAAACATATTCATACTCACTAGGAGAACTCTACCCTGTTTTTGCCGTTTCTTTTAGCTTCGTAGAGTGCTAAATCAGTTCTGTGAAAAAGCTCTCTAAGCTCCTCGTTATTTTTATGAATTGAAGAACCTATGGATACCGTTACTTTTCCAACATCCTCAAATTCAGATTCACATATTTGTTCTCTCAAATTTTCAGCGAACAGAATCAATTCCTCCTTCTTTAAGTTGTTGAAAATCGCAATGAACTCTTCTCCTCCCCATCGCCCAACAACTGAATCTTTTGGAACATTTTTAGAAATAATCTGAGCAAACTGCTTAAGTACATTATCTCCTGTTAGATGACCAAAGTTATCATTGATACCTTTAAAATTATCAATGTCTATAAGAGCAACACCAAAATTATTAACTTCTTCAGAGTTAACTAACTCATCAAGAACCAAATCTATTTTTGCTCTATTGAACAACCCCGTTAACTTATCTGTAAAAGACAAATGCTCCAATAGCTTATTTTTTCTCTCCAACTCACTATTTGTCTTGTGTAGAAGATTTTCCAGCTCTTTGCGCTTAGAAATATCAATTGTTATACCTGTCATTTCTATCGGCTTTCCATCTTCAGACTTTGAAACGAAACCAAGACTTTCTGTCCATAACCAACCTCCAGCTTTCCTTTTTAATCTAAACTCAGCGTCATAATTTTCGCGATGACCATTTATGTAATCAGTGAACTTTTCGGTAACATTGTCTCTATCGTCTGGGTGGATTATTGAAAAAAAAGCTTCAAAAGTAGATGGAACTTCATCACTATCGTAACCCAATATTTCAAATAATTTTGGCGAAAGAAAGTGAATACTTTTATTCACATAATCATCAACCCAAAAACAAGCACCAATTGAGTTCAAGCAATAGATAAAGTAATCAACAGTGTTTTCTTTAAATATATTTTCTTTGATATTATCTGCAATCGCTTGGTTTTTTGATAATTCACAATTAATTACGGTATCAACCACGGTATTCACAAACTCTTTTTTAGTACTTGGCATATCAATCAACCAACATCTTTCTGATTAATAAAATATAGCCAAAAAAACTCAACATTTACAAAGTTACTGGTAAATGTGAAATAATAGAGACTTCTTTATTAGAACAATTAGATTTACTTAACTCTTCTTTTCTTCTCAAACTTTACTTTCACAATAGCAAAAACAATTACTATTAATGAAATCAAAATCGAGCCAAAAAGAGTATCACGTATGACTAACTCAATTCTGTTTTTCACTAAATAGATATCCGGTTTACCTGTTTTCCAGAGTGTCCATTGTGTTGCCATATCAGAAGAAAACGCTTCTTCATTACCTGTCTGAAACATAATAAAACCATCACCATTGCTTTGGTCAAAACGAACCGTTGCATTTAAATATGGTGATTTTCCACCATGACCAACAATAAAGCCATCTTCAGTAGGAGCAAATAACATCGGCCCCGCAGCCCAAATTGCTTGTCCACTAACATATGCTTGTGGTGTCCTCATTACCTCAAGACTATCTTGGCTTAGGAACTCATAAGAGCTAGTTATGTTTGGTTGATTGAACAAACTTGCTAAAAGAATTTTGTGCATATCTTGTAAGTTTGTATACAACCCTGTTGCAGCCAAAGATGTATAATTAGGGTATTCTACTAACTTCATTCCTTCACCAAAGTAATCAGCAAGTAAAGGATCATCAGGGCGAACTTGGAAATAAGTATTTTCTAGTTCAAGAGGTTCAAAAACTAAGTCATGTAATGCATTTTGAAAGCTAGTTTGTGTGACATCTTCGATTATTAGTTGTATTAAGTTATAACTACCGCCAGAATATGACCATGACTCGCCTGGCTGATTTGTTACAACTACTCTTGCGCGAACTCCTGGATCTGCATCAGCAGCAAGTGTAAGGTGCTCGACTAAAGGCTGTATAGGCTGACCTTGAGGAAAGCCGTTATGGCCCAAGCCATCTTCAATACCAGCAGTATGACTGAGCAACCTTCTCAGCGTAACTTGATTATTAAATTTACTGTCAGGTAGTGTCCAACTTTCTGTATACTCAGACACAGGAGTATCCAAGTCTATCCCCCCTTTTTCAACCAGACGTAATACAGCTATTGAAGTGACCAACTTGCCTATTGAAGCGACCCCAAATACAGACTTGTCATTAACAGGGTTTCCTTTAGAAACATAGTGCTTACCTACAATTTCACCATCTTCAATAATTGCATAAACTGCATTTCCTTTAAAGTTTCTATCTACTTCTGATTCTAAACGTTTTGAAAAAGTATGATAATCCTGATGCTCTGCCCAAGGGGTTAGAAGCCAACCTTCAAAAAGCATTGTAAAACGAAGCGCTCCCCACAGGCCACATGAAACCAAAGTAATTAAAAAGTATGCTGTAAATTTTTTCATAAAGTTGACCCTCAACTACTGATAAAACTCTACACTTTTTATGAGTGCTTCTTTTCACATTTTGAACACAATTCATTGCAAGGCGTTCAACTTTAGTAAACTCTTTCTAAATTTGCACCTATAATCTTCTTGATGTAGATTTCCACATACTCTGGCAACCATGGATCGTTATTCATAATCTCAAATCGTTCTTGAAGAGCCTCTTTGTCTTGTGATGACAAATGTACAATTTTCCAGGTATTTAATGGTTCATTTTCATTCCCAACTACACCATGCTGAACATGAAAAATTGGCTGTATAGTTCCTGAAGATAAAAGCTCACCTTCTTCAGAAGTGATCGCCACCTCACCAATAAAAGTAATGATCTGGTTTTGATGATCGATAGATACATTTTCTATTACAACCCCAAATTGTTCTTCATTCAGCCATAAACGCTGCTCAGAGACTCTAATTAATGTTTCTATATCTCCTTTCTTTGTTCTATTCCATGCCGCAGCAGAACCACCTTTAATTACTGAAGGTATGAAAATATCTGGCCTAGCAGCTTTCCTGACTTCCATGTCCCATAAAAGAGATTTTGTCATCCTAAAACTAGGCTCAGTTTTATATTTCTCATCCAAGATTTTATTTATATTAATAGGATCTAATTCAATCTGGATATTTTCATTAGACACCCAAGCTTTATTAAATTCTTCTAAATGATTCATTAGACTTCCTCTCTTACTTTGATAGATATTTTTACTAGATAACTACATAAATGAGTTTCAATTTAAAGGTCATTCTTAACTATTTTGGAAATAAACAATTTAGTCAGAGGGACTACAATTAAGCTGAACGGAAAAGCCACAATCATTGCGACTAACCAAGCTTGTGGCCAAGCAAGAAGTGCCTTGCTCAAGCTAGATAATTTAAAACCTAATAATGTTAGTGACATTACTCCAGACATCATAAATGACATAACAAATGAAAACGCATAAGCTTCGAATTTACTTGGAATCATATCTCCCCCAACAAAATCAACAATTAGCCTAATAGATATTTAAGGATTATTCGCTGTCCAAGATGAGGTTTTTATAACTATATACCTTAACGTGAATAACTTTTTCATTTTGGCTGCGAACTCTTGACCTGTTCATATTTTACACACCACATCTTTTTAAAAAAGATCGAAAAATTGAATGCTTCGTTCTATATTTGAAACGATTATTTATGATTGAGTATTAAAAATGATAGATCTTAATGACTACTACTATTTTGTTCACGTTGTTGAAAAGGGAGGGTTTACACAGGCCTCAAGGTCGTTAAATATGCCTAAGTCCCGTTTAAGTCGCCACGTATCAAAACTAGAAGAAAGGCTCGACCTCAAACTTATTCAAAGAACATCACGTCAATTCAGTGTAACTGAAACAGGAAAAGTATTTTATAGTCATGCAAGAGCTGTATTAGATGAAATGGAAGCAACAGAGACAGCTATTTCAAACATAAAAGGCTCCCTAAGTGGTAAAGTAATAATAAGTTGCTCACTTGGTGTTGCTCAGTTCGCCATTAAAGAGCTTTTAATAGAATTTATTAAAAAGCACCCTAATATTGAAGTAATTGAACATGTCTCAAATCAGAACGTAGACTTAATTTCGTCTGGTGCGGATATGGTAATAAGAGGCCATATGGAAAGCCTTCCAGACTCGAGTATTATTCAACGACACCTTTCAACTTTTTCATGGTGTTTATATGCTAGCCCTTCATATTTCAAGAACACTTTAGTCCCCCAAACTCCTAAAGATCTAAATATGCTCCAAGGACTTAAGGTAGGGTGGCAGTCTAGCCTTGAGAAATGGAATTTAACAAACACTAATGGAAAAATAGTCGAGGTTCCATTTTCTCCAACCTTTAGTAGTGATGATATGAGCACTTTAAAAAAAGCGGCGGTTGAAGGACTTGGGATTGTTAGTTTACCAGCCTATACCTGCAGAGCTGAGATTAATATAGGCACCCTTATCCGAGTTCTTCCTCAGTGGACTTCAGGTAGAGCACAATTGAGTTTACTGACACCTTCAAGAACAGCACAATCCCCTGCAGCCAAGGCGCTTGCTAAATATTTATTAGACCATTTAGAAAACCATATAACTAAATAGTTTCATCATTACAGGGGACGATTCTACACCACAAACCTAAATCATCCAGTATGGGAGGTGTAAGCAAGCGTTTGAAATAATTACAAAATGCGGTCTTAAGCTTGTTCGGTATTTGCATCTATTTATCGGGTGCTAGTACCTAACGACAAGAAGTGCTTCTAAACTCGTCAGTCACTTATACCAAGCGAACATAGTTGAATGCCGATTCAGAATCTTAACACTAAACTGTTCGTCAGCAACACTATTTGCCAAACCATAACAGACATGCAAGGGTAGCAAGTGTTCTTCTCTTGGATGGCAAAATCTCGCATAAGGTGCGAGTGTCCATTGTGTAAGTTGGTCAATGCGCTGTGTCTCGACAAGCGCTTTGTTACTTAATATATCTCTCAGCCAAGTTTCAAATGCTAAGTTTTTTTCATTAACAGCTTCAACATTGCGAGAAAAAAAGCTGGCATGTTATGGAAAGAAAACCCTGAACCAACGACTAGTAGATTCTCACACTGTAATAATCGTAAAGCTTTTCCAATATGTAAATGCAAACTAGGGTCTAAACTATTCGCCAAAGATAATTGCACACAAGGAATATCAGCTTCAGGAAACATAATTTTTAAGGAATAAACATACCGTGGTCCCCCCCCCTTTGAGCATCAAGGTGATTTTCGATGCCGGCTTGCTTTAACGCATTAGCCACTTCAAGCGCCAGTTTCGGGGAACCAATGCAAGGGTATTCAATTTTATAGGCTGACTCAGGAAAGCCGCGATAGTCATATATTAACTCTGGTAACTTTGCCGATGTAATTGTTGGCGCAGCTTCCTCCCAGTGGGCGCTTATCAACAAAATAGCGCTTGGCTTGTCAATATTACCAGCCAATTGAGTTAATGTTTTTATCATATCTTTATGGCTAGGGTCGCCTAATAATGGCATTGGGCCACCACCATGAGAGATGAAAAATACATTTTGCTTTCTAGACATTACACACCACTGAGATTAAAACTGAACGCTAACAATAATATTCACCTGATTACTTGCGAATTCCTTCAACATGTAAGTCAAGCATTACCGTTGTTGGACCAAGCACTTCTTTCATACCATAATCAGCTAAACGGATCTCAGTGGTACCAGAAAATCCAGCTCGGTAACCACCCCAAGGATCTTTTCCTTCACCAATTTTTTGTGCATCAATTACAATATTCTTCGTTGTTCCATGCAGTGTAAATGCACCTTTTACTTCTAGTTTGCCATTGCCTTTATCAGTAATTTTACTACTCACAAATTTCGCAGTCGGAAATTTACCAACATTTAAAAAGTCATCACTGCGAAGGTGCTTATCTCGCTCTGCATGATTTGAGTCGATACTGGTAGTATCAATATTCACTTCAATTTTTGCATTGTCATAACTTTTACCATCGTAGTTAAAAGAGCCTTCAAAAGTATTGAAACGACCCGTTAACCAAGATACGCCTAAATGCGATGTTTTAAAATTAATAAAAGCATGTGCACCTTTAGTGTCAATTATATACTCTGCGGCGTTTGCTGAAGTCGATAGCGCACCTAAGATGGCTGCGGTAATTAATAGTTTTTTCATCGTTCTCTCCTGTTAAAAATATTCAATATGCTTAAGTGATTACTAATACTTACTTAAGACAAAATTCATTAAAGCATGCGTTTGAGTGTTGTATCTTTATCTATAAAGTGATGTTTGAGGGCAGCCAAAGCATGCAATAAAACAAGCGACATCAAAGCGTAAGCACTAAATTTGTGAACGAGCCCTGCAATATCAGCTTGTTCTTTAAATAATTCACCTAAACTTGGTAACACAAACCAATTAAATACTTCTATGCCTCGACCGTCTGCTGTTGAAATCAAATATCCGCTAGTACAAATCACTAAAATTAAGAGGTATAAGGTTACATGAGCTAATTTTGCTATTATCTGTTCAAACTGGTTTCCAAGTGCATCTGGGCTAATATTGCTTGCCTTCCAAAATAGTCGTGCGATGGTTAAAAACATTAAAAGTACACCTACACTTTTGTGAATGAATGGCGCAGTCCTATACCAGTCACTGTAATAGTTCAGTTCTACCATCCACCAACCAGATGCAAACATACCAATTACCACTACTGCTGAAATCCAATGTAGACCCTTAGCAATTAAGCCATAATTTTGTGTTGTATTTTTCATACCAACCCTCAAGCATTTGTTAACCCTGCCAGTAAACCTTTACTTCAAGTACCCTGGTAACATTACAAGAGTAAAAACATTTAAGCGTTGCCAATCGTTCAATTTTTATGCGCAAACGTACCTAAATCTATTATTTGCGTTTATGTTTACATGCACCTTAAAACTTTAACGCGGTTGCAGATGCTCCTATAGACCCTCAAGGTAAGACTCATTGATGGCTATGTAATTACTATTCCGTCTTTTACTATTAAGTATTAGTGTACCTCCCCCAGCTTTCGAAGAGCTTTAACTTTCATATACGCATTTATTACAGTGTTTTTTTTGCAAAAGAATCTGATATCAATATTGCTGATGAGATAATGCTAAAATTAGCTTTCTGTTTTAGGCTTTGGGCATTACAAAATGTTGAAAATTGGTGCTAATTCAATCAAGAAAGTTACAGTTCAAAAAAATCTAGCTATTGACTCAGTTAAGAATGTCTTTGTCGTTGGTAATTTGGATGGAAGTTTATCTGGACTCCAAAAAGCATTAAGTAGAAAAGGCTTTGTTGAACATGTTGACCACCTCATATGCCTAGGCGATATGATTGACCTCGGAAGTGAGTCAATCCAATTGATTCAATATCTTTCAGATATTAATGCCGATTTTATATTAGGTAATCACGAACACCTTATGCTCGAATCAATTATCTCTCAGGATGAGACTGCTATGCGCCTTTGGAATTCAAATGGTGGAGCATGGCATCATGATGTTGATAAGGCAAAATTAGACTCAGTCTGTAACCTATTTTTAGACAGTTCGCTCTCTATACACTGGAATACAGAGGTATAGAGATTGGATTGTCACATACATTACCACCTAGTTGGAACTGGTCATCCCCACCTGAAAAATCAGAGGGTACTGTAGAGTCTTTACTTTGGAGCCGTGAATTATTTAAATCTCAGAAGCAATATTGGGGTTAATTTTTCGATTCATGGACATAACTCAACGCAAATGCCCATTTGGATAGGTAACACATATCATATTGATACCAATTATTATGGTAGACCGACTGTTGTAAACCTCGGAAATTTGATTGATGAAAGAGAAAACTCGAAGGTTTAACCATCTCTCAACTAGACTAAATTAGTAAAACATTCATAATTTTCAACCCTTTGCATTGGTTATGAAAAACCTATTATGAAAAACCTATAATAGGTTTCTCATAATCACTTACAATGCCCAATTTAATGCTAAATTAATTAAGCAAAATCCACTAGAGAACCTCACCTTCACTCTACAAAGGCAAAATCAAGCCAACCTAAACGAATTGCCTAAATTACCGTTCTATATTCCACTAAAATTAAACATTGGGTTTTACATTTATGCGTTCATATAAATACTGAGAATTATTTTCATCGTAAACCTTTTTTATGCGTTCGCATAAATAAGATAATTCTAATGCAAGTTCAATTTAAAGTGAGAAATATAAAGCAGCTAGGAGCTGTATCTAAGCTTGTAAAACAAAGTCAATCGCTCGATCAAAAAACTGCAGGGCTATTATCAGGAAATGGCTTAACCTGTATTAGCCAATTTGAAAATGGAAAAGAGACAGTGGAAATTGGCCGGGTTCTGAATCTATTAGAGCAATTAGGCATAGACCTTGAAATCAATTTACCTCCAAATCTGCCAGAATAAACAATTGATAAGCTAAAGAAATTACTCAATATGGATGCAGGGTGAATAAATGCGTAAGTTGAATATTGATCTGCTTTAATCAAACTGTAACTCCACCCAATTTAGTACAGCCTTTTTGTAGAATTTTATGCAGCCTCAAGATAACTAATTGGTGTCATATCACCAAGTGAATCATGAGGCCGTTCGTAATTATAGATATCTAACCACTCATCTGTGATTTCACGTACTTCTTGTAGTGATTCAAACAAGTATAAATCTAGCACTTCTTCACGGTAACTTCGGTTAAACCTTTCCACAAAACCATTTTGATAAGGGCTGCCAGGTTTTATAAACTCCAACTTGATGTTATTTTCCATCGCCCAAGTTTCAAGCGCAGTGGAAGTAAACTCAGGACCGTTATCTACTCTAATTTGTTTCGGTTTACAACGCCAAGCGATGATTTGTTGCAATGTCCTAATCACTCTTTCAGCGGTTAAACTGGTATCTACTTCAATCGCTAATGCTTGTCGATTGAAGTCATCAAGGACATTCAATGTTCTAAAACGATGTCCGTAGCTTAATGCATCACTCATAAAGTCCATTGACCAAGATTCATTATGTTGCTTTGGTGCACTTAATGGTTCAGGTGTTCTTGTTGGTACACGGCGCTTTCCCTTACGTCTCAAGTTAAGTTTTAGCATGTTGTAAACTCGCTCAACACGTTTCTTATTCCATGGTTTGCCTTTATTGCGAAGCCTTTTAAATAGCTTGGGCAGCCCCCATCTTTGATGGCGCTCAACCAACGTAAGTAGTGCGTCGATAACTTCATCATCTGACGGCCGTTTATGCTTGTAATAAAAAACTGAGCGGCTTAGCCCTGCCACTTCACAAGCAAATGCGACGCTAACGTTAAATTGAGCCCTCAAATGCTCAACCTAAGCTCTGCGCCTACTTGTTTTTACAGCTTTTTTGCGATGATATCCTCAAGCATCGAGTGCTTTAAGCTCAGCGTAGCAAACATATCTTTTAGCCTACGATTTTCTTCTTCAAGTTCTTTAAGGCGTTTAACATCTGAAGCTTCCATACCCCCATATTTTGAACGCCACTTATAAAAGCTACTCTGGCCAATACCATATTTACGGCACACTTCAGGGACGGGAACACCAGACTCGGCTTCTTTGATCATGCTGACAATTTGGGTTTCAGTGAATTTGCTTTTTCTCATCGTAAACTTTCCTATTTTAGTTAATGGAAAATTCTACTTATGAACTGTTTCATTTTTTGGGGAGTTACAATTCTACTTACAAACTGTTTCATTTTTGGGGGGAGTTACAAAACAAGGCACTTTTTTAATAGAATATAATCCAATTATTAAGGTGTCAGATGACAAAACCGCTGATAAGTTATCTTTATAAATGATGTAACACTAAAACCTATAAATGATGCAACACTAAAACCTAGAGTATGAAGAAACCAAAGTTGCATGTGCACAGTTATAGTAGCGCGGATTTATTCATGAAGTAATGAAAGGTTTGGGCATACGGGCGGCGTATGTTCAAAAGGCAACCGCTCTAATAGCAGTAAAACCAATTCGCGCTGAAAATATTGGTAACTGTCTTCGATTTCGAGATTAGCTATTTTGTGAAGGTATATATCACCAGTATATTCCCTAATCCGTTCAATATGCATTGCTTCAAACACGTAGATTTCATCTGCCCATTTCAGCATCTCTTCAGTACAAAGAGTTGAGCCGGCTTTTTTTACATATTTTTTGCTGAGTCCTGCTGAGCGATAAACGTTTAATTTATCTGCCGCACTAAAAAGCTCCTCAGCAGTCTTGCTACGTTGGATATTAGCAGTGCATAGGAAAAGGATATTCATACAGTCCCCTTAACTAATGAGGAAGTAAAATTAAAAAATAGCAACCTCGAATGCTCCTTGTGTTAATTCTAGCACCTGTCTATTCATTAAAAGTGCTTTTAAGAAAAAACGATAGAAACAACTACATATTAAAGAACCTCTAATTAATTAACCTTTTCTCTAAATTAGCCAGGCACAAGTATGTTAAAAACTATGGCTCTATTTGCGTTAAGTGTTGAATAATTCCTTTTGTGGGGGAAAACGTGGAAATTACTGATTATTTCCACGCTATTTTGGAAAGTATTTTAAATATTATTCACATTGAAGTTTTGCTTGTTCAGCACACCTAGCTTTTGCTTCTTCTTCAGAACTTCCGCCCATACAAAAATCTAAGCGTATTACCTTTTCTTCAGCTTGGTTTGGCTGGCCTGATACATTCTCCCAGCGCCACTTTTTTATGACCTTTTTAGCAGGTTTGAAAATAACTTTCTTAGGAATAGACGAAACTAATTCTATATCTTGTGATTTACCGTCTTCATCTACGGTCAGCTTAAAGACACCACAACCAGCTATACCTTTCATAGCTAGATCCATAGGGTATCTAGGAGTGACTTGTTTAGTTCTAACCCATGTAGCAGCAGACTTTTCTGGATCTAGGTGAGTAAGCTTAACGTCAGCATAGTTATTAGCTTGAGCTACAGCAGAAAACTGCAACCCTAATATTGAGCTTAATATTGCGATTCTCTTTTTCATTTTTTCCTTCCTTAGTATTTTTATTATCAATATGTAAGTACACATTAATGTAACAAAATCGCCTTCATAATCAAATAAATATAAATCTAGGCAACGAGGCCATAAGCAAGATTTTCGTCAATTAAGTATGCAAGCCTTACCTCTTTGTACTTATCTTTCTTGCTATCCATCATTCTCATCCAACCCAAGTAATTTGGGAGGTATTCTGTGCCAACACCATTAAATCTGCGCATCCAGCCCCGTAAACGACTCATGTAGCCATTTACATTCTGTATATGGAACTGACCACCGATCACACGCTCACCTTGGCTTACAATCGTGCGATAGTGCTGAATGTTCTCTTCCTTCGCAAATGATCGGCAGGCATGTGCGCCATCACAGCACAATATACTGTCATGATTGACTATTGGCCTCATTGCTTTATGAATCTCGTTGCTTGAGTGTTCTTCGAGTACAAAGTCAGTTAAACCACCACTTCTGTCAACTACGATCAATACAGGGATCTTATCGTCTACCGTTCTTCTATCGCCCATACCGCCACGCTTTCTAGGTTTTCGGTCATATATTGTCTGATTACCTTTAAAGCTCTCCATGAAGAACATTTCATCGGCTTCAATAATACCTGCCACTTCTGATGGTTTACGCTGTGCTGGAGCTTTTAAGAATCGGTGTCGCCAACGAAAAGCAGTAGTCTCTGCAACTTCTAATAGTTCAGCCACTCGTTTAATTGGCAAACCATCTAACATGTACTCTAGGTTTTTAGCCCAAAGCTCACGCTTTCTAAGTCGAGCAAGTGGAGTTTTGGTAAGGGCATTGAAAGTTTTGCCACATACGGAGCTTTTGCATATGAACCGTTGCAAGCCAGCCGCCATCCCCCATTTACCAATTTCTTCATTGCCACAGTGAGGGCATATAACATCGTCACCTTTACATTCATTGATTAGGTTATCAGTATCACCACGTTTGAGGTCTTCGACAACATGGTGATGTAGCAATCGCTTCTGGTTGTGTGTTAGCTTAGATAACGACTCAATAATTAATGTAAATTGATTCTTCTTCAATGTCCCGACCTCTCTAGCTTTGGGACAATTAATTATAGTACAAATTCACAGAACAACAATTAACGCAAATAGAGCCAAAACTATTGACCTTGGTCAGCAAACATGTAACTCCACCCAATTTAGTACAACGCCAATTAAAACACTTTTAAAAGAGCCTCGTTAAAATCATTTAAATAAATCTCAGTTTTAGTGCCAAAGTGAGTAAAAAATCTCAAGTTGAGTGGCAAAATTAAAAAGTGACAATTTTTTAAGTCACTGAGAAGAGATAAGGTAGTCTGCCTGAGATTCTCAAGCTAAATGGAAATCACCATTATAAGCACATCCAACAAAGCTAAAGTTTTGCGAGACTTTTAAATATAAACTAAAATAATGTATCTAGGTACGTTTGCACATAAATATTGAACGATTAGCAACACTTAAATGTTCTTACTTTTGTAGTGTTACTCAACTATTAATCAAAGATGAATTGTATGAACGTCAAACTAGTTGCTATGAAATCGGTATTTGCAATTTGGAGTCGAGTATTACCAAGCAAATGTTCAAGCTCACTAGTAAAGCTTTTATTTACAGTGAGAAAAAACAGTTACCCTTTCAAAAAACTCCCCCACCCCACATCAACAGTATTCGTTGACAATGAGACTACAATATCTTATTGGCATGGCACACTTGAACAGTCAGTCTTATTAGTACATGGTTGGGATGGCAGCGGGGATCAGTTTTCCCAAATATTAAAAGGCTTACTTACACATGGATATTCAGTATATTTAGTTCAGCCAAAAGGGTATGGGATGTCTTTGAGTAAGTCATCTAACCCGGGGCAGTTCATACAATCTATACAATCATGCCTAGCACACATAAAGACACCATTAGTTGCCTCGATAGGACACTCAATGGGAGCAGGGGCAATACTCCATGTTGCTTCAAAAAATTCAAATTTAGGTAAACTAATCTCAATAGCAGCACCGAGTGATTTTAAACATATCTTAAATGAATTTTGTACAACATTGAGTGTAGGAAAGAAATGCCGAAATCTTTTTCTAAATAATGTGGAAAAAGAAGTTAAGTTCTCTCACTCTGAATTAAAAATAGACGCGCATATGAGTCAGGTTTCTTCTCCCATGCTTCTTATCCATGATGAAGAAGACAAAGTTCTTTCTTACACAAATGCTTTGCAGTTAAATAATTCATGTATAAACACAAAGCTCATTTCTACTCGAGGGCTAGGGCATAGTCGAATATTAAAGTCTGAGTATGTGGTAGAAAAAATATTGGAGTTTATTAAAAAATAGCTACAGTAGTTATTGTTTATCAACTGAATTTAAAATAAATATAGTGTTTAATGCTGCCCCCCCTTATTAGCATCAAACACTATGATTATTTAAGAGCAAACCACTTTATTTCATAAGGGCTAAGTGTAGAGTAAAAACCAACATGTTTCGCATATGGGCGAAGTGTTATTGTTCCATCTGATTTATTTGGCCGCTGTGACTGAATTGCATCTATTTGCGCATAAACATTATCATCAATAATACTTATGAAACCAGCGTCCATAGAATGCTCTACAAACCCCAAGTTCATATAAATTCTGATTTGTTTACCTGACCTAATCGCTTGAATTAGATTACTAACAGATCCTTTTACAGCCTTCGCCTCATTGTTCTGATGATAAAGTAATTTTGGTTCAGCATTGACACCTGAACTTAGGAAAAGTGTCGCTATCACAAGAAAAAAATATTTTTTCATCATTTTACTACTCCAATAGTTAGTGTCTTGTAATTCTATTAATGATTGTAAATTGCATCTATTTCTGGTTTTACAAAAACTTTGATAGTTCGTTCAAGTCGCTTTAGGAAGGCGCTACTTAAAGTACATCTAAGGCACTTGTTGCATTTGTTGTACTTCAAGTAAAAAACCATGTACTGAGAAACAAAAAAATAAGAAGTAAATTTGCTACTGTAATTATTGTCATAAGAAAGTGTGCTACAAAACAAAGGCCAGCTTCAAGAATGAAGCTGGCCTTTTTATTTTGCTAAAATGCCGCTGCCAATCTCTTTAGGAATTCTATGTTACAGACCATCATCATTTGCTAAAACATGGAAACTCAAGCATATAAAAATATATAGAGCTACTTTTATATCACCTATCAGTAATATCAACACTTAGGTTTTACATGAAAATCACGAAAAGTACTTAGAAATATAAACAGCACATAACTTATTTCCGTAGGGATCTTTTAAATAAGCAGTGTAAATTTCTTTGCCAAAACTATAATGCGAAGAAGGCGGCTCATTACATGGGTGACCACCATGAAGCAACCCTGCAGCATACCATTTATCAACTTCGCGAGAACTACTGGCCTTAAAACCGATTGTCATTCCGTTACCATGGGTTGCTGGTTGTTTATTTATTGGATTAGTAATACCAAAAGAAGAGTCCTGTCCCAAATACAAACACCGCCCCTTTGAATCAATTACCCCTTCTTGATAACCAATTTGGGACAAAATGGCATCATAAAAATACTTTGACTTTTCAATATCATTCGAACCTACCATTACATGACTAATCATAAAATTCCATATTAACAATTAATAACTATAACAATTCTACTTTTTTAATAATTGTAAGGAGATGCAATTAGTTCAAAGTTATTGTCTTAAAGTATTGAATTCAATTACATCGACTTAAGTACTTTTGTTGTAAGCTTACCCAGATTGTAAGTGTGATTTTATCGATATTACTGAAAAAATGGTGTGGTTTTCATCATTCAAGTAACTTGTGTATAGACATTATTCAGTAAGTAAGTTTGGAATGGGATTTGGCTAGTTTATGACGTTAAAAACATCCTCCGGATAATAGCTAAAAGAAAATCAATGTAAAATACTTGCTCGGGCATTATTCATAAAGCAGTGTCTAACACCTTTCAGCTAACTGAAAAACAAAGAGCGGAGTGATTAAGTAACTATTACTTAGAGAAATTAAGATTTGCTAAAATCACATCGAACATCAAACCCATACTTGCGATATAAACCAAGTAAAGAGCGCTTGATTTTAAAATTGTTATAGGCCATGAGGCCTGATACATTGTTTTAACAGCTATAACAAAATACCAAATAAAATACAGCAATATTGGTGCTTGAATCATTATAAGCCATGGATATTGTTCGTCTAACATCTCGAATGGACCCATAATAATTAAAGCTAAGTAACTCACTGTATGAATATGCAAAGAGAACACAATATTACTCACCATATAACTATGTGGGTAGAACGCTTTCATATAAAATGCGAACAATGGAAACAAAATAAACATAGCTTTAGAGTAAAGATCTATTGATGAAGACGAGTCCTCTTTAGAATCTAAAAAAAAATTCTGAAATGTCGAAAATAGTAGAAAGAATATCAAACTAACAACCAAGTAAAGCCTTAATGGCGGCGTATATTTAGCTCGCATACCCTGATCATACTCATGTGATGCTAAACCAGGTTTAATTAACAGTGTTTTAAGTGTACGTGACAGTCTACCATCAATATCCAATAACTCATGCACAGCTTCTTTTATAAACGGGATTAATGGTTGCCTTGTAGACTTAGTACTTTGCCCACACAAAGGACAGAAATGACTATTCTCACCCAAAATAGCTTGACAGTTTTTACACTTAAATTTCATATAATAGTTCAGCACCTACCGAAGAAATAACACGTTCATTAATGACTTCTATTCATTTAATATTAGTAACCGAATCTAATCGTGTGATTTTAAGAAATTTACATGCTCTCATGTACCTCTTATCTTAGGTAAAAATAGGTAGAAATAAAGGTATGATTCGCTAAATTGTAATTCACGTAGATGCTGAAGATTTCTTTTTTAATTAAACACAATAAATTCTACACCTACCAGCAAAGGTATAGCACATATTTATTCTATTTCATCCACAATTTGTCAAAGCTGCAAATATCACAGCTAAATTTTTGAAGGTAAGATCAAGTTGAACAAAAAGCAAAAGGATTTAACTCATAGCTAAAATCATGAGTTACAAGGAAAGCTTGCTTTTTCTCATTGTAAATTTCCCTATTTTAGTTAATGGAAAATTCTACTTATGAACTGTTTCATTTTTTGGGGAGTTACAACCAACCATTACTTTTCAATTAAGACAGGCTTTTAAGCGTTAAGTATATGCCTTCCTGAATATTAATTTCTCTTGCACTAAATGAAGAAGAAATCATGTAACTTAATTGGTCTTTGCTTTGTTTTAGGTAATCAATTTTCTCATTTTTGTTGATATCTACTCCAAGGTTTTCCCTTGCTTTGTTTCTTGGGAAACTCATAACTGCATATTCATCTGATGTGATTAAACCATTTTCTTTTAATTCTTTAGCTAGTTTACTCATCTCTTCTTCTGTCATAGAACTAACATTATACTTTTTAGAAAGTTCAGACTGTATTTGACCTGTATGTTTAGCTTTATCACTAATGGTTACTTTACTACTTGAGGTTTCGGTATGTGAAATTTTCTTATTATTTTCTTCTCTCAAGGGAGCTTTATTAATAGGCTCAAGGTTTCTATATAAATTTAACCTAAGAGTTTGCATGTTAAGTTTATTGCTGAGATTTTGATACTTCATAATTTATATATTATTTGTGTTGAGTTCAATGGTTGGATTAGTCATCTATATTTTTAAACTATAAAGCCGAGTTTATTTTATACTCGACTTTATAACTGTAACTATTCTAAGGTTTCCTTAAGTTAGTCCAAGCCGAGATACAAAGCTGTAAAACCCACTGAATCAACTACACCATGAACTAAAATAATTGGCCACAAACTTCTCTTTAAGAACAAATAAGAAATACCAAAAGACAAACCTATTAAGCCAGTCAATACAACCCCTCTTATACCTTGATAGTCATAATGACCGTAACCAAAAATAAGAGCTGGTATCAGAACTGCAATTACCGTTGAGATAAATGAACTAGGCAATGCCTCTTTCAGCCTTGTAACTAAATACCCTCGGAAAAACATTTCTTCCCCGAATGCTGCCGATACCCAAATAATACCCAGCCACATCAGAAACTTTGGTAAGTTGCCTCTTACTTCTCCAAAGCGACCTTCAACACCTTCTGAGACTTTCATTAATGCTTCAATTTGGAAGACATTTGCAAGAACCAATACTGTGCCAACCGCTAAAACAAAACCTACAGAAACAAGTAAAGCTTGAGGTATGACCATTAATTTAGGTTTCAACCCAACAAGTGGCTTAAGACCATACTCAGACCAAGACTTACCTTGAGAATACATATATTTCGTGAGTACTAACAGAGTAAGGATTAAAGTAACAGGTCCTGCATATTTTGGGATCCACTGCAAAGCTAACGCCTTCGTCCCCAATGCAAAAACTACAAAAAATAGAATTTCTAATAAAACAAACTTTCGACTTGAAGAAGTCATAGTGATACCTCAATCATGTTAATTAAGATTTAAAACCGCTAATTCTTTAAGTACCGTTGGGTCAAAAGACGGGTTCTGAGTAAAATATGTTCGAATGAATCATCGCTGTATAAGTAATGAACTTGCAATGCTGGTATGAAGGATCACCAGTATTCTTGCAATGTGCATAGATAAAGTCACCCCAATCATTCCTACAATCGTCGTAACAGGCATCCAATACCAATTAATGTCAATTGCAAACTGTGGAGCTAATATATGAACTAACGGATCTACTATTGGTGTAGCTATTAGTGCTAGCGAACTGACAAAAAGCACACACACCGCTGTAAAATATGTTGCACTCAATGGAAGGTTCAGCACACTATAAAGTACGACACGCCAATTATGTGTAGATTTCAATGTTCTTTTAATAACCTGCGGCACACGGGGTTCAGATGAGTCAAGTCTAGCTTCTCGGCCTGGTCGCCTCGGCATTCGAATATTGAGAAAATTATTAATTAACAGACCTTCAATTAGGGCTATGTAAGGTTGCGTTTTGAGAAATAGTGTAAGGAAAGGTAGCCCGACAAATAACAATGAAAGAAGTAGTGCTGGCACACCAAATAACATAGTCCAACCAAAGTACAAAATACTTAATGGGAATGAGACAAAAAAATAGCTTAAGACTTTGTAATCCTTAAAACTTGATAAAGGTTGAAAAAAGCCATTGAAATTTGTTTTTTTAGATTCATTACCATATAGAAAGGCCTTAGAGTCCTCTTCTAATCGAATGTACTGAAGCGCAACCTCTTGTGGGTTACCAAATGATTCTATAAGTTTATTAAGATCAGCATTTTTATCATTCTCAAACGCCTCAAAAAAATGGTTTTCAACGTCATAAAGTGCATCTTGAATCAAACCATTGGATTGACCATTCAATGCTTCTTTTAACTCATCTAAATACTTTTGAATTTCATCGTAATGTTTACTCATTATACTCACCCAAACCTATAATTTTATTAACTTGAGCCTGGGTTTCACACCATGCAGACAACCATTGCTCAAGAACTTTTCTACCTAATACCGAGATACTGAAGTACTTTCTAGGAGGCCCGCTTTCAGACAATTTAACTTCACAGTCAAGTAGACCTTTGCTGTGAAGATTTCGAAGCACAGGATAAATTGCACCTTGCTTACCATCATTTCCCAACTGCAAGGCATGAGCAATTTCATAGCCATACATAGGTGATTTTGATTTGTTAATCACAGATAAGAGCATTAATGCAACCGTGCCCGAACTCAGTTCCTTCTTGAACTTTTTCACCTGCTTTTCTAAAACTTCAGCTTCATTGATTTCAATATTATTAATACTCATAAATCTAGTGTTAAGTTAACAGTAGCTACACACTAACACTATTATCAACTTAACACTAGTGTTAAGTTACCACTAGTTTGTTTTTTCTAATTTCTTATAAAATTCCAAATAATCAGGTTTAGTTACTTTAAGAAAAGCGATTCTAAACAATGCTCATATTACGAACATCTCTAGGGTTTGTACCCATTACTTTTTTGAACGCTCTAGAAAAAGCTGACTCAGATTGATACCCAACATCTAAAGCGATAGTTATGATTGATTCTTTACCCAGTAAAAGCTTTTTATAAGCAAGCTTCATTCTACATTCAGTCAAATAATCAATAGGAGTGCTACCAATTAACTTTTTAAACTGATTAATGAAACTGGTCCTTGACATACCTATCAACTTAGCCAATTCATCAAGGCTCCAATGCTTTTCTGGATAAGCATGGATAAGTTCAAGTGAGTAACCTATACGTTCATCTTCAAGCGCATTTAACCAACCTTGTAGTTCGGTTCCCTCGCTGTTCAAATAATTCCGAATAGCGTTAACCAGCATTAAATCAAATAGCTTTGAAATAACAGTTTGTGACGCAATATCCATATTCATCACTTCATTTTGTAATAACCCATACAGTTTGAATAATGAACTATCCTTAGTATTATCTTTTTGAGAAGTAGTAATATGTGAAGGAAAAACTGCCATCAAGTTTAAACTATTTAGATCTTTAAACTCGACCGCACCACAAATCAGATTTGTTCTAGAACCGGTACCTCCAAACTCCAATTGTTCGTATCTAGTTGAAACTTTTTTAATAGGAAGTTTGGAAAGAGGTGTGACTGTATTACATTGACCATCGGATAATATATGTCCCTCACCTTTAGGAAATAAAATGAAATCTCCTTGTTTAACTACAATCTTTTGATGTCCGATTCTAAATACCGCAGTTCCTGATATACAAAAGTGGAACATAATACAATTTACAATTGGAGGCATTTCTAATGCCCAGGGCATACTAAGTGTTGAATGTGCTAAGAAAACATTTTTCATTCCTAGCTTGTTTATAAACCGCCCAACTTGATCAGCCTCAAGACGCTCTGACATTCTTTTCCTGTAATCAAAAAGCATAAACTTACAACCTTTCTAAAAACTCAAACTAAATACAAAAAAACCGAATCACAGTCCTTGATTAGTTAAGTAAAGAGGATAATCAGTAGGGTTTTATAAGCCTCCCTAAATAATGCGCCATTAATAGTAATAATGAGTCCGCTGATAAATTCTTTTAAGATCTTAATAACTCAATAAATGCTATTTTAAATAAAGAGTGCCCTCTTACTTAATAACTAAAACACTCTTTGTTGATTGGGGTTAATTACGAAACTTATATCTAATTAGAGATACTCTATCGAGTAAGAGCTGTATCTCACTAAACCACCCTCTTCCACCCCTGGAACATTACAAGTAAGTACTCCTCTAGCATCCTCAGAGCCAAAGAAATGTGAACCTGTAGCTAAGAGATTTAAACCAGCTTCAGCACTACTAGTTTTACTATTAGAAAGGACTGCCGTTGATTTAGAGCTATAAAATGTCACAAAACAATTACTGCTTTGCCTTTCTTTCATATCAGACAAATACATGTTTACAGTAACGTCTTGAACATCAACTTCAGAACGCATAGGGATCGAACAATATAAAATGTCATAATTCGGAGAGCGATTAGTCACTGTGCCCTTAGAATAGTCAATCTCTGCGTTGCCATACTTTAATTCACAAGATGAGGCATTGTATGTGTCTTTATTAGACTCAGCTTGTGCATATGAAGAGGCACCTAAAACTAGTAATGCTAAGAGAGTTTTATTCATTTTTTTTCCTTTTATACAACTAAACATTTGTTAATTATTATTGAATCAGTTGTAATGGCAATTGATTTCATCGTTTCTGAACTGCCTGCATGGAATTATGTTTTATCTGCAAGATTTAGACATGAATGATTCAGAAGAAGTGTAAAAAGGCATAGTTTTACGATTGCCTTTTCAATAAAAGAACGGCTAAAAAATTTCAATTTTATGAATCACTCAAACTCGATATATGAGTCTAAAAATTGACATTAATTTTCAATGCTTTCAGGTAAGTTGCTATAAAGAAGATCACTACAGCTCTCCAGGGGAGAGCTGTGAAATCGAAAAGCTATAACATCAACTACAAAGAGTTAATTTTATAAGGCGGTCATGTATTACCACATGCGAATGTTGATGTTGTAAGTATTTGAATATCAGAGCGGTGAAAACTTGAACAATACAAATGAAATGCAGGTTATGCTCTTTTGTTTAAAAAATGTAGCATATTGATTTTAATAACTTATCATGGCTTGTTGAGTTGAACTACACAACACATTCATGCTTGAACGTTAACGAACTCACTTAGGCCCAATAAATCATTAAAGTCACACCGAGTATGGTTGGTGATAAATTAAGTAATACTTGCCTGATAACATGTTAGTTGCCTTTTAAATTATTAATAAAGCCAAGTGAGAGTTGGCTCTCATTAAATATGTTACCGTTAATTGAAAACAAAGGTGTAACTCTTTCAGAAATTAAAAGTGTTGTTATCGTTTAAGCATCAGTAATTAATGTGAAAAAAGCATGCTTCAATCGAACTATACAAGCTCTGAACTCCGCTACTCGGTTTACTTTTTAGAAAGAATCTCAGCCCAACTACAAAACCTTGAAAAACTATATCTTCGCTATTGCTCATATAAAGCTACATTCGATTCAGTGAAACGAAATAACACAATTCAACTCAAAAAAAATTCTCTTATTCAAAGCTCTGAAAAATCAGAGCATAAAGATAACGAAGTACTGTTTAATCAAGGAGTAGAGTCTATTTATAGATTAGAGTCATATTTTGACCTGAACAACTCAATTATCAAATTTAAGCAAGGTGAATGCTCTCTCCAATTCCCTTATGAAAACTTAAATATACTCCATGAAACCTACAAACATATCTCTGATATAGCAAAGGATATATATCAATCTCTATCTTTGGCGGAATCAGTATTTATAAATAATGAGCATAGCTCTTAAGATTGAGGAGCCGTTAAATTTTAACAGTGATTCAAGTTGTTATTAAACCTTTTAAATTTGAATAATTAATCGTAAAAGTTATGTTCTGGACAACAAATATACAGGAAGTTTTTTCTACTAAATGTGATTCAAAAAACGTTAAATTAAGAATGGTTCTATAAATAAGGCTAGCAATCTTGCCAATAGCGAACCTTCGTGTAACTTGTTTCTGCCCCAAAGTTAATTTGAGTATTAGGCCGTATACATCGCCTAAATGTAATTTGACATACTTGTTCTTATGTTATTAAAGTGTCAGTAATATTAGGGATTTATGAGCAAAAAAAGGAAGTAAAAATATGAAGACTGATCTATTCATTTCTTACGCATGGACATCAGAAGGTCATCGAGAGTGGGTCCGTCTATTAGCAAACCAACTTCACCTTATTGGGTATACTATAAAAATTGATGAGGTTGTTGATTATGGATCAAGCCTCAGTGGCTTCATGAGAGAGGTTACTGAAGCTAAACATGTGCTGTTGATTGTAGACGAAAACTATGTCGAGCGAGCAAATAATCAACCATATTCAGGTGTTGGTATCGAAAGCAAATGGATAAGTGAAGCTTTTGCTAGCAAGCCAGCTACATGGTTGTCAGTTCTTTTTGTGCGAAACCCTGAGTATAAATTACCTGAGTGGCTTAAGAAATATAACCCTAAAGGTTTTGACTTTAATTCCCTCCCTAACAAAAATGAGTTCCCAGGGGCAGTTCAGATTGATGCGATCTGGCGTTGGATTGAGGGTCTACCCACAGATAAAACGCATGCAGTTCCATTATCAGTAATTCATAGACGTGCTGCACGACTTGAAAGAATAGATGCTTTAGCCGATCCAGGTAATTACGTTAATCCATCCCTTGATGGTCGTGTGACTTTTTACTACAAAGAGCATCCGCACTACACTGTTGGTAATGGTGAATACCAATTTAAAATAATGTTCAGTGGGTGTTCAAATCAGAGTGTCTATCTCTATACAGATGCAGGCCTCAAAGCCATCGGGTTAATTACTAATCAAGAGGCCCCCATCAATACTTTAGAGTCATTTTTAACGAATGGAAGGAGTATCAAACCAAAGGTTGGGCAGAGAGCTATTCTTTTGAATACAGACGGAACTCTCTGTGTTCTAACAATTGATGAAGTGCAACCCGAAGTTAATGAAAAAGAGTACATACCTGAGCATGTCACGTTCACTTATCAAGTTATGAAAAACTATTGACGAGACGTCCAAGCCTACGATCAAGATTATAGCTTCAGTGAGACTAACGTTGGCTCAACCTTTGTCCATCGGTGGGTTATAATCTTTGTTTAGATTTGTTGATGCTCTACAACACCAAGTGGTGATTTGACCAAATTTTCCTAATGCCTGTATGATACTGAATGCATCAATCAGTTTTAGTGTAGGGGAGAAAAACTTTGAGTGTTAAGTATCTATATCAATATCGCTCATTCACATCTGACAAAAATAGGCATGTGAACAACTTGATAAATAACGAGCTGTCTTTTTCCATAGGTGAAACCTTTAATGATCCATTCGATGCAACACTTCTCTTTCCGTCTATCTTTGCTACAGACATCACGTTAGCACGATACATTGATAATAATTTTCAACATATTATTGATATAAGATCTCAAGCGGAGAATAGACATCCTGAACAAATTAAGCATGAACTAATGCAAAAACTGGCTAAACCTGATGGGCAGAAGATAATTCTAGAGAAATATAGAGAACCAATTCAAGAAAGGATGTGTGACTCATACATATCATGCCTCTCTACTAGTTCACGAAATCCACTTCTCTGGGCTCACTATGGGGATAACCACCGAGGTTTTTGTATAAGGTATCACTTTGAAAAACTGGTAGCTTCATTGCCATTACGGTTCCACGATGAAGTGAGTTACACAGATACCCCAATGAACTTCCTCGATATTGTTAGTAGTTATAATATTGAGAAACAAGTAGATAGGCTGTTAGTTCAAAAATCAAAACACTGGAAATACGAGAAAGAGTATCGTTTGATACTCGAAAAGCGTCGGACAAAATCACTAGAGAAGCATTCAACTCAATCGTTTAACCCTGAAGCTGTTGATATGGTGCTGTTTGGATTAAAAGCTTCTTCTGAGCATAAGAGTAACTTGTTTTCAAAGTTGGAAGGTAACGGTATTCTATGCAAAGAAATGCTTGCTGATAGTATGGGGTTCGAGTTATTTCCAAACACAGGAACATATTCACCATCATAATGCGGCTTTGGAAATCAATGGGATCAGTGTCTTTGGTTTCGTAAGTGTCATTTAAAGGTTACTTCTGGAACAGAACCGCCCATAGCCTCTAACTCATTTTTGTCCAAAATCTTTTTAGAGCAACTGTTTTCTTTTCGCTCTTTGCCGATATGTACTTTGCTGGACGAAAACTATAGGTAACCGAAGTCAGGAGCATGGTAAGCTATCCACTGATGACCATGAGTTCCAGTAGAAGCTTGATGTTTTGGCTCTGGCTTACAAGCTAGGAAATGTGACAGAAACTTCCCACCTTAGTGCTCTCTCCCACGATACAACTTAACGCCATCGTAAGCTTAAAAATAAGGTGGAATAAAATAGTTAAAACATCAGGAAGCGCAAAACCTCTATCACAAAATCGTGCTAACAGAGCTATTGAGGTAATCGTCGAACTCTCACAAGCTAGCCCACTCATGGGACAATGCACAGTGTAACGATTTGTAAAACTTGCTGAAACTGGGCAGTGTGATTACGTCAAAACAGCTTGGCACTCATACCATGAGTATCTCTTGGTAATCACACTTATTAAGCTAATATTTTAAATCGCTCAAACTCGATATATAGCTCTAAAAAATTAAAATTATTTTCAGAGCCTTTATACATGTTGTTATTTTGAAAATCCTAAAATCGGTTTAGCTTGAACAATCTTACAAGTTGAATCTTTTAAACAAAACTCAAACATTCCTTCTTTTGAAGCCATCATGAGCCATTCGTCGACAGAAATATTCTCTGCACTTAGACCATTAATTTTATTGACTTCATCGCCAATCTGAAAATTTAGCTCTTTTGCTGGTAAATCTGGGGAACTAAAAACCACAACAAAATTCCCATTCTGTAGCTTCCTTAATTCTAAACCGACCAAGTTATGTTGACTCTTAAAAGTCTGCCCTTCTCGTTCGATAAATCCTAACTTCTTAGCTGGATAGTCCACAATAATTTCATATTGACTCAACAAAGCACTACCAAATGTCCAAAAATCGTCTTCTTCTTCCTCTATAATGTTCGTCAAAACATTACTAAATTTAAGACCTTCTACTTCAACTTGAGGAGTGTTTGCTTTTAAATGATTAGCCATCCCACTTAAACTATAGCCAGCGGATCTTATAGTTGGGTTTGGAAAAACCTTTCCATCTGAAAAATACGCATCATTTATACTCATATGATACCTGCTGCCGGTATCGAGGATAAGATTACGCTCTAATACATGGTCCGAAAATGTAATTTTGACGTCGAAACTTATTTTTCCAAAAAAAGTATCAAATGTTGTCCACGTTACTTCCTTTTTTTTCAAAAAGGAGGGCAATGATTCATAAACAGAAATCCTGCTCGAGTCTCGATCAAAGTACCAAACTAAGTCTTTTAAAAGATCATTACCAATTACACCATCAAATCCTACCTGATCAGGTCTGATAAAAAACTTAGTTTTAGAAATAGGTATGTAACCAAAGTTAACGTTATGAAATGAAATTGAGCCAAGATTAACTTCTTCGACTTTGGTTTGATACGCTGCGGTATATTGATGACCACCAAAGCCTCCGACCTTTAATTCGTAACCTTTTTTTAAGTTAAGTGTATTTATTTTTTCTGTATCGAAAATCATCGATATAGATGAACCTGTATCTATTAGAAACTTGAGATTCTTAACACCGTTGATTGAAGCATAAACATATGGTTTAGCATAAACGTAATCGGCCTCAGGTGTTGTACTTCTTTCTTTATTGTTCCACACAGGCTTGAGGTCGTTGTTCGCATTCATTAAGCGAACTTTATTCATTACATCACATCCACTTAACGTAACGCTCAGTGCAATAGTTGCTAGTGTCAGGTAAGTATTTTTGAACAACATTGTAATCTCCACTCTACTTTTAAAAAGAAGTTTAAGCTGAAAAGGGAAGGAAGTATGTGCTTGGGATACGTTTACGATTGCAGATAGTACACAAATCTCGCAAAGCCTTAATTCAAACCAATCTCTAAGGTTGTGGTATTGTTTCTTTCCCCCTTTTGATATGAATAGCTTTTCCTATTTAAGTCTCGTTTTATACACAACTAAACGTAGATATAAAGACAACATTAACAACCTTTATGTACGGTCAGTCATAAGAAAAGAAACATCTGCAAACAATTAAATGACTAAAAGAATAAATTAAAAAAGCAATCTTCACGTTCATTTTCAATTTACCGAGGAAGGCAAATTCTTGAGAAATTAACATTAATTGATTTCTTTTATTAACTAGAAACTTTGGCTGGTGTTATTCGATATCAGCTTTCAAATAAAGAGGCTAATATGATGAGCAACAAAATGATTCATCTACTCGGAGTGATTCTTTTAATATCCTCATTAAATGCAAACTCAGCTACAAGAGTCAGTCCTATAAATTATGATACTCATGATGGAAAAGTAATGAGAGGATTCATTATGCAAAATGAGAAAACATCGAAAGATGCCCCCATCGCTATTCTAATGCATGGAATGAAAACACATTTTTTTCATTGGTTTGCTAGTTCAGGACCGATGTACGGACAACAATTGGCACAGTCTTTTTTAGACAAAGGGTACAGAGTAGTTGCATTAGATGCGCGCTGGCATGGTTATACTAGAAAAGAAGGAAGCCCCGATACAGCACTAACAAAAGCTAAACTTGGCTTTACTGGTGATTATTATGCCATGATTAAAAATAGCGTAAAAGATTATGAGTATGTCTTAGGACGGTTATCTAAGAACTTCAAAGAAGCACGTCATATCGTCGCTGTTGGCTATAGTATGGGGGCTCAAATGGCAATCATGTTAGCTGCAAACAATCCTGAAATAACCCACCTAATTACTATGGTTCCGCCACATACAGGTAGTTTGAAGGAGGTCAGTACTGTTGAATTTGCAAAGAAAGCAAAGGTAGAAAACTGGTTGCTACTCATGGCAAATGAAGATGATTATAGCTCCCCAGAAGAAAATGATGAGATCGAAAAAGCTATAACTTCTTCGTACAAACGAGTTGATTTTGAAGGCGGTCATGTATTACCAAAGGCCTATGTTGATGTTGTGAGTAATTGGGTATCAAAGCTGAAATAACTTAAAGTGAAATATAGTTTATGCTCTTTTTTTAAAATTGAGCATAAGCCTTTGATTTTATTATTTAAAGAATTTTTTGAATTACAATAGCAAACGTAACTCGCACATTACCGAGATAATTTAAGCCGAGAACATATTAAAAGTCACTCACCCAGCGGTCTTTAATAGACAAAGCAATAGCACCCTAAAAACATATCAGTTGCCTTTTAATTATAAATAATGCCGAATGAGAATTGTCTCCAATTCAGTATGTTACAGTTCATTGAAAGCAAAGGTATAACTCTTTCAGAAATGAACAATGTTGGTATCAATAAGTATCAATAAGTATCAATAAGTATCAATAAGTATCAATAATTGATGTCAAAAAAGCATGCTGAAGTCAATCTATGCTCTCTGCCACTCAGTTAAATTTCTAAAAAGAGTCTCAGCCTAACTAGAAAGTCTTGAGAAGCTAAGTCTCTCTATAGCTCAAATAAAGCAAGCACTGACACAATCAGGCTCAAAAACTATGTACTATACAATTTACGTCATTTCCCCACCAAAAGTCGTGTGAAAAGTATTTTTCTTGTACTATGTACCTTGACTTGAGAAGGGTCGATACAGTAGAGTTTTTCACCTACTTCTTAAGGAGATTACGCCGATATGAACAACTAAACCTGTCATCCATTTTTTCATTTTATTTTTGGATTTACAGGGTTAGTAGGCGTAGCTCACTTTCAATTGTTTCTATATAAGAATACTCTCATAATTTTGCGCTTAAATATTATCGAGGATTTGTATTGTTCTTATTTTTTGAATTATCTAGCTGCGGCTGTTGTCCCTGTCATACAGGAGGCAAATTATGCCATTATTACAGACTCATAACATAAGTCATTATTTTGACAACGGCGAAATGCTGTTTCAACAATTGTCATGTTCTATGACCAACAACCGTGTCGGCTTAGTTGGCCGTAACGGTGTTGGTAAATCGATACTTGCTTCGATCTTAAGTGGAGAGCAACAACCGTCAAGTGGAACTGTCACGCTACCTAAGTCACTTGGGCTGTATTTTCAACAGCCATCTCAGTTACTATCAGCCAAGCTTTCTATTGCCCAGTTTTTGGGTAAAAACGAGGTGCTTAGAGCGATAAATCATGTTGAATTAGGTGATTGTTCACAGCATTGGTTTGATATAATTAAGGAGCAATGGGATTTACCCTTGCAGCTCACTCGGCAACTTAAAGAGCTGGGGTTGCCACAAGACACTGATTTACCTTGCGATAAACTGAGTGGAGGTCAATTAGCACGATTACAACTATGGAAGTTGTTTGAAAGCAACGTTGAATTGCTGATCCTTGATGAACCATCTAACCATCTTGATTCGCATGCAAAGAAGTGGTTACTAGAATCAATGCGTGCATTCAAAGGTGCTATTTTACTTGTCAGTCATGACCGAATGTTATTACGCGAAATGAACGAGGTTTGGGAGTTGTCTGGACTTGGATTACAAGTATTTGGTGGAAATTATGATGTTTACTCTAAACAAAAAAATGCCGAGTTAAAAGCTGTAGAGCGAAAACTAGCAAGTGTTGATAAGCAAAGGAAAAAGCTGGAATTGCAAGCTCAGAAAAACCTTGAAAAAGCTGAGCAAAGAGTCGCACAAGGCACTAAGTTACGTCTGGAAGGGAGTCAGCCCAAAGTCCTAATTGATGGAAAAAAGGACAAAGCATCCGCCCGAGCTTCTAATCGCAATAAAAATGAACAACTTCGCCGAACTCACTTACTAGATAAAGCTTTTTCATTAAATGCAAAAAAAGAGCAGTTGCAACAACAAAAACTCTACCTGGAGGACAACCCAAGCCGCTTACGCAAAGTGATTTCAATTCTTCAAGGGGTAATACCTTTTGGTAGTAAAGAGCCTATCTCATTGCAAGTATATGCCAATGATAAGATACATCTCATAGGTAAAAACGGTAGTGGTAAATCAACTCTGCTAAAAACACTAATCGGTGAGATTTCGCTTCATCAAGGAAGTCTACAACTGAATACGCCATTGTATTATCTTGATCAGCAATTTGGTGTCATTCGAGCTGAATTGTCGATACTTGAGAACTTGATAAAACAGTGCATTGGCATGAAAGAGAGTGATGCCAGAACATTATTGGCAGGTATTGGTTTTCGCCGGGATAGTGTATTTCGTCTTGGTCATGTGCTCAGCGGCGGAGAAAAGATGAAGTTAGCCATGCTTATTGTTAGTCATCAGCCAGAGCAACCTTTACTACTTCTCGATGAGCCAGACAATCATCTCGACCTTGATTCGAAAACAATGCTGGCGCAAGCTCTAAGTAATTACCGTGGTGTTTTTGTTCTCGTTAGCCATGATATTGACTTTGCAAGAGAATCAGGAGTACAGATACAAATCACTTTGTAACTTTCCTTGAATTCCTAACAGAACATTTATGGGGTAAAATGAAGTAGACACAGAGTGAGTTTGTGACAGCAAACGCAACTGTTTCTGTTTTCTTTGCTTATAAGACCCTGAGTCAGTGAAGAAATCACTGACTCAGGTGAATTAGTCTCGACTTGATCTGACATTTTTAACAACAGAGTTTGAAAAGGTACTTTCTAAATGATTGTTAGTGAGGTCGTTAACCACTTTTAGTTAACTATGAGATGAAATCCAAACTTGTTTATAAAACTGCAACGTAAGAGCCCCTGAAAAATACCAAGCATATAAAACATCTTTAATTAAATGAAAATTTCATAAGGCTGTTCGTCAAGCCTTCACTTCAATAGCACTATATATATCTGTTCCGTCAATTTCATTTAGTCGATTAAATACCCCCTCAAGAATATGAGTTTCTTTTCCTATACTTTTATTAAACTCAATTGACTTCTCAACCTGATCCATTAAGTTAATCTTTATATGTTTAATTGCGTGACGATTATTATCGTAATCTTGAAGCACATCCGGAGATATAAAAGGAACAACATCAAGAAGTTTATTTTCACCAGACTTTATGAGCCTGTTAATGTCTTCAATGGAGATATTTCTAACATCAACTTTCGAATGTGTATCTAACCCTTGACTACCTGTTAAGCTTTTTTTGCTTTGAACTTCGACTTTATTATCAGAACTATAACTTCGTGTATATGATGAGCTACCTTCAACTGACTTAATATTCATTATCGACTTCTCATAATGCTAATTAAAAAAACTTGTCCATATTTTAAAGTAAAACTAATTACTTTTGCGCATTTATAATCACTTTGATTAGGCACTGACATCTATTGAGCCTCCATTTAAAATGTGCTCTAACTTCGAAAATAACTTCTCTCTAATTTCTAAACCTTCGGAGCCACCATTTGCTTTACTGAATGCTATAGAGTTCTTCAATTCATCCATTACATTGAACGTATGACTACGGGAATATGCCTGTTGTTTGATAGTATAACCGTTTGGACCTTCCACTTTCTTAACAGCCGGAGGAAGCAGCGCCCCAGCTTCTTGCAAACTCAGAAAACCTAAAGAAACAGCCTTATTAGCAAAATTAACTCGCTCTGTTTCTGTCATAGACTGGAGATTGAATTCTGTAGATAAAGCTTTTAACCCCTCAACTCCAGAGTTACTTTCATTATGGTCACTTTCTAATTTTTGTGAATTACCCGAAGGATTTGCAGCTCTATCTCGGCTTAATTCAAGCGGATTTATTATTTTTTCTTGAACAATCATTTTATATATTCCGAATTTACAAACTACGAACAGAAAGAAAGCATTTTTTTGCAGACACTTCTTGATTTTAGAATTCGTCTATGGCCCAGCCCTCTTGTAATATGAAGCTCAGACTTGATTGAGTATCGACTTAAGGCTCTTGCATGAGAAACGGAGACAACCTCGTCACTGTCATCGTGAATAATCAAAAAGTCTGTATTAGATGAAGACTGGCCAATACACATACCTAAGTTAGTTTTAACATTTGTAAATTTTCTTGAGAGACCTTGATTCATAGAGTTAATACATGCTTCACTAACTGCGTAATTCGAATACTCCATTTGAAAATAACTTTTAAGATCACTTGGGCAAGAAACTAAGATTATTTTTCCTAAGTCTATTCTATGAGATGCTACATTCAAGACAAATGCAGCTCCAGAACCGTGGCCGATTGTTGCACTTAAAGGTTCATGTATGTAAGGTAAAGATTGCTTTATAGACTTAATAAACTGAATAGGTTTGGAAGATTTGCTTTGTGAAAAGCCAAACCCTTTCGATTGAACAATATATATTGAATAGCCTTTCTTGCGGAACTCATCAAAGACTTCAGAGAACTGGTCACCATAACCATTCCAACCTGGGACTAAAAGAATAGCTTTATCATTCTCACCTAACCAATGTGACAATGTAGTTTCATCGGATATAAAAAGTGTTGAATCTGCAGGCGGTAACCTCTTGAAAGGATATTTATTTTTGGGAACAAACGGTAACTCTATAACATGCTTTGCACAATTTTTAGGAGCAACAAGGCTCCATATAGCAATTAAAGAGCGTTGATAGATAGAAACATTCATATTAATACTTTAAAAATAAACCTACCTTCAAAGTAGCAATTGAAACTCTCTAATTGTTGATTGGTTGTATTAAATTTATGCTCATAAGTACAATCTTCGCATTCATTTGTTTCAAACAAATTAATTTGTGACTCCCTCGAGAAATCTCAAAATTTAAGTTGCTCTTGTACAGACCTAAAATCTAATTTTAAGGACTCTAATAAATATGAAGTAGTTGCTCCAGAGTCAGCCAATGAAAATATTTTATCTTTAGAACTCTCAAAAACCTTCATTATAGAGGCTTCTTGCTCTTTACTCTCACACACAGTGTACAAAATATCTTCAAGATCTTGAATCATGTCTTCAACTAGATTCATAGTCCCTTGCCTGAAGGAGTCATATGATTGCGCAAAAGTCTCTACTGCCTTGGACGTGGAAGATAAAGTTTGAGTTACAGAGTCGCCTTTTTGAATCATTACGGCTTGGCTTTTCATGATATTAGAAACTGCTGACTCACAAGCCCTTGAAAGAATAGCCAAGTGATCTTTAAATCTACCATATATTTCAGGTGAATTATCAGGCATATTAGTAACTAGAATAGAAACTTGAGTCATTACTTACACACCAGCGTATGGCATCCTAGGGAGTCATGCTTTTAGTGTTAATCCTACCTTTATTTAAAAATGGCATATTCACTGTCGGAAATAATTCTTTCTTTTGCACTACCGTCTTTGTTCATTAGATAAACGTTTTTATTTTCTCCGTCTTTGCTTACGGTCGAATACATGATCTTAGTTCCATCTGGTGACCATGCTGGATACCAGTTTGCATTGTCACTAAAAGTAAGTCGCGTTTGATTTGAACCATCAATATTCATCACGTAGATTTCATAGTTGCCGTCTCGGTTAGACATGAAAGCAATGTGTTTGCCATCAGGTGAGATGTCAGGATGCCACTCGTCAGCATCGTTAAAAGTTAGTTGGACTAAGTCACTTCCATCGACATTGGCAATGCTAATTTCAGAACTTAAACCTTCGAATTGAGAATGAAATATAAACTTTTTGCCGTCAGGAGTGTATATGGGGGCACCTCCCTTCAGGCCACCTATTCGCTTTTGTTCTGAACCATTGGGCCTCATTGTCCAGATTTCATTTTGTACTTTATTGTTTGCATCCTTATAAGTTCGAGCAAAGGCTATCGTTTTGCTATCAGGAGACCAAGCTGGTGCGTAGTCCCATTTATTGCTTGCATGAGTAAGTCTAGTCCTATTCGAACCATCTGGATTCATAATATGAATAGACCATGTTTTTCTATCATCATATTTCCCATAATAGGAAAACTGGCTACCGTCTGGTGACCAAGCTAAATACCCTCCTTTGACATTTGTTTTTGTTATCTCCCGATTACCTTCAGCATCAGCCCTGAGCACTTCAATGAATTCGGTCTTACTAGAAACATAAGCAACCTCAAACGGTCTGGCTAGCTCAGTCGATGTTTCGCTTGAGTAACACTCAATAGTCTTTAGGCTGAGAGCTAACACCAGCAATGACTTTAATTTTACAATACGCATAGTTCTCCACCTCGAACATTATTCCACGAGCTTTTTGAAAATATAAATAAGAATAAAAAATGATACGCAACATACTTAAATTGATTCATAACTAACTTGAAATATGTTTATTAATAAAAGCTAGAATATCTTTATGAATTGATAAATTTGTTCCATGACCAATAGCTTCATAGGTTTTAAACACTACGTTTACATCAAATGAAGAATATAAGTTTTGAGAAAACTGCCATCTCTGAGGTTGCATGTTTTTACCAAGGGCCGAGAATATTATTTCGCGCTCATTGTCTGAATATGCATCATGATATATAGCAGCATCATTTGTATCTTTTTCCCCCATAAAAAGAAACTGAGGTAGCTTCTTCCAATTTTTCTTCCCAAATGCTTTACCTGTAACCTCTTCAAAATCATTTATTCCTAACGGATAATTAAGTTGCATATTATTCACAGAGTCGGTTGGAAGCATTAAAATACCATTTAGCCCACCTGCAACTACAACTTTCAAAGCGTCCGGGTGCAATAAAGAAAACCTATTTGCAAATGTTCCTGAGGCAGAAAAGCCCGTCATAATAATTTTTTCTTCAACTTGTAGAAAACGGTTTTCGAGAACCCTTTTTGCTTCTTGAATCATGGCAAGCAACTGTAAGTCAATCCTATTTATAGGATCATTTTTCTCAAGTAATGTATCTCGATCTAATGCATGCGTGTATAAACCCCAGGTACTTTCTGCTCTCGGAAAAACTGGAATTAATATTGGAGCTTTCAACCTATTAGCAATCCATGGACCTATCGAATTGCTTTTTATCATTTTAAGCGCTTTGCTGTAGTGCTCATCAAAATTATCTGAAACCTTTCCTGTGTTATTAGTTTCAACAACTAAATAATTAGTTTTTATATCTTCTGGAATTTTCAGTAAAAATGGGAAGTTAAAACCTTTATCTGGTGCTGCTTGTATTTCTATTACTTCAGCAAAAGATGAGTAACTTTGTAAAAAAACTACAATTAAAATTATCTTATAAATTTTTTTGCTCATAATAATAAAATAAAGAATCAAACTTGGATGGCTTAAACTAACAAACTTATTCTTATACATTTTGATTATGTGTATTCTACTCTTGCTTGATAGTACAAAATGTCTAATAAAGCAAACAGTCTACTTTTCCATTTATAGGTCAAACCTCAAACCCAAGTATTTTCTGAAAACACTCAAGTCGGCGAATGCTTTATGAACAGAGTCAAAAACATTACACAGAAGATTAATAACGTTTCAAACTGATAAACCTATTTGATTAAAGTAAGCTTTTTAGTAACTCCCCAAAATACAAATAGCTTGTGAAGAGCTTGGTATTGAAATCATCTTCGTTAGTTCACGGCGAAGAAAAGGACGAGTTGAAAGCGCCTTAGGCACCTGACAAGGTCGTTGATTACCAGATTAATTAAGGTTGAACAATATCAACGATATGAAAAGGCCAGCCAATATTTATTCCTCAGCTCTGGAATAAAAACTGAAAGTTAAACCAAAATCAAGCTCTTCATAACATAAACCGTTACCAACTCACATTAACCTTGATGATATCTGCGTTACCAAGGCAGACCATAAAACTCTTCATTATCATATCTTTAGTTACAGTAATAAACTCAACTTCATTGAATCACTGAAGAGCATTCGATAGCCCGTCAGAAAATAGAACTTCGAAATATAACTAGTATAACTAAAGAGCCGTTGAGGTTTACTTCGCAGGTCGTCATTTATGTATTAGTAAAGTCATTGAACCTGTTAACACCTCAATGACAGACATCGAGATACAATAAAAGCAAATGCGAGATATAAAAACAGAGCACTCTCAGTGGTTAAGGCGTGCATTAAATTACTTGTAAAGCTAGCTTTTGGTTGTTTTTATTAAAAGATTCGACACCTTTATCAAAACGGGGAACTCTCAATTTTTCAAATCGAAATGTCAAATCAAGTCGCAACTAATTCTTTTTATAAAAAGCTTTGTACCTTACTCAACACATGTATTCACTCACTCGTACACAGTGAGTGAAGATTTCTTTGCAATCAAATGTAATTCTTACCTATTTTCCCCAACTCGCCCGCTTCATACTTAGCCACAACATCATCTATTTCTTGTTGCGTTGTCATGGCAAATGGACCTTGTTGAATAAACGCCTCTTTGATGGGCTCCCCCGACATTACTACAAAGTGGCTCTTTGTAGAGGCTGCACCTCTAACCGTTACTTGTTGTAACTGCTCAAAAGTGAGTGCAATTGATGACCCTGGCTTTAAACTTGCCCAATGACCACTTAACTGATACTCAATTTCACCCTCAACGGCATACAGCCATGTGTTAAATCCGCTTTCTACTTGATGAGTAAACTGGGCTTGTTTATCAGCATAACCATCTAAAATAGTCACAGGCCAAACTGCATTGTCTTGTGAAGAGTGACCATTACTTTCACCTAATACCAAACGAACTCTATAACCCAACCCCTCAAGGGTTGGCATGTCTTCACGCTTTATATGCAGTGAACTTGGCGCATTATGTTTTAGCTCTGCAGGTAGGTTTACAAATACCTGTAAGCCATGAATTTTAGCTCCAGGTCTTGGCGCTTCATCATGAATTGCGCCGCTACCGGCATTGAGCCAATATAAATCACCCGCTTCAATGTCAAAGTCATTGCCCAGCGAATCACGATTATTGAACTTTCCCTTAGTGTCTTCAAACAATACAGATACCGCTGAGATGCCGGCATGCGGATGTGCGCCAAAAGTCGGTACTGTCATCGTATAATGATCCGCCATGATCAAGGGGTCCATCACACCATTAAATTGTTTGTGGCGAAAGCCCAGGCCGGTGAAGCCTTCACCAATATTAAGTGGGTTACCTGTCACTGGTGAGAAATTAATTGTTTCATTTTTGTTTTCATAAGTCGTCATTTTTCTATTTCCTGATGAACTCTTTGAGATGGAATAACTATAACAACTCGGAATCGGCACAAAAACAGACAAAAACCGAACTTATCGTTCTATATTTAGAACGATTTAAAATGTTAGTGAAATTAGACCTCAACGATTATTACTACTTTGTACATGTCGCAGAAAAGCAAGTTCACCTAAACTGAAATTGTCAGCATGATCAAAGAATCTGAATTACGTATTCCTGTGACTGAAGTACTCCGTAAATATTGTATTGGCCAATAACGCTTCAAACTGATAAACCTATTTGTTTAAGATGGGTTTTAATGATGTGGATTGGATTTAAAGAATTAATACAGATTCTGCTATTAAAATATAGTAACAAACTCTTCCTTGAGTTGATTACTAGACAGGGGCAAGTATGAAGTTGAATGTGGTATGACTCAATTGCCTTGGGTAAAACTGATTTTATCGACTAAAGTTTCAATAGCAGCGTTTTTATCGAATGGATTATTTGGAATATATATGTCAGGATTTATTGCGTTTTCACACATGCTTTTTCCTGCAGGTCTTGAAAATAAAACGGTTGGAAGAACTATATCGATTTGAGCACCTGTTAAATTATACTTTTCAACACGTCCCGTCGAACAAGATCTTGCACCATTGGGCTCTCCAACAATAACTGCTTGATTTGAGTCCTGAAAAGAAGTCAAAAACAAAATGGTTGATGAGTAACTTTGAGGACCCATAAGCAAATATGCTTTTCCTGAAATTCTATTTTCTTTTTCTTTGGAGATAGGAACCTCCTGAGTAAAAGGCCCTTCAAGTATTGTTCCTAATTCACCTTTTAATGGCCCTAATTTAATATTTCTCTCAGTCATTCTTGCCTTGAAGTGAGATATAAAAGGAAAAGGCTTATTGGCAATGTAAGGAGCTATTCCAATTTGCCAAAAAATATCTGTTCCACCTTCATTTTCTCGAACATCTATAATTACATCTTCAACATTTGCATCTTTAAACTCTTTCCAAGACTCATCCATAAAACTAAAATATTGTTTTGCACCTTCCCTTGAATACATAAACTTATCAATTTTAAGGTAGCCTATATTATTCCTTAATATTTTACGCTCGAAGTTATCCGTATCTGTACCGAGCTTTAGATCTTCACTAGATGCGCCTTTAACTGTGTAAGAACTAGGAATTGAATTACGCTCTATTTCAATATCATAATTACTTGCACCACCAAAAAGTAGCAAGAACATTTTTGAGAATCTTTTAGAAGCTAAGGCTAAACGGAATTTATTTGAGTCACCATGCGTTCGACTCAATATTTCAGATATAATTACTGAAGCGCTAATACCATTAATTGACTTTATTTCATCTCCTTTTTCTATCCATTTTTCAGAAGTGTTTGAGGCTGATACAAAAATTCTAAGCTGATTATCTATAGTTACTTCAAATGGAAACATTTTGCCTCCCCTTTCTAAGTAAGCATCTCTTTTTGCCTCATAGTCAGGATAAATAACCGCCATATGCGCGTCTTCAAAGTATGGGTTAAGCTGCGACAATACTTTCCAATAGTCATGTTGAGACATTGGAGATTTGATATCTCTTTCAAGCTTAGCAAGCTGCTTTTTAACTTCCTTTATATCCATCGTAAATGTTGGGTCTGGATGGGTACTCTCTAACAAAGTTGCAATCTGCTTTAAGTCACTAAGTTGTTCACTCTTTGAGACTATACTCCCTACAGAAAAAGAAGTGTTGTTTGAGTCAGTTGCTGAAACTTGCTTGAGTGACGCACATGATGGCAGACAAGCACCAATACCTAATGCAAAAAGAGTAGACAATACTGATAAATTATTTTTCATTATAGGACCTCTAGTAAATATTCTTTTGCTAAGCACGCCATACTTCCGAAGCTATGCGATGAAAGTTCTCCCCAAATATCCCTTCTATTACTTCCTCTTTGTAACCTTTACTAACAAAAAGGTCTCGTAGCATGTGAACCTCTAGAGGGCTCACCATTTTAATCTCATCATATGGGTAACAAAGCTCTTTGTTAGCTTTTACAAACTCAGTAAGCTCCTGTTGTGAGTAACAATAATCAAGTCCAATTCCCACATGCTCCCAACCGACCAAATTAGCAATGTAGTCTATGTTTCTATACATCTGCTCGATGCTAGCTTCGTTATTTCCTAAGAATATACCAATGCCATTTATACCTATCACACCACCTGCGGCTGCACAGGCTTTTATTTGTTCATCCGAAATATTTCGAGGATGCTTGTGTAGCACTTGAGAGTTAGAGTGAGAAAAAACAACAGGCTTTTCACTTAACTCAATGATTTCTAAACTAGCTCTTGTACTAACATGCGTACAATCGATAAGGAGACCTAAGTCATTTGCTTTTTTTAGTGCTTTTCTGCCTAAAGGAGTAAGACCTACTGAGGGGCTCAAGCACCCACCACTTAATTCATTACTCTTGTTATAAGCAAAAGAAACCTGCCTCAAACCTTGTGAGTGTAACTTAACTAACAATTCCAAATCATGACTAACTGAAGACAATCCTTCCATATCAAAGCTCACAGCTAGCACTCCTGACTCTTTGGCTAGAGCTACATCCTCTGTGTTTTCAATTACCTTGTATCCACTATTTGGTTTATCGAAAAATGAATGAAATTTTTCTAATGTATTAAAAACATTCTCAATGGAGTGTTTATCCATACCAATATTGATAGAAACGTGATCAAAGCCCGACTCTTTATGTAATTCGATGCTAGAAACCTCTTCAGAGCCATCTATGGGCAAGCAACTATGAGCATCCCAAATAAGCCCGTTTTTTCTTGAAATAGTTTTATTCATAACATTCATAAATTTCAAATTGCTCAAGATACCAACCTTAAAAGACATAAAAAGACTTTGATAAAATCGAAAAGTAATTATTTAGAACCAAAAAACTTCAACTAGATAAATACGACAATTAAGGTGGAATTTTTCAAATTGATAACCACTAACTAATCTTCCATTAAACCTTAGCTATGACGTTATCAGGTAAGATGACTTTTATGTTTTCCGTGAGTACAGTTATATTTGCAGAGAGTACATTTAAACTCTGAGAGAATTTTTTTGAGTTCACTCTTCCAATATTGAGCGGAAGAGTGAACTCAAAACTAGAGTTGATATTGCAAGCTGAAGGCGATTCATGGCTTACCTTTAGAGGGCTTCACGCAATATTATATTGATTTACCAAAGGTTTTCATTATCTAACCACCTGACACATACAGCAATCCAATATGCCGAACCGAAAAAGGCAATTAAAATCGAAAGTGGAGGGTAAGCAAAATATGCCAATGCCCCTAAGACACCTAAGGCTAAACAAAATTTCTCTATGTAAATTGAAGCTTTCCTGGATTTTACGCCAAATAACCCTATTGAGACCCAAAAAGGAACCTCCAGCCATTCACCCGACTCTTTATCGACTATTGTAATAGTTTTAGTTAATTTTGAAGTATCCACTTCAAACACTGAAGCTAAGGCCTTGAGAGTTTCTATACTCGCAGTGTTACCAGCCTCAACTCTCTGGATAGTTCGAAGGCTTAAACCCGAAATCAAAGCTAAGTGCTCTTGAGACCAACCTTTATTTACTCTTAGTTTTTTCACAGACATTTTTGACTCCTTTTTTATTGGAGAACAATACTGTACGAAACAGCTTGACGGTAACGCCTTTCAAGCGCCATGAGTGTGACTTAATCAAAATTGACTCATAACAATTTAATAATATTGAATATTTTTTTAAGCCTAACTGTACCTATTAAAAACTTACATTCCTATTTTGGAAAGAATATCCGATGGCTTATGCCCTAGCGCTCTACATATGTCATTGAACTTATCGATAGTTATATTAACTTCCCCTCTTTCGACTTTACCTAAGTATGTTCTATTCACTCCAGCATTGAATGACAAGTCTAATTGAGAAAGATCTTTTTCAATACGAATCAATTTTATTTTCTTGCCTAATATTCGTGCAACTTCATTCATCTAGAAACTCAATTGATAAATGAAAAAATATGACATATTGCCTATCACTGCTCGACCGCCTATAATCACCCAAAAGACGCTTAAAAGCACCAATTTATATCATTTAGGCAATCTGGTGATGAAAATAGACAACATAGTTAGTAAAATAATTTGTTTTGAAAATATAGATCACTTTTCAACGGTTGAAATCCGTACAGCTTACCTAGCGCTTAAGAACGATCCCAATATTGATATAAATAAAGCTAGACGCTTTATTTATGCAGAACTGCTAAAACTAGTTAAAAAAGGGTGGTTAAGAAAAACAGTCTCAAAGAAGAGAGCTGTAACAACTTTTATAAAAACAGAAGAGTTCGATCCCAAGAGTGATATATTTAAAGAAGACAAAATAACATCGATTAATAATGAAAAACCCATAGATAATGATAAGGCAATTCGTACAACATTAGTGGAGCGCCTTAATCGCTATAAAAATGATCTACTATCTGGTATTGGTGAAGCAGAAGAGTATCAAAAGCTATGCGCACAATACCCAGCACTTCAATCAATACTTCAGCCGAAATATAACCAAGTAAGAGAGAATAACAACAAATTGCTTGGCTGCATTAAAGCAATTGAAAATATTAAATCCGGTACAATAGAGAACAATGAAATTAAGAAACTGGCAAACTGAGTGTATTAGTACTGCTCTAGATAGATATTCAGCAAGACAAAAACACTTTTTGACACTTGCCACTCCTGGGGCAGGAAAAACTTTCATGGCTTCTGTTCTTTCAAAGAAAATGCTTGAACAAAATTTGTGTGAACTTGTTATATGCTTCACTCCATCTTCTATTGTATGCGAAGATTTTAGGGAGTCACTCGAGCATGTAACCAAAGAAAGGTTCGATGGGTTGATTGGCTCTAAGGGCCAATCCCTAACTTATCAAAGCATGAAGTACTTAGATAATAATTTTTGGAGCTTATTCAAGAACTTTAGAGTATTTGTAATCTTTGATGAAATTCATCATTGTGCTGGTTCAAGCTTAACAAATGCAAATGGATGGGGAGAATCAATTCTACTGAATATACAAAATAACGCAGCTTATACTTTAGCTTTAACAGGCACACCATGGAGATCTGATTCTTTACCAATCGTGTTATCTCGTTACTGTAACAACAGTAATAAAATTGCTTGTGACTATATTTATGGCTTACCACATTCAATCACAGACGATGTATGTCGTACACCAAATATAGTCGTAGTCGACAATCACATGATATCTATAAGAGAAAATAAGCAATTAAAATTATTCAACTCTTTTGAAAAACTTTTAGCGGATTCTTCGATACCCTATCAACATTTAATAGAAAATGAGCAATTAGTGCTTTATATAATTAGCGAGGCAAATAAAAAGCTAGAAGATATCCGAAAAGTTAACCATGCTGCTGGAGGACTCATAGTTGCATCATCAGTAGAACACGCAAAGATGATATGCAATTTAGTTTCCAGACATTTTTTTGAAACGCCTACATTAATTACTTATCAAGAGAATGAACCGACTAAGCTTATACAAGAGTATCGGAATAGTAATTCAAAGTGGGTTATTTCTGTTGGAATGATTAGTGAAGGCACCAACATACCTCGTTTACAGGTCTGCTGCCACTTAACAAATATAAAAACAGAAATGCATTTTCGACAAATTCTTGGGCGTATTTTGCGTAAAACTGGTGAAATCAACCAAGATGCTTTTTTATTCATCCCGGCAGAGCCAAAGCTTGTGAGTTATGCATTACGTGTTGGCGAAGATATACCCACAGAAGCATCTATTTTAGATTTTAAAAGCATGGATTCAGTTTGCTTTAAGAGCAAAAATGAAAATACAAAGACCCCACAAAAAAATTTAAGTGATGGAAAATTTATTTCTATAGATATGGGAGCCTTCCCTGAGAGAACCTCTGGGCAAGGAAAAAGCAGCCATAATTCATGTTTACTTTCTGATGCTTACGAAAATGCGATAAATACATTTGGTCAATTCAAAGACGAACTACTTTTATTAAATTTAGAAAATCAACTCAATTAATGAGCTTCTTAACATAAACTTGATATGACTTAATCAAATTAGCCAGTCGCAAAAAGCTGTGAGTGCAAGTTGTGGATATAGCAATATCCAATATATGAAAAAGGAGTTAATTTCCGAAATATAAACTGTTCTAATAGTTTAACCGTATATAAATATTCATTTTGGAACTAATGGTACAATGCAAATAAAGCTCAATGAAAGCCCTATCATGATATCTATGAGAATATCTAGTTCATAGTAACCTTGCCACTAACAATTGTTAAATTGAGCACGAAGTTAATAAGGGCAATTTATTAAATTAGAGCTTTATAAATATTTCTTGTTGTGAAGTATGAGCCACTCTTTTTTAGAATGGCTTACCTCCATTTACACTAATACCTGTTTGACTAAAGTGAATAAGTCTTAACTTGATCTGTCAGGTTCAAATAATAGAACTTAATCAAATCTGACAGTCGCATATGTGCCAAACTCGGCCGGTCAGCTAATTTTTCATACACCTAATAAAACCAAAACAACGGACGTTAATCCTAACTCATTTTTGGACAAGGGTAAGTTTGAGTAGGTTGATATGTACAAAGTAACCTGGATGTACGGATTGGTAATTTGTATTCTTATAACATCTAAATCAACCTTAAAAACACCTCTTGGTTTTTCTCGACTCACTCAAAATAAACATCTATTTCTATACTATTTTGCATACTTGTCTATATTTAACAAATAATTACTTTAAAAAGTGATAATTTTGGACAAGGCTTTCAATTTAATTAATCAGACATCCAATATTTTTGCCATCAAGTGGAAGAGTTACGACTGCGACAGCATTGACGAATACTCTAAGAATGCTTTGACCTTATTACAGTTATGCAAAGATGGTGACTTTTCAACTAATCTCGATGATGAGTTCGCATTGATTAGAAAGGAAATGATTGATGCCAACCACAACTCTACTTTAATAATCCCTACATATGAGATAAAAGGCAATGATGGAAAAGTTCATTATTTAAAAGAAGAAATTATTTTTCAAAATGATTTACCTCCTGTTTCTTTTTTCACGGATGTTACACAACTTGAAGAAGAGAAAAATGCGAGTCAAAAAATCCAACAACGTTTAGAACTTGTATTGGAGGGAACTCGTTTAGGTATGTGGGACTGGAACCCACAAACTAATGATGTCACGTTTGATGAACGATGGGCTGATATGCTTGGTCTAAAGCTTTCTGATTTAACTCAAACCTTATCAGACTGGCAGGACAGAGTTCATCCTGACGATATTGAAGGCTGTTTTGCTGATATTACAGCTCACATGGAAGGGAAAGTCGATTTTTATGAAAACCTGCATCGTATGAAGCATACTGACGGTGACTGGCGTTACATCCTAGACCGAGGCCGAGTTGTTGAGTGGGATGATGATGGCGCACCGATTCGCTTTACTGGCACCCACACAAACGTTACTGACTTAAAAAATGCTGAGTTAAAGGCTCAATATGCGCTTTTATCTCGCAATCGATTCTTTGCCAATATGTCTCATGAGCTAAGAACACCACTTCATGGGATCCTAAATTTAGCTGAATTCGCAATTAAGGAAGAGAGTAAAGGAGAAAAAAACAACGCACTTAAAAGCATTTTAAGCTCTACTCAAATTTTAACTAATATCGTTAACGATATTTTAGACTTTGCGAAAATAGATGCTGGTAAACTTGAAATAGAAAACATCGATTTTAACCTACGGGAACTTATAAACTCTGTTGAAAAACCTATGTTACAAATGGCGAGTGACAAAGGTATACAATTTATCACCGACCTATCACCAAACATTGGCAATGTATTTATTGGTGATCCTGTCCGTGTATCTCAAATAATCAATAATTTATGCTCTAACGCTGTGAAATTTACGGAATCAGGCCAAGTCACACTTAAAATTGATGTTTTAGAATCCAATGAAGATAAACAAACTCTTCAGTTTCAAGTTATTGATACGGGGATTGGTATCAGTAAGAAAGCACAAAAGGCTTTGTTCCAAGAGTTCCATCAAGCCGATAATTCGACATCAAGGAAGTATGGAGGCACGGGTTTAGGATTATCTATTTGTGCCAAACTGTCTGAGTTAATGAATGGCAAGCTCGACTTTAAGAGTACAGAGCACGAAGGCTCAACATTCATATATCAACAAGAGTTTACAGTTTCTCAGCTTAACAATGTAGACAAAAAACAAGTAGTCGTTGTTGATTTAAAAGGCGCAACAGTGCTCGTTGCAGAAGACAATAAAATCAATCAACTCATTGTGACTAAAATGCTTGAAACTCACAATGCTAAAGTCGTATTAGTAGAAAATGGCAAGCTCAGCGTTGACTATTTTAAACAGCATCCTGTAGATTTGATTTTAATGGATATACAAATGCCTGAAATGGACGGAGTAGAAGCAACAAAATTAATTCGAGAGTTGGATAGCGGTAAAACTATTTCCATCATCGCAATGACAGCCAATACCATGAGAGAAGATATCGAGCATTATTTATCTATTGGTATGGATGGGTATTTAACGAAACCTTTTGATAAAGATAAACTTAATAGCCTTCTTAATGTTTTCAATCCCAACCTAATGAGTCTCAAAAGCTTTGCTACCGCTATGAGTGACCCAGAAGTCAACTCAAAGGAAAAGTTAAACGCAATATGTGTTGAGCTTAAAAGGTTAATCCCCAAAGCGGATAGAGTCAGTTTATGGTTATTTAAAGATAACTTTTCAACCATCAAGTGCATAACTTGCCTTGACGAAAACAACCAAATATCAAACGGTATCGAATTAAAGGCTACAGATTTCCCACAATACTTTGAATACATTGTCAGTAATCAAGTTCTTGACGCTTCTGATGCGAGAAACAATGAACATACTCAATGTTTTAACAAATCGTATTTTGAGCCACTAAACATACATTCTTTATTAGATTACATCTTTGTAGTTGATAACAAACCTGCGGGGGTCATTTGTTGTGAGGCTGTTAACTCTCCTGTTGCTTGGCAGACTGAAGATGTCGATTCCTTAGTTAAAGTCGTTGATATAACAACTCTGTTTCTTGCAGAAAATATAACCCAATAATTATCTCTGTGTCGGTCGTGAATAACTTAATAGAGTATTTACGTTAGCACGTTTTGGGGCATAAATGAGTTTGCGGAACGTCCGCTTTGTAGAGGTGAGCCAATAGCATTAAAAGGTGCTGACCGTCTCTTGAACGCTCATAGCTGTCTGTCAGATGAATTCTAAACCTATTCATCGAAACTGTAAGATCAGATATGAGCTACTACAACTAAAGCGACCAGCTTCTGGTGAAACAACAGTTTCAACAATTCGGGCTGATATCATTGGCGTCTCTATACATGCATCTGCCTGCCATGATAACTCCCCTGATAGGTATTTAGCATAGTCATCATTAATCATTAAGTAGCCCGTATTTCTTGATGATAATGAAGCTGGTGTTGAAGTGTCATAACTTCTCACAGGGTTATTGGATGCCGAAAACACTCCTCTTAAGTTCATTCCTTTTGTTGGCTCATAAAGCTCTCCATTCTCATCAAATAGTTTGATAGAAAAGTTTACTGCTTTGTGGCCGATATTAGTTATATAAAACTCTACTACTTTCTAGCCCATGGTAGTAAAAGCAGGAGTTGCAACTGTTCCCCTTGACCCTTTACCTGCCTCTCCATGTTCCATTGTATAACATTGAGTTTCTTCGGCACTCGTTATCATACTTAACATCAGTCCACTTACAGTTATAACACCTTGAAAGTACCTATTCATAATATAGTCCTACGAATAAAAAACATACTTTGTAAATTACAATTATTAAGATTAATCAAATAGCCTTATGTGCATACAGGAAGTACATTGAACAGCACTATTAGTCCAAATTAGTGAATAGTAACTCAATATAGCTACTCTTGATCTAATAAAAGTAATTAATATTATTTATCAGGAAACCCGCTCCAAAAATGGGTGGTATATATGAAATAGTAACTTATATAGTTTATGGTAATTATAATAAAAATTGTAAAATCAACACTTGAATAAAGCGTCTATTCGGTGTTCAGCTATATCTCTGATAAATACACCAATTAATACAAACCTTCAAAAACATATAGAATCCGTCATGCTGGTTCAGCTATTTACCAGAACCCAAAATAGGTCCAACACAAATAAGAGGTGGACTTTCCGAAAACAATAAATATTTAATGTCGACACTAATAACTTTCATTATGAATAAAGCTATGATGACTCGGGTTTATTTCTAAACAATAGTAAAAATCTTTCATTAATACTGTACTAATAGAGTGACAATATGTACTCCCTGAAATAGCAGCACTGTCACTTACTTCAGAAAATAGGAGATGAATCAAATCATCTATTAGGAGTTACAAAGAAATGAGGGAAAAGAAAACCTTTTTATTTATCCCTGCACTGATTTTTAACAGTGCATTTGCACATGCTGCAGTCGACCAAAAACCTATAATCAACTCGTCATACAACGAAGAAACAAAGACTATTACTGCTAGTGGTTACGACCCTGACAGAGATGATCCGATTAGCCTTAACTTTTGGATGGTTAACTCGGCTGGTGAAAGAGATTTTATCAGTTTTCAAAAGAGTTTTAAAAATTCTGTTTCGTTTGTAATCCCTGATGAATATTATGATGGGGAAACCTATTCAGCCCAGATAGCTGCTGGAAGCTTACTGAAAGGTGGGGGATACGATGGTAGCCTTTATACTGTTAGTAGTCATTCTGTAACCATAAACCCTGAAGCTATTTTAAATATTAGTTGGAGTGCTCCAGATAACAGTATAGGTTATGGTGATGATGTTACTCTAAGCTGGAGTGCATCGGAGGTAAAAAACTGCAATCTCACAGCAGGAACCTATAATTCAAATAAAGTGTCTGGTACTAAAAGCTTTGATTTACTAAAAAATAGCATAACAGCAACGATTAACTGTACAGACTTGAATGATAAAGTAGTTTCAAGTAGTTCAAAAGTTACAGTACGTCCAGATCAACTCCCTAAGATTAACTTCTCCCAAGACATAGTTACATCGCAAACATTTTCAGCAAGTGCTTACGATCCTGATGTCGATGATATGGAGGTTACTCTTAACCTTTGGAAGGTTACCCCTGGTTCTAGTAATAAACATATTGCAAGTAAAAAAGTAGGTAAGTACACCCCTGCTACTTTCGAAATTCCTGTAGATTATCATGGGCAAGACCATAAATTTCGACTAGCAGTTGGAAGCTTTTATGAGAACAAGACTTACGATGCAAGTAGGTATACTGTTAGAGAATTTGATGTCAACATTCCAAAAAAGCCCATCGCTAATTTAAACTTAAGCAACACATCCGTGCCGTTTGGAGGTAATGCAGAAATTCAGTGGAGTTCTTCAGATTCATCTTCATGTAAATTGAACGACGTTACCGTCCCTCTATCTGGACAGCAAACACTAAGTAATCTTCAAGCATCTCAATCATACAAGCTTTCATGTCAAAACACGTTTGGTGACACAGTAACTAAAACTGCATCAATAAATGTTGAGCCCACTATCACATTTGAGACAACAGATTACACATCAAATCAATTAAAAGGAAAATTAAATGTTGATGCAGCAGCAAGTGTAAGCGAACTAAAACTCACTGCTAGCCACAACGCTGAAATTAATTTTTTTGATGGGGATAATGATGGGCAGGCTAATGAATTTATGATTGATTTACCAAAAGAGTTACGCACTGGCCTTGTGAAAAATATTACTTTTACACTTTATGACTATTCAGCATCAAATACTTTGCTAAAAACATCATCACATGTAGAAAGCTTTGAAAAACAAGCTTGGTTTAAGACTGAGTTAGAAAACAGTTCTCTACAGAATATAAACATCAATTTAGCCCAGAATCAGCAGTACTGTTTAAGGTCACAATTAAACGTAAGCAATAAAAACAGCGTAACGATCAATGGTAATAACGCTGAAATTATTCAATGTAAATTGATGGTTGAAAATGAAGATGAACAAGACCTTTTTGAAAATTTCATCCGAACTACAAATCTAGGTCTGCTGCATTTTAATAATATTGGCACGTTGACAGTCAATGACTTATCAGGCTCGTTCCAACCTAAATCTAACATATCACTTAAGCACTTTGTTAAAGACTGTGACATTAACGCTGAATGTCGAGATGCTTCAAATGATGAGTTAGCTTCAGCCTTATGGTGGTCACACTGGTATAAATTGTCATTTACTGAGCGGGTTACTTTTGACCATTCATTTATTTATACTGAAAGCGTTGATTCAGTAAATCTTAACAATTTAAAAATCCAAGATTTTGTTAAAGGGATTTTTATTTCTAATGCTGAAACGAATTACAACTATGATATTGATAATATCCAATTCGATGGCATTCTTGATAATCTTCATGCATTGATACCATTTAAACTTGATTTATATGGTCAAGCGGATGGTGAGAAAAATACTGTTTCTCCATCAGTTGTATTCAGTCAAGTAGCAGGCCTTGAAGGTACTTACACAAGTGCATTTAATAACTTCGTTGATTTTAGCCAACCATCTGAATCAATGGTTTCGGGATTTAAATATCATGATACATTGCGGAATCGCACAGCTACTTTTGATGAAAAACTATGTGCTCCATGGGCTAAATCTTACAATAACTTTGAACTATCTGAAAAAGATGAAGAAGGAGTAAATATTAAAGTCCCACAACTAAGTTATAAAGACTGCATTAATACAGATAATGCAAACATTGCAATCGTTGTCGGTAAACCTAACCAGACCCAAGCATATTGTGATGAAGACGAAAATGGCAAGCCTTTAAGCTGTAACCGTACTATTGATAATGTAAAAGTTTGGAACAATGGCCCAGCAGTTGTTCAACAAGGTACACATGACCATTCTTATATTACTGGTATCCAGTGTAATGTAGGTACCAACCCATTTGAAAACACAATTGATTTGGGTAGCCATGGTGATAACTGCGTGTACGTAAGTTACGGTAAAAAGGTAACTATTAAAGACGTAAAAACAGACTCCATTAGAGGTGCTATTGTAAAAGTTAGAGGGGTTCTCTCTCACATAGAAAACGTACAAGGGGACAACGCGTTATTTGCTGTATCTTTGCAGCCAGTAAATGATTCTTCTATGAATATTGATGACTCAGACGTAACTAACTTTTTCAGAAATAAAAATCTCGAGCCTGAATTGGGGCAAAATACTGCAAAATTGTATAGCTCTTACATCAATAATGTGAATATCACTAACTCGAAACAAGCGTTAGTCCATGTTCAGGACTACCAACTAACAGGTGACTATAGACAATATATTGCTATCGGTGATGATGTAAACATTAGCTACGGTGGTGCAGGATGGGGAAGTTCAGTGAAAGCTGCTTTCATCTGCCAAGGCGCATTTAACTCTTCAACATCAAATAACGGCGAAAGGCCACATTTTGTAGAGTTAGGTAATGGATTTGATAAATTGGAGATCGATGGGAAGACACTTATCAGAGCTAATGACCCTAGCCGAGAGTGCATTTTAGTGCATAAATAGCCAACAACCATTAGTTAGATTACTGGGCATTATCACGTTTTATAGTAACTCAATACAGATGTGATAATGTCCTATGTGTATAAACAGTTCAACACTGTCACAATTTAACCTTCCTTGCTAACTTAAATTGACTGAGTTCAAAAAGCTATACCAGTTATGTCACAAATAACTCCCACAGGAGTGGAAGCGTTTAAATCAATAAATATTTTAATTTGCAACTGATATTTTCTCTATTGCACCTACGAACTTCAAATGTAACAACATGACAATCAAATTAAACAAATTGTTATTTTTTTGAAATCAAAAAGACATCTTCCTTGTTTGAAAGGTAACTAAGTTAGGAAATTAACATAAATTCATTATGCCCGAGACTAATAGTTCAAGACTCATGACCAGCCGTTCATAAATTCAAACACTGCATAGAATAGATTTGGATTGATTGGTATAACCAAATTCAATTAAAAAATACAGCTATCTCCTAAGAATATCACGAGAAAGCTTCAATTATTTAGCATTCGAGTAATTAGTCCGTGAGTAATTCAGTATCAAATCAGCGAGCATTTAAGACTTCTAAGCATCCATTAGATAGTATGATGCAAACATTATCTATGGAAGGATTGTTTTTTACCCAATGTAACCTGAGGGCCCCTTGGGGTATTGACCTACCATATATGAAAAACAGTGTCATTTTTCATATAGTAACCAAGGGAAAAGCACTATTTTTTGATAACGAAAATAAATACGAGTTAAAAAGTCAGGAAATGATCATCTTTCCCAAAGGGAAAGCACATAAATTCTCGGATCATATTTCTAGCACATACATAAAATTGGATGATTTACCCATAAATTCATTAACGCCAAAACTTGATAACCTTACTTTAGGGGGACGAGGAGAGGAAACCGAAATATTTTGCGGTGTATTAGTTTTCGATTCTCCAAACGCAAAAAAATTAATTGATTTACTTCCCAACTGCCTAACAATCAAATCTAATAGTGAAGCAAATATTAAAAATATAACCAACATATTTTCATTAATAGGTGATGAAGCTAAGAATTTGAGAGTAGGTTCAGATGCCACTCTATCTCGGCTGTCCGATTTATTAATCATTTCTTGTATTAGAGAATATCTCAATGAAACAAGTGACTTAAAAAAAATAATGATGTTAAAGTTTTCTAACCCTAAGATTTTCAAAGCAACTGAGTTAATTCATGAAAGACCGCAACATCAATGGACACTTAACTCACTTGCAAAAGAGGTTGGAATGTCACGTACAGGCTTTGCTGAAAAGTTTAGGGAATTAGTCGGAAGAACACCTATCGATTATTTGACCGAGTGGAGAATGTCTCTAGCTTATACCCTTTTACAAGATAACTCTCGTTCTGTTTTGAGTGTTGCATTAGAGCTCGGGTATAAATCAGAAGCTTCTTTCTCACGCGCATTTAAAAAAGTTATGAAAAAGAATACAAGTGAAATACGACCAAAAAGTTTTCAGTAGCTGTGAATCTTTAGCCCTTAGCTAACACATTTTTTTATTTACAATATTCAAGTTAAAGTTTTAAATATGCAGTAGTTAGGCATAAGTTTAAAGTATTCAGTCATGCCTAAGTAACAAGATACCTAAGTAAAAATAATCTAACTAAAGAAAAAGCTGGATTGATAAAATCTATGCTATGAAAATCAAGGCGTTTGTGCTGCCTCGTTCATTGTATAAATATCTTATATTTATGTAAAAACTATCATTTTGGGCAAACTAAAATAAGTTATTATTTTGCTCGCTAACATGGGTTCAAAGTCTCTATATCTGACGTTTATAACGTGTTTTGTCGACATGGACTTAACTGCATTTCTCAGAACTTAAGAACACAACAAGTTAAGTCTGTAAAGTAATACGAGAAGCAAGTGCCAGGAAATTATGTTCAAGTTAACGTTAAGCTCTTGACCCTCTTAGATAAATCAGGAAAGCAAACTCGTAGATTCCAATTTACTGCCTTCGACGATGCTACCCGTATCAGAGCATTAAAATTCTATTAAAAGCGCAAGTAAACATGTGCCATCGCCTTTATTGATAAGTTTACATTTAAAATCAAAATGTTCAGTACTACTAATGGTCTCGAGTTCCAATCGAAGTACCATTGAATCACTGCAAGAAGTAGGTGAAATCACAGGTGAGTGGTTAGATATCTATAATTATGAACGGCCACATAATTCACTTGGTGATATGACACCAGCTAGCTACCTTGAGGCTGCACAAAATTCTACGAAAGAGCTGTACTAAATTGGGTGGAGTTACACTTGTATACATATAAGATATTCATAATAAAAAACGCTCAGGAACTTATCTGAGCGTTTTAATAATCAAAAGCTTAGAAAATTAGGCTAACATTCTGATCTTGTTTTACAAGTTGGTATTGGCTTTATTGATTGTTCAGGGGCCTTATAAATTGCGTCTCCAATAGCATTCTTTAACTCATTGGTAGTTGTCTTCTCAACAGCTTCAGTTATGGGGTTATCTTTAACATCGGCTGCACCTTTTACAACTTTCAATTTCGTCGAAATCACACTACCAACTAATTCTTTTGCAATCTCCGCAACACTTGGAGCTAAACTATCAGAATTAGCCGTTGCTACACCAACCTCTACCAACGTTGCAGCCATAAGTACAGTAGAAGCTGCGTTCCCTGGAATTAAAACTGCGCCAGTCTTTGCTCCTGTTTCAACAGCTTTCGCTGCCTTTTTGGAAGCAACAGCACTGTTGTATGCAGTTTCCATTTGAGAAGCAAAAGCTACCTCACTTGCATCATCATGATTCCAACCAAAGTTTAAAAAATTATACGGTATACCTACTAAGCCTGTAGGGTCTTTATATTTATATGGATTATTATTAGCATAACTATAACGGTTAAAACCATGTACTAAATTGCCTAAACCACTGTGTCCAATAGTGTCTAGCCTATCATTTGAATAAAACCGACCTATTGCAGGATCGTAGTATCGGTCTTTCATATAATTAAGTTGAAGCTCCTTGTCTAACTGATGACCGGTGTAACCTGTGCTATTCTCCCCTATTTGACTTTCGCCAAAAGCTTTATATTCCTCCGCACTTTGCCCTTCAACAAAGCCATCCTTAGCTATTAGTTGATCCTTAAGATAGATGTAATTTACACCACCACTTAGAGCTTCCGAATATAAAAGGTTGCCAGAAGAGCTATAAAAATAGAAAGTTTCGTTCAAAGCATGTACTTTCTTTATTCTATTTCCATATCCATCATATTCGAACTCAACAGTACCAGAAGAATCTTCATATGAGACTAGCCTATTCGAGTCCGAGTAATGCATTTTACCTAGGCCATTCTCGATTACATTTCCTTGCTGGTCATACCTAAAACTCCCATAGGCTCTACTCTTGCTCCCGGTTCCTTGAACACTTCTTAGCAAGTTCGCTCTAGAGTCAGCATATTTAGAGGTATCGATATCATAATTGTAACTGTAGTCATACTTCGAATTATGTGTTTCATATCTAACTATATTGCCAAAACCATCATAAACTACGGTAGAATCACCAAATGAAGACACACCAATACTACCTGTGAATCTATCTAACCCATCATAATTTAATTGGTTTAATGAGAATACGTTATTCTTTGCGTCCACTATAGAAGACACATTACCAACAGAATCATATTCATAGGTTTTCGATGTAATAAGCGTCAAATTCAAGCTATTCTCAACCGATTTTATGAATTGACTCTCATCATGCAAATTTTGTTTAAAACTTACCCCATTACCATAGTCAAATGTGGACAAAAGAGTGTTAGGGTGATAATTGATATTGTCTGCAAGCGTTTTTACAGCACCATCGGGATAGGTTGCTATTAATCTTGTAGGTAACCCTAAATAATTTGGCTCGTGATTTAGACTCATTCCATCTGGGTATAATGTACTGCTAATATTTTGAAAACTATCATACTTATATTCAACACTGAGCTTTTTACCGCCATTTATAACCAGTTCTTCTTTTGTGGGAAGACCTTGATTATTGTAGTCATATAACCACTTTGATGATGAGTTTTCTAAAATAAGTAACTCACCATTCGCACTCATTATATAGTCGATAAAATCTGAGTTATTCGGGTAATCAATACGGTGCACATCATCTAAATTATCATAGCTATAAGTAGTTGCCCCATCAGGAGCAGCAGACAAACATGCTTGAGATGTTGAATCATTAGCTGACCAAAGTAATTTGCCTAACGGGCTATAACCATAATATGTATCCCCGATATCAGGTCTAGAAACCTTACAAAGATTCCCGAAATTGTCATATGTTCTAGTTTCTACAAATTCTTTGGTAATACCATCTTGAGAAGCTCCTTTTTGGCTTATTTCAATTACTCGATTCAAAACATCATAATTCAGGCTCATCTCGACATTTTCAGGTAGAATTATTTTCTCTTTTAAATTCAAGCTTGGGTGCCCATAGCTCTGATAAAATGAAGTTGTTTCAGAGCCATTGGGTTTTCTCGTTATTACCGAGTTAAGGAGCCCATATTCGAAACTTATAGTACCAAGCCCTGACAATTCTTTTGAAAGAGTTCTACCTAATGCATCATAAACAATTGTTTCTCCCTTAGTTTCTTCCTGAGAATATGACGGGTAACTACTAAAGGTTCTCTTATTTTCGTAATCGTAAGTATATTGGTTAAATATTGCTTGAGAGGCGCCATCAATAAAAGTCTCTCTTCTCGTCACTCTATATAGCTCATCATAATATTCATTAGAAATAAGCTTTGACTCTGACAAACAAGTATTCATACTACCATCTAGCTTACACTTAAATGTCTCTTTCTTTCTATTGTCTGCAGACCAAACATATAAAGTGTCATACCACTCTTGACTAGTTGTAAGCCCAGAGTCATCAGCTAAGTCTACTGCCACTAATCGACCGATAGAATCATATCTATATCTTGTTTTAACGCCATTTAAATCAGTTATACTCGTTACATATCCTCTGTTATCAACTTCCTTTTTGATAAATTGAGTATTTGAGTTATACCTATTTGGTAGCTCTATTGATTGAGCCATGCCACGCTTGTAATCACTGAACCCGATTGATAGCTTATTTATTTCATCGAGTAAGTACTTATTAAATGTAGTTTTCTCTATGTTGCCATCATCGAAATAAGAATCGATAACACTGACAAGCGCACCATTTCGATAATTTTCTTTAGGAAGCTTTACAAGCTTAGAGCTACCAAAGCTAAAATCATCATAAATCGTCTCTTCAACAGGAGTATAAGAAGCTTCAGATGACATTTTAACTTGCAACCCTGAAGGCAAGTTAAGATCATTATTCGCCTCATCATGAACAAATTCAATTAATGACTGTTTGTACTCATTTGAATTAGGAGCATATTCCCTCTTTATAGAGGGCAGATCAAATTCATTGAATGCTGTTATGCTAGTTTTAAACTTAGTTTCTTTATTATCATTCGTGTAGTCAGTTACGACCGACTCCACAAGCCTTACATTTCTTCCTGCAACAGGGTTAATTGATGGAAGCTTATCCCAATAGTCTTTAGTGATTCTGATATTGTGGTAAAGCATGGATTGCCCATAATTTTTACCAAGGCTATACTTGAAAACCTTATCCCTAAGAAGCACACCGTCTTTATCTAGGTGCATTGTTTTCTTCAACTGTCCATTGCTTTCTCCAAATCTACGGTCATAGAGATGAACATCAGTGCTTCCATCTGGTTTAACAATGGTTGTAGAAGCTAAATGCTCCGCAGCAAGATCCGGCATACTATAACCAAGCCTATGTGTACTATTTACATCATCACCTTTAAATAATCCTTTTGTATGTGAGTAAGCATATTTCCAAATATAATCTTTCCCTCCAACCGCTATTTGTTTATATGCTAATGAAGGTACTCTAACAGAATTCGGGATCCAATGAGAATCAGCAAAGAACTGTGTATTCGGCACTCTAAACTTAGGCACATCAGAACTATTCTGACAACGATAGTCCATATTGAATTGACCGCTAGCACCTGATGGGTGTGTTATTTTAATGTATGGTTTACCATTTCCTACAATCTCACTTGCCAAACAATAATCGCCACTTAACGACAATTGAGGGGTACTAAAACCATAGCTGCCATAAAGGCCTGTAGCTGACTTATCGTGTTCAAAACTCCAGCGGCTGTTATTAGGTAAAATAATTTCACTTAAAGTAACTGGGCCATTCTCATCGTAATGATACTCCCATGTCTGCGCGTTTGCGGTAACAGAGCCAATTCTACCATTTGAGTCATAACTTATAGATATTGAACGGCCATCCGAAGCATCGATACTAGATAATTTTCCATTTGAATATTGATAGTCTACGGTATTACCAAATTTATCTTCAACTTTAGTAGCAAGATAGAACTTATAATACATCGGCAGAGTGGCTGTATCCCCAGAGCCTTCAAGCTTTGTCAACTCTTCGTTCTCAGCACATGTATTTGTTTGCACCGGGTCTCCAGATCTATTATCTTTTGACCCCGAACTAGTTAGATCACCTGTATCACCTACTAAGTTCTCGAACGTTAAAGTGCTACATTCGATGTTAGGGGGAGTTACTGACAATCTATAATTTCTTGATGATTTTAGAGTTCTCGGCTCAGATAACGTATATTTATTGCCATCATCATCTGTGACAATAAAAAATTCATTGCCGTTATTCGTTCCGCACTCAATTTTCCAACCATTTTTAAGAGCCCTCTCTCCATTATTGTCAAGAACAGATTGTTCACCTCTGCCTGGAATGGATAAATGCTCTCCGATCCAATACTCTACAGGATAAGCATAATAATCTACGCCACTCTTATTCACTCTATAGTATGGATTACTATTTAACCTAGCTGAACAAGGCGCATTGCCAGCCCATGATGATGAACTAGTACCATCTTCTTTAGTTAAATAATTAGATTTTATATAAGGCAATGAAAGTGACCAGTTGGCAAAATCTCTTGTTTCTCTGATCCAGTTGTTAGGACCTTTTAGGGCTCTCCTGATTTCTACTGGTAGATTAAAATTACCAGGTATCGAGACATCAACTTGTTCAAAGTTTAATGCACCTGAAAAACGGTCTACACTATCACCAAATAAGTTAGTTGTTAAAGTTATGTCAGTTTTAGACTTTCTCATCATTTCTTGATAATTGAACGCAATATCTGTTGCTGCAAATGCAGGCAAGCTGGACCCAACTATTAATGAAGCTGAAAGAAGAAAGGGATTAAATATAATATTTTGTTTGTTCAACTTAGTACTCCCAAGCTTTTCTAATTTTATTACACTTAAATTCATTACAAATTCTCCCCATTATCATTTGTACTTTTTAATGGAGAACCAAAGGCATCAGAGTGAATATAAACAGTCCCTCTCTTTGTAATAACAACTAGCACTGTTATTGTTGTTGATACTTTAGCGCCAAGCTTTGAGGTAACTTCTATAGTTAATCTGTACTTACCCATATCTAAGCTACCGAAATTAAATTGATACTTTCCATCGATAAGTTGAGCTATCCCCTTTTGACCATTAGACAAAATAAACTCTACCTGTTGGATGTTATTGGCTAAATCAGAAGGTGCCGCAAAAGAAGCTACAAAATCTTCCTTATAGTCGAACCGCTTATTATCCTGGAACGATAAAACCTCAGAGATAATCTGACTGGTACTATTAACATCCCACACATCAGATAAATCGAATTGCACACTTAAGGAGTCTTCTAAGCTGGAACAAAAAACATGATTAGATGTACCTAAAGGATTGTTAATACATGGAGATAAAGTTAAAGAATAGTTATCTGTTTCTCTAATATCTACAATTGCAAAACTAGAATCCGTATACCAGCTATATACGCCATTATTAGGTTCACCTAATCTTGTTAATTCCAATTTATAAAGATCAGCCCCTTCTACGGGATTCCACGTCAGATTAAGAGATTTAGAGGTACCTTCGATGATTTCGTTTGATGCAGTTATCTGATCTATTGAATCATCGGCACCATAACAAGTGATATGTCTTTGATATGACTTAACAGTTGGAGAAGAAAACAGCTCTGTTCTAAAAATTCCTGACTTTTCTTTAACTCCATAGTCAAAATATACAATATCATTGACTAAGTCTTCATTATCAATCGCTCGAGCTTCACATCTTTTAACTTTGATATACTCTAGCTCTAAGTATTGTTTTTCACCTACGAATGCAGGGTTATTAGGCCCAAAGCTGGCTTTAAAAATATCCGTTTTAGCAAATACGCCAGTGGTTGTTGACATATCAACTACAGTGCCATCTGCACCTTCACAAGAAACGGTTTGTGTCCAAGTATCCTCTTCTAGTCTTGGCGATGAAGTTACTGTATATGTGCCCGTTTTAAGTGTGCCATCATCTTTTACATAAGTAACATCATTATTCCACCTCGGGTTTTTCGATGCGTCCATCCAGCATCTTCTTGCATTACTGTAAGAAAATGAAAAAACTTGTGTTTGACCTACCGCTACTCTAAAAGGTTCATATGATAAGTTTTCAATAGCAACTACTTGATCTGAACCTGTGTTATTTTGAAGGTCCTCAATCACATTTTGGGTAGACGCAGTAACTTCTTCACCATCAAAGCCTACACACTTAACAGTTTGAACCCAACTATCAGGTTTATTTCTAACTCCTGTTTGAACTTCAAACTTACCTGATTTCAAAGAGCCAGTATCTGCAACATAAATTACATCTGCATCCCACCTTGGGTTTAGCCTATGATCCATAAAACAACTATAAACATTCTCATATTCAAGAATGAAAGTTTGGCTTTCTCCGATACTTACTGGGTTATTAAAATATGCAAGACGTTTAATTTTTGGAGAGCTAGGGCTTGTCACACTAAAAGCTTTAAAGGAAGTATTAGAAACACCACCATCTAAGTCTTCTGCAATAACTCTCACTAAATACTGACCAGGGACCAAGTTTTGATTAAAGGAATAAATATTATTACTTAAGTGTATTCCATCTACTGTCGTTATATGCTGCCCCGTCGCTGCCAAAGATACAACAAACTTAACTTTAGATAACCGAGATTCAGGGTCAACAACCTCTGCAGTAAAAGATACGCTTTCAGAGCTAAGATAACTTTCTTGAGTATTTAATGCTGAAACAATAGGAGCTTCTGTACTAACACTATTAATAGTATTAGTGATCGTTCTGTCTTCGATAGTACCGTCTTCAGCTAAACAACTAACTGTTTGAGTCCATGAGTCTGCAATTGTTCTAGGGCTACTTGTCCATTCGTATGTACCTGAAACGCTCTTGTTAATACCGCTGTCGACATAGATAGTATCACTACTCCATCGAGCATTTTTAGTGCTGTCCATCCAGCATTTAACAGCATTTTGATAAGAGAATGAGAATGTTTGAACATCACCAACATTTGCAGGATTAGGGGAGTAGCTCAAACCACTGAAATAAAGCGGCTTGTGCTCTTCTTCTACAGTAAACTCTGACTGAACTTTAGTTGATAGCTGCTCATTATCCACAGCAGTTGCGATTAAAGTATAGCTGCCCTTAGATAGCCCAGAAGTTGTAAATTCATAAGGAGCTACTGAATCTAAAGATTCACTTATAGAGTTAACTAAATCAGAAGACGAATACAACTTAAATTCAACCTTATTAATTGTTCCGTCACTATCTGATGCTGTTGCTGAAGCTGAAACAACATTCCCTTCATAAAATAATGAATTCACATTCATGTTAATAGATGGAGCATTATTTACTTTTGCGCCTACAGTAAGCTGGGAAGACACTAATGCTGAGTTTCCACCTGCGCCAGAACAGTACATTGAAACTGTTTGATTGTAAGTTCTATTCTGCCCAACCCAAGATCCTGAAGTGCCTCTTGATTCACCAGATATAAAACAGTCATTAGCATTTTTAGATGACCAGATTAATGTTGAACTTTCACCATAAGCAACGTAAGAAGGAGACCAGAATATTGTAGCCTCAGGCTTTGGATGCACGATAAAGTTAGTGCTTACAGAGTTAATAACACTGCCAGAAGCTGTTCCATCGGGTGCAATATCAACTGCATTAAGTTTTATTGTATGAGTTTGCCCGTCCCAAAAGCTTACAGGTATGTTGTAACTAAAATGACCGCCAGATGCATACAGTGTTGTCTGTGACTGACCATCTATCCAAACACCAATTCTAACTGTGTTAGAACTATCTGGGTCTACCGCTGTCCCTGTTATTAATTTACCATCCGAGCTAACACTATGAGAAATATTTGGAAGTTGATTAGCAAAGATAGGCTGTATATTAAGTGCTCCAAAGATAAAAGCACTCGATAAAATTATTCTTTTTTTCATCATTTTCTTCTTCATCACTACTGAACCTCAATAGATAGCCCTGTGGGCTTCTCAAGTTTATTGACTTTGTAACTTGTAGAGAATTGAGTTGGCTCTCCGTCTATTGTTAAGCAATGCCATTTTATGATTTTTAAATTGACGGCCTCAGTACTGAGAATTTCTTCAGTTCCAATACTGTTTGTTACACCGCTATCACAGTAAGCAACATTCGGGAGGTTCCAGTTCAAAGTGTTACTTTCGCCTATTAATACTGTGTCTTTATCTAGCTTGAATTCAGAAGTTGAGTAGGTCTTCGAACTGATAACTTCACCTTGTGAGGTATTTGAGCAGTGGACATTTATCTTCGAGATACCAATAAAATCTTTTGCCGTTATTTCGTGGCTCATTGTTCCACTTTGCTCACTTGCACCTTCAAAAAGTACAACTTCTGATGAAGAGCCAGGTTCAGTAATCCAACAACGCTCCGCATTGCTATAGTTGACTGTGAGCAATCTTGGCTGACCCTTTACTGCATTTAGAGGTGCTATTTTTAAAGAAGGGATTGCAAGGCCATCATTAGTTGTCGCACTGATAACTTTTTCTATGATTAAACCTTCTGAAGTTGAACAACTTAGAGTAACTTTACTGCCAAGTAACTCTAGCGGTAAGGCCACTGAACTACTAAAAGAAGTTGAAGATCCCCCCTGTTCTTCTGCATAAACTAGAATGTCATTTTCTAACTTTTTGTTCTTAGAACTGCTAATAACACAAGATGTTATATTTGAATATTCGACTGATAGCATCAGATCAACACTATGTGTAGAGGTCTGAACATCTATATTAGTAAAGTTAATATGTGGAATATTTGCACTAGGTGCCAAAACATTAATTTGAACCAGAGAGCTGGAAAGTACGTTACCTGAAGCATCCCTTAAGTTATATACAAAATCGTCTTTGCCTTCGCTTAGTGCGGTGTAAGTTACAATGCCATTTTGATAACCTAAAGATGCGCCTTGTGAGGTTCTTGTAGGAATATCAAGTGATACATCTGTCGACCCTAAATAATCATTCTCAAGAATATTTAACTGTCTCTCGTAGCCTACAATTGCAACATAGTCATCAGATATAGCATAAGCTTCATCATTCGAAACAGTACTCGCTGATACAGATATTTCAACATTAGCTGTGCTTAGCACTTCACCAGCATCTGATACAACTGAGTATGAGAATTCATAGCTACCAGGTTCTGTAGCCACAAATGCTAGCCTATCACCTACGCTAAATACACTGAATAAAGTAGAGCCGATATCCGCAACTCTTAATTCAACAGTTTGCCCTTCAGGTAGGGAATCATTAGCGAGTACATCAAGTAAATGAACATCATATAAAGATAGTGAATAACTGTCATCTGCTGGGTTTTCTGGTTGTGCAGGTGAGATTAATGTACCTTGATACTCTTGTGTAATTTCTTCTGAGGTTAACTTTCGTTTAAATATGCGGAGGTTGTCTAGTTCGCCTATGTAGTAAGAAGCACCATAAATGTTATACCATTGACCAATATTCAATGGCGCGTCTCTATTGTCATAATAAAGAGTATGTGTTGGGCCATCTATTTGCGTTACATCCTCACCGTTAACAAACACCTTTATTCGGTTTGCAGGCTCTCTAGTTCCCGGTGCTATTGCTTCATAGGTAATAACTACATGCTGCCAGCTACTTGATGACAATACTCCGCTAGATTTATCTAGATTTGAGCCTGAAGTACCAAATATAAACGGATATACCTTTCCATTGACCTGAGTTACTCCCCATTCTACCTTATTTTCGCCAGGGGAGGACTTTAGCATAATAGGGTCGTAACTTGTTGTGCTATCTGGCTTCATCCAAAAAGACACTGACATACCATTTTCTGCGTCAATACTCAGTTCTGGCGATGACGGCACTTTGATGTATGTACCACCACCAAAATCTGCGGCCTGCCCATCATTCGCGCCGGCTACCGATGACAGATTACTGCCTATTACTGCACCATGGTTACTATTTCCAGACGTGTCTTTACCTAAATCCGACGGGTCTTCAAACAGATATTCGGCAACTAAACTTGCTTTTGCTCGATCTTTTATTGCATGGTTGTGCTCTAATGACACTCTCACATCGTCTAGCGCTGTGTTAAAAATACGAACGTCAGCTAGTTTACCCTTAAAAGGTAGGTGGCCGTTTCCATTTCGACCACTACCTAAGAAAAGATTAGCATCTGCGTTGTTATAACCAGTTTCGCTATAGTTAATGATAACTTGGGTGGATTGTTGCTTACCATCTTTGTAAACCTTCACCGTATCTGAACCAGTATTACCGGATATAACGACGACATAGTGACTAAAGTCGTAAGTACTTATTGAAGCTGCTTCGTGCTTGATATTACCACCTGAATTCTTGTGATACATAGCACCAAATTTTTGACCATTACTATTTAAGCCAACTTCCCACTCCCACATGGTTGGGTCACCCTTCCTCAATACTCCTTGTCGACTTGAAGCACTCGGTAGGCTCGCCCAAAATGAAAAGCTCATACCTTCGCTGGTGATAGAAAAGTCATCACTATCTGGAATAACAATGCTAGCGCCATCGACAAAACTTAAAGCGGTACTCCCACCCATATTATGCTGTTCAACAGAGCCAACTAACGCTCCGTTATTTCCATTTCCAGACCAATCAACCGCTACATTATTTAGATCATCAAAGTGATATTCTCCAACTAAATTCTCATCGTAAAGATCTTTAGGTTTTACATTTATGGTGACAGTCGCAGTTGCTGAGCTTATGCCCGAGCCCGATGCATCTTCTAAATAGTATGTAATTGTAGTACTGCCAGAACTTGGAGTTGTCACTACTAATTGCCCGTCTATAACTTGAGAGCTGAAGGCTGGGTTACTGTTACTCTCTATTACCAAACTGGTTTCCATACCATTTGGTATTAAGTCGTTGCCCAAGATATTAACTGTGTACTCTGCATTCTGCGTCAAAATAAAAGAGTCATCTTGTGCTTCAATTGGCGAACTTGAATCTGGGCCCATATTCTTGAAGGCTATATATATATAGTCCTTTCCAGTTTCATTAAAAGAATTTTCATGCCCTGAAACACGAGTGGTTTTAACTAACTCTCCGTCTCGATTTAACTCCATGAAGGCCCCAAGTACGGTGTCGTAGCCTGCTCTTACTCTATCGAGAATGTTGTATCGATCTTTGCCTATATGAGGGCTCCACATAGTAAAGTTGCTAGCTAAACTTGTATTAATTGGCTTTAGTATTAGAGCGTCAGGTTGCCAAGGAAAAGATGCGAGAACACCGTCTGTGTTATTACCTGTGTATTTACCAACCGTGACACCAGCTTGTGGGTTATCAGCAAAAACATATGCAATATATTGCTTGCCATTGCCGTTGGTAAAAGAGCTTGCCCCAACATGAAAGCTGTTATTATCGGGCTGCTTATTACCAAATGCATAAGCATATTGTGTAGAAGAGTTAGAACCAGAGTTGCCAAACAGCCATACATTCTCCATATCGCTATCTGACGACAAGGCCTTATGCCAAACAATGCCATCTTGCGCATCAGAAATATTTTTTATTATCACCATTCCCACATTGGATCCGAGATTATGAGGTATGGTACGACTGGCAGACTGATCACCGGTATAAGTAACAATATCAAGAAAGCCTGCTTTTTCGGCTAGTGCTAAATAGTTGTACTCTTGATCTTGTGCGTTCATGTAATTCGAATTGCTTTGGACAGTAAAACCTTGTTCTGTAAAGCCAAGAAATGTACTAGTAGAGCTAAGGCCCTCGTTCATAGTACTATCCAAATAACTACCGCCATCATTTATGGTGTCAAACCAAAGCACACCAGAGTCAACTGGAGCACGATGTATTATCACACCTTCTTGATTGACTAGATCAATACCTACATCTATAGATTTTTGGGATGTAGAGGTCGTCCCATTACCAACGTACTTTCCAAGCACGACATTATTCGTGCTTGCAATAGACGCTGTACTCAAGACTGAAAAAGCTACCAGTGAAGTAAAAAGCTTGTTCATTTTATAATTTCCTAGATTAAGAGCGAGAAAGCACTTTTAAATGCTGAGGTTCAAACACGCTCAAATTAGTTGCCTATCAAGGCTTTGTTGTTTGTGTTGAGTGTCCTAATAACAGCACTAAATATTTTCTTTTCGTGCTTAAGTTCACTTAAAAGTGATGATATCGATTGAGCATTCTGTGAACACAAAATCCACATGATAGAAAGTACATTTCGCACTTCCTTTAGTCCTAGTAGTTGAAATCATTACTAACACTAAAAGTTTTTACTACTAAGAAAGCGTTTTGGATGGATATCTAGATTACTTTAGAGACGAACTATTATTTAGGCTAAAAGAGTAAGGTTTTGTCTTCTGAAAATTACAAGCCAAGTGGAAGGTTTCAATAATAATGAAGTAGTTGAACAAATGTTCAGTCTATTGTCTATTTTGAGCTGTTAAACATACCCTGATAGCAGCAATGATGAACCTATATTGGGATTGTTCATTTGTAGATAACACGCAATGTATTTTTACCCCTTCACTATGCAGATAGTTCATATCTATATACTTAGTGAACGTAGTTCTAGGTTCAGACTTAATTTTATTCAGCGAATATACATATAATTAATTTTGAAATAAGTGAGTTAAATTCAATACAAGAGAAATAATGTGAAAGTTACAACCTCCAATTCAGTAGAGTTTTATAAACAAGATCAACCAATAAATGGTAATAATTTAAAAACAGAAGAAAGTACTTTTACTAACAGTTCTATTTCAATAAGCCCTGAAGCAAATCAAGCTTCACTAAACTTGAATAATATTGCTCAAAAGTATGATGTTAATGACATATCACAAAGAGAACGAATTTTCATGACTGAGGAACTTATGCATTCAGGCTTAATTTATTCTGGTGTGGGCGTGCATTTAATTGCACCAACGTCAATGCATGAAAAACAAGATGATAGAAGTGATTTCCTTACGGGGATGAAAGAATCTCTAAAAATTGATACAGCCCCATTGAACTCAGAACATATGAAAAATAAACTTAAAGCTATAAACATCCTTGAAGAATTAAAAACATTAAAAGTGACCACCTAAAGTTAGATTAATCATTAGTAAATTGAAGCGATGGCTCATATTTTTCACAAAAAATAGGCTTATTTATATTTAATTAATAGTTAACACTTTACTGATTGCACTTTTTAAGCGCCTTTCAGATATTGCAACAGTTTCACCATTACTTAATGTATATATCAGTGCACCTTTTTCATTATAATGCAGGTTTTTTCTGTTCAAATCAGCTTCATCAAGCTGTTTTAAAAGTGCCTCTTTTTCAGAAGTAATGAAGTCCGTGTCTGGCAAAGATAAGATAAGATAAAATACTTTACAGCAGGAAAGCTAAGTTTGAAGGTGAGTGAGCAAAACTGTTAAGGCTTCTCATGGAAAATAAAGAATTCTGGTTGGAAAATAGGTATTAAAAAGCCAAAGCCCTCCTGCGTAAAAAACAAAGTGACGTTTAAAACCTTTAAGAAACTATCTTCGGTATTTCCAGTAAGCTTTGTTAATTAATGAGTGTAAGGCGCTTAGTCTATTATGCTTATCTGAGGTGCCCCGCAAAAGTTATAACAGCGGGGAATTACATTTACGTAAAAGAGCCAAAGCCACCTTCAATCAAAACAGAAATAGCTTAGGTTGTAGAGGGCTGAGAAAGAGGTTATGCAAGGAGGACTTTAAAATCAGCGAATATGAGCAAAGTTCCTCAAGAAAAGTTTCCTGATTTAGTTGCGCAAAACAATTTCATAGCATCATTTAGACAGTGACAGGGAGAAAAGATCGAAATACTTTACTGTGTATTAGCTCTCAAACCTCAGGAGTTACCCAAAAAATTGATTGAAGCACTACCAAAGAGCCTAACCATCAAATCTATTAGCGAAGAAAACATTAAGCGTATAACCAATATTTTTCATTATAAGATGATGAAGCAAGTGAGCCAAAAAAGGATGATATTAAAGTTCTCAAACACAAAGGTTTTAAAGACAAAAGAGGGTGCAATGTCACTTACAGGCTTTGCTGAAATGTTTAGGGAGTTAGTCAGAACAACGCTTACCGATTATGTAACCGAATGGAGAATATCTCTCGCTTCTACTCTTTTGCAAGACAACACTCGTTATGATTTAAGTGTTGCATTAGAACTGGATACAAATCAGACGCCTCTTTCTCTCGAGCATTTATAAAAGTTATAAAGAAAAATACAAGTGAAATGCGACCAAGAAACACTCTAAGAGTGAAATACTAATTAAATAAGGGTAAGCTTAGTACTCTGTAATATTTTAATAGTCAAAAATTTGTGTGAAATTTAAAACAGAATTTTCACACATTTTGTTGAAAATTGGGGTTAAGCAGTGAAAATGAGTAAGCTTTTGTTTTATTTTGCTTTTCACTTGTTTCACACTTTATTTTTGTAAGGGTAGCGATCATTTGAGCTTCCATCGCTTCCATTACAGAATTAGGTGGCACAATGTCTTTAATCTCATAACGTAATACCTGAATACCCCATGGCTCTGATGCTGAGTTAATCGCAGCAACAATATTGGTATTCAGTAAATCACGTTCTTCAAAAGTTTTATCTAGCTCCATTTTACCCAGTTCACTACGCATTGTAGTTTGTGCTAATTGGGTAACCGCAAAAATATAGTCATCAACGCCGTAAGTGGCCTTATACGGGTCTAGCACTCTGAAATATAAAACACCATCAACAATTAAAGAGATATTGTCTTTGGTAATAGCTGACTGAGAAGGCACATCAACCGCCTGCTCTTTTAAACTTCTATCCGCAGCGACACGATCAATGAAAGGGACAATAAAATTCAAACCCGCTTCTTTGGTTGATTGATACTTACCAAAACGCTCAACCATCCAAGCACGATTTTGTGGTACAAATTTGATGCTACTTTTTAAGACAATAATCACAAAAAGCAGTAGAAAGAATTCGACTTGAAATACAAATTCTAAAATTTGGCTAACTGGATCCATGTTTTCTCCTTTTATTATTGAATACTCAGATTACCACCTTGTTTCTATGTTCTCTACTTAGATTTTTTTCTTTAATTAGAAAGAAGTTTGCTTTTGTTCAAACACTTAAAAACCAGATTTTGTATTGATTTATTTACAAACTTTCCGCGAACCTCTATGTATACTGTATATCTTTACAAAAAAATTACATGATAACCCGCAAAAAACCTAAAAAGGTACAAAAGTTAATACTAAGCAAAAATAAATTAATGCAAATATCGCAATTTTGTAACAAATATTTATTATATATTTACTTTCCTTATTATGTTGTTTCAGCTTTTGAAATGAGCTGAATAAAATCATAAAGGGAAAACAATGAAAAAAAATAAATTGAACATAGCAATAAGCACAGCTCTTGCGGCCTCCTTATCTGGGTTTGTTGCTGCTCCAGCTTTTGCAAATGAAGCTGATTCAAAAGATGAAGCAAGTAAGATTGAACGTGTAGAAGTCACTGGTTCTCGTATCGCTCGATATGAATTTTCTCAACCAGCACCAACAATCACTTTAACTGGCGAAGAAATTGAAAGAGCAGGTATTCCTGACCTTGCTTCTGTACTATCTGAACTTCCGGCTATCGGTGCAACTGCGACAATTCGTGCAAACTCTGGTAGCAACTCTGCAGCAGGTTCAAGTAGCATCGACTTACGTCGTCTAGGTACGGCACGTACTCTTGTTCTAGTAAACGGCAAGCGACATGTAGCTGGTTCTGCTGGTAGCTCAACAGTCGATTTATCTACAATCCCTAGCTCTCTAATAAAACGTGTTGATGTAATCACAGGTGGTGCATCTGCAATCTATGGTTCTGATGCTGTATCAGGTGTTGTTAACATTGTTTTACGTGATGACTTTGAAGGTCTAGAAGTTAAAGCTAGTTACTCCAACTCGACTGAAGGTGTGGGTAATAGAAACCTTACAACTAGTTTACTAGCTGGTGCGACGACTTCAGACGGCAAAGGTAATGTAACTTTCTTCGTTGGTAAAGATGTTATTGATGAAGTAATGGCGAGAGACATCAGAAATTATAATACTGATGGTCACGTTCCAAACCCAGAAAACAAGGGTGAAGAAGATGGTATTTTAGACCGTATCTGGGTTAAGAATGTTACTTCAGAACGAATTAGTCCTAATGGTGTTTTACTAGCAGGCCCTTACAACTACACTTTCTCTAATGATGGTGTGGGTGAATTAATGCCTACTCGTGATCTTACAAGCAGCTTTGCATTTGGTTCTTTCCCTGATGGCTGTAAATACTGCTTCAACCCATCTGATTATGAAAACTTCCTTCCTCAGAGAGAAAAAGTAACTGTTGCTACTACCTTCAACTATGAAGTTTCTGAAGCACTAAACTTCTACTCTGATGTGAAATATGTAAGAGCTGATATTGCTCAGCAATTCCAACCTAGCTTCCGTTTCAACAGAGACCGAGTAACAATTGCAGAGAACCCATTCATTCCTCAAGCAACAAAAGACTTTTTTGCTGCTGAAGGGATAGAAACCGCTTTCGCAAACAAATTCTTTGATGAAATTGGTAACCGTTCTGCAGATAACAAACGTGAAACGTTCAGAATGGTATTTGGTGCAAAAGGTGCTTTTGAGCTGAGCGAAACACCGTTCGATTACGATGTTTACTACTCAAATGGTCGCACAGAAAACGACCGTATCACTCAAAATGACCTAATTGTAGGCAACTATGCTGCTGCGATTGATGCTGTAATCGACCCAGAAACAGGTAAAGCAGCATGTAGAGCAAACGTACCATCAGCCCAACCTGATGGCTACTCAAACCCTGCAACTGTGAATCGTGATGCTTGTGTACCTTACAACCCATTCGGTCATGGCTTAGCTTCGCAAGCAGCGCAAGACTGGGTAACAGCTGACGTTCAGCGTAACGATACAATCAAGCAACGTTACTTTGGTGGTTCAGTATCGTTTGATACAGCTGAGTTTTTTGAATTACCAGGTGGCGCGGTAGGTTTAGCTGTAGGTTATGAAAAGCGCTGGGAATCGTCTGAAACATTAACTGATGAACTGACTCGTTCAGGTGCAATGGCGAACGCTGCAACACCGAATACGTACGGTGAGTACGATGTATCTGAAACCTTTATTGAAACAAGTTTACCTATTTTAGCGGATGCTTTCTTAGCGCACGAACTAACTTTAGATGCAGCATTCCGTAAAGCAGATTACTCGCATGCAGGTAAAGTAGATTCTTGGAAAACAGGCTTTATGTGGTCGCCAATTGAAGGCTACAGTCTTCGTGGTACATATGGTGAAGCAGTAAGAGCACCAAACATTGCTGAAGCTTTCTCACCTCGTTCACCTGGTTTTGGTCGTGTTGCTGATCCTTGTGATGCTGATAATGTTGGTGACCAACCGAACCGTGCTAAGAACTGTGCAGCACTAGGTATTCCGACTAACTTCCAGCCTGATGATGCGGTAAGTAAACGCGTTATCAGCGGTGGTAACCCAAATCTTGACGTTGAATCATCAGAATCATTAACGGTTGGTTTAGTAATGAACCCAATCGACGATCTGACGTTCAGTATTGACTATTACGATATTGAGATCACCGATGCGATCGACAGCCTTTCAGTACAAACTGTAGCTGATAACTGTGTAGACGGTCCTGACCTTGACCCGACTTTCTGTGGTCAAGTAACACGTGACTCGAGTACTTTAGAAATTACACAAGTTGAATCAGGTGAGTTAAATACAGCGAAGCTTGAATTAAAAGGCATCGATTTTGATCTGAAATATAAACTTGACCTTGCCGACTTCAACCTGCCAGGTGAAGCAAGAGTTAACTTATTCCTAAGTCATACTTTAGAATTCAACACATATCAGTTCCAAAACCGTCCAGAGCTAATTAGTAGAGAGCATGGTGAGCTTGGTGACCCTGAATTACAGGGTAACTTCAGTGTCAACTACCGCTTAGATGATCTATCTGTAACTTGGTCAACACGCTTTATTGACCGTTCAGCGCTAATTGACTTAGAAGACACTTTGACTGCTGATGGCGAGCCTCGCGGTGATACTACAGAAGACCAAGAACACTCATATATTGGTAGCCACTTCACGCATGATATCTCTGCGCGATACAACTTAGACAAAGCGACTGTTGAAGTAGGTTTCCGTAACGTCTTCGATAAGCTACTACCTGACTACGTTTCTGGTAATGGTTCTGGCTCATCACTTTACGATCCTTGGGGTCGTCGAGTATTTGCTAACGTAACTTATAAGTTCTAATCTCCCTGAACTTACACAAAAGGCAAGGTTAACCTTGCCTTTTTTCGTTATTACTAAAAAATGAGAGGATTGTTTGGTAAAGCATATTTGCATCTATTGGTTTACTCACATAACCACTCATACCTTCAGCTAAACATTTTTCTTTATCACCGCTCATTGCATTGGCTGTTTGCGCAATAATTGGAATATCTTTAAACACTTTATAGCGTGGGTTTTCTCGGATCTCTTTTGTCGTTTGATAACCATCGAGAATAGGCATTTGGCAATCCATTAAAATTACATCAAATTGCTCTGGTGTTGCATGTTCAAGCATATCGAGCACTTCTCTCCCTGAATTCGCTATTTTATATTTAACTTGCCAATTACTGAGTATTTTAGTGGCTACTAGTTGATTTACCTTATTATCTTCGGCAAGCAGCACAGAAAGCCCAGCTAAAGATTGCGACGTTTCAACGGGCTCTGATTGAGTTGATTTATAGTTATTTTCGAATGCTTTTTCTGTAAATATCTGCATCAAGTCAAAACAGGTAAAGGGATGATAAAACACGCGACAAGCAGACTCTCTCGCTAACTGACTATTTGGAAAATCACTATTAACATTACAAATAATGCAGGTCTGCTTCGCTTGTCTTCGTGCACTTTCAATTAAGTAAGTACTTTCTAAACCTGATTCAGAGCAATTCACCAAATCTAAAATGATTAAATCACATGAGGATTGATGCAAAGATTTAGGTGTCAGCAATTTAAGGGGTAAACCTTTTGCTACAAGCTGACTTTCTATGATTTCAGCAAAAGTGGAGCTAGGGCTATATAACCCAATAGACTTAGGTATCTGTAATTCACAGTTATCACTTGACTTAGACCCATCCCGTTCGGCAACTAAAGAAAAAACAAATTCAGTGCCTTTTTCAGGTGAGCTTGATACTAGTGTCACATCGCCTGCCATCAAATTACATAAGCGCTTTACAATCACGAGCCCAAGCCCTGTTCCACCATATAATCGAGTTGTTGATGCATCACACTGGCTGAATGCATTGAATAATTTATCTTGAGCTTGGCTATCTATCCCGATCCCAGTATCTATAACTTTGCCAGTTAACCGGACTCTGCCTCCTTCTTGTAATTCAGACATGAGCTCAAGTTTGACATGCCCTTTCTCGGTAAACTTAATCGCATTGCTCAATAAATTATTGAGTATTTGCCGAACTCTGACTGGATCTAGTTGTAAATTATGATCTGTGACTTGGTGACAATCGACAAATAACATAACTGGTTTGCTACTTAACGCTATGGCGAATGATTTGGCGACACTGTCTAATAATGCAATTAGCTCAACCGGTTCATTGTTAATTTCTAGCTTTCCTGATTCAATCTTTGAAAAGTCTAAAATGTCATTTATCACACCAAGCAATGAGTTTGCACTCGCATGAGCGAGCTCTGTGTATTGATCTTGTTGTTTTGACAGAGGGGTATTTTGTAAAAGCTCCAAACACCCTATCACCCCATTAATGGGCGTTCTGATCTCATGACTCATGTTTGCCAAGAATTCAGATTTGAGTTTTGAATGTTTCTCTGCTCGTGCTTTTTCAATTTTCAAGGCTTCATTGGCAGTGATAAGTTGTTTTTGTACTGATTTATTTTTGTTATTTCTTATTTCACCCGTCATGATCGCAAACGCGAAATTAAACAATAGCTGACTCATGAACACAGCAATAATAAACCACTGGGCTTTTATAGAGTCATCTTGTTGCAGATTATTAACCCCTTGCCAATTCATATCGATGATCTTATTGAACGACACCACAAATAAAATCACCACACTGAGTAGTATTAAAAAGCTGGAGACCTTAAAACGCCCTCGGCTATGGCGATATAAACACCACAAGACCCAACTCAGAAAAATCACAACAGTCGTTACTCCAAGCGTGAACCGTAAAGGGTAACTAGGGTAAATAAAGGTCAGAATAAGATGCAGTACGACGTAACAAGTTATCAACGTTGCGAGTTCAACTTTTGGAATACTTTGCTCACAAGCTCGGTAAGTACCCTGTAAAATAAACAAAAATGACGTTTGTACCACAAAATTAGGGAGTACATATTTAAGCGCTTCTGGTAACACACTTTGGCTATTAAATAACAATAAGCCTGTCATCAGGAAACAAGATGATATGGCCCAATAACGCACCGCTGTGATATCTCTGTTTGCCAACCACAGAAAAATCAAAGAAACGGCAGAAGTAAATACACCGACACCACTCATTAATAATAACGTGACTGTTGATAATTGCATGGCATCTCTTTGGATGGGATAAATATAAAATGGCAACCAACTTCCAAGTGGCAAATTTGTATGTTTTCAGCCACACGGTTAATATAAAAAGCTAGTCGCCAACCACCATAATGTAAAGCTAAACACTTGTAATAAAACCCTTAACAGAGCTGAATTAATCTTCTATATTGAAGAGGCTTTGCTTTGATAGGTAACTTGAATGGCTGCGCAAATATGCCCGAATATCTAAATATTATTCTTCTCACCAGCCTAGCTGGATTATGTATCCCTGTTGGCGGTTTAATTGCCAGTATTGAATCTATTCGCCCTTATTGGCTAGAAAAAGAGCTGAGACATTTTCTTATCGCATTTGGCGGTGGCATTTTATTGGGTGCCGTAACAACTGTATTAGTGCCTGAAGGCATGCATAATTTACCAAGTCAGTTCATTGCAATTGCGATTTTGTTATTAGGTGCGCTGAGTTTTTTCTTTATAGAGCGACAACTTGGACTCAAACGACGCGAATCACCTCAACTAATGGGTATGACTTTAGATTTTGTGCCAGAAGCAATTGCATTAGGTGGTCTGGTCGCCACAGGATCATCAACCGCTTTAATGCTCGCTCTGCTGATCGGTTTGCAAAATTTGCCTGAGGGTTTTAACGCTTTTCGCGAATTAAAAGAACAAAATAAGAGTACTAAAACCACTTTAATGATTATGTTCTTACTGGTGCCATTGGGCCCTTTATCTGGGTTGTTTGGTTATTACGTGTTGGCAGGACATCAAGCCATGTTAGGCGCTATCATGCTCTTTGCATCTGGCGGGATCTTATACTTAATATTCCAAGATATAGCACCGCAGTCTAAGCTCAAAAAACATTGGGGGCCTCCGCTTGGTGCTGTATTTGGCTATGCCTTAGTATTATTCAGTAATATGCTGATCGGCCATAGCTGATCAGCATTGAGGAATTGTGTCTATTTCAGTTTAACTCACCCATTTATTGCGGCGAAAATAAATCACTTGTGCCACCACTAAAACAAACAGCATGCCACTGAATATGTAGAAAGCCATTGGATTATCTGTACCTGGCACTCCACCCACATTAATGCCTAATAACCCGGTTAAAAAACCAAGCGGTAAGAAAATCGCAGCCACAATCGACAACACATACATGCGGTCATTCATGATCTGTCCAACTCGCACATTAATCTCTTCTTGCAATACGGCTGCACGCTCTTTGCATGAATCTAACTCTTCGATATAGCGCGTAATATGGTCAAGCGATTCACGAATTTGGTGTTTACATTCACTGCTTAGCAGAATGTTTTTATCATGAAGTAATGACTGTAAAGCCTCTCTCTGCGGCGATAAATGACGACGAATCGCGATAATTTGCCTGCGTAAATTAGCCAACTCAGATTGAAAGCTCGCTTGCTCTCCCGTCAATACCGAGTCTTCATATTCACCGAGTTTGTCATCAATAAAATGAACCGTATCAGACATGTTATCAGTTAAGTGTTCAATCATACTCACGAGCCATTCAGAGCTCGTTTTGGGGCCCTCAGCTTGATTCAGTAAAGCTGCAATTTCTGATACTGAAAAAATACGCCTGTGCGCTGTCGAAACCACGCAATTTTCAGTGATATAAAGTCGAATAGACACCATATCTTCTGGTTTTGCCGATTTCGCTAAGTTAATACCGCGTAAAGAAACAAACAAACCACTACCAAAAAACTGTGCTCTAGGGCGAGTTTCTTCAGAAATGAGAGCTTCTTTTACTGTTTCAGATAAAAACGCAGCGTGTTCAATCCACTCAACTGCATGCGCTTCACTATAATCTAGATGTACCCAAAAAGGCTGGCTTTGATCAAGAGACTCAAGCGACACTTGAGCTTGTGACTTTAAATTATAAACGCGTTGTGTGGTATTCATTTTTTCCATTACAGGTTCCGTGCTGGATGTCGTCATTATTATTTCTTGTTAAATAAATTGTGAATGACAATGACTTTATTCGTTATGATTCAGGGCGCTTATAGAATCTTAGCGTCGTCTATTTCATAACGCGAATAAAATTACCCTTGCATAAATAACCACATCCGAATAGTCATTTACCAAGGGCAATGAAGACACTAAATTATGAGGGCCTTAATACTGTTTTAAATTAACGCCACTTTGGTTTATCGGCTTCGATATAACTTCGCTTTTGTTTTTTGCGTTTTTCATCACGCATCTTCTTATTACGTCTTTCTTGTTTGTCATTTCTGAGTGAGTCACAACTAATACGCATCATGGAACATCTCATTATAGTAATCACTTGGGCTCATCGACCCTTTGCTATTACTCACAGCGCTTGAGCGGTGAGAAGCGCGATAAACCGCATATAAAAACTTCTGCCACAACTTGTGCTCGTAAAGCAAAACGGGTTCTTGCGAACTTAATGCCGCCACAAATTTGTGTTCTGTTTCAGTTTCTGGCATCAACGAACCGTCATAAAGACCTTTCAGTGTATGCCCATAATGAATTAAATAATTTGCCTCTGAGATTGTAAAAAACCCAGAACGGTCAATACCCCCAAAGAAGTGCTCTTCAGCATAAAACTTTTTACTTCCCGGACGAATATCCGCAATCATAACTGTCTCCAAAATGTAGGCCCTAACAAGCTAGGGACAAAGCAAACATAAAAGAAGATTTAAAGTTTGAAAAACAAATAATAATTGTCGTGAAATAAAAACTTTTTAGTTTTTCTTTTTGGAATTTCCACCATAAATTTATCTCGGAAATAACCTCACTAGGAAAAACGATGAAATACCTTTTATGTGTTGTCTTTTTGTTTGCATCTGCAATGACCTTAGTCAATGCCGCCGAGTCTGAAAATGCTTCGCCATGGGAAGTAAAAGACGCGTATTTATACTGTGTTGAGGCTTACGGTGACAAAGATGAGAAACAGCTACTTGATTGCGTGAATGAAGAAATGATCGCAGGTGAGTACAATACATTTAAAACACTGGCTGATGTATTGGCATATATCGAAAAGGCTGAGTAATAAAACTGCTTTTGCACTGATGCCTAAGGAAACGGGACAGGCAAGTAATGCAACCTAAAACCTCTAGCACTATTTTGGCAACCTCCTCATTCTAAAAAGGGCTCACGATGAGCCCTTTTTATTTATGCTTTATCTGGTGATTTTCAATTCACCATCGATATGAATATCTCTTTGTGGGAAGGCAATCACGATATCAGCGTCTTTAAATGCTTTATCTAAGGCAAAACGAATATCACTAGAGACGAGCCTCAGTCCACCTTCGACAGTTGAGTTGATCCAAAAATAAGACTCAAAGATCAATGCATTATCACCAAAGTCTAAGAAAAATACGGAAGGCTCAGGGTCATCCAACACTTTGTCATGGGCTTTGGTAGCTGCTAACATGAGCTTTGCGACTTGCTCACAATCAGAACCATAAGCCACGCCTATTCTCACCGTACCACGCACTAATCTGTCTCTTAACGTCCAATTCACCACTGTATTTTCAAGCAATTTGCTGTTTGGGATGAGCATATGTACGCCATCAACACGACGGATCCGTGTTGAGCGGGTATTTATTTCTTCAACAATGCCCTTAACTCCCTCAACCTCTAAAAAATCACCAATACGAATGGGTTTTTCACCAATTAAAATCCAGCCACTGATAAAGTTATTAATGATGTTTTGCGCACCAAAACCAAAGCCGATTGCAATCGCCCCTGATAAAAACGCGAATGCCGTGATCGGCACATTAAGCATCGACAGCGTCGTTAAGAAGATAATCGCCAAAGACACGATGACGATGATTTTACGAATTAGCTGAATGATATTGGGGTCTCGCTTTTTCGCTGCTAAACGCTTTTCGACAGATTTAACGATCACTCGCACTAGCCAGAAGCTCAATATCAGCCATAAAGGAATGATCAGTACTTCACCAACGGTGAGCGGTTCTTCATTGAATGTAAAAATGGCATGGTTCAAAAGCGCACTTAATTTCGCGAGCATAATTTATCCTTTTTTAGGTCTGTACCACTTATTGACTATTGTGACTCAGTCACAGCCATAGAAATATACAGGATTAATCGTCTTTATTCTGTTTATTAAAGCCGCTTGGCACATAGCTTGAACTAATTATAGCTAAATGTAGTTAATTCAAAAATAAACCAATGAAATAATTGAGTTTTTAATTATAGAACTAACTATCGGGATAAAAACAACACTGAATTAGTGCACGATTGCACCACAATGAGGCAACTATGAATTACACTGAAGTCAATTTTGATGGGTTAGTTGGACCAACACATAATTATGCCGGGCTGTCATATGGCAACGTGGCATCTAAGTCGAATGCCAATAGAGTCGCAAATCCAAAAAAAGCTGCGCTACAGGGTTTAGAAAAAATGCATACGCTTAACCAGATGGGGTTACATCAAGGTGTATTAGCGCCCAATGCTCGACCTGATTTAATCACATTAAGAAGCCTTGGCTTTTCAGGCTCAGATGCCAATGTTATTTCACAAGCAGCAAAATCAGCCCCGCAATTTTTGAAAGCCTGTTATTCAGCATCTTCTATGTGGACAGCCAATGCGGCAACCGTGTCACCGAGTGCAGACAGTGGCGACGGAAAAGTGCATTTCACCCCAGCGAATTTGAATAATAAAATTCACCGAGCCATTGAAGCCAAAACCACCAGCAACATTTTAAAAGCCACTTTTGCGAATGACTCTGTGTTCAAGCATCATGCCCCTTTGCCTCAACATGCTTTGTTTGGTGATGAAGGCGCTGCAAATTATACCCGTTTAGCCGACAGTTATGGTCATCCAGGGTTAGCGCTTTTTGTGTATGGCGAAGACATGAACAGCAAAGTAAAACCGCAAGTTTTTCCGGCGAGACAAACTCGCCAAGCCAGTGAAGCAATTGCCCGCAGTCATTTACTAGATCCAGCACAAACCCTGTATATTCAGCAGAACCCAGAAGTCATAGATCAAGGTGTATTCCATAACGATGTGATTGCCATTGGTAATGAAAATGTCTTTTTATTTCATGAGCAGGCTTTCTATCAACAGAAAAAAGTCATTGCGCAAATCAGACAAAATTACACTGGCACGCGCCCGTTACATTTAATCGAAGTCATTGACGCAGACTTGAGTGTTGATGAAGCTGTTAAAAGCTATATCTTTAACAGCCAGTTAGTGAGCTTGCCAAATGGTGGCATGGCATTGATTGCACCGAGTGAATGCCAAACAATTGATTCTGTAGAGCGCTATTTGGCGGCACTTTGCCAAGCCAGCAACCCTATCAACGAAGTCATTTATATGGACTTAAAACAAAGTATGCAAAATGGCGGAGGACCGGCTTGTCTGAGATTAAGAGTTGCATTATCACAACAAGAATTAAACGCAGTTAACCCAAATTGTTTAATGACCGATTTGCTATACGACAGATTAACCCAGTGGGTAAATAAACATTATCGTGATCGCTTAGTTGAAGCTGACTTAGCAGATCCAAGTTTAATGCAGGAATCTCAACACGCGTTAGATGAACTGACACAAATTATGAACTTAGGCTCGGTTTACGAATTCCAGCAGTAGCTTAATTCATTTAAAACGGCGTGATAAGAACACGCCGTTTTATTCAAATACTCTCTTTGCCTAACCATTACTGTGTTTTAAAGAAGCTCAGATCTTTGTGCATATCTTGTGCTCGCTCGCTCATCTCGGTACTTGCTGCTGTCACTTCCTCTACTAAAGCGGCATTTTTCTGAGTCATTTCGTCCATCTCAGACACCGCCGACGAGGCTTGCTGAATACCATTGAGTTGGTTATTACTGGCATCGGTGATCTCTTTGATCATCGACATCACCTCTCTAACTGAAGCGGTAATTTCATCGAGGGATTCACCAGAGCGATTTACCAGCACTGTGCCCTCTTCAACTTTTCTGACCGAATCTTGGATCAGGGTACTAATTTCTTTGGCTGCAGAAGATGAACGCTGGGCTAGATTTCGCACCTCTCCGGCAACCACCGCAAAACCGCGCCCCTGCTCGCCAGCCCTTGCTGCTTCCACTGCGGCATTTAGTGCCAGTAAGTTGGTTTGGAAAGCTATTTCGTCAATCATACCAACGATGTCAGAAATACGTTTGCTCGAATCAGAAATTTCTCCCATCGCATCAATGGCGCCTTTGACAACTTCACGGCCACGTTCAGCCGCATCACTGGTTTGCTGCGCGTGTGTGTTAACGTTTTGAGCATTTTCAGCATTATTTTTCGCCGATGCCGTGAGCTCTTCCATCGTTGCAGCGGTTTCTTCTAAAGAGGAGGCTTGTGACTCAACTCGCGTACTTAAATCGGCATTACCTGTTGAGATTTCCGATGCACCAGAGCTCACGTTATCAGCGAGATCTAAAATAGACACTAAGGTCGATTTAAGTTTTTCAATTGACGCATTGAGGGAATCTCTGACCAAATTAAGCTCAGGGCCAAAGTCGCCTTCGACTCTTTGCAATAGATCGCCTTGCTCTAAATAAGACAGCACCTCAGCAATGGTATCAGTACCTTGCTTACGCTGGGTTGCATCTTCACCATACATGACGATTTTGGTGATCTCACCCGCGGTATTAAAAATTGGGTTGAAAGATGCGTTGATCCAACGCGCTTCCCCTGACTGAGTTTGGTGTTTAAAGTCACCGGTCACAAACTCACCGCTCGATAGCTTTTGACTGAAATCTTGGTACTCAGGTGATGAAATAAAGTCTGGATGTAACAATGATTCTAAGCTCATACCGACCATATCAGTGGCCTGATGGCAGTTAAACACCGACAAATAATTTTCATTCACCTGCTCTAAAATACCTTGAGTAGAAAACTCAGCCACTGCATTTGCACGGCTAATTGCATCCAGCTTATAGGTAAATTCGAGCGCTTTCATTTTAGTCTCGGTGATATTCGCCTGAACTGAAATAAATTTCGTGAGTGTACCTTCGGCATCAAATACCGGATTAATCGCCAGCGAAATCCAGTATGAGCCACCATCTTGGTCATAGTTTAGAATTTCATCATAGAAGGCTTCTTGTGCGTTCAATTTTTCGCGAATTCTTTTTACCGTATTTGCATCGGTATCTGGCCCTTGTAAGAAGTCACCAGGCTTTTTGCCCCTCACTTCTTCTAAGGTATAACCCGTTAATTTAGTAAAACCCGGGTTTATATATTCAATCTTGCCTTCAGCATCAGTAATAACCACCGAGTTGTCAGTTTTATTCGCCACTAATGACAAGGTTTCGAAAGTAGTTCGCCTTGCAACTTCTTCAGTTACATCACGCACAAAGGCGGTGTAATGAATATCTCCATCTATTACCACTTTAGACAGTGCCAAACTGCCCCACACTTGCGACCCATCTTTTCTAAAAACAGGCACCTCACGACTAGTGCCGACAATCTTATTCTGACCCGTTGTGCGGTTTTTATTTACATAAGCATCATGATTTTGCTGAATATCCATCGGCACCAGCATTTTCACATTTTTGCCTAACACTTCTTTGCGGTCATACCCCCAAAGTGCTTCAGCCGCGGCATTAAACTGCGTGACTATATTGTCTGGGTTAATTGATACGACGGCATCAATTGCTTGCTCTAGCACTTGATTTAAATACTCTCGCTGTACTCTTTGTTCAGTCACATCTCGGACAAACGCGGTGTATTGCATTTTACCGTCGCACTCAACACGACATAAGGATAAATTGCCCCACACCTTAGTGCCATCTTTACGGAAAATCTCAACTTCTCGATTCGAGCCTACTATTTTATCTTGTCGCGTTTTTCGATTGGCATTCACAAAATTATCGTGATTAGCTTGTATGTTGGCGGGCACCAACATTTTAACGTTTTGTCCTATCACTTCTTGTCGTGAGTAACCCCAAAGCTGCTCAGCCGCTTTGTTGAATTGGATCACATTATTGTGTTCATCAATACTGACTATGGCATCTAATGCGTCTTCTAATAGCTGCTTAATAAATTCACTTTGAAAGCGCTCTGCGGTGATGTCTCTTAAAAAGGCGGTGTAATGAATTTCATCTCCAATTGAAAACTTCGATAAAGACAACTTGCCCCAGCGTTTTGAGCCATCTTTTCGATTGATCTCTACATCTCTTGCAGAGCCTACAATTTTATTAATACCAGATGTTCTGTTTTTATTTACGAATTGGTCATGCTGAGGCTGTATACCTTTAGGCACCAACATTTTTACGTTTTGGCCAATGACTTCTTCTCTTTGATAACCCCAAAGAGCTTCGGCTGCCGCGTTGAAAAAAGTCACTTGGTTATGTTGGTTTATCGATACCACCGCATCAATAGCTTGCTCTAATACGGCCTGGTAATAGCTTTGTCCGTCACTTGCTGACGATGATGTGGACGTCTGATTTGGTGCAAAAATATTCTTAATAAAAGAGAGCATCTAACTTTATCCAAAATATATTCATTGCGCTTAAGTAAAGTACAAAAAACAAGCTTTCACCAACAAGATTCTGTTATTGAAGAGAAAAACAGCTCGATTTTTGTTAAGGTAAAGATTGAACTTCACGATTTGCATCACGTAAATCAAATTAAAGGAGCCAACTTAAAGATGCGCCCTCACGCAATATTACTCAGTATTCTTTTTACATTGCTGACATTTATCAGCCACGCAAAAACCGATAATGACTCAGAAAAGACCGTGCAACAGATTGAGTCCCCACTCTATAAACCGCTTGTTGAACGCTATATTTTGGATGAGCTCAAACAGCTGCGCCAAGACCAACAGGCTACGCGTGCAGAGCTGATTGAAAAAGTCGTCAATGCCAAATTAGAGTCGTCTGACAGAGCGATCCGTTACACTGCTGACACCACCAATACTATTTTTTACATCATTACCGCTGCCGCTTCTATCTTGGTCTTACTCGGATGGAAATCGATTCGTGATATCAAAGAAAGTATGGAAGCATCAACGACACGACGTATTGAAAAGCTAACTGCCAAATATGAAGACCGCTTAAATCAACTAGAAGACACCATTAAAGAGCGTTCGAATCAGATTGTTGAAGCACAAAAAGTCATATCCGAAAGCAACATGGTGCACTCACTTTGGATGCGAGCGGGTCTTGAAAAAAGCGATCAAGAAAAGCTGAATATTTACGACCAAATTTTAGAAATCAATCCACATGACGTTGAAGCTCTGACTTACAAAGCGGATTTATTATTAGATATGAATGATGATGCTTGGGCATTATCGCTTGTAAATCAAGCTATTGAACTTGATAGTAATTATGCACTTGCCTACTGGCAAAGAGCCTGTGCTAAATCTAAATTGGCACAAGTTCAAGAAGCCCTTGAAGATATTCGCACCGCATTGACTCTATCTAGCACCCTTAAAGAAGAGCTCGATAGGGAGTCTTATTTCAGTGGCTTACGCAAAGAACCTGCATTTATTGCTCTACAGCAAGCCTAAATTAGTCCTCCCAAATATAATTAAGCCTCTTTTTAAGAGGCTTAATTATTGCTTATTCGGTAAGTTTATTTCTGTGTGGAGCTCAAGCCAGCTCAAATTGGCTGTGCAACTTTCACCGCACGTTTCTTTGGTCTTCTTCTTTTTAGCCACAAATAGCAGCCTGTAATAGCAAAAATAAGTGGCGTTAAGCCAATGATACACCAAATAATTCGGCTAGTTAGACCAGCAAAATAGCCAAAGTGGAGCTTACGAAAGCTATCAACTGCCACTAAAAAAAACGGCGCTTCACGAATATCATAATTCGGCATGCGCGCACCTGTTTGCTTATTAAAGGTGACCATAGAAGCATATTCGCTGGTAACAAAACTGGTGTTATTTACTTCTCCAAAGAATGTGACTTGAAGTTCAGGCTCATATGGAAAAAGTAAATAAGTTGGCCTAAACCCACCCATTTGCTGAGTTGATTCTGTCACCATTTCATCTAGTGAAAGCTGGTGATTATAAAGTCTTTCAGTGACCACATACTGATGTTCTTCACCATGTTCTAGCTCATGATGAATGATCTCAGAAATATTCCAATACACACCTGTAAAACCAATGATTATCAAAATAGGCGCAGACCAAATGCCAACTAACTTATGAATATCGCTAAATAATGCAATACGTTTCACCTTTAGTCTCAAGGTAAAAAACTTTTTCCAAAACTGGCGATAAATAATTAGCCCGGAAATGCCCATAAAAAGCAAAATGAGTGATGCGACACCCGTAACCCACAGCCCGGTATCACCAATCAAAAACTTATAGTGTAAATCAAGCAGCCAGTCTGTTAGGTAATGATTGACCGCAACGGGCTCAGAGCGTACAACCCCTTGGTATTGATCAAGATAGACTTTAAACCATTCACTCGTACCGTGCTTGAGCACATATACACGATCTGCTGTTATACCATCATCAAAGACTTCCCAACTGCCAATTTCATAGCCCTGAAGCTGGTTGTTGAGCTCACCTCTTAACTCGTCATAACTTAGTCTGTTCCCTGTTTCGCCGGCAACAACTGCAAGTTCTGGCATTAACCAATGATCAAGTTCTTCTTTAAAAACTAAAATACTGCCTGTTAAAGAAATAATGATAAGTGGAATGGCGACGACTAATCCAAGATAGCGATGCCATAAATGGAGTGTTTTTTTCATAAATTTATGCCCCTTTAAAGCCCTCTCATGAATTGAAAACCATAATGTGACAGAAGGCTAAAATAGATAAGGCTGCGATCGCAGCCTTCAAGTGTAGAATTACATCGACCAGTTTAGGGTCAATGCATAGTTACGAGGTGCACCATAGAACCCCTGTGCCCAATACAATGAATTAATGTATTTTTCATCAAATGCATTATTGATATTAAAGGTCACATTCACTTGTTCGTTCACATCATAGCTGGCCATGAGATTCACAAGCGCATAAGCACCTTGCTTTGTGACAAAGTTCGCTGCAGCATTTTGCACACGACTGATGTCGTCTTGCCAACGCATATTAAGACCAAAGCTTAAGCCTTCAACTGCAGCAACGTCTTGTTTAACAGCAAGCTTAAAGACTTGTTTTGGCGTGTAATCTTTCACTAATTGTGCTTCGCTGTTACCCGCATTCAATGTGTCAGAAACATCAATATCTGTGTAGGTGTAACCTAAATTGGCGCTTACGCCCCAACCTAGTTCACCACTGATCTCTAGCTCATAGCCTTGAGACTGAATGCCTGGTGCTGCAATATACACACTATTATCTGGGGTTGAATTAACCGTATCACCTACTGCAATATTCACTTGCTCAGCATTGAAAATGGCAAAGTTCACCATCATGTTGTCATCGAACAATTCAGCTTTTATACCCAACTCTTTAGTGTCGCCTTCAATCGGTGCTAATTGATTGCCGTTAACGTCTTTTTCGGTTTGAGGCGCAAAGGTTTCGCTATATGAAGAATATAGGTTCACATTATCGTTCACGGTGTACACCGCACCTAAATGGTGAGTTAGATCGCTTTCTTTGGTGCCTTTATTCTTACCGTAAGACATGCCCTTGCTTTGCCAAGCTGTGTGACGTAAACCAGCTAATAACTTTAAGTCTTCAGACAACGAAAAACGCGCCGATGCGTATTGTGAGCTTTGATCGCTGTCAACATCTGAGCCAGGCGCAGAAGGGTTAACATCAACCAATGTTGGTACTGGCGCTACCCCATCCCATTCATGCATGTTTGGCATAGCAGGAAAACCATTTCCGGTTTGATAATCGTACAGAGAGCGGTCGCGATAAGCCATATCTGCTTCGCTGGCCCCCAATGCCACTAAATGTATTTGACCAAACAATTCAAAACTACCGCGGGTATATACATCAAATAGATTTAAGCGCTGCTGCAACTGATAGTCACTGGCGTACCCTGTTAAGCCTAAGCCTGTTTCTGAATCTGGCGTACCATAAACGTAGAAAAGGTTTGAGTCTTGTTCGTTTTGCGTATGTGCATAACGCGCTACCACACTCCAATCATCACCAATATATTGTTCGAGCTCGACAAATGCTTGTTTTGAAGTGTTATTCCAATATGCCCAATCAGCAGCTGTTGACGTTGAAACATCATAGTTTGTTGGCTGCCCTTTATTATCAAATAAAGCTAATGCGCCCCAAAGTGGGCTATCAGCATCATTACTTTGATAAGTTAAGCTGGTGGTTAAAGTTGTTGAGTCACTCAGCGCCAACTCGGTAATACCGTAAAATACATCTCGGTCGACCGAGTAACGATCTAAATACGAATCACGCTTTTGCTTAACAACGACAGCGCGTGCAGACACTAAATCATTCAGGCGCCCTGATACATCAGCTTCTAATCGTTTATTTGCCCAAGAACCCGCCGTAAAAGAAACATTGGCACGTAAGTCATCCGTTGGGCGTTTACGAATAAAATTCACTGTAGCAGATGGATTACCCGCCCCAGTCATCATACCGTTTGCGCCCATCACAACTTCAACGCGCTGATAAATAGCTGTATCTATCGTGCCTTGCAGTGCACCTTGATCTTGCGGTAAACCCAGTCCATCAACTTGGAAGTTTAAAATATCAAAGCCACGCGCTTTATAATAAGTTCGGTCAGTTTCTATTTTTTCAACCGATACACCAGGCGTTGTTTCAAGTACTTGGTTTACATCATCCAATGAAAAGTCGTCCATCAATGCGCGTGTTACTACATGTACCGTTTGAGGTGTTTCTTTAATTGAAAGTCCAAGCTTTGATGCCGACTCCGCCTCTACAGCTAAATAGTTACTGTGTTTATCACCCAGTACTTCTATCTTTTCGATTTTTTTATCAGCATTATCCGCTAAAACAGGGTAAGAAAGGGCCATAGTAGTGGCCACAAAGAGAGTATTTAATTTAAAAATACGACTTTTCATGAGAGCGCCTCAAGCGTTTATTATTGGAAATTCCGCAACAGATTATTCTAAATGATATTTATTTGCAATATCATTTAGAATAAGTGCCTGAACGTTCCAAATAAAACTACACAACTAAGCTCAAATTCAGTTATGCTCAACTGCTTGAAAAACATATATAAATAAAGGATTTATTTGTGAGTCGCTTGTTAGTCTTTAATTTTGATGGCACAGGAAATGAACCCAAAGACGCTGATCAAGGTGTAATCTCTGATCAATTTAAAGATGAGAGCATCAGTAATATTTTGAAATTACACCTAATGCTAGGTGGTAATTTGTATTCTGGCAGCGATTTAAGAGGTCACTGCCTGCAAAGTCGTATTCACCGTTGCTTCTACTATCAAGGTGTGGGCACTTACGGCAACTGGTTGAGCAAACTCATCAATCAAGGGTTAGCGCCGCAAAGTGCAGATGTCACAAGCATTTTAAATCGTGCTGTTGAAGATTTTTGTCAACATTACCAACAAGGTGACACTCTTTTAGTCACAGGATTTTCTCGTGGTGCTGCCATAGCGAGACGCTTTGTGACACTCATTCAATCTAATGTAGATAAAAACACTGACGCTTTTGTTTACCTGTGTGTATTCGATACCGTTGCAAGTATGGGATTGCCAGATTTAAGCACCCAGAATAGACCTCGTTTTGACGTCGTGTTTGAACACGGCCATAAGCTGGCTGATATTGTTAAGAAAGCACTACATTTAGTGAGCCTCGATGAAAAACGCAAAGCTTTCCAACCAACTTTGATGAATCATGAAGCTAACAAAGTGCTTGAATTATGGTTTGCTGGCGCACACTCAAACATCGGCGGAGGCTATTATCATGACGCTCTATCTGACGTGTGTTTGAACTTTGCAATGCAATGGCTCAATCATAACCAAGCTTACCACTGTTTAGCGCATTTCAATTTAAGGGTACCCACACAAAGCCAACTTCAATCTCTTTGTCCCGACGCGTTACAACAAACAATTCAAATTGACGACTTGTTTTGTACCCCAAACCCGCTTGGAAAAAGTCATCAACAAAGTCGTAATTCGGTACTTGAATGGATCTCACTAGATGATCGACGCTGTTGCGTCATAGAAAATGAGCAAATTAGTCACCAATTAAAACCTCTCGTGCATTACTCTGTTGCTACACGCATCGCTAAATTACCTGACTATCAACCCGCATCTTTAAACAGCGTCGAACATCAACTCTGGCATAACTTTACAACAGCGCCACAGTTCTTTGCTGATGGTCTGGCTCATAAAACTCTGGAGAGAGAAAGTGACATGATGAGTGAGTGATTTAATACTGTGATAGGTGCCTTTGCAAAAATAGAGTCTTTACACTAAACATTAAATCACGCTATAAATAAAGACGGCTATGCAATCATAGCTGTTTTTTAGCGTCCATTTTTTTGCCATAATTTTTTAGAGTAAACTATGAATATTCATCAGCTTGAAGGGTATATCCAAACCATTTATCTCGTTGAAGACAATAACAAACTCATGTTATTAGATGGTTGTTGTCGAGCTGATCATGATGTCGTCACTGAGTTTATTCAGCAAAAATTAAATCGCCCGCTCAGTGATTTAAAAATTATTTTAGTTACTCATATGCACCCAGATCATGCCGGTGGCGCACATAAACTCGCTAAAACCACAGGGGCAAAAATTGCGGCATGTAATGCGCCGGGGGACTGGTATCGTGGCTTAGATGGCGTGTTAATGCATTGGACTGATATGCTACTCGCGCTTTATGTTGCTGGTCGAAAAGGGAAGAAAAAACAAAATCTGTTTTATCCAAGAAAGTTGCGCGCCGACCATTTTCTCGCAGACGGCATGACCATACCAGGGTTTGATGACTGGCAAGTCATGCACATTCCTGGTCACACCGACCGCGACATTGCCGCTTATCATATTCCATCAGAGCGTGTTTATGTGGCTGATTTAATGGTTAAAGTAAAAGGCAAGTTAATTCCACCGTTTCCACTGTTTTATCCGCGACGTTACCGCAACTCGTTGCTGGCCATTAAATTACTTCAGCCCAAGTCTGTTATTTTGGCTCATGACGGCGAGTTAGACTTTGCTGATATAGACTTCGACAGTTTGATAGAGTCAGCGCCCACCACCCCAATGACTCATTGGCGCTCTGTAAAATATAAGTTTAAAAAAGCACTTAATATCCATTAGTGCTCAGTTTAAGATTGATGAGCGTTTTCATTATTATTTTAAAAAGTTAAAACAGCTTAAAGTTAATAAATACCATTTAAGCTTGGTAAGGCCGAATAAACTATATACCTTATACTTTGTACTAACTGTTAAGTATGAACTAAATTTAATAAGCGTCGTTTTAGTTTATTCACACGGAAGACAATGAAAAAAATCAATCTTAATTTCATGTTAGTGATACTCCTTACTGTTTTAGTGAATGTGTCTTTGATCGTTTTTACGATATTACAAATTAACAGTACAGATGCCTTACAAGAAAACTGGGATGGCAAAGCCACCATTAAAGTTGTGAATGCCATTGAACTAGCTGAGCTGGAAAGAAATTTTGGCTATGTCGGTTTTATTCACCATTTTAAAAACTATGTTATTCGCAGAGAGCCTCATTATTTTGACCAAGCAGAAAGACGCTACGTTAAAAGTAAAGCCTCTCTTGCTCAATTAAAAAATACTTTAAATGACCCAAGCTCAGATCAACATATAGCCGCTGTCCTTGAAACCCTTGAGCTTTATTATCAAAAACTGCTCTATGCCCGAGACAATCAACACTTGGATATTGCACAGCTTGATGAGCTGGTAAAAGTCGATGACAGTCGCGCTCAAGCCGCACTTGAAACTCTGCGACTCGCAATTTTACCCAAATTAAAAACACTTAAAACTCAAACCGCACAAGAAACAAAACAAATTAATCAACGTAACATTATTCTACTCACCATATTATTGCCTTTACTCCTGATCTCGAGCCTATTTACTCTGAAGTTTCTTAGAAAAGAATATCGCTCTTCAAGACAACTTAATACTATTTTGAACCTCTCTCCCGATGGCATCTTATACATCAACGAGCAAGGTAAGATTATTCGCAGCAATGAATCTGCTTCAACTATTTTGGGTTATACCTCTGACGAGCTCTGTAAAATGACCGTAGAGCAGCTAGTGCCTGAACAATTTAAACAAGCACACCTGAGTGAAAGAGCCAAATTTATGTCTAAGCCACAATCTTTGAATATGGAACAAAGACATACAAACTTATTTTGTAAAACCAAAGACAGAGGTGAAATCGAAGTTGCCGTCTCTTTAGCCAATAAGTTAATCGGCAAGCAATTTCATTCTGTCTGTGTCATAAAAGACAAAACCGTGCACAAACAACTCACTATTGACGCCACCACAGATCACCTAACCGGCTTACTCAACAGGAGAGCCTTTGACAGCGCCCTAGAAGTTGAATTACAGCAATGCGAACATAGAAAACAGCCACTGTCATTAATCTTAATCGACCTTGATAACTTCAAATTAATTAATGACGAATATGGTCACGAAATGGGTGATAAAGCACTCGTGTTTTTAGCTCAATTTTTAAAAAGCCACTCGAGACAATATGATCATATTGTACGTTGGGGCGGGGATGAGTTTATATTGATATGCCCTAACTTAGGCCCTAAAGATTCGCTGCAATTTGCGCAAAGATTGCGTAAGCAATTCTTTAATGACGAATCAAAGTGGCCAGAACATCAAACGTTGAGCATCGGTATCCATACGTCACTGGCAGATGAAAACTTATCGCCAAAACGCTTATTAACCGGAGCCGATAAAGCGCTGTTTTTAGCCAAAGAGCAAGGTAAGAACTGCGTCAAGCACTACAAAGATTCTCTGCAATCAGTTTATGTCCATCCAAGAGCGAATAATGATTAGCGACAATAATTTATTTCCAACTAAGAAATTAAAGTGACTTCTTTATGAAATTTAATTGAACAATTCTCTGTCTTTAACAGTACAACAGTTAACTTCAACAAGACAGAGGACTGCTCATCATGATCAAGCACTTATTCGTAATTAGTGCCGCCTTAGGAATAACTTTTTCAAATCAAACTATCGCTTCTCCAAAACCCGTCTCTGCCAACGAGTTTATTCAATTATTCGAAAAGTTAAACGGTAAACACCCTGGCGTTCGTAAAGCTCATGCTTCGGGTGTATGCGCCGTCGGTGAGTTTCAGCCCAACACGCAATCTAACTTATTCAAAAATGCGCCACTGTTAAATAACGGCTCACTTCCCGTCACATTAAGGTTTTCAATGGGTGGTGGTAACCCAATCGCAGACGAACGCACAACGGGTACGCGTGGTATGGGCATGCAAATTAACTTACCGGGTGGCGCTCGACACATCTTTACGGGCAATAACTTCCCGGTTTTTGCAGGCAAAGATCCCGAGACCTTCTTTGGCTTTTTATCAACCTTATTGCCCGATGAAAATGGTAAGCACGATCCAAAGAAAACCCAAGAATACATTAAGAATAACCCAAGCGTGCAAGGCAATGTGGCATGGAATGCACAAGCCAAAACGCCCGCTTCATTCGCTAACACCGAGTTTTTTGGTCTACATACTTTCTTTTACAGTAATGGCGCTGAGCAAGTAAAATTCCGCTGGCAGCTTACGCCAGACTTAGGTGTAAAAACACTGTCTAAAGAGCAAGCCCAGCAGCTTAAGCCCGCTTTTTTAGCTGATAAGCTCGCCAATCAAATTAACCAAGGCACAGTCTCTTTTACGCTTAATGCTGCGATTGGTGAAGCGCAAGATGTGATCAATGACCCGTCTGTTCAATGGCCTTCAGACAGAGCACAAGTCGCACTTGGCAAAGTGGTTCTTAAACAATCAGGCGGAGATGCTTGTACGCCAATCAACTTTGATCCAAATATTATTTCTCAAGGCTTTTCAGCCAGTGACGACCCAGTATTAAAAATGCGTTCAATGGCTTATGCCATTTCATTTGGTAAACGTTTAAGCGGCCAGTAATCCCTTTTGTTTGAGCCTAAAAAGCAGTGTGATGTTTTCTGGGCTCATCAGCTAACACTTTGCAAATGATACCAATCGGTAACATCACTTAATCATGTTTAGATATTAATCTTTCGCCTTAGTCATTCTAGAGAGCAACTTCGAACCCAAAACAAACACAAATAAAAATCCTTCTCATTTAAAATTTCATATGTATAATTGCGCGAGATAAAATAGTCGTCAGCTCGTTGTATTTAATAATGAAACTTTCAAATTTACTTGGCACTGTCAGACAATGGCACTGGATCACATCCGCATTATGCCTAGTCGGTATGCTGTTATTTGCTGTAACGGGGATCACGCTGAACCATGCTGCAGATATAAAAGCCACGCCAGTGATAACCACACTTGAAGTCGAGCTGAGTGAAGGTATTAAGCAGACGCTTAACAATCGCGTTAGCGGCCCACTTCCTCAAGCCGTTAGAAAGTTTTTAATCAACGAGCACAACATCACGACCCCAAAAACAGATGCTGAGTGGGATGACTACGAGGTGTATTTAGGCATGCCCAAACCAGGTGGCGATGCTTGGTTGAGTATCGAACTTGATAGTGGGTTACTCGTGTATGAAAACACCGACCGCGGTGTGATCTCATATCTTAACGATTTACACAAAGGCCGTAATACCAGCATAGCATGGCGCTGGTTTATCGACTTTTTTTCTGTGCTTTGCATTGTGTTTTCAATCAGTGGTTTTTGGTTACTTATTCGCTATGCAAATCAACGCCCTAGCACTTGGCCACTGGTCGTTGCTGGTGCGGTTTTCCCTGTCATTATTTTAATTCTCAGTGCGCATTAAGGAGCGTTTGATGAAACATTATATTGCCCCACTTTTACTTGTTGCGGCCGCAGCTCCGAGCTTCGCCGCGGAGCTCAGCGTCTCTGTTGAGCTGCCAAGATTACAAGTTGCCGAATATCACAAGCCTTATGTCGCTGTTTGGATTGAAAATGACAGCAACAAAGTCGTCAGTAATCTAGCTGTGTGGTATGACGTTGATATGCGTAATAACGAAGGCGAAAAATGGCTTAAAGATATGCGTCAGTGGTGGCGAAGAACGGGCCGTAACCTTGACTTGCCTGTTGATGGCATGAGCGGCGCGACCCGCGGGCCAGGCACACACCAAATGCGTTTTTCTTTAGAGCAAGCACAACTTAAAAACCTCCCTGCTGGAGAATATCGCCTGCGTGTTGAAGCCGCGCGCGAAGTGGGTGGTCGCGAACTCATTAATCTGCCTTTTACTTGGCCGCAAACTAAAACAACCACATTTAAACAAGCCGGTAACTCTGAGCTCGGCGCTATTTCATTCACGATTAACCCATAGGAAATACCATGAAAGTAACCCTTCTTAAATCGCTATTATTGGCGGGCCTAGCTGCAAGCTGTTTTAACGTAAACGCCCACCGAGCTTGGATCGTACCACAAGAAACACAGCTTTCGGGTGAAAACCGCTGGGTCAGTTTTGATGCTGCGGTATCGAATGACATCTTTTTATCTAACTACAATCCGGGTCGTTTCTCGGGCGTTAAAGTGCATGCACCTGATGGCACTCCGACTGAGGTCGAGAATATGCATAAAGGTAAGTATCGCCATGTGTTCGATTTAGCCTTAACCCAAGAAGGCACTTATAAAGTATTTACTGCAAGCAGTGGCCTATCGGCAAGATGGTATGAAGACGGCAAACGTAAGTGGTATCCAGGTCGTGGAGAAGCCTTCTCTATGGAAGAGTTTAAAAAACGCGTACCAAAAAATGCCGACAAGCTAACCGTTACCCAGTTTTCTCGTCGTATGGAAACCTTTGTAACTTTGGGTGCGCCGACCGAAAAAACATTACAAGCAACAAACAAAGGCTTAGAGCTGATTGCCATTACCCATCCGAATGAGCTTTATGCGGGTGAAGCAGCTAAGTTTAAGTTTTTAATTGATGGAAAACCTGCTGTTGGCGCTGAAGTTGTTGCTATTCGAGAAGGCACTCGCTATCGCAATGCGCAAGAAGAGATCAGCGTAAAAGCAGATGAAAATGGGGTTGTAACGCTTAACTGGAATGGCGCAGGCCGTTACTTCTTCGAAGCAGAGTACCAAGATAATAAAGCGGCGGCTCCTGCGACTGTGCGTCGTGGTACTTATGTTGCTGTGTTAGAAGTTTTACCTGATTAACCTGAGCTTTAATTACCCAATATGCTGAACGCATCTCCCTTTATACAAGCCGGCCTACTTTTGGTCGGCTATTTTGCCTTTACGCTGCTTTGCTATCGCAAAGTCATTATTGCTAAATGGCAAAACCATAAACAGCGCCGCGCAAAAACGTTCATTGCCTATGCAAGTGAAAGCGGCTCTGGTGAGCAACTAGCTCGTGAATTACATGTAAAACTAAAAAATCAGGGCGACCCAGCAATTTGTATTTCACTAAACCAAGTCACCGAGCAACAATTAAAACAAGCCGAGACCTTATTGATCATAGCCAGCACTTATGGCGAAGGCGAAGCCCCTGATAATGGTAGGCATTTTCTGGGTAAGTTAAACACCTTTAAAAGCACATTTGCTCACCTAAATTACGCGATACTTGCTCTTGGAGACAGAGCATATAGCCAGTATTGTCAATTTGGCCTTGCGCTCAGTAAAGCGCTGCAAAACACACACTGCAAACCCCTGTTTGAGCCAATTTTAGTCGACAAGCTTAACACTGCCAGCATAGACGATTGGTACGCGCATCTTCATAATGCAGGAGTTTTAAAACAACTTGCTGTCAGTTCAGCCCTGACTGAAGTTCAGCAGTCCGTTCAAGAACTCTTACTGACCGCTCGGGAGCAAGTGAATATCAATAGCCCCGGTGCTCCTTTATTTGAAATAAACCTCGCTGTGCCAGATGGTTTAACATGGCAGGCGGGTGATATTGCCCGTTTGCACATTAACAATAAAGTACGTGAATACAGTATTGCCAGTGTCCCGCAAGAGCAAAACTTAAAGCTACTGGTGCGAGAACAAAAACACCCAAATGGCGAACTTGGTCTAGGCTCTGGTTGGCTTTGCCACCAAGCAGATTTGAACAGTGCGCAAGCATTCTCGATCAGAGCAAACCCTAAATTTCATCCTTTAAATGAAAACCAAAAGCTGATTTTGATCGGTAACGGCAGCGGTTTAGCAGGGCTTAGGGCCCATATAAAGCATCGCGAAATCGCGCAGCAACATAGCAATTGGCTGATTTATGGCGAGCGCTGCGCCGAGCATGATTTACCATGGCATCAAGAGCTCTCAGAGTGGTTTAATGCCAAGCATTTAACTGAAATCGACCTCGCTTTTTCTAGGCAGACCGCTGATAACAAAATAAAAGTAGGTCGATGCCACGCAGGTTATGTGCAAGATGCCATATTAGCGCAACAGGCAAAGTTAAAAGACTGGGTTAAAAATGGAGCGGCGATTTTTATCTGTGGCAGCTTACAAGGTATGGCAAAAGATGTTGAAGCCACTTTAGTGCAAATTTTAGGACAAACAACCCTGAGCAAACTTGAGCAACAAGGTCTTTATCGCAAAGACGTTTATTAGCTGTTGTTGGTTTAACGCAACTGTCATTTTATGCCAGCTTAAAAGCGAAATACCGAGATAAACTTATACCAATATGAACAACAACTTATAAAGTGTTAAATAAAAATCTTTTGCGCGCTGAAAAAGCGCGCAAAAGCGCTCTTAATCAGTAATACCCGCTTCATGAGTGTGATTTGGGCCTTAAAAGCACTTTTAGTGCTTGCTCTAACTATCTAAAACTAATTCATATTTTAAATAACCTAGGAATTTAAGCGTAATTTAAAAGCCTGCTCTTAATCTTTATAAATTGAACTAATGCGAATTATTATCAATTCGCTTTACTTTTGCATTTTTGATCTATACAGTACCCAAAAAATTTCATTAATAGCAATAAACTAGGCTCTCTCAAGATGAACACACCTTTTAAACTCTGCGCACTTTCTTCGCTTATTGCTGCGACATTAAGCACTTCTGCACTGGCCCAACAAGCACCTAAGGCTGAACAAGATGACATGGAACGCATCGTTGTGACTGCAACAGGTTTTGAACAAAAAGTACCTGACGCACCAGCAAGTATTTCTGTTATTACCGCTGAAGACATTCAAGGTCAGTCTTACACAACTCTACTTGATGCTGTTAAGTATCAAGAGGGTGTCGATGTGGGGACTACGCGCGACAAAACAGGTCAAGGTAGTGTGAGCATGCGTGGTTTAACCGGCGAGTACACCCTTTTGCTTATTGATGGTAAGCGCCAAAACAACCATGGTGACATTTATCCAAACAACTTTGGTGGCAACGCGTTTAACCACATTCCACCAAAAAGTGCCATTGAACGTATTGAAGTGATCAGAGGGCCTGCTTCTACACTTTACGGCGCCGATGCCATGGGTGGTGTAATTAATATCATCACCAAAAAGTCATTAAACGAATGGACCGGTAGCATTGATTTTGGTCGTAGCTTTCAAACAAACGATCAATTTGGTGATGACATCACCACTGACTTCAGTGTTTTCGGCCCGCTAATCGAAGGCCTAGTTAACTTCTCTGCACGCGGCAGCGTATACGAGCGCCAAGCGTCAAACCCTGAATTTGCGCCAGCTGTCGATGCTAATGGTAAAGTACATCACCGCGAACTTGGTTTTGGCCGTGGTGGTAAAACCGTTGATAACACCAACACACAATTAGGTGCAACGTTCGTATTCACGCCAAACGAGCAGAACACCATTACCTTTGATTACGATGTATCAAACCAAGAGTATGACAACAAGCCAAATTACGATATTGAAACTGGCCGCATTACATACCCGCTTGGTACCAAAGACAATATTGAGTCTATCTGGCAAGACCGCAAAGGTGTTGTAAACCCACGTGCCGGTTATGCAGCTGATCAGGAGTTCGACAGAACTTGGTGGTCATTAACCCACAACGGCGATTTTGAAAATTTCACCACATTTGTTTCTTTGGCTTATGTTGATACAGACAACAACGGCCGTACAATGCCGCTATCAGTTGCCGAGCGTAAGCAGTTACAAGCTATGTACGATGGGACAGGTGAGTATGCAAACCTAGACGACGCTGCGCGTAAAGCCTTAGCTGAGCGTACTTTCTTGCCACGCCCTAAACGTACACTAAATAGCAACCAGTACACCCTCGATGCACGTGTTGATATTCCTGTAGACGATTTAGCGGGCGACCATGTATTTGTTATTGGCGGCCAACTGGTTGATGGCGAATTACAAGACGGTGTTTTCGGTATGGAGTCAGGTGAGACACAAGGCTTACAATCGCACAAAATGACCGCCCTATTCGTTGAAGATAACTGGCATATTGCTGATCCACTAACTGTTACTGTGGGTGTACGCCACGACAACCATGATGTATTTGGTAGCCAAACCTCACCGCGTCTATACGGTGTTTACGAACTTGGTGAAGCCTGGACGGTAAAAGGCGGGATCAGCACAGGCTATAAAACACCGAAAACAACTGACTTGTATAACGGTATTACCGGTTTTGGTGGCCAAGGGACCTCACCGTTTGCAGGTAACCCAGATCTAAAGCCTGAAACAAGTACCAACAACGAAATTGCCCTTTACTGGAATCACCCAAGTGAAGAGCACAACTTCAATATCACGTACTTCACAACAGAGTTTGAAGACAAAATTGCCCGTGGCGACCGCATTCAAAGCTGTACTGCGACCAGCAATGTTAAGCCATGTGTAAACCTAGGTCAGTACGACGAATTGGGTTACAACAGCTATAGCCAAAAGATCAACATCGACAAAGTCGAGATCCAAGGTTTAGAAGTCGCAGGTCGTTATGCGTTTAACGATGCAGTGTCTTTATACGCAAACTACACATGGACTGACAGCGAGCAAAAGAGTGGCCCACAAGAAGGCCAACCGCTGACAAATACTGCTGAGCACATGGCAAACGCGACCCTTGATTGGCAAGTGACGGACGAGTTCTCTGTCACTCTTAACGCAGAAGTACGTTCAGACCGTTACCGTGGTTGGGACAGCACACTTGAAAAGCCGCTGTACTATAAAAACTATCAACTGCTTCACTTAGGTGCGAAATATAACCTAAACGAAAACGTCACTGTGTTTGCTCGTATCAACAACTTACTAGACAACGACTTTACATCTTACAGCGTTGATTACACAGACCTAGATGGTGACGGCGAGTTCACTTACTCAAGTGGCCGTGGCGCAGTAAGCGAAGTCGTATTTACAGATGACTACAACGTAAAAGACAAAGCGAGAAACATCTGGGTAGGTGTGAACGTTAAGTTTTAAGTGCAGAATACACGTTGCGTAGCAAGGTTATTTCTGCGCAACGTGAAATGAGCAGTTTTAACTAATGCCACGGGACTCTCATTGCGAAGCAAGGTTACTTCTGCGCAAGGGGGAGGCGCGTCTTGAGGCTTGCGAGGGCGCGCAGCAAGACTAGCGCCGAGCGTGAGGCCTTGGATGGCCGAACCGGACCCAAGCTACAAGGATGTAATACAACACAAAACTCTTCTTACAAAGTTTAAAGTCTTAACCCTAGTCTTCAATTTAACCCTTTGTCGCGTTGGCGACGACAACCAAGGGAAGGCTAAACATTTCAATTTAGCCTCTCGCAGAAATCCCCCCTGAAGCTTCTGCCTGTCGGCATCAATGCCTCCACTTCCTCAAGCTCGAAACTGCGTTTCAGCCACTCCTCACCCAAAAAAGATGCAATCAGAGCTACAGCCACGTATATTTGTCGTTTAGATTTTTAATTCGACACAGTAAAACTATGCGCAATTTAATATTTTTGGCTTTCGCGTTATCGGCGACGCTCTCTACAAACGTATTTGCACACACAACCCCTATCAAACTTAACTTTCTCGACGAATACATAATCCCTGCAGAGCTAAGCGTAGATGGTGATAAGGTCGGTGGTTTATCAAGTATTGAGTTCGTAAACGGCAAGTATTTAATGATTGCTGATGATTATGAAAAGCCGCGCTATTTTCAGGCTAAAATCAGTATCGAAGGTACTGAGATAGAAAACACGAAAATCAGCAATATTACGTTCGAAAAGTCATTACCGCTAATGGGCCAAAAATCGAGCAAGCGTGTCGTCGACCCTGAAAGTTTAATTCCTGCCCCTAAAGAAAACAGCATCGTCTGGACCAGTGAAGGCAGTGTGAAATACAACAAACCGCCTGCTATTTTTATGCAATCACTCGCAGGTGACATAGACCAAACTCAAACCACTTTTACGCTACCTAGCATGTTTAACATCGGCAAAAACAACGGCCCACGCCATAACGCAGTATTTGAAGGCGTGACACTCGATATGTCGGGTAAAGGTATTTGGGTGTCGATGGAAGGTGCACTGAAACAAGATGGTGAAGAAGCCACTTTAAAACATGGCAGCATGGTGCGTATTTCACACTTTGATTTTGCCAGCAAGCAAATGCAAAAACAGTTCGCCTATTACGTTGAACCACTGGTAGACCGCAAAGGCGCTAAACCCGATGCATTTCGCACCACAGGTTTAGTTGAGATCTTACAAATCAGCGAACACCAATTTTTAACCATGGAACGCTCTTACACGTCAGGGTTAAAAGATGGTGGCAATAATGTAAGTATTTACTTAATCGATACGCAAGGTGCGACTGACACATCGAACATTGCCTCTTTAAAAAACCAGTCGTTTAAAGCCGCGAAGAAAACCTTAGTGCTAGATTTAGCGACTATTACCGACAAGTTAGGGTCGAAGCAGATTGATAACTTGGAAGGTTTAACGTTTGGGCCGACTTTAGCGAATGGCAATCGCAGTTTGCTGATGGTCGCGGATAATAATTTTAATGTGCATGGCCCGCAATTGAATCAGGTGCTTCTTTTTGAAGTGTCGGATTAACGTGCAAAATACACGTTGCGAAGCAAGGTTATTTTGCACCTTTATCAATTGCATTATTTGAAAAACAAGCGAGATAGAGGGGCGCCGTGGGAGTCCAGAGCGAAGGTCGCACCCGAGCGGCCAGCGGCAGCCGCCCTTTGGTTGCCGTCGCCAACACGACAAAGGGTTAAATTGAAAATAAATGATGAACAAAGCATAGATTCTGAAACAAGTTCAGAATGACTAAAAACAGTTAGAAATCGCGGCATAAAGCCGCTGCTACCGAAAGGCAAAATCTAGAATTTTTGGTGGCAGATATTGCATACTATAACCTTTTCTCAAATCCAACAGGCAACGCCCTTTCCCCTTCTATCTCGCCTGAAAATAAGCAATTGATGAGTAATGTCAGCGCATGGATGCGCTGCAAGGCTGATTTAGTCCATGGATGGAAAGGTTAAAAGCCCATCAAAAGTTAGAATTGCTCAATTCACCTTGCGCAAAAGTAACCTTGCTTCGCAACGTATATTTTGCACTTTTATCAATTGCATTATTTGAAGAAAAAGTGAGATAGAGGGGCGCCGAGGGGTTCCAAGGGGAGACCGGCGGCAGCCTCCCCTTGGTTGTCGTCGCCAACGCGACAAAGGGTTAAATTGAAAACAGGTTTCAGACCTGTCGCGCTAAAGCACGACCTACACACAAAAAACTCAAATTACGTAAAAGTAACCTTGCTATGCAATGTCGTTTTTACACTTATCAAACCTTTCTTCTAAATCCCCTACCTCACAAAACCCCAACGCCAAAGCAAACGCTTCATTATTGTCATTCACATAAAACAACGCAGGAAAACCGCTCACTCTAAGCTGTTGCACTAACCCCAAATGCTGCTGTAACTGACTTTCAGTTTCAGTCGATAACAACACCTTTTCAAACTCAGCACCATCCAAACCTAAGCTTAACGCACATTCAACAAGCGTTTGTTGCAAAGACGGATTTTGTGCTTTTTGGTAATACGCTGATTGAATCGCTTTAACCATAAGCTCTGCACTGTTGGGGCTTAAGGTTTCTGCTGCTATCACGGCGCGACAGGCTGGGTAGGTAGAGCGATATGGGGTGTTTAACTGCCAGTAATCGTGATTAAAACGCACTTGCGTGCGTTGTTCAATTTGCTGCCAGTAGCCAGCAATTGCGGTGCGAAGGCTGTCGTCCATTGGTTGGTCATTATCGGGGGCGAGACCGCCCATTATCCAATCGACTTGAATCTCTGAGTGTTGTTTTAAAAATGCCGCAAGCTCGGGCGCAAAGCCATAGCACCATGCACACATTGGGTCGACCACATAAATAAACCGCATTGTTTTTACTTTCCTTTTAGCTTTTTACTCTAGATTTTTTGACTTAAAGAATAATGTTTTGGTCGGTAAAGATTAAAACACTTTCTCAAAGCGTATCTTATTGTCGAGTGACATATCACGCGGCTCAATATCAATGATGTGGTAATGGTTTTTCACTAACATGGCGAGCATGGCTCTAAAGCGGTTCATAGTTTTCACTTGCACCGCTTGATAGTTGTGCGCTTTTAACCAAGCTTCTTGTTCGTTGAGCATTTTCTGTGCGAGACCATGGCCTCTATGCTCAGGCATAACTGCACCTAACCAGCTATAAAAAACCGTGTCACTCAGCGCATAACCCAATTTATATCCTACAGGTTGCTCGTTGCGATAAGCCACCAGCAGTAAATAGGTTTTATCTGCTAGCTTTTGCTTTATGATTTCTAGCGTTTTTGGTGTGCCAAACTCAGGGATATTGGTTTCGATAGCCAAAATATCGCTGAGTTGACCTTGTTTAATTTCGTACATATTTGTTCTTCTAGTAAAGCTAAGTACTTTAGTTCTTATCTTTTGATTTATCGTTTGATTTTGACGACGTGTCTGGGCGCTCAATTTTGCCACTTTTTAAAAGCGCTTGATATAAGCCTTCTAATTGCTCTGGAATATCATCATGATATTCAGGTTTCACTTTAAGTAGCTTAATTAATGCGCTTTGGGCACCTGCTTCATCTTTGTTTTCTAGCTTTGCCAAAATCTCTTTAAACTTGCCGTTTAGCTTGGCATTCAGCTCGGTATTTGGCTCAGACAAATTAATACCATACATAACTGGTGAGACAGCCTGAACAGCTCGTGCTTTTTGCTCTGGCGCTGCGCGTTCAACTCTCGCGCCTGTGACTTCTATTCGTTCCATTTGCACGTCTTCAGCTAGTATTTCTACACGCTCAATTTGTGTGGCGCTTTCTTGTGCTTGCTTCGCTTTTGCCATCGCAGGCACTTCAGCTGATTCAACTGAAACTAACATAGGATCTTGGTAATACTGCCAAGGCGCTAACACAGCAACGGCGACGATGGCGGCTGCGAGCCCTGAATATTGCCACCACCTGCTTGAGGTTTTCGTTGCTTTTTGCGCTCGCGATTTACTCTCTAAAGCTTTGTTACCAAATACTTTTTGATCAAAAACTTTATTTTCATCATTAACGGCATCTGCAGCACGGGCTAAAATAGCGTCATCGATATGTTTAGGCGGCATTGCGTCGTTATCTTGCTGATAAAGCTTGATGAGCTCGTCATCACTAAATTGCTTATTCATGCTTGTCGTGCGCCTCCTGTTTCTGATGCATCTACTTTGCGTTGCAAACAATCTCGTAGCTGTGACATGGCATAGCGTAATCGTGTTTTCACAGTTTCGGGTTTTGCCTCAACAATTTCACATACTTGGCTTGCGCTAAATCCGGCTTCATGGCGCAACAAAAATGCTTCTCTTTGCTGTGGTACCAGTAACTCTACACAGTGTTTAATCGTCCGTTGCAAAAAGTCATTATGTATCTCGCTTTCTTGATTGTCTTGGCTTGAACTAAGCACAGTAGGTGACGCACTTTCATTGTCATTATGCGCCTCATCAACAAGCGTTAGATGTTCACCGCGCGCAGTGTGTTTTCTGTGTTCATCAATCAACAAATTATGGGCGATGCGGTAAAGCCAAGTGCTGAATTTAGCCTCAACCGTATAACTCGCCCGATTGTCGATGACTCTGAGCCAAACTTCTTGAAATAGCTCTTGAGCTTTAGCCTGATGCTTTGCACCTAATTGACGACACACATAACGATACATTGGTCCTTTATGTCGGCCGTATAACTCGGCAAAGGCGGCTTGGCAGCCTTTGCCATAGCTGAGCATCAGTGCTTCGTCCGTGTCTGATTGTAATTGCGCGATTTGAGTCATAAATATTAGAGTTTCTATGTGTTACATTGCACTGGCTAATTCGACCAAGTTAACAAATTCACCGCGATAGTTAAACGGATCATCCCCTCTATTTGCGCGCGCAATACTGGCAATATCTTGATAGTTCATGTCACCAAGGTACTGGCTGTGTTTAAGCTTTTGAGCAAATGCGGCCACCGAGGTTGCAAATTTAAAGTCGGAGCTTGCGCTATTAAAGTCGGGTAACACCTGCTGTTTATTGACCACTTGGCTGATCAGTTTACTCTCCGTGTCGCCCGGTAATTTATAACGAATTTTCACCTGTAGAAGTTCATCACTGGTACTGACCATTTTCTTTTGCTGGTAACGCAGCTCATCCACTTGCCCTTTATTACCTGCTAAAGTCACTTCGTACAATGCAGTCACCGTATGACCTACCCCAATTTCACCGGCATCAACTTTATCGTTATTAAAGTCTTCATCTTTTAATAAACGATTTTGATAACCGATCAGACGATATTCTTTAACCTCTGCAGGGTTAAACTCAAGTTGAATTTTCACGTCATTGGCGATGCTTTGCAGTGTGCCACTCATTTGTCTTAACAAGACTTTTTGTGCTTCATGTAGGGTATCAATATAAGCGTGATTACCATCACCTATGTTGGCTAATTGCTCCATCATGGCGTCGTTGTAATTGCCTCGTCCAAAGCCCAGTGTGGTTAACGAAATACCTTGCTTACGCTGCTCTGCGATCAAGTCTTTTAACGCATAGATACTTGTGGTGCCAACATTAAAGTCACCATCAGTGGCTAAAATCACCCGGTTCACTCCGCCCTTTATAAAGGCCTTTTTCGCTTCTTGATAAGCCATTTTGATACCACTTTCCCCATGCGTGCCGCCCCCTGCTTTGAGTTCTTTTAAGGCATTGATGATGGTTTGCTTTTCTTTGCCTTTAGTAGGGCTTAACACCACCTGCACATTACCGGCGTAAGTCACTAAACTCACGGTATCGCGGGCAGATAGCTGCTTTACCATCATAGTTAGGCTTTGCACCAATAAAGGCAGTTTATTTTTGTCGTGCATCGACCCCGATACATCGACTAAAAACACCAGATTCGATGGTTTTCTTTCACTTGCCGGTAAGTCATAACCTTGCAGGCCGATACGCAAAATATGGCGTTCATCATTCCAAGGAGCTGGAGCCAACTCAGTGAAAGTCGCAAACGGCTGAGATTTGTCTTCTGGCACGCTGTAGTTGTAATCAAAGTAATTAATAAAGGCTTCTTCGCGCACTGCATCGGTCGGTGGCATTTGCCCCATACTTAAATAGCTGCGAATATTGGCGTAGCTGCCCGTGTCTACATCCACCGAAAAGGTCGACAGAGGGGTGGTTGCGGCTTGAAATACCCCATTGCTATCGCTAGGTAGGTAATTATCACGATTCTTGGAATGAGCAAAAAACTCAGGGGCTGGCGGTGCAATTCTTTTTCGCATTGCAGGCGCCGCCATTAGAAGCTGTGGTTGACTAATCTGCATATATTCAACCGCAGTGCCAATTGCTGCACCATCGGCTTGGCCATCGCCTTTTACCTTTGCAACACGACTGCCCGTCACCGTAATTTTTTCTACAGCTTCTTGAGCTGATGTACGTTCTTGTTGCGATTGTTTTTGGTTTTTTTGCGCCGTTTGTTCACTCTTGCTGTCTTGGTTCGAGCAGCCAGTGATTAATAAAGAACTAAACAAAGCGCCAAGGGTTAATGCAATTAAGGTTTTGTTGGTTTTCATATTCGGTCTCTTTTTATAGAAGGTTTACTGCTATAAACGGACGACTATGAATTAGGGGGTGAAATATTTTTGAAGTTTTTTCACCCCAGTTATTTCTGTATTGATTAAGCCTATAAAAATAAGCCTTTAACTTGCTCTACAAACCATCTATTGGCCTGATTACTGGCTTTTAAAGGATGCCAATAAAGCTGTAAATGATAGTTAGGTACCGTGATTGGTGGTGGAAGTCGTGTTAGCTTTTGCCCTTGCTGTACTTGTTTGGCAACTTGAGTCGGCAAGGTTAATAAATACTCGCTGCCTGCCACTAAGTGCGGCGCTACAAGTACACTGGTTTGCTGACACGCGACATGACGCGTATGACCTAAATTCGCCAATACTTGGTCGACAATACCTTGTGACTCTCCCCACGGTGCGATGCGTATATGCTGCTCTTGTAAAAATTGCTCTAGAGACAGCGCATTTTTTATTCTCGGGTGTGCTTTACACACTAAGGTACTGTAACTGTCGCTGAACCAAGCAAGCTGCTCAACACCGGCTTGCGGGTGTTCGTCATGCTGAAAACCTAATACGAAATCTAAGTTTCGCTGCTCCAACTGTTCTTTAATTGGTAAAGGGCTGGCTGGCAAGATCTCAATCTGAATATGCGGCGCCTGTTTGGCAAAGTGCCGAGTTAATATAGGCAAAAAACAAAACTCAGTGTAATCGGTCGCGGCGATACGGAATGTTTTCTCACTGTGACTTGCGTGGAATCCGCTTGCTTGACCTAGTCCGAGCTCTAGTAACGGCAAGGCTTGCTTTACATACTGGGCTAATTGCTCAGCTCTTTCAGTCGCCTGCATTTGATTATTCACTCGAATAAATAAAGGATCGTCTAGACGCTTTCTAAGCCTAGCTAAGCCGTGACTAAACGCAGACTGACTTAAATATAACGACTCCGCGGCCTTTGAGACCGACCGATATTGATAAAGCTTATCGAACAGCAGTAATAAATTGAGGTCAAACTGTTTGAGATCCATAAACCTGCACTATATTCATTTAACTATGAACATTATGCACTGGTTTCATTATCTTGTTCGGTTAATATATTAAAAAAGTAAATACCGAGCGAATACGCTCTAAGAGGAAGCGCTATGTCACAACTTACCATTCGACCAGCTGAAGTCACCGACATCGACACCATTTTATATTTCATTAAAGAGCTCGCCATTTATGAAAAAGCAGAGCATGAAGTGTTAGCCACACCTGAAACCATTAAGTCGAGCATGTTCGCAGAGCACAGTGGCGTGCATGGTTTAATTTGTGAGTTAGACGGTGAAGCCATTGGTTTCTCAGTGTATTTCTATAACTACTCAACTTGGCTAGCAAAGCCTGGGCTTTATCTTGAAGATTTATACGTGTCACCAGAACATAGAGGCAAAGGTGCTGGTATTGCACTACTCAAACGTTTAGCACAAATCGCCGTTGAAAAAGGCTGTGGCAGATTTGAATGGAGCTGTTTAGATTGGAATACGCCATCACGCGAGTTCTACGAATCATTAGGCGCAGAGCCACAACATGAGTGGATTGGTTATCGCATGAGTGGTGAAACGCTGGTTAATTTTGCACAGAAGTAATTAAACAAAGCGCGGCATAAAGCCGCGCCTACAGGTTGAGTTTGAGTAGGTTGCTGCTTTGTAAGTGCGATTTTATATCGTGCAAAATAGATAAACTGGATGGCTTAAATGTGTCGCGCTAAAGCACGACCTACATCTTAATAATTATTAGACCCTGCATAGTACACCCCATTTTAAAAAACCAACAGACAACGCCCTATCCCCCTTCTATCTCGCCTGAAAATAAGCAATTGATGAGTAATGTTAGCGCATGGCGGGATTTTTGTTCCAGACAAATCCCAAGTACCTAAATCCATTTAGGCAATGCGCCAACAAGTCTGATTTAGTCCAAGGATGGGTGACGAGCGACCGGAACGCAGTTCCGCAGCGTGAGGAAGTGGAGGCATGGATGCCGACAGGCTGAAGCTTCATGGATGAATGTTTCCGCTAACTCAACCTCCCTTTGGTTGTAGTCGCCAATGCGACAAATGAGAGATTTGAAGACTAAGGTTAAAGCGCAACTCTTTGTAAGAAAAGTATTGTGTTGTATTACGTCCCTGTAGCGGATCCGGTTCGGCCATCCTGGGCCTCACGCTCGGCGCTAGTCTTGCTAAAAAATTAAAAGAGTAGGCAGTATTCGAGCCGTATTACTTCCCTGTAGCATTGCCCTTCGGGTATCCATACCCTCACTTCCTCGTGCTGCGGAACTACGTTCCGGTCACTCGTCACCCTTGCGCAAAAGTAATCTCGCGGAGCGAGATGTATTTTGCACCTAGAACCCAAACGGGATGTTGAACGCGAAGAACGCGATTAATAAGCCAGTCCAGAACACTAAGAAGGTCAGCGAGTAAGGGATCATCATGGTGATCACATCACCGAAACTGAGGTTTTTATTGTACTTACGCATAAACGCTAAAATAACGCCGGCATACGTCATCATCGGAGTAATGATGTTTGTAGAAGAGTCTGCAACTCGATACGCAGCGGCGACAAGTTCTGGCGTCATGGCTGGGTTGACTGCATACAGCATAGGTACGAATATTGGGCCCAATAGCATCCACTTTGATGTTAGGCCACCAACGAATAAGTTAATCAGTGCTGTGGTTAATACAAAGCCGATGATCAACATAATTGGGGAATCTTGTAACCCCATCGCAGATAAACCACTTGCGCCTAGATAAGTGATATATGTACCTAAACCTGAGTAACCTAAAATACCTAAGAAGTTATAACAGAAGAAGGTAAGCACTAAGATGTAACCCATGGTATTCATTTGCGCGACCATGGCTTTTACTACGTCCATCAGACTTTTGAATTTACCTGTTGCGACACCAAAAGCAGCACCCACAGAGGTAAAAATAAAGGTGATCAATAAGATCACATTATTTAGGTAAGGCGTCACGGTTTTGCCCGCGTCATTTTCGTATGGAGCTAGCGGCCCTAGCGCCAATAAAACCACTACGCCAATTGAAGCAAGTAGACCCCAAAATGCGGCACGAAGACCTTTTTTCTCGTCTTCAGTCACTGAGAAATCAGACAAGTCCATACCTTCAGGCAGATCATAAGGCATGTCTTTAAACTTAGGTTCGATGAACTTCTTAGTTACCCAAGCACCTAAACCCACCAGCATAAAGGTCGAGACAAAAATAAAGTAGTAATGCATGGTTGCTGGCGTAAGCGCACTGCCATCTGCCGCTTGAAAAGGAATGCCTTGAGATTCAGCAAAAATTTGTGCATTCAAACCAATGATCACATCCACTGGCGTGGCTGGAATTAAGTTGGCACTGAACCCTGCTGATACACCGGCAAATGCAGCCGCCATACCTATCATCGGGTTTTTACCTAGGCCTGCATACAAAAGACCGGCTAAAGGAATAAGAATAAGGTAGCCCGCATCGGTTGCGATTGAGCTCATGATCCCTAAAAAGATAAGCGCTGGCGCTAAGAACTTCTCGTTTAAACGTGTTCCAATTTTCTTGATAAGGGCATTGAATAAACCAGAGCTTTCAGCCACCCCTACACCTAGCATCACGATTAAGATAACCCCTAATACGCCGCCACCAAAACCGAGCCAATTATTCAGCAGGGCATTATCAAATACCCAGCGGACATGTTCGGCTTCTGTCATGTTTTTGATGGTATGGGTTATTGCGCTGCCATCGGCACTTTGCGTTTCGAACGTTAAGCCGCCTATTAATGCGGTTAAGGCAAATACGAATACCAAGAACCACATAAAAATAATGATGGGATCGGGTATTTTTTTACCTGCCTTTTCTATAAATGCGATGACACCACCGCTGCTCGGCTGAGCTACTTCACTTGTCGACACCTTTTTACTTCCTATTTTGTTATTTTAATTATGCTCTTTGTTCAGCATTAACCCACTTAGAGCAGTAATAGCGCAAATAGTTTAATGATTTTGTCACAAATCAGAAACAAACAAGATAAAACCACATAAAAGCGAGATAATGTAACAATTAAAAGTTCATTCTCTCGCAAGTTGACTTGCAACTTTGCAAAGAAAAGCGGCTACTTCCTGCGAAGTAGCCTCTTTCATTATCGATTTACATCAATTTTAATTTATGGTTTTACCGCTGGGGTTGAGTACTTAGGCGGTTTAATATCAAGTGGCGACTTGCCTTCAAGCTCTTTCAATAGCTCTGATACTGCACGCTCTAGCTGAGGGTCTTTCCCTTGCGAAAGCGAACGCGCATCTTGATAAACCTTGATATCTGGGGCGATCCCCTTGTTTTCACCTACCCACTCATTGTTGATAGGGTCAAACACGGCATTATCTGGTGCTGTCAGTGCGCCACCATCAACAAGTGGATAATGCACCGATGATTTCACTACGCCTCCCCAGGTTGTAGCACCAATCAGCTTACCCACTTTTTGCTGTCTAAACGCCCATGGGAAATAGTCACCACCCGAACCCGCTAGTTCATTGATAAGAAGAGCTTTTGGCCCTTTTATACCCGCTGGTAAGAGCATAGGTTTGCCGTTTGGTACTTCATTGGTGATCGCCGCGCGCAGCTTGCGATTCATTAAATCAACCATGTAGTCATCTAATAAACCACCGCCATTAAAGCGCTCATCGATCACCGCGCCCATTTTGTCTTGCTGTGCAAAGAAGTAACGGTTAAATGAAGTGAAACCAGGTGTTGAAGTATTTGGCACCCACACATAAGCAAGTTTGCCGTCTGACAACTTATCAACTAAGCGACGATTGTCTTCAACCCAAGCACGCTGACGAAGGCCATACTCACTTGAAATCGGCTCAACAATTACTTGATGCGCCCCTTCATAGTCTGGCTTGTCGTTTACTTTCAAGGTCGTTTGTTTACCCGCGGTGCCGTCTAATAGCGCATAAGGGTTATCGTTTGCTGTAAGCGGCTGGCCGTTAATCGAAACGATATATTGCTGCTCTGCCACTTTTAGATTTGGCTGATCAAGTGGACCTTTTAGTTTTGGATTCCAGCTTTCTGAGGTATAAATTCGCTCGATTTTCCAATAACCGTTATCTTGAACTAAGTCTGCACCCAATAGACCCGCTCGACGTTTTTCAACATCTGGCATATCACCACCGAATACAAAGCTGTGACCAACAGACAACTCACCGTTAACCATATCAAGTAAGTAATTTAAGTCCGAGCGGTGTTTAACATGCTCAACCAAAGGCTCATAACGCGAAAACACTTCATCCCAATCACGACCATGCATATCAGGGTCGTAGAAATAGTCACGCTGATAACGCCATGCTTCTACAAACATCTGACGCCATTCTGCTTGACGGTCTAAACGCGTTTCCAAATCAACTTTAAGTGGCTTACCTAACTTTACAGATGGTTTCGTTGCATCAACCACATGCCAACTGCGACCTTTTTTCACTATGAGCTTTTTAGTGTCAGCAGAAATGTTCACATCACTGATACCGCTTACATATGGTTTGGCCTTGCGCTTTTTAACACTGTATTTATGTAGTGAGAACGACCAACCTTTGTCGGCACGTTTAGCAAAGAACACACTGCCTTTTGGACCATGTATCACACCGCTGTAACGGCCTTCAGGCATAGGTAGTGGCATGATACGACGTTCAATGTTATCAAAATCTATGCTAACAACGACGCCATCTTTCTTTTTGTCTTTTCCTTCTTTTTTCTTAGCCGCATCTTTTGGCTTATCTGAAGACTCAGCTTTTTCCGCTTTATCAGCCTTTTTATCTGCATCAGCTTTACCTTCGTCAGGCTTAGCTTCTTTTTTCACCTTTTCTTCATCGCTACGCAGCGCAAAAGGTGAATCTAGATCTTTGGCAAGATTGATAATATAAGGCGCATACTCATGATCTGCCGACATTGAGCTGGTATTTGCCCAACCACTGTCTAAGCCATAATCAGTACTGGCTAAGAAAAATAAATGTTTACCACTTTGATCCCATGCAGGCGAAACTGAGTTAGCCATGCGATTTGTGATGGCACGGCTTTGCCCTTCTTCTAAAGACCAAACTTTGATTTGTTTAAAGCCATTATCAGCTTGCTTGGCATACGCTAGCCATTTTGAATCGGGTGCCCAAGTTAAACCTGTGCGGCCACGTTCTAAATTGTTACCGCCGACATCAATGGTTTTAATCGTCTCAGATTCTAAATCGACTAAACGGTAACGCACATCGTCGTCAACAAAGGCAATGTACTTACCATCTGGTGACCACTGTGGTTCCCAGGCCATTTTCGATTCACCAATAGAAATGGTTTTACGCTCACCCATACCATCTTGGTTTTGTAACACTAATTTATAACCTTGCTCACCCTCATCTGAGAACCAAGCTATTTTATCGCCTTTTGGTGACCAGATTGGCGCTCTATCGGCTGAGCTATGATCTTTGGTTAAATTACGCGTTGAACCATGCTCGACAGGCACTGTGAATATTTCACCACGCGATTCGAATAACGCGCGTTTGCCAGAAGGCGATAAAGAGGCATTTTTAGCGCTGCTTGCGACGTTTTGCCACTTAGTTTCTGCCCATGGGAAGTCGGCTTGAATGCTAATGTCGAGCTTTTTAGCACGCTTACGCTTTACATTATAAGTATACAAATAGCCGTCTTTTTCAAACGCTAATTGCTTACCATTGCTGGCAAGTTGCTTAATGTCACCACCTTTAAATTGGGTGATTTGTTTGGTCTTTTTGCTTTTTGGGTCATATTCCCAAATGTTCGATACCCAATCTCTATCAGACAAATAATACACTTTGCCTTTAAGCCATACCGGCTCAATATCTGTTGACGTATCGAAATGAGGTAGTTGGGTTTCTTCTTGTGTTTCTAAATCAAGTAACACAAGTGGGGTATTCTGGCCGCCTTTGTAGTTACGCCACTCGGTATCCCAGCGACTCATACGGTCAATAATGAGTTTGTCACCGTCTTTAGAAAATGCGCCATTAAAGCCCCATTGATGCGTGACAAGCTCTGGTGCTCCGCCATCGACAGACACGGTCCATAAACGTTCATAACGTTTTGGTGCGGTACCTCGAGAAGAAGCAAATAACACCTTTTTGCCATCGGGCGTCCAGCCTCTTACATACGCGTTGTTTGCATGCCAAGTGAGACGTTTTGGCTCTCCACCGGCAACAGGCACAATGTAGACAGATTGCTGACCATTTCGATTAGAGCTAAATGCAATGGTCTCACCATCAGGTGATAAATGTGGTTCAGTCTCAACTGCTTGCGTACTGGTAATACGCTTAACGTTTTCACCGTCAAGGTCTGACACCCACACATCTCCACCATAAACAAATCCGACATGAGAGTCGCTGAGCGTCGGTTGTCTTAACAGTCGAGTTTCATCTGCCGCATTGGCTGAAAAAGCACTGATCACGCCCAGTGCAACGGCTGAAATAATATTCTTCATTGTTATATTTCTCTATTTTCCTTATTGCTTGTTACCTAACAGAGTAAAAAATTATAATTTTTAGACAGTTAGCTACATATTGATGCTAACACAAAAACCCATACCAGGAACAAGTTGTGTCAAATGCCAAATAATTAAACAAGCACAAAATTAGAATTGAAAGGAAGCAATTGTAATAAATTGCTTCCTTAAGACCTGAGCCCACTTAATATCCTATGATTTCAGTCATAAAAGTAGTTAGGCTTTCTGTGTTGAAAACTGCTCCCAAGGGCCTGTAATAGCGAGAGTTTTGGTCGGAGAGTAAAGATTTACAAATAGCGTTTTTCCGTCATGAGAAAAACAGGCACCTGCTGGCTCTGTTTGAATGTGAAGTTTTGCAAACGGATACACTGCACCTTTTGGTGTCACGCCTCTTAAAAAGTTTCGAGTTATATCGGTGTATTGGTCTTCACACACTAATAAATGGCCTTGTGGAGTTACCGTTAAGTTGTCACCAAAGTTGTACTGACTGCCATCAGTACTCTCAACAAATAACTGTAATAAGCCTGGGTGCTGAGATTCTTGCTTTGTCCCTTCGTAGGCAGATGGCTGATAACGCATTACTTGGCCAAACTGTTTTTGCCCCCCATTGGTACAGCAGAAATACAATTCATTGCTGCCAAAATGAATGCCTTCACCGCGTGCAAACAGCGCTGCGCCCGCTTCATAACCCTGCTCACGTAAATCATCATTGGGACTTTCAGGGTTTGAAAGCGTGATCCATTCAACCTCTAGCCAATCACCCAGTGCCATGCTGTTTTCAGCCCAGTTTCGAGTATCAAACTGTGGTTTTTGTTTAACGACAAGGGCTTGTAATATTCCCCCTTCACTTAACTGACCTTTTACCTTTGGAATAAAGCGATAAAGTAGACTATCGCCTCTGTCTTCTGTCAGGTAAATAATACCAGTTCTTGGGTCGACAGCTGCCGCTTCATGGTTAAAACGACCCATAGCGACTAATGGTTTAGGCTCTACTAACCCATTCGCCTCTGCGGGTACTTCAAAAATATAACCATGGTCTTTTGAGATGTTGCCATCGGGACGATCGACTGACTCTTCACACGTTAGCCAAGTGCCCCAAGGGGTTGTACCGCCCGCACAATTTCTGATTGTACCGATCAGGCTCATGTACTGTTTTTCTAATGTTTGTGTTTTTAGGTTGTAAACCAGTGTTGAGGTACCACCCGGTAAAGCTGTACCAGACTTTAAGTTGTCGTAGCTTTTATTCGATTGGAAAGACTGCCATGGCACTGCTGACTTTTTTATGTGCTTTTGAGCCAGCTCGTGATTACGAACCAAAGCGACACGGTCTTCATCTAGTTTGATACACCCCATACCATCTGCGTTGTCAGGTACTGGCATACCATCATCCATTTTATCACCGAATTGTGAGATCACTCGATAATTAAAGCCTGGCGGCAAGTCTAGGATATTATTTTTGTCGGAAACTAAATCGCCATACCCTGATGACAGCGGCATGTCAGCCAAAGCCACACTATTGCCTTCTTTGCTGCGACAGCCCATCATATTGACGGTTAACCCCGAAAAAGCCAATGCCGCAGCACTGAATGTAAATTGTCTACGTGAGACCATTACTTCCCCCCAAATTTAAATTCGTACAATTACTCTAACCACAATTGTGATAATGTAACAAAGGAGTTTATTTATCAATATTGTTTTTATTTCTTAAATTTAGTTTAGAGGTGTTATATGCAAAGCATATGAAAAAGGTCGAATTTTATTTTGATATCGTCAGGTTAGATTTTATAGATGAGGTAGGAACATTGAGATAAAATTGCGTGGTCTGTGCTGTGTTCACTGTGCTCCACAATGAAACAACGCTTTATTATTCGTGCTTAATTTATTGAGGTCATCATGTTTACTGATACGCTTTTAACGATCCTCGTTATCTACTCTTTTGCTTTTTTCATTACTGGTATTTTGATGATTATTTTAGAACCTAAAGATGATGAAAATCGCTACCAACAGAAGGTGACTGAATACTCTATGTTGGCGATTGGATCGGTAGCTACTTTGTCATTTTCATTTTTTGGCCTGACAAGCCTTTAAAAAACTAAAAGTTAAAATGAATTAGGGCGTACTGAAATTAATTAACCTAAGCTTTGGTTACTCAAAGTTATCAATAATATACACGCCCTAATTTGTTATGCGCATTCAAGTTTCATCTCGACCAATGAAGGGGTAAAGCCTAGCTTTTGATAAGCATTAATGGCAGCTTGATTTTCGGCATACACATCTAAGTAAAATATGTTTACACCATGTGCTCGCCCCCAGCCCATTAACGCATCCATGACCAATCTATTTAGGCCTCGACCACGAAAGTCAGGTGCAACATACATAAAGCCAAGGTAGCCGTGTTGTTCGTGAGACAATGACTGTTTACTTGCTCTGATCTGAATATAGCCAGTCGCAATGATCTGATCTTTTTCTTCAAGCACGAGTACTTGGCTGTTTGTTTCACTTATCAACGCGGGTAAATCATAATATGTCGCGTTGTGCGCTTTAATATGACTGTTGTAAGGTCTTTCAGCCTCAACGACGGCTTGCTCTAGGTGTAGTAAATCGTTTATATCATCCTGAGTCGCGATTCTTAAATGCATCTGCTTACTTCTTATTGTTAATTAAATTGAGCCAAAAATTTATCAAATTGGCTGTAATCACCAATGTGCTCATCAACCCACTGATCGTCATGGTAGGTATTTAAGTACCTTTCGCCGCTGTCGCATAAAAGCGTTACGATTGCACCTGACTGCCCCTGCTGCTGCATCTCCAAGATCTTATTCAAGACGCCAAACATATTGGTCCCTGATGACGGCCCAACACGCTTACCTAGTTTTTTACTGAGCCAATGCATGGTGGCAATACTGGCGGCATCGGGTACTTTTTGCATCTCATCTACGACCCCTGCAATAAAAGAAGGTTCAACGCGCGGTCTGCCTATGCCTTCAATTCGACTGCCTCGACCGAGCGTAATACTGTTGTCACGGGTTTGAAAATAGTCGAAAAATACTGAGTGCTCGGGATCAACCACCAACAAATTGGTATCGTATTTTTGAAAACGTAAATAACGGCCCAGCGTCGCTGAAGTGCCTCCAGTTCCCGGGCTCATCACAATCCAAGTAGGTATAGGGTGAGGCTCATCTTGCATTTGCTTAAAAATACTTTCAGCAATGTTGTTATTACCGCGCCAATCAGTCGCACGCTCGGCATAAGTAAATTGGTCCATATAATGACCGTTTAACTCATCGGCCAAACGCTGAGACTCGCTGTAAATCTGATCTGTCTGTTCAACCAAATGACAGCGACCACCATAAAACTCAATCTGTTTGATTTTTTCATGTGCCGTAGACTTTGGTACTACAGCAATAAAATCAAGACCGAGTAACTTTGCAAAATAGGCTTCCGAGACAGCTGTACTACCAGATGAAGACTCTATGATGGGAGTATTTTCAGTAATATGGCCGTTACATAAGGCATATAAAAATAATGAACGAGCAAGGCGGTGTTTCAAAGAGCCGGTTGGATGTGTACTTTCATCTTTTAGATACAAAAGCACGTCAGGGTGAGACTTTAGATCTAAACGAATTAAATGTGTATCTGCAGAGCGCGTGTAATCTGCTTCAATGGTTTTAATTGCCCAATTAACCCAAGGTCTGTGCATACGATTTCACCTTTAGCTCATCATCTTTTATTGCTTACGTTCACTCTTTAGGAACGCACTATCACACAAGAGTGGTGCTTTAGCCAAGCACCACTCTTAGAAAAAGCTTAACAAAATATTACTGCTCTTCGAGTAGCCCCCGTGTTGGTGACTTTAACTGCCTGAGAGACATCACAATACCTGTGATTGCTATCATTGAAGCCATCACTAGAGCCTGCGTTAACACAGCAAAAAAATTTGCTTGATAAGGCATGGCCAACTCATATTTGTAAAAACTAGCAATTGATAAGTAAACGCACAAGGTGGCAACCAATGCTGGCAACAAAGTAATAATTGCCCATTCATAAAATATCAGTAGCTTTTGCTTTGTTTTATCAATGCCAAATACAGTCAATAAACCATTGCGGGCTTTATCTTGCTTTTGATGCACCGAAATTGCCGCCGCTAAAAGTAAGTTTGTAAGAAGTGCAATAAACACACTGTAAATCACCACTATCATGATTAAAAAGTTCATGTAGAAACGTATATCTGCCAGCATAGTATCCACCGACATCATGCGCATACTTGGATGTGCTTGCCAAACTTGACCAAGGTTTGCCAGCGCTTCATCGCTCAGTTGTGCATCTCCCATATAAAATGTCTCAACGTCTTCAACCGCATCATTGCTATGTCTCACAAACCAGAATGTCGTGTTACTACCACCCGAAACAAAGTCGTGTTTAGCGGCAACAAACAACTCCACAGACTGATCCCCCATGCGCATTTGCAATACATCACCCAATTTAAATTGCATGTCTTCAAACACTTCACTTTCGATAGAAACCGGCCACTGATTTGCTTTAAGAACTTGGTCACTTTGCCAACTGCCCAATACAACTTCATTGTTGCTCGGCACTTGCGCTTGCCAGTGCAGACGAATTGGTCGTTCTAAACGCGCTGATGACTCACTGGGTTGCAGCCCAGTCTCGTTAACCTTTACTTGATTGATATGCGTTAGCTGCGCGTATTGAAAAGGTGCGATATGGTTAATTTGCCCTTGGTATTGAGTTAAAAACTGCGCTAATGCCTGTTGCTCAGTTTTAGTTACTTGGCTTATCACCACATTGCCTTGATCTTTATAAGTAAGTTGCTCAAGTATATTAGTGACATCTTGCGTGATCCGCAGTGATAATAACAGTAAGGTCAAACTCAAGCCTAAGGCGATGATCTGCGCGCCTTTAACATAAATACGTTGCTGCATAAGATAAAGTGCAAAACCAAATAGCTGAGCGCGCTTTGATAGCCCCCATTTGCCCAAGCCAAGTACACACCAAGTCAACAAAACTAAACCGAATAGGCAAGCCGCCAGTGTGCCGACGACCATGACGGTTAAAGTCCAATTGTCTGAGTACCATACAATAAGTGCAATAATAGCGACGACGGGCATCATAATCTTGAGCCATTGCTTACGCTCTGGCGCTTGATAGCTCATAAGTAAACGCTTAACCGATGAAGTGAGTACCGAATACCAAGCTGGTAGAGTGAGTGCAATATAAAGACTAAGTGCGATGGCTATCACCTCGAACAGCGCTGTCCACTGCCAATCAAGCGCAATCACAATATGGTAATTTTCTAGCCATTGCACCGCAACATAAGTGGTCGCTGTTGCCAATAAAACACTTGGTACTAGGGTAATTGCAGTCGTAAATAAACACCCAAAAATAACCAACCATTTACTGGCCTGTTTTGCTAAACCATTCGCTATACAAATAGCGCTGAAGGTTTGTAATGGTTTAATGACGTTTTGATTGCTCAATGCCAAAATGATACTCGCCAAAATGACCAATAACACAGACACTAACCCCATAAACTTTTCGACTCGCTGCCAGCTTTTAGCTAAAGGATGATTACCCAGGGTTTGACTGATGAGTGTCGCGCCATCAATGTCATCGCTGGTCGCGACTAGGCTTTGTAGTTGTGTTTCACCATGCGCCATTAAGTATCGATATGATTTGGCTTCAAGCGTATTGCCTTCTATTAGCTTTGCAAGGGAGGCTAAGTGCACCATGGCACGCATATCACTGTTATGCCCCTCACTTAATCTGTCAGGCTCTGAGATTAAATAATGAGTGAATCTAAAGGTTTGCCCCGCAACGTTAATTTCATCATTGATCTTAAGTGACAAAGCTGCGGCTAAGCGTGACTCTAGCCAAATTTCATCTTGGTTTGGCCCTTTTACATACTCTGTTGTAGTTAATCCTTGTTCCTCACTCACACCAAGCGTGCCAAGTACTGGATAATTATCGTCAACGGCTTTTAATCTCACTAATTGGGCCAAATGCTTATCAGCGAATTGATGAGTCAACGTGACATTAAAAGTTTGGGTTTCACTAAACTCGTGGCTATGTTGGGTAAGCGCTTCACGCTGTGCTTGGTTCAAAGATTGAAAGGTTTGTACAACAGAGTCAGCACCTAACAATTGTTGCAAGTTTTGTTTTAAATACCCTTGTACACCATTGCCAAGCAATGTTGTGAAACTCAAATAGAAGAATAAGATGAACAGCGTAAGTAACTGAACCAGATTGACGCGTGAGCGAGTTTGCTGCCAATGAAATTGCCAAGAGAGCGCCCATAACGACTTAATAGAATAACCATTGCCTGACGCTGGCGCGCGTCTATCAATGAGGCTTGAAAGTGCATTTACGAGCATAGCTGCAATCTCCCATGTTCTAATTTATAAACTGTGTCGAGCTTTTCAGCTAAAGCTTGGTTATGGGTAATTAACACTAAAGTCGCTTTGGTCTCGCGACAGCATTGCAACATCAATTGGCTGATATGCTCAGCGGTTTGCTCATCAAGATTCCCCGTTGGCTCATCGGCAAAAATAAGTGCAGGTTCAGAGACAAAAGCCCGCGCGATGGCTACGCGCTGTTGCTCCCCTCCACTGAGCTTGCTGACAGAGAAGTCTGCACGCTCAGCAAGACCGACTTTAGACAACCAATTACGCGCTTTTTCAAATGCCTGTTTATCGCCTTTTAATTTCAAAGGCAGTGCCACATTATTCAATGCATCTAACTCAGGAATTAAATGGAATTGTTGGAACACAAAACCACTATGCTGATTGATATCGCCTGATTTAAGCGCTACTTGCTGTTTTATAAAAGACAGTTCACCACTTTGCAGCGGCTCAAGACCTGCCAAAATGCTCAACAAAGTCGTTTTACCACTGCCTGACGCGCCCACTATGGCAACTTGTTCAGTTGCTTTAATTTGCAATGATGCGTCTTCAAGTAGCGCTAAGTTCATGTCCTTATTAACAGGAATATGGTGTGTCAGGTTCGTTAAGTTGATTGCGATGCCCATGGTGAACTCCGTTTATTTTTATGTATGGGCTTAGTCTTTCTGATTGGCTGTGAAAGGAATGTGAAGAAACATTTTCACACCTTTGCTTACAAATTTAATTAGCAAGAAAACACCGATTGCTTTTCATGCTCGTTGTTTTAAATTAAGTTACCTATTCAGAAACAAGGACTTGGTCGTTTAAAGTATGTTTAAAAAAATAAAATCAAATAAGAAATCTTGGCTGTTAGGCTGTGCTTTACTTGCTGCGGTAGGGTTTTCAGGTTTTAAAGCCTATCAATATAACAAATACTATATGTCTGACTTTGAAGACCGAATGATTGAGTCTCAGGTGCTCAATGAATCTCGAAAAATATTTATCCGCCTGCCCAAAAATTACTCTGCTGATAAACAATATCCCCTCATTATTCGCTCTGACGGCAACTTTAACCTAGCCCGTTGGGACGCTGTACTAGACGAGTTTGCCGAGCAAAAAACTTACCCCGAAGCAATTTTAGTGTCTATTCCCAATCAGTTTTGGACCAATACCCGCAACCGAGATTTAGTGCCCCCTTATGCGCGCCGTGATGTAAATATAGACCCACGTCCTGCCAGTGATAACGACCCTGAGATATTTGGTAAAGCAGATTTATTCTTATCCTTTATAGAAACCGAAGTACTGCCTTATATGCATAAGCATTATTCTCTCAGTGGCGAGCGTATTTTAAGTGGTTACTCTGCTGGTGGCAGTTTTGTGATTTATACCATGGTCACCAAACCTGATTTATTTAACGGTTACTTTGCTTTTAGCCCCGCTGCTTGGTATGACGATTCAGTAGTAGTTGAGCAATTTCGAAAAGACATTCAGCAATTAGCTGGAAAGCCTAAACTCTTTTATTTAAGCCTAGGGGCAGAAGAGCCTAGCATCATTACAGGATCATTTAATGGCTTAATTGAAGTATTAGAGCAAGGTGCGCCTGAAAACCTCACTTGGCAGCATAGCTTTAGCCAAGGCGCAGGACATGGCGAGAACCCGGTGGTATCGGTGCCTAAAGCGCTTACCGCCTACCAAGCTTTCAGAACCACACATTTATAAGTCGTTTATTGAGTATAGAGGAGCAAGTATGTACGCCGTCATTTTTAAAGCCATCGCAAATCAACAAGATGCAGACTATTCAAAATGGTCAAAGTAATGCGAGAACTCGCTTTTGAAAAGTACAACTGCCAAGACTTTTTAGCAGTGCAAGAGGGAGAACAAGAAGTCGCGATTTCTTACTGGCTAAACGAAGATGACATAAAACGCTGGCACCAAGACAGCCAACATGCCGTTGCTCAACAGTTAGGTCGTGATAAATGGTATAAATCTTATGTCGTCGAAGTTGTTGAGGTTAAAAGACGTTATAGCTTTGACTAAACTATAAACCTATTATCGAATGGGAATATCACTGAGCAAACAAGCTTTGTGATATTTCCAGCCTTGATGTAAATACACGCCTTTATCGATCAAGTAATCGGCTTGTGCTTGAGTTTCGACTCCTTCTGCCACGACATCTATCTTAAAGGTTTTTGCAAGCTCAATTAGAGCATCTAACATAGTCGCAAGTTGCGAGTCAGTGCCTATGGCCGCCACATAACTTTGATCGATTTTGATAATATCTAGCGGTAGCGACTTTAAATACTGTAAGCCCGCATAGCCCGTCCCAAAGTCATCTATCGCCAATAAAATACCTTCGGCTTTAAAGTCTTGAATGGTTTGCATAATTTGCTGATTATCAAACTCTAACAGCTCATTTTCGGTCAGCTCTAGTACTAATAAAGGAATAAGCTGATTTAATTCTAAAATAAGAGTTTTAAAGTGCGCGTCTTTTAAATGCTCACCAGTGATATTGAGATTCACCTTTTTAATTTTATGCTGCTGAGTGAGCACTTCGGCGTCTTGTATCAGTGTTTTTATGATTTCATAGGTCATTTCTTTGAGTAGGTTATTGGCTTCAATATCTGCCAAAAACAAGTTGGGGGTTAATATGCCCTCAATCGGATCATTTAAGCGTACTAAGGTTTCTGCACCGATAAAACCACGGGTTCTGGTATCCCAAATGAGCTGATAGAAATTAGTCACTTGCCCTTGTGCAATGGCATCTTTGAGCTGACTTTTACGGCTTTGATAATATTTTTGATAGTTTTTAACTAATAAAAACAGCAGTAAAAATGTCACCCCATAAATGACTAAGCTGATAGTAGATGGCTGATAGACTTTTTTATAAAGCGCATCTTCATTGATGGCTAACAACAACGACAAGGATGACAAATTCTCAAGGGGAGATGCCACCAGCACGTGCGACAGGCCATCATCAAATAAGCTACTTTCGAGCTTAATTGGCTTATTTATAGGAAACAACGGACTGTCTATCGGCAAGCTGTAACCCCCTACTTTAAAAATAGGCACACCCGATTTTGAGTCGGCAATCACAATGTAGTTATAAGGTCTATCTAAGTCATCCAAGTGGCGATTTAATATAGATTGCGGTAACAGTGCGTTTATCTCATAACCATCGGTGCGAGTTTTCGCAATAACCAGCGCAGCTTCGCCAATAAAGCTAGTGTGAATTGGCCCAAAGAAACGTAACTCTGCCGAACGAGCCGGCTTTGGCCCCGCGGTTTTAAGAGGGGTAGTGAGCTTGCTCCAACTGGTACAAATTAATTCACCGTTTGGGTTCACTATACCCATTTCGGCAATGTTGGGAATTTTAAAGTGCGCACGGCGAAGCTCATACAAAGTTTGCTCAGTGCAAGCTGCATCAAGGTCGTCGTGCTCTATAAAGAAGTGATTAAGTTGTTCGAGCTGTTGGTTTAAATCTCGTAGTAACCAATTAAAGTCAGATTGTACCTGAGTGAGCAAAGCTTGCTTTTTATTGGCAATTTCTCTTGGGTAAAGTATTGCGATGACGATCAGCATCCCTGCCAGCGCAATACTGAATGCTTTGAATTTATATCTGAATTTCGGCACTTTACCCAACCTGACTTTGCCGCGACCTAAGCAAGTTTATTGGTAACTTGCTACAACTTTGAAGGCACTGACATTACTACAGATTTATTTCAGATATATTACATTTAGGTACAGATATTTCTTGCTAGAGGATCAAAGTCATAAAACACGAATGCGGGTCAACCTCATAATCCCCAAATGGCCCACATGGTTCAAAGCCATTTTGGCTATACATTTTGCGAGCGGGGGCAAAGAAATCCATGGTGCCGGTTTCTAGACTCAAACGTTTTACACCGTTGAGTTTGGCATACTGAATAACATGCTCGAGCAATTTACGACCCACTCCTGTGCCTCTAGCTTTGTTGCTGGTGCGCATTGATTTTATTTCACAGTGATAAGGTGATAAATATTTAATCGCGACACATCCTACGGCTTCATCACCGCGCCACGCACTCCAAAATTTAATGGTCTCACTTTGTAGTGCATTAATATTTAGAGTATGCACGCACTCCTCTGGTGAGGTTGCATACATATCAATGATATGCTCTTTTAAAAGCTTGATAACTTGTCGCTCTTCAAGCCCACCTATACGTATTTGAGCCGGTAAAAAATGCAGAGAAGCTGTGTTTTGGTAACATAATGCCGCTGTCATAATAAAGTCACTTTTAAAATTATCCGACAACTTACAAGCAACTCCTAGACCATGTTTTTTGCTCTGATTTTATTGAGAAAAATTCACTACTTTCTTTATATTGCACCAATTTAGTATTTTTAACTGGCTATAACAGTGCAATGGCTTTCAAAACCTTCATATATGCACTTTTCAGCTTGTCGGATTCTTTTGCTTTTTATATCACCTCAACTTTATCGTGGCGTCTTCAATAATAAAGGGACACTCTCATGAATAAGTTAGCTCTCGGCTTAGGTGCCATACTCTCTGTTGTTTTACTTGGCTGCCAAGTTACAGGCTCAACCAAACTGGATGAAACGCAATGGCGTTATGCAACCGATCCACACGGTAGCCAAGCTATTCTCAATGGCTCACTCGTCACCTCAGAGCGTGTAGAAATTGCATTTAAACGAGTTCCTCGAGTAGACAAGCTAAATAACTCTTGGGTTGAGCTCATTTACGACCTCCCAAACAAGCAGTTGCCGAAGCAGGCAAGTATTACCCTGACCTACCAAAGTGATAAAGACATGGTCATCAAGTTATCGCAAAAAGATTATGGGGGAGAAGGCGATAAAACATATGCTCATTACCAAACTGTTTTACCTGCAGCCAGTACTTGGACGACTCAGACCGTCACCCTGAATGATTTTCAACGACCAAGTTGGACACCCGCTTCTTCAATCGATAAAGGCATTATTACAAAGCATGTCTCTGCGTTGTATTTTGTCCCAGACTTGACTGATGCTAAAGGTGGTGAGGCTTACATTAAAATACAAAGTGTCATGGTGAAGTAATACCGGTTTCCCCCGGGTTCAAATTGTATTGGATTCGGGCTTCTTCCACATTCTGTTCAATATTTATGTCTATAGTCTGATAAAACGTGAACTAGGATGACACCGTGGAAGACCAAAAAATTTATCTAAGTAAAGGTGCTTGGATACTCGTTTGCTCAATTATTTTAGGTTATGCCGCCGACTACGGCTTTAATCTAACTTTAAGTCAACACTTAAAAGCACACCAATATGGTGACTACAAAGTCGCCTATAGCCTAACTATGTTAGCCTCAGTGTTAGTGTTACTTGGCGGGGATAGGCTTGCACCTCGAATTTTATCTAAACACATCGCTGATAATGATAACTCTGCTGTATCAGCTTATTTAGCTTGCTATATAAAACATGCATTTATCATCTCCGTTTTAATTATTTCGTTAGTTTGGTTTTTAAGTTATTTTCATGTCATTCACTTCGATGCTGATGGCCACCATGCCTTATCTTTAATGATTGTGGCTGTGCCTATTATTGCGCTAGGCGCTCTATTAAGCCGCGTTCTACAAAGCGCAAAACTACTGGCATTTTCTAATTTACCATGGCGTGTTGCACTGCCTCTGCTTAAGACCTTTGCCATACTTATCCTAGCGCAGTTTTATATTGATATGAGTGTCGAGCTTGTCATTATCGCGGGGATCATGGTTGTTATTTCTATCGTGGTTTGGCAGATGTGGCTACTGGTCAAAAGAAATATTGTTACACTCACCCCCATCGAATCAAACACGCCTGACAATGAATTGCTCAAGCTATCAATTCCTATGATGCTAGCCATGCTGGTGACGCTTTTGCTAAATCAAAGTGATTTACTCATGCTTGAATGGCTGTCGAACGAACATGGCGTAGGTCACTTTGCGGCAGCCAATACACTCGCGCATATTATTCCCGTTGCGCAAGTGACCATTGCCAGTTTGTTTTTACCCCTCATCGGTAAATATTTAGATAAAGAACCCAGCACCGCCGAAAAGCTATTTAAGCAAGCAAAAACTATCACCTTAATCGTCACTGTGCTGGTGGCTTTATTGCTTTTAAGTCTGTCAGAACCACTACTAGTACTTTTTGGGCACGAATATATAGATGCTAAAAACGCTTTACTGATCCTCATTCCAAGTTATGGTATTTGCGCTCTCGCGGCGTTAACGGCAACTTGGCTACAATACACAGGACAAGGTAAGCAGGTGGTTCAGTACGGTGTTTTGGCCATTATTATCAATGTACTCGCGAATGGCTTTTTAATTCCTAGATTTGGCTTAACCGGTGCTGCAATGGCAACCGCAGTGTCTTTGTCGATTTGGAGTATTGCTGTTTTCTTACAATATAGTTTTAGTAAACAAAAGCAATTAGAAGCGGTTAGTGAATAATTTGAATATTTATAGCCACAACACGGAGGAGCTCTAAGAGCTCCTCGCATTAAAGTTTTATTTAACCTGAACTCAGGTTATTTATATTGAATTACATCATCAAGTACTGACCAGCGGGTTTCTTTTGACTGGGTTCCCTGCCCTAAAATCCAATAATTGTAGGCATTATCAATGCTACCATTGGTTTGCTGAATGGCCAGCCATGCATCTACATAACTCAATAAATCAAGATTACGTTTTGCAACAGCAAAACCAACTGGATACTTTTGCATACCGCCTTCAGGCACCACCACCCCATATTCAGGATAGAACATACTCCATGCAAACCCAGCTTCAGCACTAATAACTAAGCCATCAAATTGCTCAGGGGATTTAAAGTAATCTTGCAAGGTCGACAACTGTTTAAACTGAATTGAGCTGGTACGCTGGCTCACTTGCTTTAACAAAGGACCATATTCCATGTGCGCAAAATTTAAATCTCCCAGACTTCTGATCTGCTCAACACTTTTAAAACGCGCCAGTTCATAGTCCTTCGCTAAAATAGCCAATTGCAGTTCTAACACCTTGTGACTGAAGCGCACCTTGGTTAAGTCGGCTACATTTATCTCCAATCCCGACATCGCAATATCGAAATAGCCTTTATTAAGGTATTCGCTCAATTGGTGCTTTTTGAATGGAATAAATTCGACTTCAACATCTAAGTCATTTGCTAATTTGTGCGCCAAGCTAATATCAAAGCCCACAAGTTCATTATTCTGATTGAAATAACTAAACGGCACGTTATCGACTACGTAGCCAATACGCAGTAAATTGCGTTTTTTAATGACGTCAATGTTAGTCAAAGATAGCTCACCGCTTTGGTAGGCTTTTGGCACATGATTCAATACATGTGCTGGCACTTTGTCAGACACTGCCATGTTCGCTATGACTTCATTCGCTGCTTTGCTGCTCGCTGCCAGTTGAGTATTAAAAGTGAAACTGGCCAACATAAATGCTGGTAATAACACCGCTGGTAACATGACATAATATGCCGCTCTTAAACGCTTAAAGTGCAGCTGTTTTCGACAATAAAAAATGCTCAATAGCACAAAGGCAAAGATATACACCACAGTGGTTGGCGAGACAACTTTGGCACTCAGCACCGACATTGACAGATAAAGCTGATAGCTGTCGGCTGGAATGCGCAGCGTATCGAGCATAAATGGAATGGCAATGTGCACATTGGCAAAATAACTGAGCATGGCCGATAAGGTCACGTTAGGAATATCACTAAAGCTGACGGGATTGCCCGTTAGCCATGCTGCAAACATCACAAACATTAAGGTGGTTAGTTTACCAAGACTTGGGAAAGTATAGGCAATCGGCACCAAGACTTCGGCAATATGATCGGCTTGCTCGTCGGCGCGACCTATTTTACGTAAATGCGCCTTAATACCCTCAGTGATCACTGGTAAAACAATAAACACATTACCGGTACTGAACGCCGTGATCCACGCATTACGCATCACATAAATAAGATCTCGATATTTAACGGGGGTTGCAGCGGCCACCAGCATGGGCATCAGCACCAACATTAAATACAAACCCAAACATAGCACCAGCACCCAGTAGACTTGCAAGTTATGGAGCTGCTCGACACTCAGTGTGCCCGCCGTACTGGCTGTCATGGCAAAAATACCAATTGGGAAAATCGCGATAACTTTTTTAGAGATCACCGTTAAACCTTGCCCAACGACTTCTAAAAAGTCGAGTACTTGCCCTTTGCGCTTATTGGCAATCAGTGACATACCGAGTGCAATACAAAATATCACAATGGCTGGCACGTTACCTTCGGCCAAAGAGGCAAATGGATTATCGGGAATATATTGCTCAACAAAGTCGATTGACCCTGCCGGAGATATCAGTGCAGGAGAAAAAAACGTGCCCGCATCATGCTGGGGCAGTGTGAACGCAAAACACCAAATTGCTGCCAAGCCTAACACCCATAGCATAACCATGACTGTGGCGGCTTTAACTAAAATACTCCGTACTTGCTCGGGGTTAAACTTACCTAAACCAACAATTAAGCTGACCACAATATAAGGGAAAATCGTGATCTGCATCAGCTTAACAAAGCCAGTGCCTATGGGTTGTAAAAATGCCACCCGCTCACCAAAAATAAGCCCCGTTGCCACACCTAGCAATAGCGCCCACAGCATCCAATTTCGGTTACCTAAAAAAGCCCATAAGGTTTTCACAATATCGCTCGCCGCCTATTATTTTATTTAAATTTAGAAAAAGAGCGGGATTATAGGAAATTTAACTGACTTAAGAATGAATAAACCGTTTATCTGGCATAAAAAAGCCGAACTCAATGGCTCGGCTAAAGTATTTTAGCGATGAGTGGACTTAATCGCCAAAATCACCCGCATGACCTGGGAACACCACCGGGCTCTCAAATCCGTCTTTACTAACACTTGCGACGCCAAAGAAATAGTTATCTATCACCACATTTTTAAGCGTGTAACTATCAACTTTGCCAACGAACTTACTATATTGCCATTGCGGCGCATCTGTCAGTCGCCAATAAATTTTATAACCTGCTAGCTGTGGGTTTTCTTTGTTATCTGCGAGTTGCCACGACAGTGTGGTGTCGGGCGAAACAGCCCCTTTAATGCTGACTTGTGCTGGTGGCGTCGGTGCCCAAGCCATGCCAGCAAGTGAAACGGCATTGAGCGCAGTTAATTTAGCCGCATAATCAAAGTTCACGCCATCAATGGTGTCACCATAAACAATACCGTTTTCGGTGCGTAAATCTTGATGTTGTCGGTTGTAGTTTTCGTTGGTTTCCATGATGCGCACACCCGGAAAGCCTAAATCGTTAAACGGACGATGATGTCCGCCACGGCGAAATCTATCTAAACGATATACCACCATGGTATCTAAATTTGGAATATAACGGTCGGCCATCCAATCTATGTAACGGGCTAAATTTCGGCTTGGCGAGTCAACTTCGCCACCTCGAAAACGGCGATTGCGAATATCATCTTCGCTTTCTGTTTGTCGAGTGCCTTCAGCGAATATGCGCGCTGTGGTGTTGTTGAACACCCCATTCACGCCTTCAATATTACCGATCATGTCGTTATTCAATACCGCCTTTAATCGCCAGCCGTCTGCCTTTGCTTGCTTAGCCATGATCTTGCCACCGAACAAGCCTTGCTCTTCGCCCGCGAGCGCCGCATAGACAATACTGCCATTAAACTTGTATTTGCTCAGAACACGCGCGGCTTCTAGCGTGCCAGCCAAACCCGATGCATTATCGTTTGCACCCGGTGCATCATCGGTAAAGTTCATCACGTCTGTAATGCGAGAATCTATGTCACCCGACATCATCACATAGCGATTAGGGTCTGTTTGTCCGCGCTGTATGGCAATCACACTCACGACTTCAGTTGGGTTAGGGATGCGTTTTTCGCCGCTGATAACTTCTGATTGATAATACACCTCTAAGCAGCCACCACAGGCTTTAGAAATCGCTTCAAACTCAGCCTTTATCCAGCGCCTAGCCGCGCCAATACCTCGTGTGTCCGACTTTGTTTCTGACAGCGTATGGCGTGTGCCAAAGCTGACAAGCTTTTTGATGTCTTTTTCAATATTCGCCGCCGATACTGCTTTATTGATGTCATGAAGTTTATGTTGATCGATGTAATCTATTTGCGTGTTTGCATTCACTGTTGTCGCAACCAAACTTAATAACGATGACAGTGCAATAGGTATGTAGCCCTTCATTTATTGTCGCCTTTTTTATTGTTCTAACGTTTAAGTTATGCCTTTACGGCGAGTCTCACAAGTAGAGTCATCTTGCTATACGGTGAGTTCATCCCGTACGTTTTCATAGTGGAAACATTTTTATCGATGCACTGTCTGCATCATTTAAAATTAATAATAAAGGATGTTTTTATATGTATTCTAACGACAATAGTTGCAAGTTCTAAAAATTAGGTGCAAATTTAGGAACTTGATAATGATTCTTAATAAACTTTTTAATAGGGCGTCTCTTTTAAATGGCAAAGCAAGTCTTTAAACCAAGCTCGTATTTTTTAGCTGCGTTTTGTTTTTTGGCTTTATTGGTATTCAATATGATTGAAGATAACATCTATAGTGTAGTGTTATTTTTCTGCTTATTTTTCCTTTCTCTGCTATTTGGTATTAACCAACGTTTTAACCTGCTTAAATTTAAAGAGCAAAAAACGAAAAAGCCCACTACATTTAACACCTTTCAATAGGTGAACAACCAAGTCCTAATTGTTGCTTCTTAAAGTAGTCCTTTATATTCTTTTCAATGGTTTACTTGGTGTTGCTTATATCTTGTTTAAAGCAATTTTATCTCGTCTAAGGTTTAAGTATGCAACTTTTCAAAATACTCAGCTTACTTTCCATTTTCTTTTTAACAGGATGCAGTGATGCTCCTAAGCTAACCCGTTTACAGCAACATGATGTTATTCTGGCCTTTGGCGACAGCTTAACGCAAGGTGTTGGTGTGTCGAAGCAACATAGCTACCCAAGCGTGCTTGAATCGCTCTCTGGTGTGAAAGTAATCAACGAGGGGATATCTGGAGAAACAACCAGTGAAGGGATAAATCGATTTGCCGATGTCATTGAACAACATGCGCCTGCTATTGTCATTTTATTAGAAGGTGGGAATGATATTTTACAAAATAAAAACCTTCACGAAACCAAAGCAAACCTCGATGACATGATAAACATAGCGAAAAGCTACGGCGTTGAAGTTGTGCTCATCGGTGTGCCTCAAAAAAGCCTTTTCTCGAGCTCCGCGCCGCTTTATCAAGCCCTAGCAGACAAGCATCAAGTTGTATTTGAGCCCACATTAATCGCTAGGCTAATGAAAAAGCCATCCATGAAGTCTGATTACATTCACTTTAATAAGGCTGGCTACAAAACAATGGCTGAATCAATTCATCTACTTCTAAAAGAAAATGGTGCGTTTTAATCAGAGATTATTCTAGATATAGACAGCTCCCCTTCATGTGAGTAGTATTAATTTTGTTCATACTGATAATTTAATAACCACAATGAATTTGTCAGATGTGAAAGGAAAAAAACTAAAAATGAAGGATACTAAAATGAAAAAACTAATTTTAACTGCATTGATTGCAGCAAGCACGTTCTCTTTTAGCGCAATCACAGATGCTAGAGGTTCAAGTATAGAAGATTTTCGCTATTATCATTTCCAGTGTTTAGACAGTAATAGTAAACAATTATGGTTTGAGATTTCTTCAACTTATGATCGCTCTATAGGTGCACGTTGTACAGCAGATGGTGGAACTATGCGAGTGACTAAAGTTTTTTGGTAAGTTGAACCAAAGCTGAGAGACCATGGCCACTTACGTGGCCATTTTTGATCACAAATATACTGACTTTTCTTTAGCTTTTAGAGTTTTGTACTTTTATCCAAGCATCAACATCACTTTCAACAATGGCCAGTGGGCGTGCACCTTTAAGCAAAATCAAATCATGAAATGCTTTAATATCAAACTTCTCACTAAGCTCTGCTTTTGCTTTATCACGCAATTCAACGAACTTTATCATGCCTAGCTTATAACCTAACGCCTGACCCGGCCATGCGATATAACGGTCTATTGCCGACACCACATCACTCATCGCAGAGCCCGTCGCTTCTGCAAAGTATTCTATTGCTTGCTGGCGCGTCCATCGCTTGTGATGTAAACCGGTATCAACCACTAAACGCGCTGCACGGTAAGCTTCTGCTTGCAGGCGGCCCAAATCGCCAAATGGGTCGTTTTCGTACATGCCCATCTCGTAAGCGACTAGTTCAGAGTACAGTGCCCAGCCCTCAATGAAACCGTTAAATGATGCATTTTGACGCATTAAGCCGATATCTGTTTGCAACATATTTAATGCGATTTGGAAGTGATGGCCTGGTACAGCTTCATGATAAGTCAATGTTTTTAAGCCAAAGCTTGGGACTGCTTTCATGTCTTTTAGATTAATAGCAAAAATACCCGGGCGACTACCGTCAAGTGATGGGGCATTGTAGTAACCACCTGGAGCTCCGGCTTCAACGGCTTTAGGAATACGTTTTACTTCAACCGCTTGAGGAGGTAAAGATGAAAATAGGTTGAGCGCTTTCTCTTCAATGGTTTTGATTTCACCACGTAAAAACGCTAATAGCTCTTCGCGACCTTCATCGCTGTCAGCAAATAAGAAGCGCGACTCTTCGCTTAGCTTTTGCATACGCTTGCCAACTGAGCCTTGTGTATAACCATTCGCTGTTAAAATTGCATCCATCTGCTCCGAAATACGTTTAACTTCAGCCAAACCCACATTGTGAATTTCTTCTGCTGTCATGGTTGAGTCGGCTAAATAGGTGATCTCATGTTGATAAAATGCTTCACCGTTTGGCTGTGCCCAAATACCAACTTTCGTCGGCGCAGTTGCTTCAAGTGCCTGCATATCTTGGGTTACTTTAGCAAAAGCGGGATAAATCTCCGACTCAACAATATTTGCCGCTTTTTTAACTAAAACAGCTTTGGTTTTATCATCAAGCGCTTTGAGTTCGTTTAGTTTCTCTGCAAAGCTATTCACCAACGGGTGTTCAGATGCATCTGGCGCTGTGAAATTATTTAAATATCCTAAGGTGTTCGGGAAAAGTGGTTTAGGTAAGATAATGCCTTTGCTAGCATCATCTGCCACCTTGCTGCGTACCTGCTCTGTTAGAATTGCAAACGCAGACAAACGCTTAAGATAATCTGTCGCATCTTTTTCTGACGTAACACCATGCTGATCTTTTAATATATTTGGAATATCAATTAATGGCCCTGAGATTTGATTTACCACATACGGTAAATGCCCGCCCCACGTATCAATATAACCACCACTGAACTGCTTATCGCCCGCATAATAACGAGCAATCACTTCATTTACGGCAACATGTAAGCGGTCTTTTTCTGAGAGGTTTTTACTCTGTAATGCGTTAAGTTGCTCTGCCGCTTTGTCCATATCAATTTGCAGGGCTTGCATGCCTGCCAATGAGTAATTTGGTAAACGATCTTCGTATTGACCAAACTCAGTGCTATCTAGTTTTAAAGACGTTGCTAAAGCAGGCTGATGATTGATGAAGTTTTTCGTATAGGTGTTAACCACGCTGTCGACTTCAGCTCGACTTACTTGAGCTTGTTGCGCTGCTACTGACTTTGTTTTTTGTGTTGTCTCAGTAGAGCAACCGGCGAGTACCGCACAAACAGCAAGCGCAGTTAGGGTGTGTTTAATCATATTTTGCTCCAAGGTATTCTCGTCAATATTCAGATTTTATTTGCCTGTGAATATTGGTAGTTTTTATTATTCATCTCACTTTGCACATTGTATACAATTAGAGTTGTTGTGCTAGTACAATAAGAAAGTACTTGTTGCTTTTTTGCCTATTGAAAAACAGTTATACCAACCCTCTTAATCAAATGCTCTTTTTGAGGCAAAGAAAACTGCTCGATAGCACGGCAAAAATTTTGCTGTTTAGTTGTTCTAAATCAAAAATTTTTAACAAAGCTAGCGTCAGTTTTAGTCCCTCAAAATGATTGAGTATTATTGAGGGTTGGTATTAAAATAGCGCTTCATTAATTTAACGAGATTGGCTACATACGCCCCAACTATGAATAGACGTAAGAAAATCTACGAAAAGCTAAAGAAGAAAGACAAAAAAGCGAATGAAAAATTACATAAGAGTAATAAACCAAAGTACATTTCTAAAGCTGAACGTGCCAAGTTAGAAGCCGAACAACAAGCTCAAACTGACAGTTCAACAGAAATTTGCGATTAGTGGTCATTCATGTTTAATATGCGCTAATCAAAATACGCTTTATGCTGCTTTTAAGGATGAATAGCACAATGAAATTTAGTCTCTTTTCTTTTACCTTTTTACTTATCACACTTGCATCTACCTCAGGTTGTAACAGCACTTTAGGGCTAAAAAAACAGCAAACCAATCGTGCGCCTCACTGGTTTATTAAACCAGTTCATAATCAAACCATCGGATTCATTGGTGCAGCAGCAAAGTATGACAGCCAAGGTAGAATTAATATCTCTGGCAGCAGAAAAGCGGCCTTAGCCAAATTACAAAGCCATCATCAATTCGCTATAACAGAGATAGACGCTAAACAACTTGCGAGCACCGCTAAACTACGGTTACCTGAAGGCCACACAGTACGGTTTATGCCTGAGTTTTTCTATCAAGGGGTTATTTATAGTTACGCGACATTAGAGCAAGATGCATTTGCCTTGAGCCAACAACAAACCCTCACTAATTTATCCACCTGTCAATTTAAACAATGTAATCCAACATGGCTATGTGATGAGCAAGCAAACACCATTACTGGTGTGAGTTTTTATACTAGCTCACCCCATCAGCAACTTTCTATAGCGCAACAAAATGCCAACTTAATCGCTAATTTACTGAGTAATAGCCAAGTACATGCAACAGAATTTATCAGTCAATCTTCGAACTCTCACTCGAATCGGCACACTGTCAGTTTTAACCAGCAAAGTGATGTGAAAGCAAAGGTGGACCATTATCATGGCATGATTTTAAATGAGCTCTGTGAATATCATGGCACGCTGATCGGCAATTTTGTATTGCCCATTAATTCAATTGAGTTAGAAGAACATTGGCAATCCCAAACTGTTTACCAAGACCGCAGTTTGATCCAAGGTAGCTTTGGTCACGGGGGGTCTATGTCTTCAGATTTATTACTCAGTACAGCCATAGAATTAGCCATTAAAGATGCCTTGATAGAGTTAGCTAAAATTAAAGGGATCGCCATTGAAAATACCAGCACCCTGTCATTTAACGATGGGTTTTATTTTCTCTCAAAAAGTAAAATGACAGTCAATGAGCAGGTCTCAGGACAACTCCTCGATATAAAAATCAGCTATCAAAAAGAAAACCCCATCGTGAATGTCTGGGTTCTTGAAGCGAACAATCAAATTTAAAGCCTAGTGACATCTGCAAATAGCAAACCTTACGAAGTAACCAATAGTGGTTACATTTGAACAAGTAACCAAATTAAGTTACATTAAATGAAGATACTCATTTTGGTTACTTATTATGCCGATTTCACAAGAAAACTATATGGGCGTGATCACCGCTGACATTGTGAGCTCACAATCACTACAGCAAAGCGATTATGAGCAATTGCTTATTCAATTAAAGTATTACCTGAGTGCTTTAAGAGCTGAATTTGGTGCAGAGTTTCATATTTTCCGTGGTGATAGCTTTCAAATTGCCCTGCCAAAAGCACAAGCCTTATTCAAACAGGCCATTGCAATAAGGCTTTTCTTTATACAACAAGGTTTAGATGTAAAAGTGAGCCTCGCTCAAGGACAAATTAATTTATCACAAGGTGGGCTTGCCACCGCAACAGGAGAAGCATTGGTAATAGCCGGTCATGGCCTTGATAACATCAAACATCAACGTTTGGTCTATAACAATGCCTGCGACGAAAGCTTTTTACTGAATATTCAATTTATTGATCTATTACTGGGTAAATTAAGCCGTAAACAAGCCCAAGCACTACTTTTATATCTACAACAAGATAAACCTGAGCATGCGCAGCTTGCAGAACAACTCAGTACCAGCCGGGCAAATGTGACAAAATTACTTAATTTAGCCAACTACACCTTAATTGATGCGTTTATCAGATTGAGCGAGTCCTATATTTGTAGCGAGGAGACGTACTATGGCTGAATGGCAAACACTTTTATTATGGCTAGTCATTGGTCATGTTATCGCTGACTTTTATCTGCAACCCATGAGTTGGGTGCATGACAGAAATAATCGGCACTTTAAATCTACTAAAGTCGTTTGGCATAGTTTAGTCCATGGTGTACTTGCCTTTATCGCACTGGCTGTGTGGCAACATAACTATGACTTTGGCGTCAGTAGCGCAGCTTTTGGTTATGCGACGTTAATAACTATCAGCCACTATTTTATTGATATTGGTAAATCATATTCGAGTAAGGGAGTGATACCTTTTTTGCTCGACCAACTGGCGCACCTCTTAGTCATTTTACTCATAACCCTTAACTTATCTGAACTATCAAACTTAAGTGAGCAATTACTCTCATTCATTACCACACCAAGTAACCTCATCATTGGGCTTGGCTATTTATTGGTACTGACTCCAGCCTCCGTGATGATCAGAATGCTACTTGAGCGCTGGGCATACATGGGAAATGAAGAGGAGAGCTTACCGCAAGCGGGAAATTTAATCGGGCAACTTGAGCGAGTACTTTTACTAACTTGTGTTCTTATTGATAGCTGGGCGGCTGTGGGCTTTATTTTAGCAGCTAAATCAGTATTTCGTTTTGGCGATTTAACCGCAAGTAAAGACAGAAAGCTCACTGAATATGTGATGCTAGGCACGCTTGTGAGTATTTTAGTTACATTAAGTGTGGCAGGGATGATAAAGCTATTCATATAACCAAGCAGACTAAACTCTGAACATTATGTGTTTTTTATTAAAAGCCTCTCATTAAGAGCTTTCATAGAAAGCACATATTTTCTTAACAGTGAAAAAGCCCATATACACACCGCTTCAGCTTTAATACCCCATTTAAAACACCTTTATTTCTCAACAACAATCCAGCCTTGTGAAAGCAACAAAAGATATGCTGCTAAGTTAAAAGTAAAAACAAACTGTATACAATATATGTTATTCATGTTAAAAAATTATCCCTCTTTAACATCAAGTACTAAAAAACAACAAAAAAAGAGCGAAAAATGAATAAGAAAAGACTACTAAGCTTGTGTATTGCTTTAGCATTAACAGGGTGTAATGGCAGTGATAATGCTCAACCAGAGATACCTAAAGTCGAAGAACAATCTGATTCTGGGTCAAATTCTGGTAACTCAGGATCAGACAGTGAAAACTCAAGTGAAAGCAACTTTCCATACGCTGATGAGCCTAATTTAACCTTAGACAGCGTTAAAAAAGACCTGTCGACATCAGAACCCATAGGCTTTTACATCGATCTAGAAGAAGCTGCACCAAGCTTATTAATAAGTTTGGGTCGTGGCGAAGCTGGCTTAGAGCTGGGTGATCCTGATGTTTACATTAAATACGAAGGCCTCCCTGAAACAGGTGACGCCCCCGTGTTTGACTGTGTGTCTTTTAATAGCCCTAATAGCCACGAAACTTGCATAATCGATAACCCTCAACCGGGTCGATACAACATTCTCATTGACGCTTATGAAGACTCGGCAGTCAATGATGCAACTTTATTCGCAACGACTTCGCTTTTTGCTAGCAGCGAATTATGTGCTGATATGGTACAAGTTCGCATTCAAGAAACGATAAATGAAGAAGCAAGAAAGCGTATTTGTGATACCTTGATAGAAACCAAAGCTCGTTTCGAAACAGTACTTAATGACAAGCTGTCAGCGGATACTGGCGTACCTGTACCGAATGACTTAAACGAGATCACCAATATAAATATCTTTGCAAGTCTATCGAATCATATGAGCTGGGTTGAACACTTATGGGACTCAGATAACAGCAGTGGTATTTATTTTGAAACTGCGCCTACTGAATGGTATCACGACTCAACCATCCTTACTTTTAACGCCCTAGAGTGGAGCGGCGGCCGTTCAGTTGTGCGGTCACTCGCTCATGAGTATGTACACGCGCTTGATGGCCGATATAACAAAGAAGGTGGTTATAACGGCGACTTAGGGTGGTGGACCGAAGGGTTAGCTGAATATGTAGGCACTTATTACCAGCGCCCATATCAAATGTTACTCGATGCTAACCAAGAGACAAGTTATTCGCTCAGTGATATCACAACCCCTACCATTAGCTATAGCTCTTTTTATGATTGGGGCACTTTAGCCGTCGCTTACATGATTGAGCAGCACCCAGGTGAAGTTAAAACACTCATCGCAAATATGCGCGCTGGTGAATGGGAAACAGTGAGTACCCAGCTCGCAGAGTTTTCAACTGCCTACGAAGAAAGCTTTAAAACATGGCGTACAACGACCTTAGTTGAGAACTTTAAAGCAAGCGCACAACCTTTAACCTTAGGTGAAGCGATGCCAATTAACGGGCGTGGTGGCTGGGTATATAGTGTCACTCTATCAGAAAATACACCTGCGTTAACCTTCAAAACGTCTGGTGGCTCAACCAACGTGGATCTTTGGGTGAGCAAAGACTCACCTGCACACCCAGCTATAGATCAGGCAGTGCTTTGCAGTTCAGTTACCGAGTCATCAAATGAAGAAACCTGTACGCTTGAAACACCAGAACAAGGCACTTACTTTGTCACCGTTGGTTCTGATTTCGCTGGCGCAGATATTCTAGACCTATATTTAACGGCATGTACGGGCACAGACTGTACTGTAGATTTACCAACACCTATGCCACTGATCACACCTGTAGAACCATACCTACCTCACTGGCCAGAAAAAGGTACATTGGGTAGCTGTAATTTAGTTGAAACCTATGGCCGTAGCCGCCAGCAGATTGAAGGCTTCACAGTCAATAATAGCTCTGACAAAGATATTCAACTTTATTGGATCAACAACTATTCGGGCACTCAGCCAAGCTCTGCATTCCAAACCTTAGCAGCAGGTGACACATTCAGTGCAGATAATTGGGTGATCGGCGATCGTATGATGCTAGGCGATGCTGCGGGTAACTGTTTAGGGGTTGCCATCGTCAACGATACTGATAATAGCTTCGAAGTGGATGCTGAGTTTGTAAAAGATGCAGTGAGCGAAGCCCCTATTCCTGTCGCAACCGCTGAAATTGGTAGCTGTGAATTACTCACCACATATTCCCGACAAAGTAACAATGCGCCTGAATTTGCAGTACATAACCAGTCTGAGACACCAGTGACACTGGCATGGGTCAACAACAGTGATGGGTCTTTATATTATGGTAACTATGGCACGCTCGAATTTGGCGACAGTTACGCTAATAGTAACTGGGTTGTAGGCGACCGTATGGCACTGATGGGCAGTGATGGTCAATGTTACGGCGTGCTCGACCTAAATGACAGCAGTAACATTTATGTGATTGATGAAAGCTTATTTAAAGAGTAACGCTTCATAAACACAGACCTACTTTGAGTCAACTGCAAGGTGGCTCACACAAATCAAAAGAAACAAGGATGTTCTTTTCTGACAAATGAAGTGTTGCATACCCTGAACATGTTTAATCAAACGACCAGCTCTGCATTTCTACTAAACGGCTTTTGGTTCTCTCAAAAGCAAAAGCTAACTGCTCTCCCACATATAACTCGCTTAAATCACACTGTGCATCGATTATCAATAAACAACGCTGCTCGTAACACTCGTCAACCAGCGCAATAAAACGTCGCGCTTCGTCATCAAAACGGGCATTTTGAATGCTTGAATGTGCGCGTTGGTAACCGTCTTCTATACCTTGAGTTACTTGCTTTTCGTCAGGTTCTGCACCCATCTTTGGCACTTTGCTAATAAATATAATTCGGTGATTTTTCGCCAGCTCGATATAATCTGCAGTTGCTCTTGGGGTTGAGCACAAGGCCATAAAATCAAACAAGTAGCCGTGTTCACTTTTACCTAATACTTCGACTTCTCTGCGGCATATCTCTATTTGTGTAGTTTCTAACACACCATGAGCGCGTTCAAATTGAGTTAAAAACCCTGCCTGATCCTGCACAAAGTAATAGGTGTAATTCGCACCATAAGCAAAGCGATGATCAACCTCTCCTGCCACATTAATGACTTCACACTTCAAAAGTAATAAATCTATGGTTGGCAAAAAGCGCTCTCGCGCTAAGCCATTATGGTAAAGCTGAGACGGGTGTGCGTTTGAGGTCGTTACCAGTATCATACCTTCTTTAAATAAGGCTTCGAACAGTCTGGCCATGATCATGGCATCACCAATGTCAGTGACAAAAAACTCATCAAAGCACAATACCTTAGCTTTACTGGCCCAATCTCTTGCGACGTGTTGTAAGGGGTTAAGCTTACCTTGAAGTGCGTTTAGTGCTTGATGCACTTGTGCCATAAAGTGATGAAAATGCAGTCTTTGCTTGGTCACCCCCGACAAATGTGCAAAGAACAAATCCATCAGCATGGTTTTGCCTCGCCCAACTGGGCCATATAAATACAAACTTTGACATGGCTTGCCCTGTTCAAGTGCATTCGCCAATGTATCTAAGGCATTCAACGCGATAATTTGGGCAGGATCTTGAGTCAGCTTTTGAGAATGAATTTGTGAAAAGTAACTGTCAGAGAGAGTTGTCATACTAGAGCGAAACAGAATAAAGATAGTCTATCGTGTATTTTACAGGTTTTGCTAAGAAGATAAGACTACTTTGACTTATTAAAAAGAAAAAAGCGCCGGGGGCAGCCGGCGCTTTTAGATTCGTATTCAAGGGGAATTGAATACCTTTACTCTCAGTAATTTAACCAGTATAGATGAAATCACTAAAAGTCCAGTAAAGTATAGGTCGTTTTACTTATACTTGACTAAGACCACTGTGCTCAGTGCCGGTACATCAATTCCCTCTGCTGTAATTTTTGTCTCTTTGACCACAGGGTCATGACCCTGTTTTAACACTGGATGTAACTGGTAATCTTGACTTTCGACAACTTTGAATGAATTTTGTTCATTATTAGCGTTGAAGATCACCAAAATACGCGAAAATTTGTTATCTACAGCCTCACCCTGAGTATCATCTAACTGCATAACAATTAGACCTGATTGATGATTTTTATCATTCACTGATTTTTGCGTATTTAAAAATTGGACTTTTTGCTGAACTTGATCTGCAGTTGCAAGACGGAATAACTCAGAACTATTTCTGATTTTAAGCATATCGATAAACATGCCTTTTGCCAATTGAATATCTGCAGCACTCACATCATCACGGTCTTGGTGACCTGCAAGTACCGTTTTGATTAAAGGCCAGTTATCTTTGTCTTTATCGGCAGGGGGAAGACCTACATCATAGTTATTGCTTTGCCCCGCAAAGTCTGTGGCATTAAACCAATCTCCATAATCATAACTGTCACGTAAAAATGACTTTGAACGTAATAGCTCAGATCCCATATGAATAAACGGAATACCTTGGCCATACATCACATAACTCATGCTTTGTGCATGTAAACGCACACGTTCAGTGGTCGTTAAATCAAACGCTAGGCGGTACTGACTGTTATCCCATAGAGTTTGGTTATCATGCTTAGACACATAGTTAATGGTGTCTGCCGGGTCAAACGCATAGCCCGTAGGCTGGTCGCCATAAGGCACCTCTTTACCTAGCCGTTTATCTAAGCCATTGTATTTATTAGCTAGGTCATATTCAGCAAGATTACCCGCCATACCGATGCGCACTTGATCCATCGCCACAAAGTAGCGTTGCTTAGTTTGTTCATCAGTTTGTAACTCGTTAGGTAGCGTTAACAAACCATTGCCGACACCTTGCGTGTCACGAGTGTTGTTACCCGGACCACGTACTGCATCGCGAAGACGATCGCTAAAAGTACCAATCTCAGTGCCACCCAGTTCTAATTGGCTAGCTTGAACGAATTGTGCATTATTGGCTACTTCACCGAAATTCCAACCTTCACCGTAAAAGTAAGTATCTGGATCAACTTCACGCACTCGCTCTCGCGCTTGTAGCATTTCAGCTTTTGGCTGATGCCCCATTAAGTCGAATCTAAAGCCATCAATCTTATAATCGCGCGCCCAAGTAACCAATGAGTCATTCATCAGCTTTGCCATCATGGTACGCTCAGTTGCAGTATTACCGCAGGTGTAACACGTTGATTGCTCAACAATACCAGTTGTTGGATTTAAGCGGTGGTAATATCCCGGCACAATTTTGTCGAGCACGGAGTTTTTAGCTAAACCGTATTGATGGGTATGGTTGTAAACCACGTCCATGATCACACGAAAGCCCATTGAATGAAGGTGTTGAACCATTTCTCTAAATTCAACAATACGCGTTACGCCCATAGAATCTGTCGCATAACTGCCTTCTGGCACTGTGTAATGGAATGGATCATATCCCCAGTTATAGTTATCAAATTGACGTAGCGCACTGACAAGCTTTTGTGCTTTAGCTGAGCCTGTTGGATAGCTTTTTAATACATCGACGACACGTGTGCCTTTTTCCCAAGTGCTTTGACACTCTTCTAACTTAGGTAGCTGCTTACAAACAAACTGCATACTTGAAGTATGATCGATGACAGTTGCTGCATCTTCGTTGATACTGCCTAAATCATAAGTAGGCAGAAGGTGAATGTTGTTTAAGCCGGCATCTCTTAGCGCTGTTAAATGCTTCATGCCATCTGAGTTCATATCGGTAAACGCCAAATATTTACCGCGCCAAGCACGGTTGTTCAGCGCTTTGTCACTGGCACTAAAATCGCGAATATGGGTTTCGTATAACACATTATCTTCAGGCTTATTGATGCTTGGCACCGAATGACTTACCCACCCCGTTGGTTGCGTGACTTTGTCATTCAAGTCAACAACTTGTGCATGAGTGCTGTTTGTTGACAAACTCAATGCATATGGGTCAGTTGTAATTATTGTTTCGACTTTTTTAGTTTCTGGATGATAAACGGTAATTTCATACTGATAATAATCAAGCGCAGCGACATTGTTAGAATTTACCTGCCAAACGCCAGTGTTTTTATCTTCCTGCATCGGTATTTTATTAGCCGGATTATGAAGACTATTGCCAAACGCTAGTAAAGATACCTTTTGCGCTGTAGGTGCCCACAGTTTAAATTGCACAGAATCTGCCAGTACGGTGGCACCTAGATCAGACACTTCATTGGCATCATTCGCTGTTAAAGTATAAAGCGAGTCTAATAGCTCACCCTGCTGTACAAAGCTCACAAGTGCGCCTTTGCTATCAACCACACTGACCTGCCCTTTCGTCCAGCCTTTCGCTTGTTGATTGGTAAGTGCAACTTTATATGCTTTGAAATCAGCTAAGTGTGGATAGCTAGCGGCAACCCAGGCTGGTAGTTCAACTGCATCTAATGCCATTTGCTGTGACATTTGTCCTTCAAGTAAGGCGCTTTTTAGCTGTAAGTTAGATTGTGCAACTGAAGGCGCCAGTAAGAGTAATTCTGAGGTTAACCAGTGCGCGCCATAAGTCGCTTGTGTTGCGAGTTGCTCGGCTTGTTGTTCAAAAGCTTGCTGTGTGTTTACCAGTTGGCAAGCACTTAAAGATGCCACAAGCGGGATTATTGTCATTTTTGGAATTAAACCCAAAGACTTTGTTACTTTGCGCATTGGCGAGTCCCATTATTTTAAAAGTATTTTCAACTAGGTCATACGTTACTGAATGCCCTATATTTGACACAACCAAATGAATAGCTTTTGCATACGTATTCAAAGCGCCTAGTCTAAACTGGTAACTATGAATACGTATGCATTAACTATTCATCAACACAACACGGCTATATATTAAGCTCCGACAACCCATAACATGTTGGCATGACCGAACGATTACATAAGCTACTATAAAGTTTGGCATGTTAACGGTATAACCGAACACCTATGGCAACGGGGATAAAACAAATGCAAAAACTAAAACCAAGCAAAGTGACCTTGGCACTTTTAGCAAGTGGCTTTGCTGCAATGAGTGCACCAATGTTTGCAGTTGCACAAGATGCAGAGCAAAAAGCACAAAAAGACGTTGAAGTTATCGAAGTGAAAGGCTTCCGCCGCTCGCTAGTTGAATCAATCAACGCTAAACGTTTTTCTACCAGCGTAGTTGAAACCATTTCAGCTGAAGACATCGGTAAACTACCAGACTCTTCAATCGCAGAATCTTTATCTCGCCTGCCAGGTCTTGCTACACAGCGCTTAGATGGCCGTGCAAGTAAGATCTCTATCCGTGGTTTCGGTGAAAATGAAAGCGGCACAACATTAAATGGCCGTGAGCAAGTTTCTATCAGCGACAACCGTGGCGCTGAATTCGACCTTTACCCTTCTGAAATCATGAGCGGCGTAACCGTTTATAAAACACCAGATGCAAGCATTGAAGGTGAAGGTATTGCAGGTACAGTTAACCTACAAACAATCAAGCCATTAGACCAAGATGGTCGTATTATTCAAGTTAATGGCGTTATCGAGAAAACCAGTTTTGAAAAACTAAACCCAGACGGTGAAGACCAAGGCCATAAGGCAACATTCTTCTACCTAGACAAATTCGCTGATGATACGATCGGTGTGGCATTTGCACTTAACACCATGAGCTCTCCAAACCAAGAAAAGCGTTGGAATGCATGGGGCTACCCTGAGTTTGAAAAAGATGGCAAACAGTACTCAATCCTAGGTGGTGCTAAACCATACGTTCGCTCTTCTGAGCTTGAACGTGATTCTATGATGTTCGTACTAGAAGCGGCACCGCGTGATGATGTACGTATGACATTCGATGCGCTATATGTAGACTTTTTAGACAAGCAAATTCTGCGCGGTATTGAAATCCCATTCGCATGGGGCCAAGGTGAAAAGAGTGCAAACTCAGTAGACGATGCGTCAGGCTTTATTACTTCTGGTACAACAGCGGGTCAACGTGTTGTAGTGCGTAACGACTATAACGAACGTGACGCCGAGATGAAGTCACTAGGCTTCAACACTAAATGGGATGTAAATGAAGACTTACGTTTAGATTTCGACGTTAGCTACTCAAAAGTAGAAAAGAAAATCGTTGGTATCGAGAGCTATGCTGGTACTGGTCGTGGTGACAACCGTGGTGAAGCAGACACACTAAGCTATACACTTGACGGTGGTAACACAGGCGCAAAATTCAATCACAACCTTAACTATGCAGACTACGACCTAATTCAATTAGGCGGCCCTTTAAGCTGGGGTTGGAGTGGCGCTTTAAATGACGCATTCAACGTAACGGGTACTGATTTTGAAAACCAACTACAAGATGGTTTCATCAATACACCTGAAGTTGAAGACGAGCTTAAGACACTGAAATTTGCAGCAACGCAAGCGATTGAAAATGACTTCATTTCATCAGTTTCTGCGGGTATTTCATACCGTGACCGTGAAAAGGCGAAACTATCTGAAGGTTACTTCTTAACGCTTTCAAGCTTCAAGTACCCGAGTAACACTGGCATGATGGTAGTACCTGAGCAATATCGTCTGGGTACAGCTAACCTAGATTTCATTGGCATGGGCGAAATGATTGCTTATGACGTGAACGGCCTTGTTCGTGACGGTTATTACTATGGTCTGCAAGAAAGCTTAACTAATTCATCTCACGCAACTAAGTCTTGGACTGTACGTGAAAAAGTAACCTCTTTATTCGTAAAAGCAGATATCGACACTGAAGTCGCTGACATGCCATTAAGTGGTAACATGGGGTTACGTTATGTGCGCTCTGAACAGTCTTCACAAGGTAATGCGTTTAACACAGTGGATGGTGAAGTAGTTACTTCACCTACTGACATCAGTCATGACTATAACCACTTATTACCTAGCCTTAACTTAACGTTAAAACTAGACGACGACCAATCAGTACGCTTTGGTGCAGCGAAAACAATCTCTCGTGCACGTCTTGATGAAATGAATGCGTCTTTTAGCGCTTCATACAATCAGCAACCAGACTCTAATGGTAACAACTGGTCAATCGGCGGTGGTAACCCTGAACTTGAGCCAAAAGAAGCGTTCGGTTTAGACCTAACTTATGAAAACTATTTCAGCAGTGAAGGTTACTTTGCAGTTGCATTATTCCATAAAGACATTACAAACTGGCACTTCGACGGTCAATATGCTGTTGATATGACAGGTGTTGCAGACCCAGCAACTGGCGCTATCCCTGCAAACCCAAATGGTACAGGTAGCGGTAAAGTGAATGGTGGTGAAGGTACGCTTTGGGGTTATGAGTTGTCTGGTACATTACCGCTAAACGTTTTCTCAGAAGCACTAGACGGCTTCGGTATTATCGCAAGCTACACAGGTGTTGAGTCTGATCTGAAAAACCCTGAAGGCGCTGAATACAAGATCCCAGGTCTTTCAGAAAGTATTTCAACATTCACTTTCTACTATGAAAATCACGGTTTCTCAGCTCGTGCTAGCATGCGTAAGCGTGATGACTTCAAAGGTGACGTAAACGGTATCGGTTACACAGCAACTCAAGTAGACATTATGGGCGAGACAATTTGGGATGCACAAATTGGCTATGACTTTGGTGAAGGTGGTTTCAAAGATCTTGAAGGTCTATCTGTATTCCTACAGGGTTACAACCTGACTGAAGAACCATTCACTACGCTAAGCGGTGACAATGCGTTACAGGTACGTGATTACCAAGATTACGGCCGTAACTACTCGTTAGGCTTCGCATATAAGTTCTAAACGAGTGTGATAAAGCTAAGTTAGTTATGATAGCCCTTGCGATGAAAATCCAAGGGCTTTTTTATACGGATTTTAAAGAGTTGCCGAGTTGGCGAAAATAATACCATCTATCAACTGAGCCAAAACTCGGTAGCACCGACTTTATGTCGGGTTCAAGACATTGTAAGGTTCAGCGTAGCTGATTCAGCGCCTACATAGGATGAGACTATGCAAAACAAAATTAACCATGTCGTTATTGTTGGTGGCGGCACTGCAGGCTGGATGACTGCAAACTTACTCGCAAGGGTGCTAGGTAAAAGCATTAATGTGACTCTACTTGAGTCAGAAGACATCGCGACTGTTGGGGTTGGCGAAGCGACTATCCCACCGATTATGCAATTCAATCAAGCCATTGGTGTGAATGAGCACGACTTCATGCAAGCGTCTAAAGCCACGATTAAGCTTGGGATTCAGTTCGAGAATTGGCTAAAACCTAAACATAACTACATGCATGCCTTTGGCAACATAGGTAAAAACTTCCCGTTTTGTGATTTTCATCACTTTTGGCTTAGAGAGCAAAATAAAAACGACCAAGTCGATAATCTCACTTATTGGGATTTTTCACTTAATTACCAAGCCGCTAAACACAGCAAGTTCCAAAAGCTCAAACACCTCCCAAACACTAATCTGCCGGGCATTGCCTACGCCTATCATTTTGATGCGGGATTATACGCCAAGTTTTTAACCGAACACGGTAAACAACAAGGGGTTAATCATGTCATCGGCACGGTAAAACAAGTAAATCAAAACCATGAAACGGGTTTTATCGAAAGCCTGTTATTAGATAACGATACACTGCTTAACGGCGACTTATTTATCGACTGTACCGGCATGCATGCCCTACTCATCGAAAAGACCCTCAGTACGGGCTACGATGATTGGTCACATTGGTTACCTTGCGACCGCGCTATGGCAGTCCCGAGTGAGAACGCAGAGACTGTTGTGCCTTACACGCGCTCTATTGCTCATCATGTTGGCTGGCAGTGGCAAATCCCGCTGCAACACAGAACAGGTAATGGCTTAGTGTATAGCTCTAAACACATGAGCGATGAAGAAGCCAAAAAAACACTGCTTGGTAATCTACCAGGCAAGCCAATAAACGACCCTAGGATCATCAAGTTTAGAACGGGTCGTCGCAGAAAGGTCTGGAATAAAAACGTCATCAGCATTGGTCTATCAAGTGGCTTTTTAGAGCCATTAGAGTCAACCAATATTCATCTTGTACAAAGTGTGGCAACGCGTTTGCTCAAATTTTTCCCGCACAATGGCATTAGCCAGACGCTTGTCGATGAGTTTAACCGCTTGTGCAAAATTGAAGTTGAAGGCATTCGTGATTTTATTATCTTGCATTACAAGTTAAATGCTCGAACTGATAGTGCGTTTTGGCGACAATGTCAGCAAATGGATATTCCTGACACACTGAATACTAAAATTGAGCTGTTCAAACAAACAGGTAAAGTGCACTGCGAGCCGAACGACTTATTCACTGAAATCGCTTGGCAACAAGTCATGCTTGGGCAAGGTATTACGCCTGCTGATACTCACCCGCTGGTTGATGGGTTAAGTGACGAACAAATCAAAGACATGATAGAAAGTTTGCGAACGCTGGTCGATAAAACCGTCGAAAACATGCCAACTCACCAAGACTTTTTGTCTTCCTTAACCTAATCGCCTACCAAATAATGCTCAGGTACGAGTTAATTCTTGTACCTGATAAACATACGATGTTTTTAAACCTCGAAAAAATAATTAGTATTCAAACTATTTATTTGAACTATAAACAAAACAGATAAATAAGATAACACCTTGAAAAATATAAACATAGTCACTTTCCCCACTAATTTAAATATTAAAATTTCGTTACGGCACTTGCTATAAGCGTCTAAAACCAGTAGTCTTTTTAACACAAATTCTTTGAGCACTAACTAATTTAACTTAAAGAGTTATTCAAAACAGTTAGTCGCTTGTCAAAAAGTCCGTTACGCAATCATTCATTGCGACATGACCTTTTCGGCTCAACCAAACCATGGTTAGCCTGCCGAAAACGGTTTGATACCTTGCTACTGCGAGGATCACAATCAAATTTTTAATTATTAATTTAACCTAAGTCGTGCATCTGCACCGGGGTATTCATGTCTAAGAGTCTTTGACTTATTAGATTTGCTCATCTGCGTTTTGCCCATCATGGTGTTTTCACGTCTTAAAACTATGCCCTATTGCGCCGGTAGGAAAAGAGGAACTTGCAGAAAATGAGTTTAACAAACACAAAAAGATTAGTTATAAAAGTCGGTAGCGCCTTGATTGCGCCACAACAAGATGGCTGTAAAGCACGTTACCTGCTTAATATTGCTCAATTTATTGTTAGAGCTCGCGCTCAAGGTGTTGAAGTTTTATTGGTTTCATCAGGCTCTGTTGCCGCTGGCGCACATCATTTTAAAAATCCAGATCGCAGTAACATCGCAATTAAAAAAGCTATGGCTGCAGCAGGTCAAATGGAGATGATGTCAACGTGGGATCGCTTTTTTGATTTTCCATCAGCACAGCTACTGATGACACACGCTGATTTACGTGACAAAGAACGTTATGAAAGTATTCGTCAAACTTTGTTTAGTTTATTAAGCGAAGGCATTTTGCCAATTATCAATGAAAACGATGCGGTAACAACCGAGCACTTAAAAGTGGGTGATAACGATAACTTATCGGCAATGGTCGCCGCTGCGGCAGATGCTGACACATTAATTATATGCTCCGATGTTGACGGGTTATATGACCAAAACCCAAAAACAAACCCAGATGCAAAACTTATTAAAGAAGTAAATACCATTACTTCAGCGATTTATGACATGACAGGTGGTCCAAATAGCGCCGTGGGTACAGGCGGTATGCGCACCAAACTTGAAGCGGCTGAAAAAGCCACATCACACGGTATTGCCACTTATATCATTAACGGGTTTGATGAAGGTACTTTTAATGCACTACTCGATGGCGACAATCCTGGGACTTTATTCACGCCATTTAAAAACCCAATGGAAGAAGCCCAACACTGGATGACACACACAGCAGCCGAACATGGCGAACTTGTTGTTGAGTCTGAAGGATTACACAACAGTGAGGAGCTCAATTGTGAAGAGATCCTCTCTGTAGAAGGTGAGTTCTCAGCAGGTGAAACCGTGCTGATCAAAAACACCAAAGGGGAGCGTTTGGCTAAAGCAAGCAGTAATTACAGCAGCTGCTTATTGAACTTTATTACACAAAATACCGATGGTATAAATACTAGCCAAATGCAAAATAGTATTGGCCCTATTATTTCGAAAAACGACATTGCTGTGCTGGAGAGAAAACAATCATGAGCTTAATTACTAATTTATCAAAACAAGCGGCGAAAGCGGCAAAAGTATTGGCATTACTTACAACTGAGCAAAAAAACCAAGTGTTGCAAGCAATGGCTAATGCGCTACGTGCAGAAACAGATCATATTCTTAGCGCCAACCAAGAAGATTTAGCCAATGCCAAGCAAAATGATTTAAGCCCAGCCATGATTGACCGTCTTACGCTTACTCCCGCACGCATTGAAGACATGGCACAAGGTATCGAAACCATCGTGTCGTTAGACGATCCGGTAGGAAGAACGCGCAGCATGGGTGCTCGACCAAATGGCATCGAAATCAATAAAATGCGTATTCCTTTAGGCGTGGTATGTATGATTTATGAAGCACGCCCAAATGTTACAGCGGATGCTGGCGCACTGTGCTTTAAATCAGGTAATGGCGTGATCTTACGCGGCGGTAAAGAAGCGCTAGCCAGCTCAATGGCCATTGCCAAGGTCATGCACAAGATTTTAGCTGAGTTTAATCTGCCTGAAGCACTCATTACTGTCGTACCAGATCCAGATCGCGGTTTAATGATGGAGTTGATGCAGCAAAAAGAATACATCGACCTTATTATTCCACGCGGTGGTGAAGGTCTTATCAACTTTGTGACCGAAAACAGTACCGTACCTGTCATCCAGCATTTTAAAGGCGTGTGTCATTTATATGTTGATAAAGACGCAGATTTAAACGTCGCAGAAGCCCTACTACTAAACGGAAAAACTCAGCGTACAGGCGTATGTAATGCCCTAGAAGGCTTGGTGGTTCATAAAGACATCGCCGATAAGTTCTTAAACCAAGTAGCCCCAATTTTGCGTGCTGCCAACGTGAAAGTGAATGCCTGTAAACGCGCTGCAGAATACTTTGACGACGTCACAGTACTAAACGATGACGAATTTGGTGAAGAGTATTTAGCGCTAGAAATTGCCATTCGTATTGTCGATGACTTTGCTGGTGCAATTGACCACATCGACCAATTTGGTAGTCATCACACTGAAGTGATCTGTACTAAAAACCAAGAAACAGCCACGCTATTCCAACGCAGTGTTGATGCGTCAGTGGTTATGGTGAATGCATCATCGCGTTTCAGCGACGGTGGCCAGTTAGGTCTAGGCGCCGAAATTGGTATCGCAACCACCAAACTACACGCCTACGGCCCAATGGGCTTAGAGTCATTAACCACTGAAAAATACTTAGTGAATGGTACAGGTCAGGTGAGAGATTAATTGGATAACACCTTCTCGATAACGGAATTATCAAAGTTTCTAAATCTGTAGGCGCGGGTTCTCCCCGCGCTTTTTTGCGCGATATAAAGTCGCGCCTACAGGCAAACTCGGTAGCACCGACTTTATGTCGGGTTTCGATAACGAGCAAAAAACAATCGGCTCAATATCTAAACACACTCTTTTGTAGGCGCGGGTTTACCCCGCGCTTTTTTGGGCGATATAAAATCGTGCCTACAGGCAAACTCGGTAGCACCGACTTTATGTCGGGTTTCGATAACGAGTAAAACCAATCGGCTCAATGTCTAAAACCATCTTCTGTAGGCGCGGGTTTAGCCCGCGCTTTTTTTGCGCGATATAAAATCACGCCTACAGGCAAACTCGGTAGCACCGACTTTATGTCGGGTTTAGATAACGAGCAAAAACAATCGGCTCAAAATCTAAACACACTCTTTTGTAGGCGCGGGTTTACCCCGCGCTTTTTTGGGCGATATAAAATCGCACCTACAGACACACCGATTTTATGTCGGGTTTCAATCTCCAGCGCTTTTAGACCTTCAATAGTGTGATTAAAAATTTCGTCTAATTTTTTCACTGCATGCTCAAGTAATAGGCTTATTCCTTTAACTTCGAATTACAACAACCAAGGTTGTTCAATCGCGATAAATCGACTTGAGCTATTAATCAATGAATTCGCTGTAAGTTGCTCAACTCCAACGGCCCATGTTTCGATGCCGTGTTTAACTGCAACTTTTTGCATCAGTAAATCAAAATCACCGTCGCCAGATAGCAAGCAGATCACGTCTACATCTGGCGCATGTTCAAGTATATCTATGGTGATCCCCACATCCCAATCACCTTTCGCTGAACCGTCTTTACGCTGAATAAAAGGTTTAAGCTTTACATTAAAGCCTATGTGTTTGAGGGCTTTTTGAAACTTGTGCTGTGAGTCGTCGTTTGGGGCTATGGCGTAGGCGTTTGCGAGAGTAATATCGCCTTGCTCAGATAAAAATTGCCAGACTTTTCGGTAATTAAGTTGACGTGAAAACGCGTCTCGTGTGGTGTAGTAAATGTTTTGTACATCGACAAAAACAGCAATTTTTTTCATTTGGCGCTCAGAGCAATTTAAAACCCCATGCTAACCAAAAACTTATCGCGTTGAAACCATCATGAATAAGACTTTATAGGCGCATGTTTCAGTTTATTGTAGTTTTGCGCATATATTTTATAAAGCAGGATGACTAAGAAACGTTTATACTGCGCGACTTTAGTTTCTCAGCTTAGTTTTACCATGAAAGATCAAAATTCACCTTACTGCGCCATCGGCTTATTCAACCCTAAATCTCCAACGAATGTTGGCGGTATTATGCGTGCAGCAGGCTGTTATGAGGCCAATGAGGTGTTTTTTTGTGGTAAGCGTTATGCCATCGCGGCAAAGCACCAAACCGATACTAAAAATGTGAGTGAGAAAATACCACTGACGCAAGTCGATGATTTAACCCAAGCCGTTAGCCAAGGCATTCCTATTGTCTGTGTTGAACTCGTTGAAGGGGCAACGCCATTGCCTTTATTTGAGCACCCAGAACAAGCACTGTATATATTCGGCCCAGAAGATGGCAGTTTACCACAAGAGGTTGTCGATAAAGCCAGTGCTGTCGTTTATATGCCAACTACAGGTTGTATGAATTTAGCTGCTACAGTTAATGTGCTTTTATATGACCGCGCAGCAAAACACACGCAGCAGTTTAATACACAGCAAATACTCGATTCACGAGATAATAATAACCGGTTGAAGTTTAAGGCTTAAGTAATAAATATCTACACAGAGGTTAGGTTACAATAACACCCCTGACTCTGAGATATCACGGTCGCACCAGCTCTAGCGAATTGATCTTTTTCAATAAATGGCTCTACAAGGCCGTCGCCTTCCGAGCAAAACATGCCAGATGAATATGGGCCGAAATAGTTTAACTTGCCCGCTTTATCGATCACCGCAACCGCTGGTACTGAGGGAACAAACGCTTTTAGTATGCCCGGCTCATCTAGCGTAACAGTGACATTGTTAAACTGGTGTTTTTCAGCGAGCTTTTCTACCGAATTAATATGACTTTGCGCCACAGTCTGACAAAAGCAATCACTGCGTTGAAAATGGATCACACTGCCAGCAAGTTCTAAATTCTCTTTCAATAACGCTTCAACAAATACAGTATCGAAAGATAATGACAGCGCCGACTGATGCAATACATTTTGAGGGTCGAAATATTTGGCTTTATTACTGGCAGCATATAAGACTGCAAGCAATAAACCTGCAGCCCAAATAATTAATAGGATTGGCAACCACTTAGACTTCAAATCGACTCATTTCCTGATTTAAGCTGTTGATTTGCTGCTGCATACTTGCAAATTTTTGTCCCATTTCGACCGTAGAGCTTTGTAAGTGCTTTGAATTACTCGCAAGTGATTGAGTTGACTGAGAAATGCTGTCAGATACTGTTGTTTGCTCCTCAGCAGCACTCGACACAGACGCCATATTATCAACAATGCTTTGAATACTTTGCACCACGCCTGACATCATACCTGATGCTTCATTAGCTTGTGTCACAGTGCCTTGCGCTTGTTCTAAACACTTAGCCATTTGCTCGACAGACAAAGAAGCCTCAGAGGTTAAAGATGCCGTGATATCACTGATCTGTTCGGCATTTTCACGGGTCTTCATAGCAAGCTTTCGTACTTCGTCTGCAACAACCGCGAACCCTCGACCATGTTCACCTGCCCTTGCTGATTCAATCGCCGCATTTAAAGCAAGTAAATTTGTTTGATCAGAAATGGATTTAATGGCGTTCATGACCTCTTCAATTTGATTACATTTATTAGCCAGCTCGCTGATTGTATTTGAGGTATCTGCTAACTCTTGAGTTAAAGCATCTATATTTTGACCCGAGCTGTCGATAATCGCTCTCGTTTTATTTGTATTAATAAAGGCGTCATTGGCATTGTCATTTGCACTGGCAACCTGACCAGATACATTACTACTGGCCACTGTCATTTCTTCTGTCGCAGTAGCTATTAAATTGATCTGATTCGCATTATCTTCACTGGCGCTTTGTGCTTGAGCGGTAAGAATAGCTACTTCCTCTGCCATGTTTGCCACGGAATCTGATACCTGTTTTGATTGTGTAATCAAATTAGAAAATGAACTAATCAACTTATTAAAATCAGCCAATTGCTTTGAGTCACTAGGCTGATAGCTGGCTAAATCAAATTTACCATTGTTTGCCAAAATGGTTTTAACACTGGACGATAAATCATGTGCTGCAACTGCTTCTCGGTGAGAGTGCTTTGCCACATACATCAACACGCCGGCTTCGACAACGGCGAATAAAGCATGGATCATCAAGATGTAAAACAGCAAATGACCCTCTTCGAATATGAAGACACTAGAGCCTTGGAGCTGCATCACAAAGAACAAAATATGGTGAACAGCCACAAAACCCACACTCGCCAAAATAACTTTCCAGTCTCGGTAAAAACTCAAGAATGCCAACATCACAAAGATTTCAAAGTGTAGCTCTGTTAAGCCCATAGTCTGCTGGATATGGAGGGCAGCAAACACCTGAACAGCCACACCAACACTGTATCTAGTGATAGAAGATTGCGGTGCGCTCTTAATGAGAAATAAAGGGAGACTCAGAGTAAACAAGCCAATAACAATGGACTCAAACCAGGTTTGAGTGAAAAAAGCGATAAAGAGGGAGAGTAAAAACTGCGCAACTAATACGCCAGAGAAGATTCTGTTCGCTTTACTTATCCATGGGTAATCCATTCCTATCTCCAATAGAGTTTAGAATATTTTAATTTGATAAGTATAAGCTACGTTTCAAAAAACGCTTTGGATTGAAGTTTTTTCTTTGCTCAAGACTGTTTACTCAATATATGTTCAAAACAGTACCTGCAACAGAAAAATTGGTGAGAATTCACCCTACATAGCACTCTAATCTCCTTACCACGTTAGGGATACTGATGATTAAAGCCTTATTTCTGATTGATTAAGGGTTTAATGGGTTTTTAATAAACTATGACTTATGCAAAATTACATAAAAAGCTGAAATAGCAAAGCATTAACCTAAAAAGCCAGTTAGAATACGTTCCTCTTAAAGGAGCATATAATGAAAGCAATACTCTCAACTTTTACCGCTTTAGGCATTTATCTATTTAGTACAGATTGTTTAGCGGCAATTAATACGAACAATCTCACACTAAAAAAAATTAATTCACATGAGATTAATCAATACGAAGCAACTTCTTCAAAAACCTTATTAAACGCATCTACGCTCGTCTTATATGGTCGAGATGGGCTAAGCATTTTTGAAGTAACCGATGATAACTTTATTTTAAAGTCTGAATATCCTCATTTGCATTTTGCCTCAGATGCTAGAAATATCGTGGAATATGCGCTCTCTGAAAATGGTAAATCACTTCTGTCGGTTGATTTCTCCGGTAATATCATTGTTTGGCAGATCACTGAAGAATATAAGCTAGCTGAAAAGCAAGTCACAGAGTTTAATCCTGATTCATGGAGTACATCAGGTCAGCTAACCAGCTCTGCTTTTTATGCTTACGAAAATAGTGAAAGAGCAGTCACCAAATTCACACCTTATTATTGGGACCCTGCAAACTTTTCAATCTCTAAAGGAAACAGTGTCACCATAAATGTTGAAGATTTCGACCAGGGTAAACAGCACCATTACCCAGATTTAGGCTTAGTTTTACACATAGCTAAAGATGCCTTAACGGTGTTTGATTTAAATAACAACTATCGAGAAATGTTTAACGGTTCTTTTGATTTCAGATACCCAGGAAGGATTGCCAGTGCATATGACCCAGTTAACCATACTCTGCTCATACATAATTACGACACTGTCATTGAACTGACACTAACAACCGATAACCGTGTGGCTAACCACCGTGAAGTTTCTCGCGAAGCTTTCTTGCCTGATAATTTGTCAGTGCATGATATCTTCAGCACTGACAATCGTTTGCTTGCGTATAACTATGCACAACTTTTAGAGCTGACTTTAACTTCTGATAATAATTACGCTGCGACCGAAGTATGCGCAGGCTGTGTGCCGAGTAGCCCAAACCTTGATAAAGAAACACTTCGCCTTTATTCAAAAAGTACAAGCTTAAAAGTCAATGCCATTAACAATGATGGCTCTTTTAGCTCAATAGAAAGACAAGAAGAACAAGGCAGACTCAAAACCAGTGGCCCTGATTATTACCCAAATCTCGTAATTGGAGACAGCAGTAGCTTAAACTTCAATGGTCGATTTTTCACTTTATCTGCACTTTCATCTGAGCGTGGACAAACATTTACTAAAGATATCCCACTGACTGATCAGCTTCATAATCAAATTTCTTCATATAACGGTTTTTACAAATTAGGTAAGCAAGTTTTATATGTTAAAAATGACTCTTATACATTAATTTCGACGAACGAAGACGAGACTGATTTAAATTTCAAAAAAGGTAAATTAGTACTTGAAAACAGCTCTGAACTTGCAGAGTGGCAGGCTGTTTTTGCATTAACTGACACTCAAGTCGTGTTTGTTTCTGCTGGTGACTATTATTTATTTGAAGCGAGTGAAGAAGGGTTAACATACAAACAAGTCTTTGACTTGAACTTAGAATCGAGTACAAGACTTAACAAACATACAAGTTATATTGTTGATGGCATTAATATTTATGCATTTGACAGAGATTTGCAAAAATTACATCACTTGCTCTTTGATAATGCTCAATTAAGTCTTCATAAAACTATCGACTTACCCATATTTACTAATGGCCTGACTGATTACTATGGAGAAGTTACATACGTTAATAAGCGTTTTTATCTACCTGCATATTGGGGGCTTGGTAGTATAAGTGAACATGGTATCTACCGTCTTGAAGAGAGTGGATTCGTTAAAGAAGATATTGCATTATCCCGAGTGCCTAAAATGAAACCAGCTCAGTTGAGTGACACTCAATCTTTGTGGTTTTTTGATGTTGGAAACTACGACACTTTAGATACTTACCTGCTTGATACTGAAGCTGAAAACATTTTTTCACGTGTTGGTGAGTTCAATCTTTATGAGGGAAAATACGCACAAAAAAACCATTACCTACACTTTTACTCAAAAGGTACTATGGTTATCACCAATGAGCTGTCACCAACCACTGAATCAGTCGAGTTAATTCTAAACCAAGGCAATCCAGCTAGCTGGGATTTAACCGCCTATTTTAGCGAGCAACAACGTCAGGACCTTAAATTTGTCACAACACAAACACTGCAGGGCGTGTCATTATCTGAACAAGGTAAATTAGAATTTGATGGTCAGTCTACAAACTCTCAAAGCCTCATCATCTCTGTCAGTAATTCATTGGAACAAAGTGCAGAGCTGTCAGTGCAACTCACATACAATAGTGCGCCAACAGCGATAAACAATTTAGAGTTTACAGCTAAAACAGATGAAGAGTTAACAATCACGTTTGCCGAGCACTTTGTTGATGACAAAGACTTACCGATAATCGTTGAGTTAAATGGTATTTTAGACAATATGACACTATCAAAAAATACGTTAACCATCACTTTCTCAGAAGCTGGCGAATTTAAATTGCCAATCACCACTTATGACATTGAAGGCGCTTCAAGTAAGCATACTTTAATGTTTAAGGTAGAAGAAAAAGAAGAAAGCTCAGGTGATTCTGGTTCTGGTGATTCTGGTTCTGGTGATTCTGGTTCTGGTGACTCTGGTTCTGATAGTAGTAGCACAAACTCAGGAAGCGACAATAATAATTCATCGTCTTCCCAAAAGGCAGAACAAAAAAGTGAAAGCCAAGGGGGAGGCTCAGGTGGTAGCTTGTTCTACTTACTAGGCTTAATGATCGGCCTTGTTACAATGAGAAATAGACAATCATAATCAATGGGGCTTCAGTGAAGCCCCATTTCTTTTCATGCGTTAAGCAAACACCGCTACCGTTTGTCGACTTATTGCCAATAGCTCCCCACCAGGGTGCCAAATTTTAGCTTCTTCAATCGCGTATCCATCAGCGCTGTTATGTGTCACCGCTTCAAAACCAAACCATTGACTCTCTTCTAATTGCACTGGTTTTAAAAATTCAATGTACCAGCTCATGGTACTTGCTGGTGCCGGACGAGGATACATTTGCAGCATAGTCGGTGGCCATGCATCGCTCAATGCCAGCAATTGCAGCTCATCTTGAAAACCTTCATGCTCAGCAAAACGCATCCATCCACCTAAGTGAGATGTCATAGCGCCCGTAAATGGCATACCACCGTGTTGCAAGCAAATTTCAACATGCTGAAAAAACTCTGGCGTCATATTTGGGATATAAGGAATGCGTTGCTCAGGCTTAGGCGCGACTAATTGATGGGTTTCATCATTACTCACCAACAACTCAGACTTACGTGACTCACCAAAACAAAATTGCGCAAGCACACAAGTGTTGCCGTCTTGTTCAATGCGTGCCAATACTTGCGAGGCGCTTTTACCTTCACGTAAAACTTCAACTTTAATATCGAACGGCTGCTCAGCAATCAGCGGACCGATAAAGTTTGTACTAATAGATAAGACACGACGCGTTGGTTTTACAACTTGTTTTACTGCTTGGAAAAGTAGCGCACCAGATACACCACCAAATGCAGTACGACCTTGGCACCAAGAGCTAGGAAGGACAATCCCTGACAGTCCTTGTTCTAATTGCGAGAGGACAGTTTGTAAATTCATAGTAAAAACCTAAAGTGGAATCAGATAAAATGTATGTGTTTTTTATAACACAGATAAACTGGTACGACCACACCCCGAATTTATACTACTTTATACTTTTTCTGATTTTAAAAACCCCATAACAAACACTGAAAATTCATCTCTAGCTCAAATATAATTTGAATTAACGCAACAATAAACTAGCTTTTTTATGGGGGATACAATTGATTTGCAACGTCAGAGAGAGTTGCCTATTTGGTTTAAACCAATAGTCAAGGAGTTGTAGCTAGTCTTTACTCAATAGTGCAAGGTGACACTATGAAAACCTTTTCCAAAAAGCTGTATGCAGCAACAGCCTTTGCTGCGTGTCTTTCTACTTCTGTTTTAGCAAATACTGTTTATACCAGTGATGCAAGCGTAACTGCATGGGATCCCATTTATCCTGCATTCGCAGATGGTAGCTGGCCTACTTCGGTGTGTACCGTTCAGCCTGGTGTTGGACTCGATGCCAACTGGCAAAACCCACATCCAGCCAGCTCTTTTGGCAATTACGCCCATCCTTGGCAAGGCAGTGTAGGCTACTTTGCTAGCTGGATAAATGCTTGGGGTAATCTGTACTCTCAAGGCCCAGGTGGTCATAGCTGGACTAAATACGCCGTTGACATCAGCGGTCAAGGCGACTTTGTTTTAAAGTTACTCGCTGACAACTGCTCTTGGGTCTACATAGACGGCAATCTTGTTGGTTATCAATCCGCTTATTGGAATGCCAATAACATTACCTATCCGGTGTCTTTAAATGGCAATCATACCCTTGAGTTTTTAATTTTTGATGGAGGTGGTTTAGCTGGCGGTATGTTCAGGCTCGAAACCAATACTGGCACAGTATTCACTGACTCAGATGGCGATGGCCTCACAGATCCTGAAGAAGTGCTTAATCAAACCGACCCACAAAACCCTGACAGTGATGGTGACGGCTTTACAGATGGTGAAGAAGTCGCTGCAGGCTCAGATCCAAATGATGAAAATGATGCACCTGTCGTTGATAGCGATGGCGACGGCATTTTAGATGATGACGATATGTGTGCTGATACAGCCTCTGGTGCGCTTACTGATCAATATGGTTGTTCAGGTGCACAAAACGTTGCGAATGCTTGTAATTGTGCAGGTCCTGCCACCGATGTACTTTGGAAAAACCATGGTCAATACGTGAGCTGTGTAGCCCATGCTAAGAATATTGAAGTGAATAACGGATTACTTACTGAGGAGGAAGGAGATGCCCTCACAGAAGCCGCTGGTGAAAGTAATTGCGGCAAACAATCAAAAGGAAAAGGTAAAGGAAAGTAAGACCCTCCATAAGCGACTGATAAAGGGGCATGATGCCCCTTTATTTTTGCGTCAAAAATCCCAAAATTCGCAACAATAGATGCATTTTGCTTTGCACATTCAGATGCTTTTTTATAAAAAATCGAAAAGCCATTAAGATCATAAACTTATAAAATTTGAAAAGTTGGCACCCAATCTGATACGTATGACTTGAGTAAATGAGAGTAAGCTAGATACCAGCACTCATTGGCAAGGCCTTCCCCCACAGGTTCACCACCAATGAGTGCTAATTTCACATTGGTTAACATACAGACTTGACAGCGATGTCATTTGACAACTAATGTTAAAAATAGGTTAAGAGACCTATTTCAGAAACATGCGATTCAAAGGAACTCAAATGAAAAACCATTCTCTCAAACTACTTGCGCTGCAAGTTGGTTTAATTGCTTCGGCCAATGCTTTAACTATTGTCGATGATCCAAACAACTCAAACGGTTATTTACTATCGCGAGCAGAAATTAATGCTGCGCGTGATGCTAAAGCCTCTGATCCTATGTATCAAATTTGGGCTAAGGCGCTAGAAACACGCGACAACAGTATTGTTGAAGTGATCACGCCTAACAATGCCAACAATCCTGAAAACGTGAAACGCGTTGAGCGTGTTTTTGGTCAGCAAGAATGGGATTTTTTAACAGGTATGGCTGCCCCTGAATATACTTATACGCGTTTCTTGCGTGCCATAGGTAAATTCCCAGCATTTTGTGGTGAATATACGGATGGTCGTGATTCTGATGCCATTTGTAAGAAGTCTATCATCACAGCATTCGCACACTTTGCACAAGAAACTGGTGGACATATTGCCAAAGACAATATTTCTGACAATCCACAGCAGTTAGAAGAGTGGCAACAGGCACTCGTACATGTACGTGAAATGGGGTGGTCTGAAGGTCAACCTGGTTACACGACAGGGTGTGGGCAAAACGACTGGCAAAACCGTCGTTGGCCATGCGCTGATGGTCAAGGTTATTTTGGCCGAGGAGCAAAACAACTTTCTTACCACTTCAATTACGGTGCTTTCTCTGAAGTCATGTTCAACGGTGATGCAACTGTACTGCTAAACAACCCCGGTTTAGTTGCTGATTCTTGGCTCAACTTAGCTTCAGCTATTTGGTTTTTCTTAACACCTCAAGCGCCAAAGCCCGCCATGTTGCATGTCATCGACCGAACTTGGACGCCTTCTCAAAAAGAGCTCGCTGCCGGTATTGGTTATGGGTTTGGCACCACCATAAATGTGATCAATGGGGGCATAGAGTGTGGCGAGCAAAACCGTACTAAAGGTCAGCCAGTAAACCGTATTCGTTACTGGGAAGGTTTATCGAACTATTACAACATTCCAATTGAAGCTGACGAAGAAAATACCTGTTGGCAGCAAACGCCTTTTGGTAGCTTAAATCTCAATGGCTCTGCCGATGTACTCTACACTAATTGGGAAGCAGATTGGACTTATCACTCAGACCGCCCAGGCGGCCAGTCATTCGAGTGTAAATTAGTGGGTTACCAAACTGCTTATTCGGCACTTGTGCCAGGTGACTATGAAAAGTGTGTCACGAATTTTTATCAATCACATGTTAATTGGCCAAATGTAACTGTGGTTGAAAAGCTTGACCCACCTAAAGACAAACCGCCAGTGGGGGGGATTGCGGCATGGGATAACACAAAAGTTTACCTAAAAGGTGACAAGGTTAGTTTCAATAAGGCAATTTACACCGCGAAATGGTGGACACAAGGCGACCAACCTAAGGCTGATGGCGGACCTTGGGCGCTAGTCAAATAAGTCATATTCGCCCGTATTGATCCTTAAGTTTACGGGCTGACACGCTATTAAACTACCCGAAAGGTGATTGATATATATGTTATTAATCACCTTTTTTATTGCCTTGTGTTCACCACATTTTAAAAAATCGGCTGCGTAATTACCATCCAATGTAAAATTAAGGTTAAAATAAAATTAACATTTATTTTACATAACAATTAATATGCGCTACTTTTATTCTCGGTTCCCAAAACCATAAACAAGTAATTGTAAGGATATGATAATGAAAGCACGCCACATCTTACCGCTGTTAAGTGCGGTTTCACTGTCTGTAGCAGCTCAAGCGCCACTGACAGAAGCACAAATGATGAAATACACATCTCAAGCGCAAAAAACCACAATAGGTAAATCTGCACAGCTTAACCTGCCGCTTAACAGTCAGTTCGCAACTGCAAATGCTGTGAATCAAACGGTCATTACGCAAACGGTTTCACACCCAAATGCCAGTTACATCAAGCTGCACTTTAAAAATATCAACTTACAGAATGGCGGCAAACTAGTCGTGCGCTCTGAGGATGGTAGCGAGCGTTATGAGTACACTGAGTTCAACATGAGCACCGCAACAAAAGCGCAGGGCGATGATGGGGTTTCATCGTTTTATGCTATGTCAGTCTCAGCAGACAAGGTGATTGTTGAATACACGCCAGGTCAAATTAACAATACCTTCGCAGCACAAAGCCAAATCTCACTGGCAGATGCTGAAATCGATAGTTACTTCCATGGCACAGAGAACGACTTTGCACAATCTATTGAAACCGATGTTGGCATTGCCTCTACTTGTGGTGCAATGGAACGCAGAGACGTGCAGTGTTGGGCTACTTCAAATCCAACAGAGTTTGAACGCTCTCGACCAGTTACTCGATTACTTATGAACGGCAGTGGCTTATGTACTGGCTGGCGAGTTGGCAGTGATAACCGCATGTTCACCAATAACCACTGTGTTGAATCGGCGTCTGAACTTGCAAATACAGAAGTCTGGTTTAACTATCAACACACAAGTTGTGACGGAAATACGCTAGAGAGTGTTGTAAAAGTCACAGGTAAAGATCTATTAAAGACCGATTACACCCTCGACTATACGTTATTTACCATTAATGATTTCGCTAAAGCGGCACCATTTGGTTATTTTGGTCTAGATGTACGTGACGCAACACAAGGTGAGCGCATTTACATTCCTCAGCATGGTTCTGGTAATCCAAAGGAGCTGTCGATTGAATCTGACAGAGACAGCAATGGTCTTTGCTCTGTAAACAATGCAAACGCCAATGGCCGTGGCACAGGTACTGACTTAGGCTACTACTGCGATACGATTGGCGGCTCTTCTGGCTCTCCGGTACTTGCTGCAGCAACAAACAATGTTATCGCTCTTCATCATTTAGGTGGATGTACTAACAAGGGCGCAAAAATCAGTTTAATTTGGCCTCAGGTTTCGAGTCATTTCAATGGCCAAGTACCTTCTGGTGATAATGGCACAGTTGACCCACAACCAATCGCTGACTTCGATATCAACTGTAACTTAATGAGCTGTAGTTTTGATGGCAGCCGCTCTACTTCACCAAATGGTGCAATTACACAATACGAGTGGCAATACGGTGATGGCTCAGCCAACGGCTTTGGCACGAGTGTAAGTCATACATACGCTGTAGCTGGTGAGTACTCGGCTACGCTCACCATCACTGATGAAACAGGCGCAACTGCAAGCAAAACTTACACACTCGCTGTCGACGATGGTACTGACCCTAAACTGCTTAAAGATGGCGTAGCTAAGACTGGGTTAAGTGGTGATAGAAACAATGAACAATTCTTCTACTTTGATGTGCCAGCAGGTATGTCAGGTGCAACCATTGTGATAACAGGCGGTTCAGGTGACGTTGACTTATATGTCCGTAAGGGCAGCGAACCTACTCGAACAACTTATGATTGCCGACCTTATCGCTGGGGCAATGAAGAAACTTGTGCAGTGAGCTCGGGGGCAGGTAGATACCACGTTATGCTTAGAGGCTATAGCGCTTATAGTGGCGTAAGCTTAACGGCTACAGCTAACTAATTTTATTCTTAACAACTGCTAGCAAAGGCGACCATGAGGATACATGGTCGCCTTTTTTGTACTTAGAACTTTAATAATAGGTCAGTATAGTGATAATGAAAATTGAGATTGTCATCACAGGCCAGAACCAAATATTGGCTAAGCGTTTGTATACTCGCCCGTCTCCAGTTTCTTCTTTCGCTTTATAATATTGATGTGCTATCAGCATAAACAATGACGATACCAAATAAAGTAAGAAGTAAAAGATCTCAAAATAGACGACCTCATCGATTTGTAAGTGCTCTCGGATACTATAATGGGCAAGTAAAATCGTAAAAACTACTGCGGTTATATTATTACGCAAGTCACCATAAGGTGTGTACTTCATACTCACAACACACGCATATAACAGGCATACCATGACCATTACAGGCAAAAGCGTCGTCACAAATGGGCCGATAAATTCACGCTCAATGTTAATGTTATAGTTAAGCTCAGGCGCGACATTTTGGTTATAAAAGCTATCTAAACCAAAATTAGTATTATAACTTTCAAATCGATACTTGAAGTAACTGCTCTTTAACTGCCACTCATCAAGCACAATATCGGGAGATACAGCTGGGTTATCCATTTTTGACAGTTTTTCATACGACTCAAGATCCGGCACTAAAATAACATTGCCGCCCATATCAGCTTCATTAAAACTCAGTTCTATGCTCTTATGATCAAACGGGTATTTACTGTAATCAAACTGCTGCCTAGTTTCGATAGAGAAATGCCAGCCAACTAACACACCGCCATCTTTTAAATCCTGCCGATAGGCCTGTTCAATTTTACTGTTTACAGTATGATTAAAAGCCAACTTAGGCTCAATAAAGGCTTTCTGAAAAGCCGTTAGCTTTTGCCAAGCATGGCCTGTCAAATGCACGTTATTGGCATTTACAAACTCAAGTGACTCAACATACAAACCCGTTGCTACATACTCAGGCTGCGCAACATGCATTGTTTCCATCCTGTCACTGTAGCTCGTTGAAAACGCCTCTCTTTGTGCTTGTGTTGTGATCACGACATTATCAGCGCGTTCAAGGGTTTTAAAACTCCTGGCAAACTCAAGTACAAGTGATGTACTCAGTATTAGTGTCACTGACAACAGCACATTGTTTTGTGTCCAAGTCAGTTTTCTTTGCTTCGTCATCAATAAAATAAGAAAGATAAATGAAGCTGCGCCCCAAGCAATAATATGAATATTATTTTGACGACGATCGTCTCTGTCCATGTAAAACATGTCAGAAGACATCCGGGTGATCAATGTCCAATTTGTGTGTGGCACTTTAGTACAAGCGGCATAATGCTCGCTGTTATCAAGGGTTTCACCATTAAAAAACAAGTAATCTAAATCGCTTTCAAAACACCCTGATATTTTAGAGAGATAAGCAAACTCAGTTTCTGACACTAAGTCTTGTAAGTTTTCCATTTCTCTGACATGGCTAAATACAGGGTGAGAGATTAGGTTTTGTTGCTTAGAAAATAAAATACCATAACCACCTAAACCCAAATCAAGCTCTTTGAGTGAAGCAGTTAAATGATCCAACGATATATCAGAAGGAACCACTCCTATTGGCATTTTCCCTTCTCGCTTGGCGTTTTTATATTGATAAAAAGGCACCGAGTAAGTCGTCATCAACACATTGTTTTGCGGCTCGTAATAAGGTTCAGTCCAGATAGGTCCCTCTTTTAACGGCCTGTGATACCAGCTAAATTCTTTATAAGGCTTGTCATAATCAACCAAGTTATATTTACGCTCGACCCCCGTTAACCTTTCATAATAGGGGCTAAAATATCGGATATTAGGCTGGTATTGATAAGGGTGAAAGGTCACATTCAAAGAATAAATATCTTCATTGACGGCAAACTCATCTTCTAACAGCTTTAACACAAATGTTTTATCTGGCGTTGCCGTGACTTCACGGGCAAACCTATCAACACTTGTCATGATTTTTTCTAGTTCACTACCCACTTCTGCCGCGGCATTTAAAGTCTGGGTTTTGACTTGCTCACGAACGCCTTCACTAAAAGACCGTGTCTGCTGGATTTGATAAAAGCTATTTAAGATAAAACCACAAACAGAAATAATTAAAAATAAAGTCAAAAGTGGTTTAGTTAATTGGTTATCCCAGGGATCTTTCACACGCACGCTGTTTTCCAATCTGTGTTTAAATTTTTAAAAATATTAATTCACTAAAATTCAGGCGATCTTGCCCTATCAAAGCAAGAGTAATATGGAATTAAGGTAGAAATATGAAGCCGAAGCAATACATATTGTTAACATTTTAACTAAAACAGAGAAATAATTTGAGTTTTACGCAGATTTTTATCTGAAAGGATTAAAAGAATAAAAAGCGCATAAAACAGATTGCTTTATGCGCTTTACTTAACGACTTAATTAATTGGATTTAAAACGTTTAAACTTAGTAGCTAGCTTGAAGCGTCAAACCACTATAAGCGCTATAACCACGAAGCATGATGTAGTAAGTACCACCTGTACCAGAGCTCAAGCTACAGCTCTCATTGTTACCACTTAGGTAAGGGCGACAGTCATATGAACCAGTTGTTGGTGCAACTCCTTTACGAACATAAAGGTCTACATCACCAGAACCACCTGATGTATTTACATTTAGTGTAACACCTGCAGGTACATCAATCGTGTAGACAATCTCAGAGTTACGTGATCCAGAAAGACCCGTTACTGGTACACCATTATCAAGGCAATTGGCGCCACAGCCACCACCCGTTGAAGTTTGTGCTACCAGCGATACACTAGAATACGCACTATAACCACGAACCATTACATGCCACGTACCAGCAGCTGGGTTATTGAAAGTACAGGTTTCTTCGTTACCGTTTTTGTATGGACGACAGCTATATGATGATTGTGTAGGCTTAGTACCTTGTTGAACATAAAGGTCTGCATCACCCGTACCACCAGACATATTGAATGTCACACCAGCCGTATTTGCTGGCACTTCAAATGTGAAGAAGCTTTCAGAGTTTGTCGCACCGGAAACTTTCACTGCTACACCATCCTGTAAAACAGGATCAGGGTCGATTGGGTCAATTGGCCCGCCATCGCCAGCTAGGCTGTAAAGAAGCTCGTTTGGTGAACCTGATTTTGCGTCACTCACTTTATTTTTCGAACTACGGTTACTTAAAAGAGAATCAATTTGCGCAGGCGAACGCGTACTATCTTCATCTAGATAAAGTGCTGCAACACCAGCAACATGCGGTGCAGCCATTGATGTACCACTGATGGTATTAGTTGACGTGTTAGAGTTGTACCAAGCTGACTTGATGCTTGAACCCGGCGCGTAAATATCTAAGCAACTACCATAGTTAGAGAAGCTTGAACGACTGTCACTGCTCGTTGTTGAACCAACTGTAATAGCATCAGCAGCACGTGCTGGTGAGTAGTTACATGCATTTGAGTTGTCATTACCAGCTGCGACAACAAAGGTTACGCCTGCAGCAACTGCGGAGTTAACTGCATCATCAAGTGCTTGTGAAACGCCACCACCTAAACTCATATTCGCAACAGACGGGCCAGACGCATTGTTTTTCACCCAATCAACACCTGCAATAACGCCCGAGTTAGTACCTGAACCAGAACACCCTAGCACTTTGATACCAACGATATTTACATTCTTCGCAACACCGTACTGGCTACCACCAATTGTACCCGCTACGTGAGTACCATGACCGTTACAGTCTGTTGCATCTGCATCGTTATCAACGAAGTCGTAACCATGTGATGCTCGACCACCAAATTCATTGTGAGAAATAAGCACACCAGTATCGATAACATAAGCTGTTACACCCGCACCGTCATAGTCATAATGATAGTTTGAGTTAAGTGGCAGTGAACGTTGGTCAACACGGTCTAAACCCCAAATTGCATTCCCTTGATCAACATTGGTTGCTGCTAGAGGAGACACACTCACAATCTGATCTTGCTCGATATAGTCAACATCAGGGTTGTTTAGTAAGTCTTGAACTTGGTTTGCAGATGCATTCACAACCACACCATTTAAAGAACCAGCAAACTTGCGTGATACATCTACGTTATATTTATTAACGAGTGTTTGGCTGGCTTGCTCAGCATAACTTGCTACTGCATCAGCGCTTTGAATATTTAAAACAGACGGCGTTTTAAATACTACAATGTATTGATTTGGAATAGCTTTACTTGCAGAAACTTGTTTAAGCTCTGCTTGAGCTAAAGCTTGACCAGATACAATTGCACCGATAGCAAATGCTAGAGTCGATAATTTACGCATAATGATTCCTTTTACTTTGTTGTTTGATTAAAAATCACTCAAACCATAGCGCAAGGAATCTTAAAGATCACATTTTATTTACATAAATTTAAACTTTCTCATCTTTAAATTCGTACCTATAACTTTACATTTAAGTATTTTATTCATTAGATTCAATTATTTAATTTAATAAATTTGACACAATCAACATTGTTAAATTTTAGTTACAAACTAGGCAGGAGTGGCTTCCACCAATATGTTTGTACAAATTGCTTTTCTGAATTGAAAATTTCTCCGGTTATTGGTGTTCTAATTACAGCATGATGCTCATCTGCCGCTTTTGACACGCGCTCCAATGGTTCGAACCATGCATGAAATGCTAAATCAAATGTGCCATTATGCACCGGCACCATCACTTTACCTTGTAAATCAAGGTGTGCTTGTAAGCTTTGCTCTGGTGTCATATGAATATCGGCCCAATCTTTATCATATGCGCCTGTTTCAATGAAAGTTAAGTCGAATGGGCCGTATTTCTCACCAATTTTCTTAAAGCCATCAAAGTAGCCAGAATCACCGCTGAAATAGATGCTTTCTTTGGTGCCTTTGATCACCCAAGAACCCCACAAGCTTTTATTGCCATCCGATAAAGCGCGACCAGAAAAGTGCTTAGTTGGGGTAAAAGCGACCAGTGCATTATCAGTTTGTAGTTCTTGCCACCAATCAAATGACAACACTTTTGACGTCTCAACACCCCAGCGCGACAAGTCGGCTTCAACCCCTAGAGGCACTAAAAACTGCTTGGTTTTATCGGCCAGCTTCTTAACGCTCGCTTTATCTAAGTGATCGTAATGGTTATGTGAAATAAGTACTTTATCTATCTCTGGTAACTCATCAATGCTGATAGGCGTTTGCTGAAAACGCTTAGGACCCAAAAAACTAAATGGCGACGCACGCTCTGAAAATACCGGATCAAGCAACCAAAATTCACCATAAACTTTAAGCAATATTGACGAGTGCCCTAGCTTGACCATATAGATTTGATCATCTGAAAGTGCCTGTAACTGTTCAGTACTCAAGGCTTTCATAGGCAATAGCTGGTCTGGCACTGCATGTTTTTTCTCTTCAGTGATATAACGACCGATTAACCCTAGCATTTTGCCAAAGCCATTCGCTTCCATAATGTCGTCGTTATGAAACTTACCATTATGATAATGGCTCGACCCTTGCGACAAAGTTGAATCTTGTGTTGCTAATTGATTATTCACTGAACATGCTCCCACTGTTAAAGCAATAAAACCTACACCTAACCAAACATACCAACACGCAATAATACCTATCCGATTTGAGGGACTAAAACTGACGCTTGCTGCGTTAAAAATTTCTAATTTAGAAGAACTAAATAACAAAATTTTTGCCTTGCTATCGCCAAGTTTTTCTCGCCTCAAAATAGTTCACTTAATTAAGCATGTTGGTATTACTCATTTTCATAATGCACCAGACGAAAGTAAACTACACGGTGTAGTTTTTCACTAAAAACATAAAAAGTAAACTACTGAGTGCAACTTTTTTAATTTGGATTTAGAATATGGCGGTTATCGAGAGGAAAATTATGAAGTTATCTGATCAAAAGAAATTGCACATTTTAACTGCCGCAGAACAATTGTTTTATGAGCAAGGCGTCGATGCCACCAGCATGGACGACATAGCCAAGCTTGCCAAAGTATCTAAACGCACGGTTTATAATCATTTCGATACTAAAGATCAGCTGTTTCACGCGATTTTATTCAAAATGAAAGACGAATTAATGGCGACAGAAGCGGTGGTTTTTGACCAAAGCAAACCCTTGCATGCGCAATTACAGCTCATTGCAGAGCAAGAAGTACAGCTACTGACTTCAGACAATTTTTTGCGCATTGCAAAAATTGCCTTTATGCAGATGCTAAAAGATCCAGAATTAGCCTCACAACTTGGTAGCAACAAAGTGGGCTGCATGACATTTATTGAGACCTTCTTAAAAGATGCCGCCGATGCAAACGAGTTAGACATAGATGACATTGAATTTGCAGCAAAACAGTTTCTTTTCCAGCTTAAGTCGTTTATTTTTTATCCGCACTTATATGGATTCGAAAAACCGACTCCGACACAGCAAAAACATATTATCGAACAAACAATTACTATGTTTTTAGCGCGATATGCAAATAATTAACATCTGAGGTCAATATGATAAGAGCAATGACACGGGCAGATTTTTCTGCATTTTGGTCAACTTTTCAGCGTATCATTCAAGCCCAAGAAACCTATGCCTTTGAACCAGACATGAACGAGTCGAGCGCATATTCACTATGGTGTGAAGCGCCGCTAAAATGTTTCGTTTACGAAGAGCAAGGACAAGTACTAGCGAGTTATTATTTAAAAGCCAATGCCATGGGGCCAAGCTCACATATTTGTAACTGCGGCTATATGGTCTCACCTCTTGCAGCGGGAAAAGGCATTGCCAGACAACTTTGTGAGCACTCTCAAGAAATCGCCCAAGCGCTTGGTTTTAAGGCCATGCAGTTTAATTCTGTGGTCTCAACTAATACCGTTGCGGTATCGCTTTGGCAAAAGCTCGGCTATGAGGTTATTGGCACAATTCCAAAAGCCTATAATCACCCGAAGTTAGGTTATGTTGATAGTCTCATTATGTATAAATGGCTGAGCGATGAATAATACCAATTCTAGAGGGTTGGTATCAGCCGAAAACCTCTTTAAACAATAAACTTATTCAACAAGTTTTGCTGCGACTTCACGTCTCCCAGAAGTTGTTCATTGGCGGTGATCTGTTCGTGCGCAAAGCTGTCTACTTGCTGGCTGATATCACGAATACTAATGGTGTTTTTATTAATATCTTCAATCACCACACTTTGCTCCTCAATGGCCGCGGCAATTTGAATATTACGGTCCATTATTTCTTTCACTTCGTTCGATATGCTCTCTAAAGAATCACTGGCTATTTGTGTATGTTCAACACAACGATTTGCTTTGTCTTTACTTTCATCCATCGCCGTTTGCACTTGCGAAGAATAGTGCTGAATTTGCTCTATCATAGATTTAATTTCAGTGGTCGATTCTTGCGTTCTTGATGCTAATGTTCGCACTTCATCGGCCACAACGGCAAAACCGCGACCTTGCTCACCCGCTCGCGCAGCTTCAATTGCCGCATTAAGTGCTAACAGGTTTGTTTGCTCTGCAATGCCGTTAATAACAGAAAGAATTTGCTCAATGTTATTGCTGTAAGAGGCCAGTTCACTACTGAGCTGCTGAGCCGAACTAATAGACGCCGACAACTGCACAATATCTTGAGTTGTTTTTGCAAAGACCTGTTTGTTCTCATCTGCTGTCTTATTAACTGCGGTCACAGAAGTCGCTGCATCTTGAGCGCTAGCAGCAATATCTGACGATGTGGTACTCATTTCATTCATTGCTGTCGCTAAATTATCTATCGACAAGTATTGCTGATTGAGAGACTCAGATGACTGCATTGACAACTGCGAAGCATGGTTGCTTTCTGAGGTGATGTTCTCAGCTTTGTGCTTAATGTCTGACACCAACTGTTGCAAATAAGATAAAAACTGATTGAAGTTATTAGCCACAACCCCGCACTCATCTTCACTTTGCACATTTAAACGACGAGTCAAATCACCACCGCCACTGGCGATTTGGCCAATTGCACTTTCTAATGTATCGAGTGGGCTCAGCAGGTGTTTAGCAAGTTTTCTTAATAAAAATACACACAGCGCAATGCTAAATACCGCAAAAATAAATGTGCGACTGGTAAAAGTAGACAAAGACTCATAAACCAAAGACTTATCTAGCAACACAGCCAAATACCAATCAACCCCTGCACTGTCATCAAGCGGAAAAAAGTAAGCCAGCTTATCTTCGCCTTGATGACTCAACTCTAAAATTTCACCTTGCCTATTTGGACCTAGTTCGTACACTTCTTGGCTAGACTTACCATTTAAACTGGCATTAGGGTGAGTAATAATCGTGCCTTGTCCGTCAACAATAAACGCAAAGCCGGTATTGTTGAAATTAATGGTATTCACACTATCTGCGATGGTTTGCAAAGATAAATCGCCGCCTATCGCCCCTTTAAAACCAGCGCTATTTACTGAAGTAACAATAGAAACCAGAAGTTCTTTTGTAGCCGCATCAACATAAGGCGGTGTAAACACAATTCCTTGAGTATTTTTAGCTTGCTGGTACCAAGCGCGCTCTCTAAAGTCGATTTCAGGTGGGTTTACGCGATTTTTGTTATTAGAGCGAAGTCCTCGTTCATCTGCCAAGGTACCAAACACCAATAAAAATTCATTTCTTAGGGCATTATTTTCGAGGGATTTCTGAAAATTGTCTTTTGAAAAGTCGCCTTCAAGCTGATGCTTAAGAATGCGAATTTGCGCGGCTTTTCCTGCCATCCAATTACTGATACTACTACTGAGTAAAGCGGTATTATCGACCACATAGGCTTGTGTTTTTTGCTTTAAGCTATTCTCAACCAAAATATATGTTGAAAGCGCCAAGAGCGAAATTACCACAAATACTACAACCCCAGATACCACCGAAAACTTAGATCTAATCTTCATTTCTCAGCCTTATTTGAATTATGCAAGAAAGCCGTCAGCATTGTGTAAATATAAACTATACTGAAAAAAACACGCACTTTTGCAGAGAATTCTTATGAGAAGCATCGCTTATGTCGCCGCCTTGTTAAGTCTTATCTATGCAGTAAACGTATCAGCAACTTCAAATACGCAAGACGAAATAGCCTTGCTAAAAGCGCAATTAAGATTATTGCAGCAAAAAATAGAAGCACTTGAAAAAGCCCAAGCAAATCACCCGGTAGCTAAAAAGTCAGCGCCAAAACCGAGTATGGATAAAACGAGTAAGGCTAAGTCTGACAAAGACCTAAAGTTTTACGCCACCATTAGACCAACTTATGGTTACATTGATAATGCAGGTGAGAGCACCACTGACGTCAGAGATGCGTTGTCGCACATGGGCATTAAATCTACCCACAAATTCTCGAGTGAATTTAAAGCCACACTACATGGTGAATGGGGCATAGATTTATCTAACAACGGCGATTTTGGTAAAGCAAGGCAAGTGTATGTTGCACTCGACACGCCCCTTGGTGAAGTAGGCATAGGTAAACAACGCCCCGCACAATACTTATATATTGCTGAGTATATTGATATTTTTAATCATGCTAGTAGCCCGTTTGCCTACGACCCCGAGAGCATTTTCTTCGTAAACAACTTTCTCACCTACTCAAAACAATTCGGTGATTTTACCTTTAAGGCAGGCGCACAATACGATGGTGAAAATGGCGATAATTACTCAGATTTATTTAACACAGGCCTAAGTTACGATGTCGATAACCTACACTTGGCGATTACTTATCAAAACAACCAAGTGTATGACGGCGAAACACACTTAGGTGAGAACCGTATTTTAGCTTTCTCTGGAGCTTATACTTTCCCATCAGACCTCTATATTGCTGTTGGTTATCAAGATAAAAGTTACGATCGCATCACAAGTAATGACCGAGATGGCTCAACATTCGACATTTCTATGGGCTATCCAATTACCAAGCACTATAAACTTAAGATCGGATACTTTGATTTCGACGACGGCCTAGATAGCAGTGGCAATGGTTTTGACGGTTATAACGTGACGCTAGAGTGGCTACCGGCCGACAAACTACGCTTTCATTTAGAGTATTTAACAAAAGACTATGCTAATAACACAGGGTTTGATTCTATTTCGGTGGGCTTTAGATATGACTATGTGAAGTTTTTAGATGAATAAGCTTTTCTTTCTATCAGCGCTGGCTTTAACGGTTTGTTTTACGCCACTACAACTTATAGCGTCAGACTCACCAATTAAGGTAAAAATCATAGTTGATGAAGCCTACCCGCCCTACAGTTATGCCGTTAACGGTGCGCCTCGTGGCATTTATATTGAAATGATCCGAAAAGCTGGAACATTACTTAACGATGAATACCACATTGAGTTTGAATCAATGCCATGGAAACGCGCCCTAAAAGAAATAGAACTAGGCCATGCTTTTGCAATTCTCCCCCCTTATATCCATCGACAGGCTAGACCTTATATTGGCCCTTATTCAGTGTCATTGTTAACCGAACGAGTTGTTGCTGTTTGTAACAAGCACATTTCGCTAAAGTCGCTTTTTCAAGGCAAAAACGTGCTGCAAAGCAAACCACTTAATATTGGTATAAACGCAGGCTACCTTATGTTTACTGATAAATATAAAAAACTCATTGCCGAAGAAAAAATTAAGGTCTGGGAAAACAAAAGTACTTATGCCAATTTACACAAGCTGATTGATGGCAAAATCGATTGTTATGTAAATGATAGTCGCGCAATAGAGCACAACTTAGCAAAATTCCCTGAAATGGATATAAGTAATTTTAATGAAGAAGACGAGCTCAGCCGACAGACTGCCCATATCGGCTTTAGTAACAGCCCTCATGGTAACTTTCCCTACAAGAGCGACTTTATTAATAAACTAAACCTCGCCATTGGCATGGTAAAAGAACAACATAAAAAGTACCAAGATTAAGGCTGAGTTAATTTTACATTCTATCTAATCCTGTGTTTAATTAATTCATTGTCAGCTTTATAGTTGTATTTCTGTTTTGGGCAACACAAATTTATGATCAGATTTTTTTGTTTTTGTATTATCACCTTTATTTTAAATGCCCAAGCCATTGCCAGTGAGTTGCGCCCTCTCAACGTGATGTTTTTAAATCCAGGCCATCCCTCAAATAATCCCACGGGTTACTTTTGGCCTAACGTGAACTATTTCATGCAAGAAGCTGCTGACGATTTAGACATCAACCTAACCACCATTTATGCCAATCGTAATCATATTCTCATGAAGTCATTTGCTAAGGATGTGATAGCTAAAAAACCAGATTATGCGGTTTTGGTCAATGAGAAAGGGGTCGCGGTCAAATTGGTTAAAGAGATCACCAAACATAAAATTCCAGTATTTATGTTGCTAAATGATCTCTCAGATGAAGAGCTTAGCTCCATCTCAGCAGAGCAGAGGCAATATTATGCGGGCAGCTTGATCCCGAATAACTTTGATGCAGGCTTTTCTTTAGCCGAACAACTCCATGATGCATTAGTCACAAACAAAACAACACACAGCAAAGTCAATGTGCTCGCCCTACATGGAGATACAACCTCTCCTGCTTCTGTTGCCCGAGCTGAAGGACTCAATAGCTTTTTGAATTCACACCCTGCAGTGCACTTAATTGATAGCACAGTTGCACACTGGTCAAAACAAAAAGCTTATGAAAAAGTAAAAGGCATTTTGAAGCATCAAAAAGTCGATATCATTTGGGCAGCCAATGATGCCATGGCCTGTGGGGCAACCTCCGCTGTAGCGAGTTACAACTTACTACCAACAATTCGAATTGGCGGCATAAACTGGGATGACGATATTCCTGAAGGGAGATTAGCGGTTTCTGTTGGTGGCCATGTCACGCTTGGCGCTTATGCCATGGTTATGATCAAAGAGTTATCTGAAGGTAAAAGGCAACCTGAAAGAGTTGAGCATTCGATTTTTCAACACAGTAACATCAAATCCTATAAAGCCTTCATGTCAGCATTGCAACAAAAACGTTTTAACCAGTGTAATTTTGCCGACTTCTTAAGCGATTCAGATACCAAGCGCGCGTTTTCTATCGACAATTTGATTTGTGAGTAGCTTTCTGAGAGCTAAATATGTGCATAAGCAGACGGTGAGTACTAATAAAATCACCGTCTCTTAATAATTTTGAAAATTAAACTACCTCATGCCCTTCTTTAAAATAGTTTGAACAAATTAGGACAAATATTGACGTGATTACAAAAGTATAAAATGCGGTTTTTAATGATAGAAACTCTGCTAAAACGCCAATTAATACTGGCCCCAATAACATTCCGCCATAAGCAAACATCGCGATACTTGCAATCGCCGCTCCAGCATTATTTTCATTGATTTTAGCCGCTTTTGAAAAAGCCAATGGCATTAATATCGCGTAGCCTATTCCTAACAGCGAAAACGCAAATAAACTCACATAAGTGTTATTAATTACAACCAATAACAATGCACCAAGCATACTACTAATTGAACAAAGCCTAACCGTGTTAACAATACCAAAAATTTCAATAATTTTGTGTCCACTTAAACGTGTTAGCACCATAAAAATTGAAAAAACCGTATACGCTAAAGCCGCCTGTGCGTGTGAGCTGTTAATTTCGCTCGACATATAAATTGAAGCCCAGTCTGCCATAGCTCCCTCTCCTAATGCGCAAGAAAATGCAACCATGGCAACCACAAGTAGCGAGCCTTTTGGAAACGAAAAACTCGCTTTTTTTGCCTTATTCTCCCCATCATCAGTAGATAAATATTTATGTTTTCCAAGCCACCAACATATTGGAATAACTAAAAAGCTAACAATTATGAAATGAGCAAATAGTGCTGTATGGTAAGTTGCCGCTAAAACGCCACTTGCAGCCCCCAATCCAGCTCCGAAACTAAACATTGCGTGAAAAAATGGCATCAGTATTTTTTTGCTCTGCTTTTCAATGCTAGTTCCCCATGAATTCATTGCTACATCCATTGCGCCGTGAACCCAACCAAACGAGAATAATGAAATTGCTAACAACAGAATATTTTCACTCAAGCTAATCAGAGCAAAAGGAAATGGGTACAGTATGCAAAGCCAAAATGATAGTTTGGACGCCCCCACTTTATCAGCCATGCTTCCAGCTACCGCGAATGAGGATATTGCGCCAAACGCTAATAAGAGCAATAGCGCAGACAACTGCATTTCAGAAAAACCAAATGACTCCTTGATAAACGGCACTCGAGAAGCCCATGCACCGAAAAGCAAACCATTGAAAATAAAAACGAGTGCTACAGGTACAACCTGTTTTGAAATAAACTTCATATTTCAGCTCCTTATACCGTAACTTCTATCTGGTTCTTTTCCGGATCTTCTAGAATAAACTCGTAATACCCATCTCCTGTTTCTCTTGGTTGGTTAAGCACGTTAATTCCCTTAAGTAACGCATATTCATAAAATTCATCGACAGCTGAAGTTGAGCCCACAGAAATAGCTATATGTAACGAACCGTTAGCATTGCGACTATTTTGTGAGTGCATAATCTCTAGTCTGGCGCCATTTGCAAACGACAAGAAATATGATGAGAACTGCTTTTTACGATTGTAATATTTGGCGTTAGCAATAGCGTTAAAATGCTCAACGTAGAAACTTTTTAACAGCTCTAAATTTTTGGCCCAGATACCAATATGTTCAATTTTCATAGCGAATACTTCTTAGATAATAAGGAGTATTCATCTTCCCACTCATTCATAACTCCAGTAAAATTGATTAATTTTCTATAGTTATTAAATTATTTTATATGTTAGCTAAAGTATTAACCCACCTTCCCTATTTGGCAGCAGTAGCGAAACACGGCAGCTTTTCAAAAGCAGCAGATGAAATTGCCTTGACGCAATCAGCACTTAGTTACCAAATACAAAAACTGGAAGATAAATTAGGCTTTAAAGTCTTTACTCGTGGAAAAGGAAGCAAAATAACATTAACCAGTAAAGGTGAGTTAATGGTTAATGAGTTTAATCGCCTAGAAAAAAGCTTTAATGTATTGCTTGACGATGTCCAAATCCATAATAAAAAGAAGCACTTTAAAATAAGCTTGCCGACCGACTTTGGCGTAAAGGTAATTACACCACTCTTACCTACATTCGAAAAAGATGGCGTTACTTTAGATTTAGACCTAAATGATCAGGTGATCCAGCTGCAAAACAGTCACTTCGATTTTGCAATAAGAAATAATCAAGATGAAAAAGGAGTAGAGTATCTTAAGCTATTAAGCATAGAGAATATGGTGATTTGCTCCAAAGAGTACGCACAAACCAATAACTTAAAAACGCCAAGTGATGTAAAACACGAACACAAATTAATTGTAAGGAATAAGACAAAAAGTAAAAGTTGGGAATCTATTTTTACTAAGAAAGGGAACACATTTACTCATCATCAGAATAAACAACTAATTACTAATAGTTTTGGCATGATGGAATCAACTATAGCAGGCTTTGGTATTGCTATTTTACCAAAGTATTTTGTTTCTGATTCGAAAGTTAAAAATCGCTTGAGTATCCTAGGTGATGTTGAACCAACAACATTTTACCTCGCTTACCAAGATTCACCGGTATCTAAAAAGTGGGCCAACTACATAAAGAACACTATACTTTCAAATTCTTAACTGAAATTAAGTATACAAAATAGTATTTTTTCAGAATCAATGGGACAGCTCTTATAAATTTCATACAGAGTTGAGTTTTATCAACGCCTATACTGTGCTCACTGTATCCAGCCAAACAAGCCAAAACTCTCCCTTATTAAACCTCCATTTTACTGATCACCACACCATTCTCATCTGCATACACCCAATCACCTTCTGACACCTCTGCACCGAATAAAGTAAGCGAGCTTAGCATACTGCCTAAGCCTTGCTTTTTAGTTTTACGCGGTACGTGCCCTAGCGCCATGACACAAAATGGCAATGTTTTTAATATTTCCACATCGCGAACACAGCCGTTTACAATAATACCTGACCATTGGTTTTTAATGGCTGATATAGCCAGATTATCACCAAGAAAAGCGTATGATTTAGACCCTTGAGCATCAACGATTAACACCTTATTTTCGCCAGGTTGTCGTAAAAACTCGCTAACTAGACTGTTATCTTCTGGGCAGCGGATAATCACGGCTTGGCCTTTCATATAGCGTGATTTACCAAAGTGTGACAAGCCATGATCCATAACTTGTAAAGTATCGCCGTATTCGTCGTACAGATCGGGGGTCGTAAAAACAGACATTTATGATTCCAATTTAAGACAAGGTAATACTTACTTAAGCAGTTAAAATTAAAAATTCACAATCTCTTAAGCTAATAGCGGCTATTCATCGAATGCATATTATTGGTGGGTGCAACGGGCTTCTAGCGAGAGCTCTTGCTCTGAAATTTGTGTGATGGTTTCTAGGTAGCGTTCTTTGATGGGTAAGTCCAAGCCTTTTGAATAAATTTCGTCAATTGCACTCTGTAGTTGAGTAACCAACGTTTGAGGCACCCTCTTATTCAGGGCCAAGTAATTTCCACCCAGCCGAGGATCATCTATAAAGTAGGCTGGTACAACCTGCTCTGGTCGAAGTCGATAATTCTGAATGTGGAACTTTAGACTATTCGCTGAGGCAATAAACAAATCGAGTTTGCCCTCCGTAAAGGCTTTTATTTCTGCAAACTTTTCAGAAAAAGGAATGTAATTTATGTGCTCTTTAAACCCCCACTGCTTGAGCACTTCTTCATATGCATCGCCTTTATGCAAAGCAACCGTGTAATTTGCCAACTCTTCGTTGTTATTTATTTGAATATCATCACGTTCAGTAAGCTTATAAAAGCACCCAGGGCTTGAAATAAGCGGCCCAACCCACTGAAATGTCTGCTCTCTACTTGGCAGCCTTGAAGTCGATATTAGACCACTACGAGCGTCTTTTAAACTCAGTGTCATCGCGCGCTTCCAAGGGTATAGTGCAAACGTGCATGTTATATTTGCCATTTTGCAAGCCATAGCCACAATATCGGCATTCACGCCAACGACAACGCCTTTTTCTAGAAAGTTATAAGGTGGAAATTCTTCTGTATAGATGGTGAGCGATTGCTCAGAGCCAATAGCGTAGGTCGAAGCAAACAACAGAGCAATACAGCACCTTTTTAACTTCATCAAATAACACCTTAGGTAAAAATAAGAGTATGAAAAACTTATGTTTCAAGTTCATGACTAATGTTAAGCATAGGAAGAAAATCGAGAATTGCCATTTCCTGAATGAATTATGGAAATGGCCGTTCAGAGAAATATAGAAGGTGTTTATAAGCTAAAGGTTTTACCTACGGTAAACAAGATTGTCGAATCGCCATAGGTGTCGAGATCGGTGTCTTCATAACCCAAAGATAAGTCCCAGCCGCTGATTGAGTAATTCCCCGTCACTCGCCAATGAATGTAGTCATCGTCTTTACCCTCCCAAGTCCATTTATCATCATCCATACTCATGGAGTAATCGATACCTACATCAACCGAGAATGACTCGTTAATAGGGAAGTTATGAGTCAGCATCACAATGCTATGACCCGCTCCAGTACCAAAGTAGTCCCACGCATACCAAAAGTTAAGGTTAGTGTTACCGTAATTAAACTTTGCATAGGCTTCTGCATAGTTATAGCTAGAGCTCACATCAGCACCGTGGTAGGTGTACTGCGCGATACCTACATCTAAATTAAGCACATCATTCAGAGCCGTGTAGTAACCTACATAACCATCAAACTCGATGTTGGTATCTTCGCCAAAATCAACATTTGAACCCCAGACACCTGCATACCACCCGGTACCTCCCGCCCAATCAAAGCTTGCCTGAATGGCTGGGTCTTCTTGAGTTTGGCTTACCCCATTAAACAAATAATCAGACACACCGGTTACTGTAACAGATGTATCTGCTAGCGCAGGAAAAGTACAAAAACAAAGTGTGTATAAAGTCAGTTTTTTCATGGTTTAACTCAGTAATAAATTTCCCTTATAGACTGAGGTTAGTACAAAAATTTCCACTGTAAATAAATTGAATAGACAATTTCCAAAACAGAAACACTTTACCTTTAAGTAACATTAAACAATACCTTGTTGCTAATACCAAAATATCTACACTGTTATTGTTCGTAATACTTAACCCTGTTTTTATGTGGTTTACTCTTAATCAACCTGAAAATATATAACCATATACTAATATTGAAATATAACTTCCCCAATCGCCCCGCCCGTCGGGGCACTTTTTTGATTAAAACGAAAAGACAACAAAGACCAACTCGCTCTGATATTCCTGCAGAAAACGTATTTGCTTTGGCGTTCACACTCACAAAATGTCTTTTTTTGTCGTTTTTGTGTTTTAAACGACATATTTAGTCACGTTAATATAGGCTTAATCAAAGAGTCTAATTTTATAGAACAACTTATATGACCATCAAACAAGTCTATTTCATCGCCGATGGCTTTCAAGCTCTTGACCTATTTGGCCCGCTTGATGCCTTTATGGAAACTAACAGCATTAAAGCCAAAGCCTACCAGTGCAAGCTATTAGGGATCAGTAAACAGCCTGTACAAACCGCTTACGGACAAAGCGTGTCTGTCGATTACTGTCTGAACGATGACTTTGAGTATGACGATTTGATCATTTGTGGAGGCACAGGCATGCGTACCTTGCAACTAACTACAAAGCAGCTCAAAGCGCTTTCTGACATAGCAAAAAAAGCAAAACGCGTCTTTAGCATTTGCACCGGGGCGTTTATTCTCGCCAAACTCTTTGACGAGAAAGCCCTGACGATTACAACACATTGGCGTCATTGTGAGAGCTTAGCTAAGCAGAACCCAAATAAAACCGTCACGCCTGAGCCGCTCTTTATTCGCGATGAAAATATCTGGTCATCCGCAGGGGTGCTTTCTGGTGTTGACTTAGCATTGGCAATTATTCGCGAAGACTATGGCAATAGCATGGCTGCCAAAGTTGCTAAAGACTTGGTGGTTTATCTACAACGAGCAGGCTCACAGCAGCAATATTCAGATATTTTAGAACTACAGTCTGGTGCAAGTTTAAAGCTCTCGCCATTAATTGATTGGTTAAGTACACAATTAGACAAATCTGTCACCGTTACTCGTATGGCAGAGTTTTGCAGTTTGAGTGAGCGACAACTCACACGACTATTTAAACAACACCTTAACTGCACGCCGAGTCATTATTTTCGGGTACTCAAACTTAATCATGCCAGAGATCTATTGTGTGAAGAAAACATCAGCCTGCAATTTATCTCGCAAAAATTAGGCTTTAACAATTACGACAGTTTTCGCCGTGCTTTTATTAAGCAATTTGGCCTCTCACCTTCACAGTATGCTAAGGGCACTCACGCATGAAATTCGTTTTGAAATTACTCGTTATCGCCTTATGTAGCTTTGCCACCTATGCGAACACCCTTTCGACTGAGCAACAACAAGCTTGGCTAGAAGACATTAACTTTTATGAAAACCAAGTCAGAACCAAGCACATTGAACCGTTTCATACGCTTGCAGAGAGTGACTTCGTTAAACTTTTAAAAGAGCTAAAACAAGATTTACCACTACTCAGTGAGCCTCAAGTAGAAGCGCGGCTAATGGCGATAACTGGTGCCATTGGTGACGGGCACACTAACTATTTTATGATGTCAGGGCCCCACCAGCATTTTCCGCTTAGGTACAAATTTTTTGATAAAAAATTACGAGTCATTGATGCAACTAAGCCATATCAGCACCTTATCGGTGCCGAACTTAAAACCATCAATGGCTTAACCGTTGAGGCACTCTTTGAGTTAATCACACCTATATTGCCTGGCGTCGATAACCAATTTAGCGCCAAAGCCCGCTTCGAATTTTATTTAACCCTACATAAGCTGTTATTGGGTCTGGGTCTTGTAAAAGAGAATGCTGCGGCACAGTTTGTATTTGAGCTTGAGGGCAATACGCTTAGCGAACAAATAACCCCAGTTGCGATGAGTGAATTTGCCAAACTCAGTTCCGCTTTTAAAAATCACACCGATAAATTAAATAAACTAGATATTGCCATGCCGGGGATAACTCTCAGCTTGTTAAAAGAGCACAAAGTCGCTTACTTTGATTTTAACGCCTACCCCAGTTTTGAGCAGGTCATTGCTGAGTGCCAAGCACTGCAAAAACAATTAATGGCTGCGAAATCAAAGTATCTGATAATCGATTTCAGAGGCAATGGCGGGGGCAGTTTTTACACAGGGTTGGCTTTTTCATCTTGTCTGTTACCTATGGATCAATTTGATTGGAAAACAGGTGTGCTTGTTCTCACTGATGAGCACACATTCTCTGCAGCAATGAGTAACACCGTACAGTTTAAACAAATTCTCAATGCGCGAATTTTTGGCACACCAACTGGCGGTGATCCAAACCAATTCTCAGAAAGCCATCGCTTTGTTTTGCCAAACTCGAAAAGAAAACTGAGTGTATCAAAACGCTATTACCCGTTTCTTTTTGACGATACAGATGCTGTCTACCCCGATGTAGTCGTTGAAACTTCATGGCTAGAATATCAGCAAGGCAACGACCCTGTGCTCTCAGCTGTGCTAGCAGAGGTAGCGACTCATCTTCGCTAAGTTCCGGCGTTGTGTTGAGATATAAAGCAATAAAGACACCATTGCGAGCAAAGTATTTATGGTTACAATGAAGATTAAGTACTGCTCGCAAGAACTAAAAAAGCGAGTAAAGATATATCAAAGGAATACTCGTGGAAAGACAAGAAACGCTGGTTCAATATTTCAAAGAGCATGATGGGTGCGCGCCTTCTTCTGAACTCTCAAAACACCAAAAAATGGTAAATAGCCCATTCCAGTTTTTACGCGGCTCAGCGCCGTTGATGTACCGAGATATCGCAAGCCAAATTATTCAGCTTCCAGAAGCTTTATCAAACCTTCCTCTTACAACCATTATGGGCGATTGTCATACCAGTAATTTTGGCTTTTTAAGTGAAGAAGGCTCCCACGGTGAAACTGTGGTGTTTTCACCTAATGACTTCGATGACGCCTGCTTTGGTCATGCCAGTTGGGATCTATTCCGATTTTTAGTTAGCCTTCCACTTGCGCATGCCGAGGCCGCTCAAATTCAGGCAGAGTCTGAGTGTGAAAAATTCAAAGCAAAACCTCTTGCTGATGAACAGCAGATACATTCAGCGCAGCAGGCTTTTTTAACGGCCTATATCGAAACTTGTGAGCGTTCATTACAGCAGAAAAACAACAGTCAAACTGCACTCACTGAATTTTCAAAAGGTCATATTTTGTATAAGCGCTGGCAAAAAGCGCTCACTAGAGTAGTCGGTGGCGAAGCCTTTATGACTAAAAGCACCTTGGCTAAAGAAGTTGATTTAGTGCAATGGCGATTTAAACAAAACCCTGACAAGTTTATTCCTTTGCCTGATGACATCTATGAGAACCTGTACATGCAATTCAGGCCTTTTATGGATGATGAAATACTCGACATCGTCATGCGTCATAACGCGGGCACAGGCTCAAATAATTTAGGCCGCTACTATGTTTTAGTGGGCCCGAGCCAGCCCCATGATGCAGCTAAAACGCATATTGTTGAAATAAAACAGCAAAGAGAAGCTGCGCCCATAAAGTACTTCTCTAAGGTATCAGTAAACAACCGACTCTCTGCGGCGCATTTAACAGTAAATTGTCAAAGAAAAATGCAGCGCCGACCCGACCTAATTCTCGATGATGCAATTTGGCAAGACAAACATTGGTTACTTCGCTCACGCCATCACGCCCGCGTAGGCATTGATTCTGAGCACTTTATGTTAGGTAAAAGAGCAGCCGAAAAAGGCGGTGTTATTCAGTATGCACTGAGCTGTGGTGAAGCGCTGGCACTCGCGCATATGCGTGGGGATCGCCGCTCAGTGGATTTTCAAAAAGCCATCCATGAACTTTTACCTCAGCAAAGTCAGCCCTTAATCAAAGCTGCTAACAATTATGTACTTCAAGTAAGCAATGATTTCTTAATTCTAAAATCTTTGCTTTAGTTAACCTACTAAGTGACAACAAGACTAGGGCTTACTCGTGCTAGTCTTGGTCTTAACATCAAACGCCTTTTCTCTGTTTGTCAAAATACTGAAGCTGACTGACAAAGTAACAGCATTTTAATTGTTATTTCTGCATCAAACCTTCTATATTTTATAGCAAGTAAACATACAACTTAACTCAGATGCTTATCGAATTTATTTATACCAGTACAGCGTCAGAACCTTTTTCTTGGACAGAGTTAGAAGTTCTCAGGCACGAATGCGAGCAGCGAAATCATATTAAAAAAATCACAGGTATGCTGCTCTATGATGGAAAACATTTTATGCAAGTGTTAGAGGGCCAAGAAAAAAAAGTGCTCGCACTGTTTGAACTGATAAAATCAGATCCCAGACATCACAATATTGAAGCCCTGATACACAACCCTATCGATAAGCGAAACTTCGGAGATTGGGCAATGGGGCTCATTACTTGCGATGAAAAAACGCAACTGCAAACTGTGACTGAGTTAAGAGGTAAAACCAGAAAACCACTGAGTTATGAGTTACTTTATGCCTTTGCCCATAACGAACTCACTATTGATGATATCGTAGAAACAAATACGCCATCAGAAGGTAAATAGCCTAAACAAGCTGTAAACCCCCTTTACATTTTACTTTTGAGTTGTTTAACGGCTATGTCTTAAATCGACCAACTAGGGCATTCAGCCTTGCAGCCAATTCAGATAAGTTCTGTGCATTCCCCTCAGCAACCACCGACACTTCTGCCACTTCATCTGCTACTGTTTTTATATCGACCACATTACGATTTATATCTTCAGCTACATGCTGCTGCTCTTCGGCTGCAGTCGCAATCTGCGAATTCATATCACTGATCAAATCAACTGAGTCGGTAATTGAATTGAATGCCTGTTGTGCTTCTTGTGTGTAATCTACTGTCTGACTAGAAGTCTGCAAACTCGACTTCATTTCTTGTGAAATGCCTTGTGTCATCTGGCGAAGCTTAGAAAGCTGAGTAGAGATTTCTTCTGTTGATTCTGATGTTCTTACCGACAAGGCTCTTACCTCATCAGCAACCACTGCAAAACCTCGGCCCTGCTCTCCCGCTCTCGCAGCTTCAATGGCTGCATTCAGGGCGAGTAAATTAGTTTGCTCTGCAATACCACGGATCACATCTAAAATAGAGGTAATGCTTTCACTTTCATTATCTAATTGCTCAATATTTGCCGCTGAATCACTCAGCGTTCGGCTTAAGCTCTGCACACTGTCTACCGTTTTCTCGATGACAATTTTACCGTCTGTGGCAGCATCTTTGGTTTGATTAGCTGAATCGGCAGCATTTGCACAACTTGCCGCCACTTCATTCGCCGTAGCGGCCATTTCATTGATTGCCGTTGCAGCCTGCTCTAAAGCCATTTGCTGCATTTGAATTGAATTGCTTAAGTTTTGCGAAAGTGCTTTGGTTTTGTCTGAAGACTGATTAATGCTACCTGAGCTATCGTTTATTTCATTGACTAATGCCGCTATTGAACCTAAAAACTGATTGAAGCTATTTGCCAGCTTACCGGTTTCATCATTACTGCGAATTTTCAGCCTTTGGCTCAAATCGCCCTCTCCTTGAGATATTTGCTCAAGGCCATCGGTTACCTCAATAATTGGGTTTGAAATTAACCTCGCCAAATACACGCTTAAAGGTGAAAGCAACAATAGCAATACAATACTGACGACTACAATAATCCACGTCATCGCATTCGCAGATGCCATTACTTCACTCTTTTTAAGCAAACCGACAAACTTCCACTTTAATGTCGGTGATGTATAAATATTTGCAATATACGTATCACCACCGATATCAATTTCAGACTGCCCTGACGATTTTGTGGATAAGGATTGATATAAGTTGTTAGACGCTTGAGAAAAAGCTTTAAAGTTGTTTTTTGGGTGCTTTGCATCAACCAAAATAGTACCTGTGTCCTCCACTAACACCAAATAACCAGATTCTCCCAACTTTATGTTCTGAATAAGCTCAGTTAACCCTTTTAGAGATACATCCATCCCGGTTACACCGAAAGGTTGGCCACTACTGTCTTTTATTGATTTTACCGTTGAAACTATGACCGCATCATCCGGCTCCCAATAATAAGCGTTTGTTCTGACGGGTTCTGAATTCGCTTCAAGGCCAGTTTTAAACCAAGGACGGGGCCGTGGGTCATAATTTGCGCTTACGCTACCTTTTGGCCATTGGGTGTAACCCCCCTGTTGGTTTCCCATATAAATATAAGCTATGCCTGGATGAGAAGAGCCAAACTGATTAAACAAATCAAAAATATTAGCCTCAATAGCGCCATTTTGCTCTGGCGTCATTGTTTTTTCAGAATTGCTCGACATATAAGTAGCAATGCCTGAGTGACCTTTTGTTACATCAGGATGTTGTGCGATGTACATAACATCTTTACTTATCTCAGAAAAAAACATTGAGATGGCGTTATCTACCTGCTCAACCTCGCGAGTATTCGCAGATGAGAAGTTATCAAATGCTTGTTGCCTAGCTTGAGTCACCATAATGATGGCAATAATCAGAATAGGTACTGACAATGTTGCCAATAACGCCCAAATTAGTTTTTTCGAAATCGACATAATATATTCATGAATTACTATTTTTATAAATATGGTCAGCGTATCCAGTTACGTCAAGTTGCTAAAGTACGCTATCATTAGTGCAATGTAGTTGTATTTTTAGGACATATTATGCGTCGACTCTCTTATTTACTATTAGCACCCTGTATTGCTCTATCAGCAAATGTAACTGCTGAAGTGGGATATGCCGGCGGCTTTTGGATAAATTACAGCTATGATGAAAACAGCTATGACACCAATTTAGGCGATCAAGCGCTTATTTTTTATTTAGATAAAAAAGAAGATAAAACCAGCCCTTGGCATTATTCCGCTGAACTTAGACTTGGTCCTGGAGGATTCTCAGACCCAGAGAACAACACTACAGGTTCTGATTATGTTTTGCATAAAGCCTGGGTTAGCTATGACTTTAGTGAGGCTCACAAGCTAATTATTGGTAAAAGCCAGTTGCCATTTGCTTGGAAAACTGCCAATTTTTGGCCCGGTGATATATTTTTGGCTGCTTATGGCGACCAAATGGACGTTGGCTTAAAGTATCAAGGCAACTTTAATAATACCGCGATTCAAATTGCTTATTATCCAAGAGATGATTGGCGAAGCACGTCAACTGACAGCACCGACGATAACAGGCACTGGGGAAGCCGCCAAACATATAGAAAGCTGAATACGCTAGTTGGTGATTTCCAGTGGCATATTTCGGATTCACATACCTTAGGGGTTTCAGCCCAAACCGCAGAGCTCGAAGAGTTTTTAACGGGCAATAAGCAAACTGATGGTGAACACCAAGCGATGACAGCTTACTACTTAGGTAACTTTGAAAGTTGGGGGTTAAAACTCAGTTATATCGATGGTGAACGTCAGCTCCCGAATGCCTATTTCACTGCCAACAACTTACCTCAAGAGATTAAAAACACCAGATACAATGCCGAATTGAGTTATCAAATGGGTGATTGGACGTTTTTGATAGATGCAACGTTTGCAAAGTCTGACACTTTAGGTGGCCTAGATTCGACAGTTAGTGCTTGGGCACCAGGGGTAAGATATAACTATGGCCCTGGCTGGATCTATTTAGAGTATCTTAACCAAGATGCTTGGTTTGACCGGGACATGCGAATCAACAAAGGTGACTTTGCCGCTTGGTACTTAACTTTAGATTATTATTGGTAGTGCCTGAAACGTCAGTGATAAGCTAATTTGAAGCCAGAAACTCGAAGTATCATCTATTTTAAAAATATGTATCGGTTAGATGATGCTTCGACTGGCCCAGCTGAATTTAGAATAACCTCATACAGCCCCGTACGTTTAATATTTGCAAGACCACGATTAAATGATGCCAGTAAATGTTCTGAGTTTGCATTTTTTCTCAAAAATAACAAATGACTACTTTGGATCAGAAGGGGCTTGCTATTAAATGAGATTTGTTGTGCTTCTTCACGACTAAAGTGCTGTTTGATTAGGTGACTTGCAGGAATGGTTGCCATAGGGAACAGATCTATTCTGCCTTTCACAAGCTTTTTTAGATTTTGTAAATCTGAGGTCACCGAATCAACTTTAAGTTTTTTTTGCTTCGCAAGCTGCCAAAACTGAGCGGTATAACTGTATCCTTTGGTTGCACCAATATTAAAACCTTGCAGATCTTCTAACGATGACCAGGTTTCGAGTGGTTTTCGTTTATTGAAATAAAAGTAAGTGGCTTCATAGTAAAGTGGCTCAGAACAATAAAATTCTTGCTTTCTTTTTGGGGTGCAAAACCAATAAGCAGCGGCATCATAGCGCCCACCTTTGGCAGCTTTGAAACTTCTTCCCCAAGGCATGAATTCAAACTTGACCGTATGCCCTTCAGAAGCAAATGCAGCTCGAATAATACGTGGCACAATGCCTTGTTGTTCAAGCTTTTTACCAGAAAATGGGGGATACCCCCCTATTGCTATGGTGAGTTGCTTAGCATAACAAGCCCCACTCAATAACAAAGTAAGCAGTAATAAAACACGCACAAAACTATCCTTTTAATGACTCTGTTATTAGCTTAGAACAAAAAATGGAATCTAGAACATAGCAAAAAAATCTGAAAATAATTCTAAAAACCAACACTTTCTCAATAACTACTGCAAGAACCAAAAGAAAAGGCGCTTTCGCGCCTTATTTCACCACTTCCAGAATGCCTTTCCTATGTTCTTTGTCTTATTGGTATCGGGTGCCATATACCAGGTCTCGTTTGTTTGATCTGGACTCTGCGTATAATTTAAGTAATCGCTGTATGCATCGCCAATATCAACGCCCTCTAAAGGTGGGTAAAAATCATCTGGGAAAATCAGTGCATACGGATAATTATTTTCATCTTTAAAATTGCTGGTGTCACCAAAATTTGCTGAACTTGCAATTCGAGTGACTTGTCCTGGCAAATGAATTTCTTGACCTGTGTTAAGCACATGTAGGTAAGGGTCATAAGGTGGTTGACCTAAAGCGCTTGCAGGAAAAGGTGTATCTAAATTAAAGGTGAATGAAAACTTCTTGCCTTTAATTTTCTCGACATCACTCAAAGTATTCACAAAAGCCTGATTACTGATATGCATCAGTGATTTGCTGTTAGCTAATACCTTCACATCAAGCGCATCATTTACCTGTGTAGTAACAGGAAAACCATTTACTTGCTCGACACTGTCTTCTTTGAACAAGTTCATTGTTAAGCTACCAGATACCGATTCATTAATTGGAATATGTAAGTACCAATCATGATCATAGCTTGCGCCTCGGGCTATCATATAACCTGTGGTGATGATAGAAACCACTTCAAGTTCACCACTTTGTTCGTTATTTTTGAAGCCAAAACCAACTCTGTATCCCACCAGAAGATCATTAAAGTCATAATCACCTAAGTTAGGGTACTGATCTTCATAGCTCACAACGAAAAAACTGTCACTGGTTGGATAGAACAACCAACTATCAACCGGCTCAACAACTTGGCTTTGTGCGATCACCAATGGTGCTTCGTCAACCCCCGGTTGCGCATACTCTAAGTAAGACACGTCATTGGCACTTAAAATCGCTAGGTCCTCTGGACCATTTGAAAAATCATAAAACGCTTCAGGATCGCCTAAACTTTCATTCACTTCAAGAAAGCGAATAGATAAAGTCGCCGATTGCGCATTGCTTAAATCTAAGCTGCTACCAGTACATGATGACTCGTCTATTGGCATGCGCATAGTGCCGCCAAAATCACTGCCATAAATATCACTGTCAGTACTTGGAGTAATATGGCTACTGCCCGTTGCACCAATTAAGGTGTAATATTCTTGACGTGTCGTTGTCCCTGCTTTTGCTAACATAGCACCTGTGTTAGTTGTGAAAACATTACAAGTTACAACCTCAGAACCCATATCAAATGTAAGCACTGCACTTTCAACGGTGACGCCTTGGGTACTAGCTTTCTCTGTACCATTAGCGGCTTCATTCACATCCACAGCAAATACCAAAGCATTGCTATTTTGCTGCTTGTACTCTTCAAGCATGGCCCCAGTTAATCTGTCTTTGAAGTAACTACTAGAGTGAGGTGCAAATAAGTCGATTTCACCAACGCCTTTATTAATCGTATCTTTAAACATGATACTTTCAGCCGCATAACCAGAAGTGCTCACAACCAACAAAGTACACGCTAAAATTGATGTTTTCATAGCTCGTACTCCTTCGTGATTTGTGGGTCGGTTTTAACAGTCGAAAACACATCGTATTTAACTTTGCTTACATCGTTTGGTAGATAAAACTCAAAATTTGGTGAATTTGGCACTTTTCCTAAAAATAAGGTTTTATTATCCAGTGTATAAATTTTCAGAAAAACCGTTTTCGCTTCAAAGCCAAGCCCTGAAATATCGATATTCATATTTTGTGATTTAAATTGCGAAAATTGCGCATTATCAGCGGCTTTGCTGTCAATTAGCTTATTTGATTGCGGTTGTGTTTGAGTCGAAGACGTATCACTACTTGGTGTTTGCGTAGTCTTCACAGGCGAAGTTTCATCTGCTCCCCCGCCACCACAGGCAGAAAGTAGGAATGATAGTACGGAAATGGTAAGTATGCGTTTCATCAGCGTTTCTCCAAAGAGATTGATACTCTAGAGAACCAACTTTTATACCAATAAAAAAACCTTATAAATCAATTACCATAAAACCTTAAAAAGTGTAGTTTTTCGTTCTGAGTTGCATATTGCAAATCATGGGATAGAAATAGAACTGAACGCGTAACCCCAATTCACAGAATTAAGTGGCCTAGCTTTGAGATAAAAATGCTTACCGATATTAGGTGACGTTTTAACTACTTGGTTATTTAAAGTGAAAACGCTCAGTGCAGTTAGCGACAGGTTTTGTCCTTAGAAATAATTAAAAGTGGTTTAGAGTTGCTATAAGCCAATAAACACATAAAACAGTTTTTAAAATCACTATATTCATACACCACTCAACTACAAACTTAATAACGCCTTGCTTGCTTATTTAAGGTAGTCGAAAGCTGATAGGGTTTACTTATGACTGAGTTTCGCCCAGCTTCTTTTGCTTTATACAAAGCTGAGTCTGCAACTCTGAATAGTTGCTCAATATCAAAGTCATCTGCTTGTTCACAACTCGTCAATCCTAATGATGATGAGATATATTCTGCCGTCTGCGACTTTTGATGATTAATTTTTAAATCGTAAATTGCTTGCTTGAGTTTATTCGCGACTAATAAAGCTTCTTCTTTGCTGACTTGTGTGAGCACAACCGTAAACTCTTCGCCGCCATAACGAGCAACTAAATCCATATTTGAACGCGTATTTCTCGACAATACCTCTGCCACTTGGCAAATAACTGTATCGCCGGCTTGGTGCCCATAAAAATCGTTATAAGTTTTGAAGTGATCAATATCGAGCATGATCATACTCACAGGAAACAATGACAACTCACGTTGTTGTTCTATCATCTCCAAAAAGTGCATCAAAGAGCGCCGGTTAGCGATGTTTGTCAGCTCATCGGTATCACTCAATTTTTGCAATTTTTTATTCGCTTCAACCAAAATCGTCTGTTGAGAGTTTACGGTGGCAAACAAGCCATCTATGAGACTTGCTAAGCGACCTATTTCATCTTGCCTTTGTATATTTGTTGCCTGCGAATAATTACCTTGATCAATTACCTTTACAACAGTTTCTCGCAAAGATGTTAAAGGAATAATCACCATTTTATTAATCAGCAAATAGATTAAAGCTAAGATTAAAATAGAACTTAACAGCGCAATCCCCATAGAATATTCAATTAAGTTATCATCGAACATCCGCTTAGGCTTTGCGTAGGCCATTACAGTACTTGCCTTGCCATTTACATCATTAAAAGAAATATATATTTTCTGCTCAGATGAACGAATTTGAGGGTAATCTTGGTACTTATCGAACGGAATAACGGACTTACCTTGCGGTAAAGCTGAATACTCAAAGAGCGTTATTTGGCGCTGCATTAAATCGCTGAGTTGCTGACTGACCTTTTCATCCAAATAAGTCCAAACCAACATGGTACCAACCACATCACCCACCCCAGTAGATGGGACTATGCTACCGCTAACAAATAACACTGGATGTTGCTTACCTTGGATGATCCCCGACCTAAATTGTGCTTCTTTTGCTGCTGGGATCTCTGGTTCTTTTACAATTAAAAACTGTCGTTTTTGGGTTGAATTGGCGGTTTGGAAAACGGAGTCTAAGATAACCGAGCCATTATTTTCCAAAGCAAAATGACTCACCGGTTCACCCGATACGTCATAAAAATGCATACCATTAAGATTGAGTGAAGCTAATGACTCTGGGATATGATAATTCTCTTCTAAAAACGCCAGATCCCGCCCTTTAATCACGCGGATCATCTCATCCCAGACTGCATTATCATATATCAGTCTCTGCATTTCACTTTGAATTCTAGAAAATGCCGAACCGAGCTTTCTAATATCTTTTTTATCGTTTTCAACTTCAAGTTCAATGAACTGAGGTATCGTCCAAGCGTATCGGATCAGTAAATGAACAGACGAAAAGCCTATTAGCAAAAGTGCAAATAGCAGAAATAGTTTCAAGCGAAGACTTCTAGCTATTAGGTTTCTCATATAGTGAATAGATTTCCCGTTTAATGAGTCTTAGGTTGATACCAATCCTCTTTAATAGGAGGTCTATTTTAAGGATTTGTATAAGTATAGGTTTAATCTAATTTTTTGCTTTAGACTAAAAAGAAAAAGCTACTCAAAAGAGCACCTTGTATTTGCTTACTTGTATCGCCCAGCGGCTTTAGTGCTCAGATGCACTATCATGGGGGAGTGGGCGCTTTTAAAGCGCATTACCTTCATTATCGACAGCATCAAATTGATGACCATCAGGTCCACCATCTCGTGGAGGTATCAACGCCTTAATTTCATTACTGCCAGCCATGGCTTCTGGATCAGTCAATGATCGTAAGAATGCAGCTAGTAATTGCACTTCTTGCGAACTAAAACCTCGAATAATGGCATCATCACCGCGATCTGAATCCGCTCTATTTTGCGCATTAAGTTCAAGTACAAACCTATCTGCTTCCCCGACAACCTCATCACATTGAGCTGAACTAAGGTGTTTAAATTGAGGCAATTGGCAAGTCTCTTTTTCGCCATAAAACCTTTCTAAAGAGCCTGTTACATCTGAGTAGTGCTCAATCACGCGTTCTAGTGACGCAAATACGCCTTTATCTCCATACGGTGCTGTTATGCCGATATTAAGCAGACTTGGCATTCTGAATTGGTTTTTCGCATTACCATCGGCGACACCATGTGCGCCAATTTGCGGGTAAAGTGGCCCGCGCGTTCGCTCTGGGGTGAACATCGCGCCATCATGGCAATTGGCACACCCAGCTCCCGTATAGAAAAATAACGCGCCACGTTTTTCATCCACCGTTAATTTATCGTGCTCGCCCTGCACATAATCAAAGAAAGGGTTGTCGATAAACATAAATGACGCCTGATATGCAGACATTGCGCGGGCAATTCTCATAAAGCTGACTGAGTCGTCACCAAATGCCTTTTCAAATAGCGGCTTCCACTGAGTCGACAATCTTGCAGCGATAAATTCGCGATAAGCTTGCGGTGATTCAAACCCACTTGGGTCACCCATTTCAGCAACCGCAGTAATTGGGAAATGTGCTTGTGCCATCAATAAACGTAGCGGATCGTTTGCACCAACTTGTTCGCTCATTGCTCGAGTTACATCAAGCTCTGGTGTTTGAATTGGTGCTGTTGAAACAAGCCCCACTTCACTATCACGGTTGGCTTGTCTGAGTTTCACACGCTGATCCCAAAACATACTGCCAACCCAAAGCGCTGAGTTACACACCGCTGGTGAGGTTCTGCCCACCGCAGGTACTGTACTGCCATCGGTTCGACCTAATCCCATTACATCTGGGTTTTCGGCATTCACACCTATTGAAAGAGAAAGTCCATCACTACCACAGCTTTCAGCAGGATGATGACATGATGCACATGAGGTATCGTGGTTCTGGCTTAATGCTTTACTAAAAAATAAGCGCTTACCTAACTCAATAAGCTCTCTATCTTCTTGACGGCGATAACGAGCAACATACGCCTGTAAATTTTCTAATTGTGGGGCAATACCTGCACTATAAAGGACTTTGTCTAAACAGTCATTTAAAGCATCATCGGCAATCGCTGTTACATCGTTGCTGCCGCAATGGTCACTAAGTCTTTCGATGCCAATGCGGATCACCGAGCCATTTCTCAGACCATCATTATTATCATGCGCTAAGGGTTTAACAGTATCGCTATTCGAAGCTAGGCTTGTGATCTTGCCACGCGCCACTGCTTGAACATGATAAGTGTGTTCCACGCCGGGTGATGCCTTTGAGTCGACGAAAAAAGTCATTGCAGTGCGACCAATACGCTGACCATCACGAAAGACGCGATAAGCACGTATTCCCGATACACCTTCTGGTGCTTGCCAACTTAAACCCACTTCAGTACTGGTGCGTACTTTGGCGATGAGTTCAGTCGGTGCGCTCGTTTCAATTGACGTACTTGCATTTGCGAAAAGTGCGGCGCTAAACAAAGATGCGTAACAAAGTTTAACTAAACCGCTTTGGTGACCTTGTCCAAACATGTGTTTTCTCCTCGGCTGCTTACTCCTGTAAACAACTTTTGAGTGCTTGATTACACGTTTCCTTAATTGTGTAAATTCGATATTTATTATTATTTAATTTAGATTCATGAGGTTATGAATTATTAAGCCACTTATAAGTGCCCCAATTGTCAGGCTAAATATGAATTAAGGAAAAAATATGAACGAAACAAAAATACAAAATAAAAAAGGATTAGTTTTAAAACTCAATGACACATACCGTAACGATTTATCAATTTTAAAATGCAGTAAGACCCCTTATATTGGCTTAACTAAATTAGCCATGAGCCCAGAAGGAAATTGAATGGCGCAAGATTTAAAAACAATACTCACTGTTCTTACTATTTTATCGTTTGGCAGCATGGCATAAGCGATTGAGTCTGTTTTATGTATGCGGTGATAGGTAAATAATGGTGCAATCAAGGGACTACTTCGAGCTTCTGCCCCCAGCTTGGTTATCTCATTCGGTAGAAGTATTTTGGTGCCAAAAGCTTTCAGAGCATGCGTTTTTTATCCCGCAAGGCGTCTTTGATTTACTTTTACACAGTCAGCCTATTGGTTTTTCAAAAATTGATGATCAACTATCTATCAAACAAATCCCCGCTGGCGTATCAATACTTGGTCAACAGCTCAATGCATACACACTCTATAGCAAACATCCGCAGTGGATTTTTGGCGTGAGACTAAAACCTTTTTCATTTCTAAAGCAGCAGTTTATGTCATCGCTCGAAGTGAAAAACACCATAGAGTCAATCACGCAATATCTCAGTCATTCAGGCTACTTAAACGATGTTATACCGCTGTTAACTCAATTAAATGAAGACCACATCAACATACAGGTGCAGGCAATAATAGATAAAATAACGCCTTGGTTACATAGCCAATTTATTGCCAATGACTATGTTATCTCTGAGCGCTTAAGAGCTGAGACCAACGCCATATTAAATGCCCGAGGCGATATAAAAATTTCCGACATGTGTGAGAAGTTTTCAATAAGTAAAGTCACACTCAGACAACACTTTCTCGATAACATTGGCCTATTACCCAAAGAGCTCTGCAAAATTTGGCGTTTAAACAACTTTTTACTGCACAGCCAATCCGCTGCACAAACACTCACAGAGTCAGCAGTCAACGCCGGTTATTTTGACCAGGCTCATTTAAATAGAGAGTTTAAAAGCCTGCTCGGGCAAACACCCAAACGCTATTTAAACTCGGCAGAGCCACATTTAAATCAAGGTTTTCAAGCAGCAATCAACAATCGATTCATAGGTAAATACGACCCTTTTTGAGCTTACTTTACTTTTCTACAATTTTTACGTGTGCGAACTTGGTAGGTTTTTCTTAACAAGGACACTTTGTGAAAAAATACTATGACATCATTTAAGAAAACTGCACTTTCTATTGCACTTCTAATTGGCCTAAACAGCCAAACAGCGCTTGCCCAAGCTATTTCAAAAGCCGAAAAACAACAAGTTATCGACAGAGTAAGCGAGTTAATGGCTGAGCATTATGTTTATCCTAAAGTAGCAACAACGACCAATCAAAAGTTAAAGCAGGCTTTCGAGCAAGGGGAATTTTCCGCTCACACTGACAGCGAAGAATTTGCCAAAGCACTCTCGACTTGGTTAGAAGAAACCGCCCAAGATCGTCACCTAAGAGTGAGAGCAAACCCCGTTAATCAAGAAGTTAAAGGCGCGGAATCTCGTTTGCGCGATAGCTTGCTCAATCCTCCCCGCTTTGGCTCACAGAACAAAGGCGTGGTTGGCGCAAAAGTACTTGAAAATAATATAGGCTATATGGATTTACGTGGTTTTTATCGTTTAACTGAAAGCCAACCCTATATCGACTCGGCAATGAAGCTACTGGCAAATACTGACGCCATCATTATCGATTTACGTAAAAATGGCGGCGGCTCACCAAGAACAGTGCAGTATTTATGTAGCTACTTCTTCGATGAACCGCTGTTATTAAACAGCTTATATTACAGAGAAGACAACGAAACCATCGACTACCACGTTTTAGACGAAGTCGCCGGTGACAAACTGCCAGATGTACCTCTGTATGTGTTAACCAGTAATCGCACCGCGTCTGCGGCAGAAGAATTTAGCTACAACATGCAAACCAGAAAACGCGCCACCTTAGTCGGTGAGACCACCCGAGGCGCGGCGAACCCTGGCGGTATGTTTACCATCAACGATAACTTTAGAATGTTTGTCGCAACGGGTGCTGCTATAAACCCTGTCACCAAAACCAATTGGGAAACGGTTGGCGTCGTGCCACAAGTTGCAACCGAAAAAGATCAAGCACTCGACAAAGCCATTGAACTGGCAAGCACTGAAGTCGAGAAAAGCTGGCAAGCACTAAAAACTCAGCGCGAGCAATCACTCGATAAACTACTCGCGCTATTAAGTGATATAAAACAATCAGAAAAATCATTAACTGATTTAAGACAAGGCTATCAAAAGCAAACTAAAGCCCTGTTAAATGCACTTAACCTCAAAGATAGAGAACTTGCAAACCTAGCGTATGACAGCTGGGAAAATTCACCAAAATACGCCGTTTTCTTGTTAGAAATTGCAGTGACTTTTAACGAGCAAGAAACCTTTTTATACGAGTACTGGGCACGCGCTTTGGCAAAAATGGACCAACTTAGCGAAGCTAAAAGCGTCATTGATATCGGGCTATCAAAAGTCAAAGGCGAAGAGCATATTAATATGCTTAAAGAGACCCTTGCCGAAATCACGGTTTCAAAAAACAAGCTTTAGTTAATCGCTAAAGCACTAACTGCACACCAAAGCCAGCAGGATGCTGGCTTTTTTCATCGACTTTATCTGACATTTCACTTTGCACAAGGTGCTAGACAATTCATTAATAACAGCTAAGAATATCGCGCATCACTTTATAAGGTATGCCACTATGCATCTGTTCAAAAAAATCGTTATTATTTCTACTTTATTACTGACATTTGCTGCAAACGCAAAAGTATTGTCGATTGGTGATAACATCAAACTTCCTACGCTTAACGACCAATTCGATAAACCGCATTCACTAAAATCTAGCACCCAATGGCTAGTGCTTGCCCATGACATGGATAGCAGCCGTGTAACGCGCGATGCGTTTGCAGGTCAAACTAACGAAACGCTACAACAAGCCAATGTTCAATACTACGCTGACATCAGTGGAATGCCGGGGCTTATTAGCAGCTATATTGCAATTCCAAAAATGCAAAAGCAAAAGTACAACATCGTACTGGCCAAAGAAGATGATGAACTGGCATTTTTGCCAAGCGAAGATGATAAGGTCAGTATTTTCAAAATTGAAAATGGCAAAATCGTTGAGTTTATTACCACTGACAGTGCAGAAGTTTTAAAGAAAACTGTACTTAAATAATCGAATAAGAAAGCCCTACTATTTCTTATTTAATACCTAATGCAATAAGGCAGGCTCACTCAGTCTTATTGCATACCTTTCGTATAATACCTCTCTCGCATTCTTTGAACGCAAACCCTAGCCCTGCGTTGGCTTTCTTAAGCATCTAAATTAATTCAACATTTAAACCTTTTACTCTCACTTATCGTCTAAAGAATGATTTTGATGATTGTAAAAGGAAAACAATGAACCACTTACTAACCCGCACCATACCGTCTATATTGGTTGCTTCATTATTCTCTGTGTTGGCTGCGTGTAAAAGTCATGATGCTATAAATTTTGAAGCAAACACAAAAGATGAGCTTATTGAATTTATTGATGGAAATGCTGGACAGGTCGTCTCAATTTCTGTGGTAGATGCAGACAAAACGTACCAATATCACTTAGGAACCTTAAGTAATGGTGATACGCCTAACAATAAAACACTTTACGAAATTGGCTCAATCACCAAAACGTATACAGGATTAGTTGTTGCGAAAGCCATTCAGGACGGCAAAGTTGAGCTTGATAACGATATTCGCCAATACCTTAAAAATTTCGAATACAAAAATTTAGAACTTTCCAACCAATATATAACTTTGCGACACCTTCTAACCCACACCAGTGGTCTACCATATAGTTTTGCTGTTAGTCGCGAAGATATAGAGCAAGGCAGATATTTTGAAAAAATATCAAAATACACCAGAGCCGATTACTTTAACGACCTTAAAGCAGTGACGCTTAGCTCTATACCTGGCGAGGACTATGTCTATTCAAGCGTGGGGACTAATTTAGCGGCTTATATTGTTGAATCAGTATATCAAAAACCCTTTGAAACACTTCTTACTGACATAATCACCAGCAAATCTGGAGAGCTGAATACTAAATTCAGACGCGCACATTCTGAGGTGAGTAAAGTTACAATCGGGTCAGATGGAAACGGCAATCAGATGCCCTTGGCAAGTGCATATTGGTATGCTGGCGGAGGGTTAACTTCAGACCTTGAGTCCATGACACATTATATGCGCCATCAATTATCTTCAGAGCCTGAAGTAGCTATTTCTCATCAACTTTTGGAACAAAGTTGGATGGGTCATGGCACAGCGTTTTATTGGAACACAACTCAAGACAATTCAAATGAAATCATGCTATATCAAAGTGGCGGCTCAATGGGCACGTCTAGTTGGCTAGCTATTTATCCGAAGCAAAATATTGGTATTTTTATCGTCACAAACTTAGCAAAAGGCAATACTCAAGAAGAGTTAAAAGCCATTTCAGAGCAGGTATTTGACCATTTAATCGCATTTAAAAAAGCCGTAAAGCCAAATTCATAAGTTTGGCTTTACCTTCTCTGCGAATGTTGGTTATCAATTTATACACAAAATAAGCTGTTCCGATTAAAACGAAATCTTTTTTTAAGTGCGTTTTCTTGAAACTCTCTTTCCATACTTTAAATCAATCGAAAACATCTTGAGTAAGCATCCATATGACCACTCATAAAAACTTTCACAAAAGCCCTTGACCTTAGCCTTACTCGAGGTTTTAAAGTGCGTCACTCAATCGCTTTAAGCTAACTCTCTGAGTTTATTTAATAAGCAATTTTTAAAATCAAATAAGTGGGTTTTCTAGCCAGCCATTGGTTGACAAAACCCCAAAGAAAACTAGAATAACCACATTCGAATACCATTCGAATGTGGTTATTCTAAAGATTTAAGAGATATGAAGTATGGCGCCAGCACCAAAATTTAGTCCTGAACAGCAACAAGAAATGATCCTTGATGCGGCTGTTCAGTGTATTCAAGAGTCCTCAATTACCGATTTCACCATGGCAAAGATTGCCCGCCTTGCAGGCTTGTCGATGGGCTCTGTATATAAGTTTGTTCAAAGTAAAGAAGACATCGTACTTGCGCTTGCATTTCAATCGTTTAGACATGCCTCATCGGTGTTCGAGCGTGTTTTAAACCTGCCACTGTCTACCCCAGAGAAAATGTTGGCAGTCACCTTGATTGCCCCTAAAAAACTGCAGTGTTTTGAGTTTGATTATGAGCTGCAGTCTTACGCAACCAACGAAGCGGTGATCAAACGTGCTTCGTCATTGTGGTCAGGCAAAATGATTGAAGCCTGTAATTTATGTGAGCAAGGTTTCAAGCTTGCCATCATGGAAGGGATCAATGCCGGCGAGCTCAAAGAAGTGCCTAATTTAAGTGAAGTCATTGAAGAAATTATCGTCAGCGGCTGGGCACTGACCGTGGGTTACGAGCAAGTTTTGCGCGTTAAGCAACAGCAACAAATTATCGAGGGTACAGCCTCACTACTAGAGCCTTTAGCCTTCAACGCACCAATCATTCGCAGCACAATTCGCCTTCTCAATAGTTACCCCTGGCAGTCTCCAATCACGCCAGACTCTCTAGAGCGAATTGAGCAAGCACTTATTAATTTAGAATTACGTTAAGGGAGCAACACCATGAATATTAAACGCTGGATTGTCAGCATTCTCATCATCTTTACGGTTATAGGCGGACTCGGACTTACCAAGTTTAACCAAATTCAAGCTATGATCGCATTTGGCGAATCTTTTCCTGAACCTTCTGCGTCAGTGGCTAGCGTTTACGCTGAAACGATTGAGTACACGCAAACGAGCAAGGTGATCGGCCAGTTAAAAGCACCGAGCATTATTGATATTAGCAATGAGTATCCGGGCCCTATCACTTATGTTGGTTTTAAACCCGGTGACATTGTTGAAAAAGGCCAAGTGTTACTGCGCTTAGATACCAGTGTCGAAAAAGCACAACTTGCCGCTGCAAAAGCGCGTGTTACTTTAGCTGAATCAACCTATTCACGAGTAACAAAGCTGCTGCAACAAAAACGCATTAGCCCGGATGAGGTCGACAAAGCACGCGCTGATGTAGCTGTTGCTAAAGCCGAAGTACAAAACCTCAATGCTGTTATTAACAAAAAAACCGTTACCGCCCCTTTCAAAGGCCAAGTTGGCCTAAGCCAATATCAAGTTGGTCAGCTTATCGATGCAAATATTCAAATCACCACATTAGTAGGCCTGAACGACACTATTTGGGTCGACTTCTCTGTGCCGCAAACCCTTCGCCAGCCTAAAATCGGCGAAGAAATGAAAGTCGCACTGGTTAATCAGCAAACATCAGAAGTTGTAGCAAAAGTCATAGCTAAAATGCCAATGCTAGATGCCAACTCTCGACAGCAAAGCTATAGAGCTGAAATCGCGAATCTAGATGGCGCGCTCAGTCATAACCAGATTGCCAGCGTGCGTGTGCCGCTATACACAACCAATGCGGTTGTCGTGCCAACCGCAGCAATCACTCGCAGTCACTTTGGTGAGTTTGTCTATGCACTTGAAAAAGATGAGCAACAAAACTGGCGCGCCAAACCGATTAAAGTCACATTAGGTGAAAAGTTAGGTGACCAACAAGTTGTGTTATCTGGCCTAAATGGCGGTGAGTTTATCGCTGGCGAAGGCGCATTTAAATTAAGGGAAGGTATTTTGGTTTATACCGCGCCATTAGATGAGCAATTAGCCACGACGGACGATAATACCGGAGGTCAGTAATGAGTGCATTACATGAGAACAAACCTTCTTTCATGGACATTTTTGTCAATCGCCCCGTACTTGCGATTGTACTGTCTGTATTGATCATCTTGGCAGGCCTAAACGCTGCGCAAAAGATTTCGGTACAGCAATATCCCAAGATTGAAAGTGCGTCACTGGTTATCAATACCGTGTATACAGGTGCGTCTGCTGATGTCGTCAAGGGCTATGTGACAGAGCCAATTGAACGCGTAACCTCAACCGTACCTGGCGTTGATTATGTTGATTCAGTGACCACTGCGGGCTTTAGTAAGGTCACAGCTTGGCTTGAGCTTAACCATAGCACCACAGATGCGCTCGCTGAATTAACCACTAAGCTCAACCAAATTAAGTTTGAGTTACCAACGGGTGCTGAAGACCCCGCTATCCAAATTGTGCGTGCCGATAGCCCGTATGCCGTGTTCTATTTAGATGTGCAATCGCAAGGCTTACCACGCAGTGAAGTCAGTGACTATCTTATTCGTAATGTTGTGCCAAGCATGAGTGACATTGAGGGCGTGCAAAAAGTCACCCTTGAAGGTGGCCGCGACCCAGCAATGCGTATTTGGTTAGACGCAGATAAACTCGCTATTTATGATTTAAGTGCCAGTGATGTGTTTGCTGCATTACAAGCAAACAACACCATTGCGACATTAGGCTACAGTGAAAACAACCGTCAACGCATCGACCTAATGGCCAATACCAGCCTGAAAAGTGTGGCAGACTTTGAAAACCTAATCATCAAAGAGAAGGACGGCTCGCAACTTCGCCTTGGTACGGTTGCCGACATCGAAATCGGCGAAGCCGAAGGCATGGTAACTGCGCGTTTAGATTCTCATGACACCGTTTTCTTAGCGATTTGGGCACTACCTGGTGCGAATGAAATCGACATTGGTGATGCGCTTTATGCCAAATTACCGCAGATCAACGATGGTCTACCAAACGGTATGAATATTGAGATTGGTTACGATGGCACGCTGTATATGCGTGACTCAATTAAAGAGATTTTCACCACACTTGCCGAAACAGTGTTACTAGTAGGCATTGTAATTGTTGCCATGATGGGCTCGTTCAGAACGGCACTTGTGCCATTGGTGACCATTCCTATTTCGATTTTAGGTGCCATCGCCGTTATTTCAATGATGGGCTTTTCATTGAACTTATTAACCATTCTAGCCATTGTATTATCGGTTGGTTTAGTGGTTGATGACGCCATTGTGGTGGTTGAAAACGTGGCGCGCCACATGCGTGAAGGCAAACCTCGATTGCAAGCTGCGCTTATCAGCTCACGTCAGTTATTAGTGCCCGTGATAGCCATGACGTTAACCCTTGCTGCGGTATACGCCCCAATTGGCTTCTTAACAGGTTTAACTGGTTTCTTATTCCGTGAGTTTGCGTTTACTTTGGCTATTGCGGTCCTGATTTCAGGTCTTGTGGCTATTACGCTGTCTCCGATCATGAGTGCTTATGTCAGCCCTGAGGGTGGTAAAGAAGGCAAACTTACACGCAAAGTAAATAGCTATTTCGACAAGCTACAGAGCTTCTACTTCAAGTCTTTAGATAAGTTGTTTGCATGGCGCCCACAAGTGTTCTTTATTGCCATTGTGTTCGCTTTGTTGTCTGCACCTTTTTATTTACTGTCGCAAAAAGAGCTTGCGCCCGTTGAAGATCAAAGCAGCATTCAAGTCGTGGTTGAAGCGCCACCTGAGTCTTCTCAGGCTTATACTTCAAGTCGAATGAATGACACAGCAAAAGTCATGAATGAAACTGAAGGTGCAAAATTCACTTGGCAAATTATCACTGCAGCCGCAGGTTTCGGTGGGGTTGAGTTAGCACCTTATGAAGAACGTGAAAACTCAGTTCACGACTTATACTTCGACCTATTTGCACGCCTTGGTAGTGTAAATGGCTTGAGTTTGTTTCCTATTTTGCCAGCCTCTTTACCAACTGCGGGCCAGTTCGATATCGAAATGGTAGTCAGAGCCAATGACGACCCTGTAGCTATGAAGAAATATGCTGACGAGATCATCGCGAAAGCGAATGCCAGTGGTAACTTCTTGTTCGTTAATACCGATTTAAAAATCGATTTACCACAAGCAGAGCTAGAAATTGACCGCGAATTGATTGCTGATTTAGGCTTAAACCTGCAATCGGTGAACGAGCAGCTTAGTATTTTAATGTCGAATAACTTTGTAAATTACTTCAACAAAGATGGCAAGGCGTATCGTGTTATTCCAGCGGTTGATAACGGTGACCGTTACAATCCTGAAAACATCTTAGATATGAAGATCCGCACAGACTCTGGTGAGCTTATTCCTGTATCAGCATTTGCGAGCTTAAGAACTTTCACAAGCCCGCGCGTATTGGGGTCTTTTAATCAGCAAAGTTCATTTAGGATCTTAGCGGGTGTTTTGCCACACGTAACCAAAGAGCAAGGTTTAACGGCCGTTGAAGAGATTGCTGCAGAAGTATTGCCTGCAAGCTACTCAATCGATCATGCCGGTGAATCGCGCCAGTTACGTAAAGAAGGTAATACCATGGTTGGCGTACTTTTAGTGTCTATGATTGTAGTGTATTTCTTACTGACAATTCAGTTTAACAGCTTCCGCGACCCACTTGTGGTGTTACTGGGCTGCGCGCCATTAGCACTTGCAGGTGCTCTGATGCTACCGTTTTTACAACTAACGACGATTAATATTTATAGCCAAATTGGTCTTATCACTTTGATTGGTCTGATTGCTAAAAATGGTATTTTAATCGTGGAGTTTGCCAACCATCTGCAACTTGAAGGTAAGTCGAAGCTTGAAGCGGTTAAAGGCGCTGCAGCGACACGTTTACGCCCAATATTAATGACAACAGGTGCAACTGTGCTTGGTCACTTCCCACTCGTATTAGTAACCGGCGCTGGCGCAGAAGCACGAAATAGTATTGGTATTATTTTAGTCGCGGGTATGTTGATTGGTACTTTCTTCACGTTGATTGTATTGCCACTGCTTTATCAAATGTTGGCAAAAGACCACCGTGGCGAAATGGAAACTGAAGCCTCGTTAACTGACACCAAGTTTGCAAATTCATTGTGATCATGATGTTTGCGTGGCTTAACCCCACGCAAACACATTCAAAAAAGCGCGATATAAAATCGCGCCTACCGAAACCACCAGCCTAGTTTTTTGATTGTAGATCGTCGTTTACGGCGACAAAGTATTTATGCTCCGGTAGCAGCGACTTTATGTCGGGTATTTTATTACGCCATAGTTTGAATATTTTGTCGGGCTGAAGCCCGACCTACAGTATGAGTAGTTTTGTATCATGTAGGTCGTCGTTTACGGCGACAAAGTTTTTAAGTTCCGGTAGCACCGACTTTATGTCGGGTAATTTATTTCGCCATGGTTTGAATATTTTTTCGTGCTAAAGCCCGACCTACAGCATGGGTTTACCCCACTCAAACACACAAAAAAAAGCGCGATGTAAAATCGCGCCTACCGAAAAATCAATCTGACAAATAATACTCAACCGTTGAAACAACGCGTACTTTCTTAATATGCGGATTGTTTCTGTCTCGTGCCGAAATACTAAATTGGCCTTGCGAGGCGCGTTTAATCTTACCTAACTTACTACCTGAATCTTCGGCAAACTTAGTCGCCACTTTACGGGCATTTTTGGTCGCTTCTTCAATCATATCTGGCTTGAGTTCATTCAAGCTAGAATATATATATTCGGTTTGAAATTGGTAACCGCCCGAAGTAAATACTATACCTTGTTTACCCAACTCAGACAGTTTGCCCATGACGTTTCTTACCGCATCTAAATCTTGCGAATAAACGGTGACGTTTTGCTGCGCCGTGTAACGAAACTCAGCGCGAGCATTATCACCCCATTGCTGCGCCGATTTGTCAGTCACAGACGGAGAAGTAAATGAAATATCATCAGACTTGATGCCGTTCTTTTCTAAAAAGTCTTTGATGTGGGCGGTTTTCTCATCAAGTGACTCATACAGAGCTTTTAAGTCATTTTCAGCAGCGCTAAATTGAATTGGCCATATCACCACATCAGACAGCACTTCGCGCTCAGACAAGCCTTTTACGGTAACGGTGCGCTCATATTCTTTAATTGAAATGGCCGCGTTCGAGGCGATAACTGCAAATAATGTCAGGCCCAAAAAGATCCCCGCTGCCAATAGCAGATTGTTGTTTGCTTTAGGTTGCATCACACGTCCTTAAATTTTTGTTATTTCTATTTCAACAGGCTAAATCATAGCCCAGCTAACTTAACCAAATATGAGCGATAGAGACTAAGTACTTAAAGAGTAAATTAAATAGGTAAAACCTCGGCCATCTCATTATCAAGCATATCGATTACCGACTCGAAACCATATTTCGGCTGCCACCCCAATTTTTGCTGTGCCGCAGAAGAATCATAAACTCGGTCTAGTTGATTGGGTAACGTCCATCCTCGCTGTAAAAACATCTTCGCCAGTTCTGGGGCTTGCTCTTTTATTAAACCTGCGGCGTCATTGAATAAACTCGGGCAATCTGATGCTTTAAACGGGGTTTTACCTGACACAATAAAACGATTAAACCCTGAAAGTCGCGTGTCTAGCGCCGCTAAATGCGCACTTGCTACATCTCGTGCATCGATACCCCGAGTGAGTCTATATACCGCCATTAAGTCGGCAGGTTCAGGAAAGCAACGAGATATTTGCAGTACGGTCACAGGTAGTTTGAATACATCAGAAATCGATTTTAGTTTGTCTTCAGCAGCAACTTTACTGCGGTGATACACAGTTTTTGGCTGTGGAGTGATTTGCTCATTCACCCAGCCAGCGGTGTTTTCGGGAGTCGATGCATGACCATACAGTGCGGTGGTACTGGTGAAAATAAACTGCTTTACCCGCAGCTTAATGCCCTCAAGGGCTAATTGCTCTGTGGCATCCACATTAATAGATTGAAACTCATCGTCAGATAATAATCCGACATGGGGTGCATGTAAGGCTGCCGTATGAATAATCACATCGACCCCTTCAAGAGCTTGTTGGATCAGCGCTTTATCGCGAATATCACCAATGTAATCAGCGGTAGAGCAAGGTGTTTTATCTAGGCCTACAACTTGATGCGTACGCATTAACTTAATATAAATTGCACGTCCTACTCTGCCCGCAGAGCCCGTCACTAACACTTTCATGGCTATCTCTTATTTTAAAATGACGATCACTTGCCGTTGTCATGCAACCAATCGCATATTGAGCTTTGTATGGACGCAATTGTACCAACATTTGTGATGATAAGGTCGCTCGATTGACGAACTTGATTGGCTGCTGCTATATAAACATCTCGCAAATGGTCGTCATATATTCGCAAATAGTTGCTGAGGCTTTTTGTTGGGTCATTACTGTTAGTGAGGTGGCGTTGAATCACTCTTGATAAACACACTTCCATAGGCATATCGAGCATGATCACATAATCAATTAAATGGGCGATTTCAGCCCTCTCTCGCCCAAAGGGTTCTTCGATAAAAATCATTGGCGAACCACATTGTACTTTTAATTCACTGAGGGCTTTTACAAATCTGGGTGACTGTATTTGCGATACATCCGCACCTTGATGTAGCCATGTCTTCATATCTACAGGGTAAGTATTCGGCTCCACAAAATCGTCGAACAATAAGGTCGGGCTATTAAACTCTTCAGCGAGACATTTAATGACAGAGGTTTTCCCAGCGCCAGAAACACCGCACAGGGCTATGACTTTTGTTTGTTTCATGTTGACTCACATAGAGCAAACTGAGGGCAAATAAGCACGACTATAGAGCCTTAAACTCAGGTTTGATTAAGCCAAAACACTTCAAATCATGAAATTCACCTTTCCAAAAGCCACTCGCTCGGCGAACTCCTTCCTCTTTGAAACCCAGCTTTTTTAACACCGCCTCGGAGGCTTCATTGCCAATCATAGTATCGCCTTGAATTCTATAAAGCTCGCAAAATGGAGATGTACTCGAAAATGCCAGTTCGATGATTTTACTGATCGCTTCAGACGCATATCCATACCCCCACTGATTAGCAGCAAGTTCATAACCTATACCTGCATGCTTCATTTTTTCATTCAGTGAATTAAAACCACAAGTTCCGATCAGTTGACCATTTTCTTTGAGGCGTATTGCCCAGCGAACGCCTAAGTTTTCTGAATATCTTTTATTAAAGAATTCAATTAATTGCTGCGCTTGTGATTCTGTTTGATAAGCATCAATATCGTAATATTGAATCACCTTATTATCAGAGAAAATACCAAATAACGCTGAAGTATCTTGCTCATTGAGTTGATTTAAAATCAACCTCTCGGTTTGCAAGTCTGGGAAGCTCACGATTCACTCCTTGTTTAAAGTTTCTAAAAGTTGAGCACCTAAAGCGTGTCTTTTAACGCAAACTCAACCCCTTGCTGGGCATGAATTTCGGTGGTGTCGTACAAAGGAATGCAGGTACTCGCTTGATTAACCAATAAAGCAATTTCAGTACACCCTAAGATCACCGCTTGTGCACCTTGTTCATGAAGGCGTGCGATAATTTTGAGGTATTGCTCTTGAGAAGCTTGATTGATGACCCCACGGCATAATTCATCGTAGATCACCTTATGAATAATCTCGCGGTCATCTTTGTTAGGCACAATAACTTCAATATCAAACTTTTCCTGTAGACGGCTTTTGTAAAAGTCCTGCTCCATTGTGAATTGAGTGCCTAAAAGACCAACTTTCGAAACCCCATCTTGCACTAAACGTTGTGCTGTCGCATCGGCAATATGAAGAATGGGAATGCTAATGTGTGCTTCTATTTCTGGCACTACTTTATGCATGGTATTGGTACAGATCATCAAAAAATCTGCGCCTGCACGTTCTACTGACTTTGCGGCATCGGCGAGAATCACTGCGGTATCGGTCCATTTACCTTGATGTTGTAACTGTTCAATTTCGTCAAAGTTAACACTATACAAGCAAATTTTTGCCGAGTTCAAACCACCAAGTTTAGCTTTGATGCCTTCATTCAAGGCCTTGTAATAACTTGCCGTAGACTCCCAACTCATCCCACCTAATAGGCCTATTGTTTTCATGGTGAGCGCTCCTGTTGATATATTTTTTATACACTCACTTTTTCAGAAAATGTCTAAAGCAGCAACCCTATTTATCTATAGCTCAATTCTGTCTCTTTGTTCTTGGCTTTTATTTCTAGGTTTTTTATTTCTGGGCTTTTTATTTCTGGGCAATGATATAAATGTGCAACTCTGGATATTGATCAAACTCCAGATGCTTAATGGTACAGCCCAACTCCATTAACAGCGTCACAAAGCCATTTGTGCCTAAAGAAGAGTAATAAACCTCAGGACCCATAGCGCAGTTAGTATGTGCGCCTTCTGCCTCCGTGCCACCAAATGAAAAAATAAACACCCCACCCGTGTTTAAACTGTCGACGATTTTAGTAATAACATTACGCTGTTCATTTAGAGGAATATGCCAAATACTGTCCCATGCAGTAATAAAGTCATATTTATGGGGTAAGTCATAACTGCATATGTCAGCGTGCACAAAAGCGATTTGCGGATGTCGCTGTTTTGCAAGCGAGAGCATTTTTTGGGAGACATCAAGCCCTGAAACATCGAAGCCAGATTGAGACAATAATTCAATAAAACGCCCTGTACGACCGCATCCAATATCCAGTGCTTTTCCTCTGTTTTGAGTAAACGCAATGGCTTTTTTATGCTGTGAAATGCCGTTAGACATGTTGAAAGTGCCTTCGGCCCAACGCTCTGTTATTTGATCATAGGCTTTGCCTATTTCTTCAGGTTTCATGGCAAAGCCTTATTCATTGGCAAATTCTTTTAGTGCTGCCAAAGCCTGCTCTGCCTTTTCAGTTTGCACAAAAATATGGTCGTGAAAAAACGCTGCAACTACGTTCGCACTAATACCATGTTCTGCTAGTTTAGTGGCAACTGCAGCCGTTAAGCCCACGGCATCTAAGCTTGAGTGCACAGTTAAAGTGATGAGTTTAAACACACCATCAAATTCTAGGTTTGCTTGTTCTGCTAGTCGCTTTTCAACAATGACAGTAAGCCCTTCTTGCTCCATAAAGGTCGCAATTGGTTGCAACGACACAACCTCAGAAAGCGAGCTCTTTACAGTACAAAAAACAAACTCCCCATCTTGTAATTCAGGTGACATACTTTGCAAAAGCGCCTCTAACTCTTTAATACCAGACATGTTTTCTCCTTTTATGCATCAACTTACTACAATGTTGACCTTATCAATGACATTGGCACAAATCGTATGCCATTAAACTCACCTTCTTGCTCGGTTATTTCAAAACCATGTTTTAAATAAAAATCGACGGCATTAACTGCTGAACGAAGTTTTATCTCTTGCACATCAGTTGACTCAAGTAAGTATTGTAATAACTTTTTCCCTATACCTTGTCCTTGCGCTTGATGCGACACAAACAAATGCGTGAGGTAATTTCCGGCTCTCATTGCGGCAAAGCCTAGCAAGATGCCGTTTGCTACCGCTTTTACAGTAACAAAGTCATCGTTGTTGAAAGTCGTTTTGATATCGGGTAGCACACGTGCAATATATTCTTGCTGACCTTGCTCATTAAAATGCGGTAGTACAGCAACTTTCGAGACTGCTTCAACTAATTTTGTGATAGCGATTAAATCTTCGTGATTAACTCTCTGAATTTCCATATTATCTCGCAAACGTTTATGTTGTACTTACAGTGTGAGAATAAGCACCTTAACACTAAATCATTTAGATGCTCGCCAAAATTTTTAAACGCCTTACAATAACGTGTTTTGTGATATTTATACTCTCAGGACCAAATTTTGAAACTCAGCAAACGCTTAAAATTAATCGAGTCTATGGTGTCGCCTCACTATGATCATATTTGGGACTGCTGTTGTGATCACGGCTATTTAGGTGCTGCGCTTTTAGATAAGCAAAACGATGAAACCGTACATTTTGTAGATATTGTGCCTGAGCTGATGCTAAGTCTCGAAAGCAAGCTACAAGCATTTTATGACGAACATAACTGGCAAGTTCATTGTTTAGATGTGTCTCATCTGCCTTTGCAAGATCATCAAGGCAGACATTTAGTGATTATTGCTGGCGTGGGTGGCGATTTAACCACGCAATTTATATCAAGCATTAATGCGCAACATCCGAACTTAGATATTGATTACTTAGTATGCCCCGTGCATCACCTATTCACGCTAAGAGCCAAGCTTAATGAACTGAAATTAGGTTTAGTGCAAGAGGCTTTAGTTGAAGATAACAAACGTTATTACGAAGTCATGTTGCTGTCATCTAAATCAAACAACCAGCCTGTCTCAGCGGTCGGTGAGCAGATCTGGCAAGCTGACAATGATGTACAACTTGACGCAGCAGAACGATATTTAAAACAAACGCTCAGCCACTACCAACGCATTGCAAAAGGCAAAAATAACGATGTGGCGCATATTATTTCTGCTTACGAGCAAGTCGTGCCGTCGATAAAGCCTTAATACCAGGACTTCTGAGTTCAATTACTACAACGACATAAAGCTGATGTGCAGGCCAATACTATTTTCAAAGCCTTCATCATTAAAATAATGACTATAGCCAAGCTGCACATGAATACGACGGGTGAACTGGTATTCAATAAACGGCTTTATGTAGCTCGAGCTTTTGAAATTATCGAGCTCTTGCTCTTCACAGCTGCTACAGCGGAAAATTGATCGGCTGATGTTGTTATAACGATACCCGCCAAGTACACCTATGGTGAGATTCTCGACTAAATGATCTTTTAAAATCAAACCCAATTCGCCATAAATTGAGGTGCCCGTCACACTCGATTCTCGACTTAGCTTCTCGCCCGTAACGGCGTTTTTTACATCCTCACTAAACGGGTTGTCGTCTTCAATGTACACATAGTCTAAACCGATCGCGAACTGGTAAAAACTGCGCGGTTCTCCTTTGTAATAAATACCAATGGAATGGGCCATATCGTCTACTTGCATATCAAGCTCTGTACCTTCATTGATATCATTGACACTCAAAGCCTGATAACTAAAGCCATAAGAATAATTATAAAAATTAACGTTTTCGGCTTTGCTTACACCACTAAACAACAGGGCACCAGCAAATAAAGCATGTTTAGCGTATTTCATACTGCTCTCCTTCTATTTGGTATTCGCAGCACAGCTCTTTACGGCATGCACAAAGTGCTTAACGGTGCGGGCGTTGTAAAAAATAATGCTATTTCTATATTCGTAATTGTAACTACTGTCTTCAAATTTATTATGCGGTGTACCACTCCAAACTTGCCCCATAGGCACATTGGGAAATACAAAAGGGTTCAGTGCTGGCTCTTCGCAAGCTAACTCATTATTGGCCTGTAACTCTTTAATACTCGGTAAACGCCAATTCGCTCCAGAATCTTCGTCATTGAGTTTAGCAACATATTCATAGGCTTGCTGCCAATCTAGTTGTTCAGCATTGCCCTCTTTACATTCATCACCTGAAAGCCCTGCTACACATCGTTTCCATATCAAGCCTGTTTGCTTGTCAACAATATTGCCTTGTTCGTCTTGAAGGTATCTTGTAGAGGGCGCAGAAAAACTCACACGTTCATTGCAACGTTGGTTACCAGCAAATACTTGCCTATTCGAAATAAGCTTTTCGGCCTCACTGACTACACCTCCTTTTTCATAGAGGTTTTGCTTACCACGCACTGCTCTGATGAATTTGGGCTCTAAACTTAATCCTCCGGCAACCCGGCCAGTACCAAATCCCACAGACCAAATGCTGTTTGTATCATCTGTATCTATATTTTGAGTCCAGTAAAATCCCAGTTTGGTATTAGGAAAGTAATCTGAATCGATACTCGGTTGAGAGCGCCCATAATGCACCAAATCTTGTAGCTCGATTTTGTTAGGCAGTCGCCAATCATCAAAACCGCAGTATTTTTTAGCATTGAGCTTTTCAAGATAACTTTGCGTGTCGCAGTCGTCATCGCACACACCATTATCTGCGGTTGAGTAGTCTGGTAAGTTTTCATCAAACCAAGAATAAGAAAAGCTGCTGTCTTGAGGTAAACCAGAGCCTTCAGGGCCCTTAACTTCCCAAATTAAGCCAGTGACATTATCAAGCACACATTGCCATTGCTCGGCATCAGCCGCTAACGGCTGACCTTGCGCATCTAGCTTGGTGTAATCAAAGCTCGCATCACCCGCCCCGACTTTCAGTAAATTAGTTTGTGTATCTCTGCCCGTAGTGCAGTCTTGGTTGAACCCCGACTGTAAATCACATTGCGGTAAGTTAGTGTCAGGATAATCCCCCGCGAACGTCACGCCGGTATCGTTATAAGGCGACACAATTTCATCACAGGTGCATTCGCCGTCGCATTTTGCAATTTCAATTCGCGCTAAGGGTGCAGTTGTATTTGCATTTTGCGAATTTCCCGATGAGCTTGAAGTCGTATTATTCGCTGTCGTTGGTTTATTTTCAGCCGTAGGTTCATATTTACAACCCGCTGTTAAGCTCAGTAAAACCAATAATGGCGCCGTTTTCAGTAACATCATGGTCCATATCTCATTTGTGCCTATTCAATAAAAACTAACGCTCAATTTTCATACCAAAAAAGTTCTCGCACAGAGTTTGCAACTCCTATCACAACTTTCAACTTAACAGGCTTAATATCTGAATTAATCAGCTGTCATTTAAAGGACTAAGAAACTCAAAATTAAATTATTAATTTCAGTATTTTAGCCTTAAAAATATGCAGGAATGATTATGGAAACTGTCGACCCCCTCTTAATTGCGTTTTTACCTAAAGACATCCGCTCGATGTTTTTCCCTTATGCCAGCGTGCAACTTGGTGCTTTGATTTTGAACTTGCTGATGGGCTTTATTATGGCGAGTTTAATTGGCTACCATTTTAGAAAGTACGCCAGTGCATTTTGTAATCGCCAAGACTTCTCTCGTCTTTTCCCGCTGCTTATGCTCACGGTTATTTTGATCATCACTGTGGTCAAAGCATCGCTTGCTTTAGCGCTTGGTTTAGTGGGTGCATTATCGATTGTGCGTTTCAGAACACCAATCAAAGAGCCTGAAGAGCTTGTTTATTTATTCTTAAATATAGGTGTCGCCGTTGCTCTAGGTGCAGGACAAACCCTTGCAGCCATTGTGGCCTGTGTTGTGACTCTATTGTTAGTGACTTGGGTTAAGAAGCGTCACAGTAAAGATGTGCAAGAGAACGGCTTATTTCTATCGCTCAACTACCGCAGCGATGACCCCGATGTGAACATTGCTATTTCGGATGTAAAAAACATTCTAGAGCAATATGTTGATCGCCTTGAATTACGCCGCTTTGATACTGGTGAGCAACACTTCGATGCCGCTTTCTTTATCTCAATCAAAGAAGCCAAACAAATCGATGAATTCATGCATGCATTGAAGCAAAAGTACCAAGGGATCAACATTTCACTGCTTGAGCAACACAATATTGCGGGAGTGTAGTTATGAGACTCGATACGCCTAAAGCCGCCTACACCCCACCCGAACGCAAGGCGTTTATGCTGGGCGTGTTAATTCTTATATTACTGTTAATACCCTCAGTGAATGCAGTAAAAATAGCCCTGATCCATAGCGGCTATGTTGCCCACTACGAAGATGGTAAAAGCAAATTCATGCAATTGGTGCAAGACATCAGCCTTGCACCAAAGCGCCTACTGACTGCCGATAAAGACTTGCCTGTTATCAAAGTTGATATTAAATATCAGGACTGGCTCAAACTTGAACAAGATAGAAACAATGCGCTTAAAAACGGCATCATTGCCGAGCAGCGCAATCAAGTGAATGCCACCCTTTATTTAAACCAACAAAAGTACTTTGCCAAAGTGCGTCTTCAAGGTGACATGCTTGATCATGTTAGCAACGACACTCGTTGGTCATTGCGCTTTGAGCTAAAAAAGAAAAAAGCCTTATTTGAATCTCGAAAATTTGCTTTAGTAGCCCCTAATGTGCGCATTCATCAAGGCCCGAGTTTATTCAGCAAAACGATGGAGCTGGCTAACTTTGATATTATTGCGCCTAAAAACATTCCAGTTCGCGTCGTACTTAACGGCGTCGATTGGGGCACCATGTTTGTAGAGCAAGCCTTTAGCCAATCATTACTTGCTGTGAATGATCGTACCGAAGGATTAATAGCTCGACTCGATATACATGAACAAACTCAAAATAGTGCCGGTGAGATCACGCGCGTGCTTAAACCTCGAGAGCTGCAACGCGGCACCATTCTCGGCAACCCAGCTCTGAGCCAACAAAGACAAATTGCACTTGCGCTGCTGGATGACTTTTTAAATAAAAAGCGCCCTGCCAGTGATGTATTTGATGCTAAAAAAATGGGCCAATACTTAGCTACGGTTGACCTATGGGGGGCATGGCATGCACTCACATGGAATAACTGGCGCTGGTATTACAATCCGCATTTAGCCAAATTTGAACCTATCCAAAGTGATGTAGCGGTTACACCAGCTAAACACAATTGGTTGATGACACCACCTAGCCACGACTTTGTATTGTCAACAGCCATGTTAGATGATCCTATTATTCGCTCTCATTATGATGTGGCTAAGCAAACCTTAATTGAACGTATTAATCAAAATTTAATCCCTGAATTACAAGCCTATGAGCAAACACTACTGAACAAATTACATGGCGACAGCCCGTTATTGGCGCCTTTTGATTTAACGGTTATGAAAACCCAAGTCATGTGCTGGCAAAGTGATTACCAAGGTGCTGGTTGCCAAAATATTGGTCAGTTTGATCCGAGCCTGCATCAACATATGCAAGATTACGCAGGTCACGCCAATTGGGATATCTTAGCGCGCTTTAATTCTAGATCTGGAACTGGCGTATTAAAGCTCGTCAACAACGATAAAGAACCACTGCACTTAAAAAGTATCACCGGTCTTAATCGCTATGAAGATCGCTCTGAGCTCGAAGAGGTTAACGCGGACTTTCCTCGGGTATTGACCCCTGGTGAGACACTCAACATTAACTTACCTGCTGACATTATCGCAGTTGATTTACGTGCTGCTTTAGCGAGCAAGAAAATTGCAACGTTTCAATTTAAAAAAGACATCGCGCCACTGCACTTTATTCCTCGCCCACAACCTTTAAACGCTTCATTAATGAGCCAATACCCGTTTATTGAAGTCAATGAAGGGCATTGGTATGTAAAACCGGGGACTTGGCAAATTAACGACTTTTTGGTGACCCCTGATAACACTGAATTAGTTTTGCCTGCAGGCGCTCACTTAGAGTTCGCTACCAAAGCGGGCTTGATGGTGTTCGGTCACTTAACAGTGAAAGGCACTGCGGATAACCCAGCGTCATTAACCAAACAAGTCAGTAACCGAAAATGGTCGGGGCTCAGCGTGTTCTCAAACGAGTACAGTCCTAAATCGGTTGTTAGACACCTCAACATTAGCTATTCAAGCAACCCGAAGCTGGGCTTATGGCAACCACGCGGCGCGACCTACTTTGTTAAAACGCCAGTGTTACTTGAAGACATTCACATTAGTGAAAACCAATCAGAAGATGGCTTAAATATCATTAATGGCGATATCGAAATTAATCGCATGTTGATCACCAATGCGTTGTCTGATGCCTTTGACTGTGACTTTTGCATGGGCACCGTCAATGACAGTGAGTTTAGAAGCATAGGTTTTCGCTCTGGCGGAGACGGTATTGATGTCAGTGGTTCAAAACTTACGCTCAATAATGTGTCATTCAATGGTGTACGAGACAAAGCCATATCGGGTGGTGAACGAAGCCATTTAATCGTTAATACTGCCCGCTTTAATAACGTTAATTTCGGCCTAGTTGCCAAAGATGATACCAAGATCACAGCAACCAATATCACGGCTGAAAACGTTAAACATCACGCCCTTATGAGCTATTCGAAAAAGCCAATTTTTGGTGGTGCAATTTTAGATGTCAGTGAATTTAACTGCTTAGATGCACAATGTGAAAATAAAATCACCGTCGAAACTGGCAGCGTACTTACCATTAATGGTACTGCAATAGATAGCCAAGACCTCGATGTAAAGGGCCTTTACAGAACAATTATGAAATCGGATAAACCAAGATGAATACAGATAACACACCAAATTATCGTTTCGAGGTTAAGATCCCTATTCCGCTTAACCGTTTAGAAGAAGTTAGAATATGGCTAATGACCCATGCTTTATGGTTTAAGCCGCACTTCCCTGACCGAGATGTAAACAGCTTATATTTGGATACTCCTCATTTAGAGCGCTATGAAGAAAACCTCAGTGGGATCAGTGTTCGCAAGAAAGTGCGCATTCGTTGGTACAACCAACTCGATGATGCCAATAAAGCCAAACTGGAGTTTAAACATCGTCAGGGGGGGAAAGGTTACAAGGTCACTTTCGATACCCAATTTGATTTTGATGACCCTGAATTTAGCTGGGTCAAAGCACTAAAACTCAGCTTTGACAAACTGCCTGAGCAAGGACAATTGCTTTGGGGCGTTGAGCACACGCCCGTGCTTATCTGCCGCTATACACGCCAATATTTTATTTCGAACTGCCAGAAAATTAGGGCTACATTTGATAAAAACATTTGCGTCTATGACCAAAGATATAAAGCTAATGCAAACCTGAATAGAAGTGTGCCGCTTGGAGATTATGTATTGCTTGAGCTAAAAGCTGATGCTGAATTTGAGAAAGAGCTAAGCCGTTTACTCGCAACCTGCCCGCTTCGTCAGTCCCGTCATTCAAAGTATGTGAATGGTATTCGACAACTGATGTGGCAATAACTATGTTGTGCGTGGGGTAAACCCACGCCTACAGCCACAGTTGAGACCGCACAAATTCACTCCCTGTAGGCGCGATTTTATATCGCGCTTTGCAATACATTTAAAATGCGTCATAGTATTTAACAACTTAAAACAACAACGATATCAACATGATGAAATACACACTTCTAACTGCGCTGCTCATCTTTAGTACTTCGAGCTTTGCAGCCATCAAAGCGAAAAAAGAAATTTTACTCGATAACACAGACGTTGAAGTAATTAGAGCTACTTACCCTGCGGGCAGTGAATCTGGTGTTCATACTCATGTTTATGCAAACCGCGTTGTGTATTTTGTCAAAGGTGGCGTACTTGCCATCACACCTGAAGATACCAGCAAGCCTGACCGTATTATTACGGTAAAAGATGGCCAAACTCTGTATATGCCTGGCGGCACACACAATGTTAAAAACATCGGCGACACTGAAGTCATCATCGTTGAAACTGAAATCAAAAACAGCAAGCGGTAATTTTCATTTTGTAAAAAAGTAGAGCCATGGCCGTTTTAAGGTTTAAATCTTTTCTTGTACTAGCGATTTCAGGCCTAGCAAGCACCTATTTGTTAGGCTGTGCAGCCAAAAGCAAAGTACATGTCATTGCACCTTGGTGTTCACCAGATGAACTCACAAAGATTTACTCTGCCTTACAGGAGATTAAACAGGTAACTGTGGTCAAATCTGACGCTGAGTTGCCAAATGGCATGCTTCATAATTCGATACTTGTGCCTAAGTTAGTTCAAGATTTCACTGTCATTGAAGAGTTAGCCAGTGCTTTGACTATGCATGGGTTCGAAACACATATCAGCTATATCAACAACTTTAACCATCACTATAAAGGTGAACACATTGGTGTGTATATTACTCACTGTACTCTTGCCACCAGCACTTCAAAAAAACTCTCAAATTAATTCGCAAATTGCAATTTAGGTTTCAAAACGAAATATAAAAGTTTCGTTTAACTAAAAATCAATAACTTATAATTGGCACAGCCTCTGCTTTATCTAAAGTGAGTAAATTAAAGATGAAGTTAAAGAGGAAGCCACCATGTATACGCTAACTACTTATCAAAACCTTAAAGAATTATTTCCTGAATTAAATGCACAGCTTTTCAATAGCTCACACGATTATCGCAAACAAGTGCTTGAGATGATGTCTAAGCAAGAGTGCAAGTTGCATGATTTAAACGAGCAATTTATGGGTGAAAAGCATGAAGCATCTCGCGAAGAAGCTTGTATTTTAGGGTACAACTGATGCAAAACTACTTTAAATTCTAACTGCCAGGGTAATGCCATTACATCGAGCATACTCTGGCTTTGCCATTTTTCACAGCCACAGGATGAGGTTACAACAATGAGATAAAACCTATGATCAGCTTTGCCTATATAATTCGATTTCAAATGGCTTTTAGCCCTGTATACTGCCCGCCTAAGTCAATCAATGTGATAGATCAGTTCAGGTATTTTTCTATGCGTAAGTCCGACAAAAAAATAGACAATCAACTCAGAGAATCGCTTACTCAAGTATGTGATGCCGCCCTCAAAGATATCGAAGGGTTCCAGTGGCTAACTCACCAAGCTAACTACTCAGATTTTCCAAATAGCTTAAAGATCACCTGTGTGTTTGATACCAACGAACAATTGAATGACTACTTAAACTCGTCACAGAATGCATATTTACTCAATCTTATCAGCAAAGAGTTAAATATGATGAAGTTAAAAATAAAGTCAGTGGCTAAAGTGGTCAGTTACGACTCGGAAGAGAACTGCCTAGCTGAACATAACGGTAATTGGGCTAGAAGACTAGGTAACTAGGAAGCTAGGTAACTAAAAGCTAGTTACCTAGAGCTGAAATCAATTTAAATTCACACTTTTCTTCTCAGATAAAACGCTGGCAATAGCGCTTAATTTCTGCTCTGCCATGTTCATTGAATTTTTATGTCGTTCGTCTGCAAATTCTTGATATTCAGAGGCGACTTCGTAAATCCGATCAACCCCCAAATATTTACTCAAAGTGCGAAGATGCGGCACTAAATGGCTATGCACTTCGTTGATACCGCCTTTTTCAAAACCAAATTCACCACTTGAAGTAATAATAACCAAAGTCTTACCCGACATTAACGGCGCTAAAGGCTTATCGCCACGGGTTAAGTCAAAGTCAAAGGTTTCATTAATACGAATGATTTGATCAAACCACGCCTTGAGCTGTGCAGGCATACCATAGTTGTACATGGGCGATGACATTACAATCAGATCCGCTTTTGCAAGCTCAGCAATATACGCATCAGACTGAGCCAAGATTTGCTGTTGCTGTGCCATTCTTTTGGCCTTTGGTGTAAACACCGCACCAATCCAATCTTGCGTAATAAACTGCGGAGGGGTCACTCCGATATCTCGATACATATACTCATCTATGTGAGTTTGCTTTTTCAGCTCGGAGATAAATAGTCTTGCCAGCTTTTTAGAAATAGAATCATGATCAGGATTGTCGTTAGAAACCGCTCTTACGCTTGCATCTATATGTAATACAACACACATTTTTTAATACCTCATTGGTTTAATTAGAGTGTCATTTTTGTCACTTTTTGATACTTAAACAAACGAGTAAAAAACATTTACAGATGAGTTAAACTTATCTATCTTGCTTTTTTAAGTTAACGATAGCGCTATGAATGTTTCATTACCCGCACTAAAAGCATTTGAGTCAGCAGCAAGACTGGGGAGTTTTAAAGCAGCAGCCACAGAGCTGGCAATTTCACCCACAGCTGTTTCTCACCACATAAATAACCTTGAGCAACGACTCAATGTGAACTTGTTTACTCGTGAAACAAGAAAAGTCACGCTCACAGCTGCAGGAAGACAATTGGCAGAAGCCACAAACCAAGGCTTTAGCATCATACAAGCTGGTATTGATAAAGTGACGGCGAAAGACAAATTGATCAACGTCGCAACCACCTCTTCCTTCGCCGCATTAGTGCTTATTCCAGCACTACACCACTTTTATCAGCAATACCCTGAGATAACTGTCAATATCACCAGTGGTGAGCAACTTACAACAGATAACTTCACCTTACCCGTTCGGTTTGGAATAAGTGAGCAACAAAACCAAGCAGATATCATCAAGTGCGAGCAATTTAATTTGTTTAGTGCACCGCATGTCGCAGATAAATTCAGCAACAATGATAGTGTGACCATTTACACTACCAAGTGGAAAAACAACGCTTTACCAAAAGCCCCTCTTAAAGACTGGCTTGCCCTTAATGCATTGCAAGACAAACACGTTGTCGTTAAGTATTTCGATCAAGAGCTGTTTGGTATTCAACAAGCCATGCTCGAAAACGCCTATGTGTTTTGCTCTAACACGCTCACTCAAGGCTACCGACAAGCGGGGTTACTTGCAGAGTTAAATACCCAAGCTATCGATTCTGACTTTTGTTATTACATCGAAAACAAGCAAAAGAACACCACTAGACACAACCATATGTTCGTCGAATGGTTAGACAATCTCATGCTGTAATGAAACAATAAGCTTCGAGTAAAAGATGAATTAAGGAAAGTTATCAGATGCTTGAACAAGTCATGTCTTTAATGGGGTTAATCGCGTCAATTTGGTTAGTTTTAGGTGTGTTTTATGCTGCAAAGCTTTACCCAAACTACAATCATAGCGAGCAGTTTTGTAGCGAATTAGGTGCCGCTGGTAGCCCAACACAAAGGTTTTCTCCGCTTATCAATAACTACCCGCTCGGTGTACTGTTTTGCCTCTTTGGAGTCTATGTATTTAACTTAGAGTCAAATATATGGCTACAACTGACTGGGTTATGTATTGTCGTGCATGGTCTAGGCACTTGGGTAGCGGGCTTCTTTCCGATGGATTCAGATCCATACACCAAAGCGCCGAGTCGTGACTGTAACATCCATTCGTGGGCGGGGTTATTTATGTTGCTTTCACTGTTGCTAGCCCCCATATTCATGCTAATCGCGCCGCTATCTGCCATTAACAGTTTCGCGTTTAAAGCTTTTTCGATCATGAGCCTTATCGCTACTATTTATACTCTTATATTGATGAAAAAGGCCTATGTTCAAAAACAAAAAGTCGGGCTATATCAGCGTATTTCTTATGGCACGCAGCTGGCATGGTTGAGCGTGTTCTCTCTAGTAATCTCTTTTTATTGATAATCAATAATGAAGCAATCTTTTGAAATTAGTCGCATACATACGCCGTTAGGTATTTTTAGAGTGTCTGGAGAAGCTTCAGATCAAAAAGCCCTGGCAATATCGCAGCTAGAGATCATGGGAACTGATGGCTGGCTGTTTTTAGATATTCAATCAACCAAGGTCACCAACCTAATAAAGCAACTAGAGCCGCACTTGCAGGCTCATTTGCATGGTTAAGCCCATATGACTGACAAGTTGAGTAATAAGAACTTAGCCCTTTTTGATTTTGATGGCACCTTAACCGATGCCGATATGTTCACTAAATTCTTAAAATTTTCAGCGACAAAAAAGCGGGCTTTGTTAATTAGGCTGACATTACTTCCTCTATATGGATTTTATAAACTAGGCCTTTTCCCAGCGCCAACTTTGCGAAAGTTAGCAAGCTTTGTTGCTTATAAAAACAAACCCATCCGCTTCCTGTACCCTATTGGAGAAGAATACGCGCTTACGGTGATCCCCAAACACCTTCGCAAACAAGCCATTGAGCGTTTGCAATGGCACTTACAACAAGGTGATACCGTTGTTGTTGTGTCAGCTTCTTTAAACCTGTACTTAGAGCCTTGGTGTAAGTCACTTGGTATCGGGCTAATTTGTAGTGAGCTTGCAACTAAAAATGGCAAATTTACAGGGCTTTATCTAAACGGAGATGTGAGCAATCACATTAAGGCTGAGAGGGTAAAATCAATGTTTAATCTCGACCAATTTAAACGTATTTACGCCTATGGTGACACATCAGAAGACCATGCACTTTTGTCTCTAGCCGACGAACAATATATGAATTGGGTGAAGCAATAATCTAAACTAAACCATGTTTTTCATTGACTTGAGCCGTTATCAAAAGATATTTTAGGTACAAACAAGAATAAACGGATGTTCAATGCTTAAACCTCTTATTTTAACTGCAGCCCTACTTTCCTCTTTAAGCGCACTTGCAGCTCCAACAATTAACAACCAACAAGTGGAACAACAAAAAAGTTGCTTTAGCGGTCGCTTTGAAACTTATGGTATTTGGCGTGGCATGATCGAAAATAAAATCAAAAGAAGGGTGACTGAGCCTCAGAAAATCGCTCAACGCATGAAAGTGTTTGATGACCGCTTTGGTGAAAAACAGTTTAATGCTTTCAAAGAGAAGCTAGATTGCACAAACTTTAAATACAAGGTCGACGGTAATGATGTCTGGGGTTATGTCATCAAACCGAAAGGTTCAGTGCAACTTTTACCAACCTTAATTTATAACCGAGGGGGTAATGGTAACTTTGGGAGTGTGGTATTTGGCGCAATGATGGCGAACCTATTTCCAATTGCCGAACACGGGTTTGTGATCATTGGCTCACAATATCGAGGCACTTTCAGCAAAGATGATAACCTTGACCAATTTGGCGGAGAAGACGTTAACGATGTATTAGCTCTGCTAGATTTAATACCTTATGTAAACGGTGCAGATACCAATAGAATTGGTATGTTTGGCGCGAGTCGAGGCGGTATGCAAACACATTTGGCCGCTAAGCAAACTTCAAAAATCAAAGCCATTGCGACCATTGCCGGTAGCGCCGATTTAAAAGCAGGTCTTGAGATACGTGCCAATATGGAAAAAGTCTATAAAAACCGAATTCCAAATTATGCACAAAATAAAGACCAAGAACTGGCCAAGCGCTCAGTGTTAAGTTGGGTAGATACCCTGCCAAAAGACAGACCAATTTTGCTGATCCATGGTGGAAAAGATAAGCGCGTATCAGCTACTCACTCTGAGAATTTAGCAGCCGCACTCAAAAAGCATAAAGTACCGCACAAGTTAGTGCTTTATCCTGAAGACAATCACTTTTTAGAACGCTCTAAATCGCAAGCCGATGCTGAGATTGTGAACTGGTTTAAAGCCCATTTATAAGATAAAAAGAGGCATAGATCAGAACTTGGTTTATGCCTCTCTTACCTTTCTAATCTAAAACCATTACTAATTTTCACTTTCATTTACATTAACTGAATAATAAAAAACTGATGTTTAATCAGGTTTTTGCATATAAAGATCCAAAAAGTAATAACTCATTAATAAAAATAAATCTCATTATTGCACCTTTTTAGGGTAAACTCCCCACCCTCAGCCATTTCATTAACAATATACATACAAAATGTGAGGTCATTGTTTTGAACATCAACCGCCTGCTTGGCAAAGTAAAAGTTGCCAATAAGCTGCGAATCTCTATTGCTATCTCTATCGCAATTATAGTGGGGATCCAACTCTCTGCTGCAAACAAACTGAAAGACACAATGACAGCTGAAAGACAAACAAAGGCGATTGGCCTTGTGGAATCTGTTAGCTCTCAATTGAATGCCATTGCCAAGTCAGCCAACCTAACCACTGAGCAAAAGCAAGCACAAGCAAAGTATTTGATCAATAACACCCGTTTCGGTGAGTCAGGCTACTTTTTTGTATTCGACAACCGAGGTGACATGGTTGCTCACCCGATTAAACCCGCACTTAACAACCAATCAATGACAACACATGTAAAACCATTTATTCGTAATGCTTTTACACAATTTGTTGATACTGCTGAACAATATGGTCAAGGCTTTGTTACGTACCAATGGCCAAAGCCAGGGTCAACTGAACAAGAAGAGAAGGTATCGTATGTACAAAAACAGGCACATTGGAATTGGGTAATTGGCACGGGGATTTACCTAACTGATATTCAAGAGACCTACTACCAGACCTTGAGTAGCATTCTTATTGAAATGTTGGTTTACATCGCAATATTACTGATTGTTTCGCAATATGTGGCACGTAATATCACAAAGCCATTGAATAAACTGACTCGCACCATGACTCAAGTTGCAAATGAGAAAGATCTGACGATTCAGCTAAAGCATCAAGGTAATGATGAGTTATCTGAAATGGGACGCGCCTTTAATGAAAGTAATGCCCAGTTTAGACATGTGCTAGACAACATTAACGAGAATACCATGTCGTTAGCGTCTCAAGCCGAAGAGTTATCTGTGGTAACACAACAAATTAAAACCGGCATTGTTGAACAGCATCAAGAAACTGCGTCAGTGCAAGACAAAGTTAGCCACTTAAACGAGTCTGCCCAAGAAGTATTTCAACAAACACAAAGTGCCCTTGATAACGTAGAACATGCTGGACAGTTAACAGCTCAGAGTTTAAAGCACATTAATGACAACGCTGTCTCAATCAATGAAGTGGCTGAACGAGTAGATAGCGCAGAGCATGCGGTGAAGGAGCTACAAAATAGCTCAGATAAAATCACCGAAGTACTTGATGTGATCCAAAAGGTAGCTGAGCAAACCAATCTACTTGCCCTCAACGCCGCGATTGAAGCTGCTCGAGCAGGAGAACAAGGCCGAGGCTTTGCCGTTGTAGCTGATGAAGTTAGAACGCTTGCAATGCGTACCCAGCAATCAACAGAAGATATTCAGGCTATTATTAACCAACTTCACACAGGGGTAAAAGCCACTGTTGATGAAATGGTGCTGTGTAAACAGTCTGCCAATGAAGGCTTGTTGATCAGTAAGCAGTGTAATGAGACGTTACAGCAAGTAGATGGCGCGATGCAGGCTATCCAGCTTTCAAACGCTGAGATTGCCGCCGCCGCGCAATTGCAGTCTGATAACATCGCAGTCATTGCAGATAACATGGCTAGCATCGCTGCGGTTTCTGAGCAAACAGAAACCGGTGCTGAACACACCCATGCTGCAAGCCAACAGCTCAGTGTTATGTCGCAAGAGTTAAGTGATTTAGTGAGAGAGTTTAAGGTTTAAAAATGTGAATGTCAGAGCGCGGTATGTGTGAAGTACCGCCACTGACTGCAAAACAATTTTTGACTTGAAAAGTAAGCGCGATTTTATATCGCGCTTTTTTTTGCGCAGGGTAAACCAGCGCCTACAGTGAGCTGTTAGCTCAGCCTTATAGAACATCCCCATACATTCGCTATGTTGGTTGCTATAGATAATGTAGGCGCGATTTTACATCGCGCTTTTATGCGCAGGGTAAACCAGCGCCTACAGGATTTGTTAGTTCTAGGGTTTTAGGTAAGTTCGTGTTGTAGGTCGGGCTTCAGCCCGACAAAATATTCAAACCATGGCGACATAAAATCCCCCACATAAAGTCGGTGTGAACGGAGCATAAAAACTTTGTCGCCGTAAACGACGACCTACATTCAAAAAACTAAATAGGTGATTGCTGTAGGCGCGATTTTATATCGCGCTTTTTTACGCAGGATAAACCAGCGTCTGCAGGGTTGGTTAGTTCTGAGATTTTAGGTAAGTTCATGTTGTAGGTCGGGCTTCAGCCCGACAAGATATTCAAACCATGGCGACATAAAATACCCGACATAAAGTCGGTGCTACCGGAGCATAAAAACTTTGTCGCCGTAAACGACGACCTACATTCAAAAAACTAAACAGGTGATTGCTGTAAGCGCGATTTCAAATCGCGCTTTTTGCGCAGGATAAACCAGCGCTAAAGGATTGGTTGGTTCTGAGACTTTAGAACTTCCATACAACAAATTCGTTGTTGGTAACCTTGTAGGCGCGATTTTACATCGTGCTTTCATGCGCAGGATAAATCAGCGCCTACAATAATTAGCGTATTTTGAAGTATTAAAATAATTCCGATAAGCTATAAATATGCTTAAAAAACGCAGGTATATCTCTGCACCTGCGTTTTTACACTTTAGCTTAAAGCTTACCGCTTTTAACTTTAAGCTTGTCGCTTTCAGCTCGCTAACTCATCCCTTCTAACTCGCTTACTCCACCTAAAATCAATCACTCTGCAGTGCTTCTATCGGATCAAGTTTTGACGCTTTAATCGCTGGGTAAACACCAAATGTCAAACCCACCAGCGCACAGATGCTGAACGATAAAACAATGGCGCTGAGCGACCAAGATACCGCCCATTCTGAATAGAAGGCGATCAACTCAGATAAAGCGATACCGAAAAACACACCAAGCAAGCCACCTAAGATTGAGATAGTAAAACTCTCAGTAATGAATTGAACTTGAATGTCTTTTTGCGTGGCGCCAATGGCGCGCAGTAAACCAATTTCTTTGGTGCGCTCTAACACTGTTGCCAGCATGATATTCATGATACCGATACCGCCCACCAGTAGTGAAATGCCTGCCACACACGACATCACAATATTGAAAATTTGCTGGGTTTGTTTTTGCTGGGCTAATAACGCAGCAGGCACAATCAGCTTGTAATCATCAATGTCGTTATGACGACCCTTGACCAAAGCATCAATGGCTTGCGCGGCCATCACGGGGCTAAAGCCCGGCTCAGTTGCCAGCTTAATACGCGATATTTCCGGGTCGAGTAATTCACTTTTAAAGCGGTGAATGGCTGTTTTTAACGGGATAAAAATCTGGTTTTGTTCGTCACCTAGCTTTACCCCTTGAAACTCTTTCTTTTTCAAAAAAGAGGCTTCTAAAATGCCTACGACTTCAAACCACAGATGATTAATTTTCACTGACTTGCCTACTGCATCTCCAAGTGGAAACAAGGTTTTAGCGGTATTGGCACCGAGCAGCGCCACTTGTGAAAAGTGTTGTCCGTCTTGTTCGTTTAGCAAACGCCCTGCACTTAAATCGAAATGCGCCAGCTTGAAGTAGTTTTCACTGACCCCCACGGCTTGGCCTTCGAACTTAGCGTATTCACTGAATACATGGTAGGTTTCGACTACTTTCTCTGCGGCAAAATCAGTGATAAATGGCAGGGCTTCAACGGCGACTTTACCATCATTGAGCGACAGACCATCTGAGTGTTTACGTTGCTCTCTCAGCTCTTCTTCTTCAAAGTCTTTGGCTTCAACAATGACGTTATTAAGGCCCATAGAGTCGATCATTTTCAATGCTTCGCGTTGAGCGCCCTCGCCAATATTTAGCATGGCGATTACCGCACCTACCCCGAAAATCATGCCAAGCAGTGTCAAAAAGGTGCGTAATTTATGCTGCTGTAACTGTACTACCGCATCTTTAAATAAGCCCACTAGATTCATAATTTGCCCTCCTTATCGACCAACGCAATCACATCTCCCTCTGAGAGGCCTTGAGTAATTTCAACATGGCTTAAGTTGCTTTGCCCCAAACTCACAGGGGTTTTGCTATAACCCGACGCCGTTTTAAGTTGCACATACGCACCGTCTTCATCGGCAAATACACTAAACTTAGGCACAACCAGTTTTTCGGCTGCTTGGTTGGCAATGATATTTGCCGTGACTTTTAGACCTGGTCGCAAATGTGCACCTTGCTCATCAATACTGGCGGTCAGCTCATAGTATTTTTGCGGGTCTTGGCGTTTGATTGATTTCGGAAATGGCGCAAGCTTGGTCACTTTACCTGTAAAAGTTTTGCTCGGATCTGAGATCAAAGAAAACTCCAGTGTTTGGCCTTGCTGCAAGTTAATAGCTTCACGCTCTTTTACGAATAGCTTAATTTGCATCACAGAAATATCTGGTAAACCCGCTATTTTCTGGCCCGGCCAAAGTGTTTGCCCGGCCCTTGGTTTTTCGCCGCGCCAGTTTACACTGTGCGTTAACAAACCATCGTGAGGGGCAACAACTTCTAATGACGACAAATTGCCATTGAGCATATCAATTTTGCTTTGGTGCTGCTGACTTTGCATATTTAAGAGGTCCAACTCACCTTGGGCACTGCTATTAAATTGTTCTGATTGCCAATTAAAATAGTCTGTTTTGGCATTTAGGTAATCTACCTTTTGCGCCTGCTCTAAGATATCGAGTTTAGAGATGATGCGAACATCATCAATTGAGAAGGTTTCAGCAAATTGCTTTTCTTCTTCTACAATATCAATGTCGTACCCCAAATGCTTTCTTCTTGTGTCAATCTCAGTATTTTTGCCAGATAAGTCTTGTGAGACCTTGTCGTTTGAAAATTCACTTTCGCGCTTTTGCTTACTCATAACACGACCGTCAAATCGCGCTACCACTTCACCCTTTTTTACTTGCGAATATTCAGGCATTAACCATGCGAGCGTTTGTGGACCACGAGATGAAGCGGGAGTACTGATCACAGTTTCTGTTGCTGCGATTAACTCACCTTTTGCTTCAACATAGTTCTTAAATTGCGCAGTCTGGACCGTATATGTTAATTGTGCATCAACTTCTGCCGGTTCTGAACAAGCCGTTAGTAGTAATGCACTGATCACTATCGCTAAATATTTCATAGACGTACCTCATCTCCTTGTTTTACCCCCTCTGTGATCACAGCAAAACCATTACTGATATTACCGACTTGAACAGGCAGTTTATCGCCGCCTTTTTCTATCACATAAGCGCTGGCTCGCTCGCCACTTGACTGCTCATTGTGTAAGGCCGAGATAGGCACAACTAAAACATTTTCAATTTTATCTGTGGCGATTTCTACCCGAGCTGTTAAGCCTGGACGCATAATTCCAGCATCAATGTCATCTAAGGTGATCAGGGTATCGACTATGCGGCGTTTGTCTTGTGGTGACTTTTCGCGAAAAGCACTGCCAATGGTGGTGATTTTACCTGAAGTAATTAGCGGCTCAGGACCATCTATGGTGACTTTAACATGTTGATTAAGGGCAATACGGCCAAAGTCAGCTTCATCAATTTGCGCTTTCACCTGCATGTCTTCTATCACAGCCATCTCAATAACAGGTTGTCCAAATTGCACACTCTCACCGACTGTCGGCTTTTCGCCACTGGCATTGCTGTAATACATCACAATGCCATCCATAGGGGCTTTGACTTTAAGCCTTTCGATGTCTTGCTTTAGTGCGTCTACTTCGGCCTTCAAGCGACCTACTTTGCCTTCCGCTAAACGAATATTGAGTGCTTTGGTCTCTTTTTGAAACGCCAGCTTTCTTTGCGCCAGCGTTAGGTCATTTTTGGCAATGGTGAAATCAATCTGCGCCTTGCGCTTATCATTGTCTGAAAGCGAATCATCTTTAATATCGGCTTTACGCTCTGCAATATCGAAGTTCATCTGCGCTTCGGCAAGGGCAAGTTTAAGCTCTTCTTGGTTTTTAATTTCGAGTGCTTTTTGGTTCTCAAGCTCTTTGACTGCTCGATCATATTCGCTGTTTTTATCAATTAAGCGATCGCGGACAGGTTTGTCGTCAAATGCAGCAACCACTTCACCCTTTTTTACTTGTTTATTTTCAGGCGCTAGAAACTTCACCTTGTATTGCCACATGCGAGCAATGGAAGGTGGCGCAATCAACGACTGTTTTGCTGACTCTAGTTCACCATTGGCCTGTACAGCCAACTGAAAACTGGTTTTCTCGACTGTATGATAGTCAAATTCATCACTGCCACAGCCTACTAACGATAAAGCGACAACACTGGCTAGTACACCTAATTTAAACTTATTCACTTTGACCTCCTTGCAAACGCACACGCCCAGTCATCCCCGGCAGTATTTTTAGCTTTTGAGTTTCATCAAATGAGAAAACCGCACGATAATAGGCGTCTTTTCCCCATTCTTTACGCTCTTCCGGCTGAGTCGATAAATTAGTTAACTTGGCTGTAATCGGTGTTTTTTGGTAGGCGTCTAGGGTCAAATTAACGCTTTGGTCAAGCGTAAGGTGCTTATAATCAATTTCATGTACCCAAGCCTCAAGGTAGAGTCCTGTCATCGCTGGAATTTCTGCAATTTTCCAGCCTGGTTGTGCAGTCGCCCCCGAAAATAACTTAGAGCCATACCAAGGGTGATTTGCATATAAGATCGGGCCTTGATTGGTTGCCTTATGGGTTAAGTCGTTTAAGCGCTCGCGATTTTCTTTTAAATTAATTTGTAAACGTGCGATTTCGATTTCTTGTTTACGAATATTTACCTGCGCAGTGGTTTTTGCTTCAGCTAGACTGGCTTTGGCTTTGTGTTTTTGGATCACCGCTTGCTCGAGCTTTAGCTGATTTTCTTCGTAGTCGAACACGCTGACATGACTTTTCGGCACTGCGGCGTCTATTTTCGCTTTTTCAAGTAAGAGCTCTGCGCGCGTTAACGCAAATTCAGCTTCTAAGATCGCCTGCTGACCTTTATTCTGCTGCCTTTTTAACTCATCTTGCGCATTGTTAAGACTTACTTCATCTTGTTCTATGGTGCTTGCAATTGAGCCGCCTTCAAATACCACTACGACATCGCCGGGCTTAGCCACTTCGCCTTCTGGCAACATCCATTCAATTTGCACACGCCAAGTATCACTTTGTGGCGAAAAGAAAGTTTGGCTATCTCCAGCTTTGATTTCACCGGTGATGAAAATGCTTTGAGCATCCTGCTCGGCAAAGCTATTGGCACTGAAAATTGAGCTTGAAAGTAACAAAGCCAAACACAATGGTTTTAATGTGCGTTGTTTTAAATTAGCTTTCATCGGCGGCTGTCCTCTATTTTCACGCCATCTTTCATTCTTATGATGCGCTTTGCATACTCGGCAATATCGTCTTCGTGGGTCACCATAACAATGGTGTGCCCTTGCGAGTGTAAATCACATAGCAATGACATTATTTCGTGAGAGGTTTTGCTGTCTAAGTTACCCGTAGGCTCATCGGCAAAAATGACTTTCGGCTCATTCACTAAGGCTCTGGCAATGGCCACCCTTTGTCTTTGACCGCCCGACATTTCATTCGGTTTATGTCCCGACCTATGATCAAGCCCAACTTTCGCAAGCATGGCTAAGCCTTTTTGTTTGGCTTCTTCTGGAGAGGTCTCACTGTAACGAAGCGGCAGAGTGACATTTTCAAGTGCACTCAAACGGGTTAAAAGGTGAAAGGTTTGGAAAATAAAGCCGATACGTTCATTTCTTATTTTCGATAAGTCTTCATCGCGCATATCTTGAATAGACTGGCTCGAGAGAAAATATTCACCCTGTGTCGGCGTATCAAGGCAGCCTAATATGTTCATGAGGGTTGATTTTCCTGAGCCCGAAGAGCCCATAATGGCAACGAACTCGCCTTCATCAATGGAGATAGAAACATCGTTTAACGCGGTGACGCGCGTTTCCCCACTGCCGTATTCGCGATATAAGTTCTTTACTTCAATCACTTGCTACAATCCTTGATTATTATTTTTATCAGATATTCACCGTATACAATGTGAACAACTGAGTCAACTATCATAAGCGACTGATTTTAGTGACAATAAATCAAACTGTACCGATTTACCAAAAGTTAACCTTATAGTAAAAAAAGCGTTACTAATGAAACATAAAATGCAAAATAATAATGGTTACATTTCAAGCCTGTTTCCACTATAGTGACTTTAAGGTTATGGAAAACAGTGAATGTAATGAGAAAAAGCCTAATATATTTAAGTATTTGTCTTCTTAGTGCTTGTAGTAAAGAAAGTAAACTAGAAGAGAGTTACTACCAAGCTGAAGTGCAACGAGATCACCAAAGCCAATATCAACTCGCGCAGCAACTTGTTGAACTTGGTGAGACATCATGGAAACATCGAGCACAAGAGCACAAAGCAGCCATTGAAAAAGTCACACAGTCACAAGCACACCTTACTCAAAAAGAGCTGATAGCTGCATTTAATTTAGCCGCTGAGGCAAAGCAATTAGACAATTCAATGGCGGCCGACACTATTCTTAAACAAATTCTCAGCGACGACGCTTTACAAAAGTTAGTTAAAAGCACCCATACCTTATTAGACAAACACTCTGCTTTAATTTCACAAGGGCAGCGACTGCTAAGTGAAGCACCAATAGAATGGAATATCATTGAGTTAAACGAATACTTATTTCAACTAAATTCACTGATTCAAAGCTCAGAAAAAACAATTGCATTAACGCCTTGGCAACAAAGCAATCAGGCTTACCGTTTAATCAAGTTAAACACGCAGCACATTGAGCAGCTAAAGTTACTGCAGCAAAAGCTATTAAACACTGTTAAAACAGAAACTTGTGATGCGCTTTGTGCTGGCTTAAAAGCCAATCTAAAAGACGCTCAGAAAAATATTAAGCTATTCGATGACGCCGCTGTAGAAAGCATGATGGCCTTCCCATTTGAGCAACAGCTTAAAAAATCGAGAGAATGGTTAGAGCTAAACAATAATATTCGCATCACACTCGAAGAAGTCGATGCCGAGCTTGGCGAACATTATAAGGCTTACTACAAGTCTTTGCTTAGAGCAGTCAGAGGCCCTAAGTATGATCAACAATATTGGCAATTTGCTGCTGAGGATGTCGCCAGGGTAAGCAAGGTCGAACAAGTCGAAGACGTGAGTTTTATTGCCATCGAGCTCTCGCCTAATTTGAAAACATTTTTAGAGCACTATGAGCAGCTTGCGTTTTTGAGATAGCTAGAGAATTCACAAAAAAGCCCCATCTGCATAAGCAAATGGGGCTTTTTTCGGCGTGATGAATTGTGTCTTAATCTAGCTGATAAACGCTAAATCCAAGGCCGGCTACTTGGCCTTTTTCACCTTCAGCTGATTGATAAATCAGTTTCGCATTTTCACTCATCCCCGTCGGCTTAATGCTCTGAGGTTTCGTGCTGGTATTAAAGATAACCGCTAGGCTTTGCTTACCTTTCTCACCCTGATACGCACGTTTGATGGCGAATAAGCCTGGTTCATCCTGTGAGAATAGAATGCTTTGCTCTCCTTGGCGCAGTGCGATATGCGCTTGATATAGCTCAGCATATTCAGCAAAACGCTGATAGAACAAGTGCGATGTATCAAAGTTGTCATCAGCTGTGGTTTTATCTGTGGCTAACAGGTCATCATCGTTATAGGTTTTAACAAATGATGGCATCATGTTTTGTCTTGAATCTTGGTCGCCACCGTCGCCCACAAAGCCTTGCTCATCACCGTAGTAAATCACCGGTACACCGCGGCTAAAGTACATCAATGCATGGGCTAGAAGAGTACGTTCAACCATTTCGCTTTCGCTGTAATTAAAATCACTGCTTTTTAAGCGATATGTAATACGGCCCATATCATGGTTACCCGTAAAGCTCACAAGGTGATTGGCATTAAAACCATCTTCATGCTTGTATAAATGATCTTTCGCGAAAAGCTTGGTCAGTTCGCTTGTGCCTTTTTGATTCACCACAACCGCTTCAATGCTGCCTTGCAGTGCAAAGTCGAGTACCGATGGCATTTTACCTTCAGTTAAGAAAGTACTAAGTAGCTCAGGCTCAAAGCTATACGCTTCGCCATACATCATAAAGTTGTTGATACCTAATGAGGCAGCATGCTCCATCAGTGCTGGGGAGAACTGCTCCCAGAATGACATATCTACATGTTTTACCGTATCAATTCTAAAACCGTCAGGCTTGAACTCGGTGATCAGGTTTTTGTAGATGTCGATCATGCCATCAACCACTTTTTGTTGTGTGGTGTCGACATCGTCTAACCCTGCAAAATCGCCTTTGATTGAGCTTTCACCCGACCAGTGTGAATCACCTTGGTTGTTATACAAATCAATGTCGTTTAGCCAAGCGGGTACTTTAACGGCTTCTTCGCCTTGAGGGATCAGTGGCTTATAACGCTCGTTTTCTGGTGTATTGCTGTCTTTAAATTGACAGCGGTCACCTTCTACTAACCACCCTAGACCATCTTTACCATGACACTGTTCGTATTTGATCACGTCAGCCGTGTGGTTGGTGATGATATCAAAGTACACTTTGATATTGCGTTCGTGCGCTTGGTCAATGAAGTTTTTAAGCTCAGCGTTTGAGCCCCAGTGCGGGTCAATCTCGGTAAAATCTAAGATCCAATAACCGTGGTAACCCGATGTATCGGCTTGCATTGCACGGTTACGTAGCACGGGCGTTAACCAAATCGCGGTAATACCCATGTTATCTAGGTAAGGCAGCTTTTTAGTTAAACCTGCTAAATCACCACCGTGATACATACCTTTGTGAGTAACGTCTAAGCCACCACGAGATAGCGCTCGTTTTGTGTCGTGAACAGCTGCGCCCATATCGTTACTCGGATCGCCATTATAAAAACGGTCTGGCAACACAAAGTAGAATACTTCATCACGAAAATCTCGTTGCTGATACGGTGTCAGCTTAGCCGCTTTGCGCTCAAACTGTTCAACGTTGGTTGCTGCAACTGCGGTATTCGCCTGCGCTACAGTATTTTTTGCCGTATTCGCTGATTGGCTACACGCTGTAAGACCTGTCGCTAACATCAGCGACAGGGCAATTTTATTCAGTGGTGATTTAAACATAGGATCTCCTTTTTTATACCAATCCTCTAAATTAATTAGTCTATTTTGAGGATTGGTATCATGCTTACTTTCGACTAAGAAAGCTTTGCATAAACGCTCGCAAACGCTGGCATTTCTAAGTTGTTGTCATTAATGGTCGCTGTCACAAGCTTGTGATCTGTAATAAGTGATAGCTCACTTACACCTAACTGCTCAAGGCTGATTGTTTGCGCTTCATTACTTAGGTTAAAGCAGACTAAAAGTGTCTGGCCATTGTAGCTACGTTTAAACGCAAGAATTGGCTCTGGCGTCTCAATAAACTCAATGTCACCATAAAGAATTGCTTCAAAGCCCTTACGCCATGCACTGAAATGACGGTAGCTATTTAGTACTGAGTTTTCATCATGTTCTTGGGTATCTACTGCAGTAGTATAATGCGCTGCTGGCACAGGTAACCAAGGTTTAGCAGTACTAAAACCCGCATTATCTTTTTTACTTTCCCAAGGATGTGGAGTACGACAACCATCACGACCTTTGAATTGTGGCCAGAACGTAATGCCATACGGGTCTTGTAAATCTTGGTAAGCAATTTCAGCTTCAACCAGACCAAGCTCTTCACCTTGATAGCTACAAACACTTCCGCGCAGTGATGAGATCATCGCATACAGCATTTTCGCGAGCGTTGCATTGCCTTCAGCGTTTTGCGTTCTGCCCCAGCGGCTCGCAACACGGATCACATCATGGTTCGACACAGACCAACATGGCCAACCATCCGATACGCGTGCTTCTAATGACTCTACAACTTGCTTAATGTAGCTTGCTTTGAAGTCATCTGTTAGCAGGTCAAAGCTATAACCCATGTGTAGGCGCTTATCACCTTGGGTGTACTCAGCCATGGTCTTTAATGAATCTTCAGACGAGATTTCACCTAGCGCGACTGTGCCCGGGTACTTGTCTAATAGTGCGCGAATGTCTTCCATAAAGCCCAAGTTTTCATCTTGGGTATTGTTGTAGTAATGGTACTGATACGCATACGGGTTCTTTGAGTCAAAACCGATATTGGTACGCAGCTCTTGCGCTTTAGGCGGGTTGTCACGTAATTGCGCGTCATGGAAGCAGAAGTTAATTGCATCTAAACGGAAGCCATCTACACCACGTTTTAGCCAAAACTCAATATTATCAAGGGTTGCTTGACGTACTTCTGGGTTATGGAAGTTAAGATCTGGCTGACTGGTTAAAAAGTTATGTAAGTAGTATTGCTGACGGCGCGGTTCCCACGTCCACGCAACGCCACCAAAAATCGACATCCAGTTATTTGGTGGTGTGCCATCTGGCTTAGCATCAGCCCATACGTACCAATCAGCTTTGTCATTAGTTTTATCTTCACGACTTTCTAAGAACCACGCATGTTGATCAGATGTATGGCTCAATACTTGGTCAATCATGATCTTAATGCCACGGTCATGGGCTTTGGCGATCAGCTCATCAAAATCTGATAACTGACCAAATAACGGATCGATATCGCGATAATCGCTGATGTCGTAACCGAAGTCTTTCATAGGAGATTTAAAGAATGGCGATACCCAAATCGCATCTACACCTAAGCTTTTGATGTAGTCTAATTTTGCGATGATACCCGGAATATCACCGATACCATCTTGGTTGGCATCATAGAAGCTGCGTGGATATACCTGATAAATAACGGCGCCGCGCCACCACATTTGTTCTTTCATTTAAAACCCCAAAGACTCTTCTTCATCGCCCTACACCTCATTTTGTTCTCAGTGTCACGGTTAGTGGCACTTAGTTTTAAAAGACCCGAGGCATAATCGGATAGTCGTTATAATATTGTCATAAAGAATACGCGTTATGATTTTTTCGTAACAGCCTTTGCATACGTATTCAGGATTTGCAGTTTTATGAATGACGCTATGATGCAATCATCAAGAAAAATGACAAAGAGGTTGGGTGTGAGTAAAGTTTTTTTGGGTATTAGCCTAGTTACAGGGCTGGTTTTAAACCCACTAATTGCAGCACAAGCTGTTGAAAATAAGAACAATGACAAACCTTATACGATTGCATCAAAAGCGCATAAATATGTGTCTCACAGCTATCAAAATGGTGAGCTGACGGTTACCACAACACTGGGTGATGTTACCTTCTCTGCACTCAATGACAGTGCCATTGAAGCGGTATTCAATGCCAAACAAGCCGCGGTGTCGGCAAGTAACCTGCCTTCTTATACCATCAGTGAAACACACCAAGACCACACCTTACTCTTCAGTCAAAAGACTTCACAGCAAGGCAATGTGCTTGTTGGCTCAGCAGGCAATATGCGTGTCGAAATTACCACGCAGCCTTATTCAGTAAGTTACTTTAAAGGCAAACAATTACTGGTAAAAGAAGAGCAAGGCTTTTACTCAGGCACAGTGATTGAACAGCATGACAGCCAAACTCAGACACATAACGTACATGGTGTTCGCTTTAATTTAAATGACAGTGAGCAATTACTTGGTACAGGCGAGCGCGTATTAGGTATGGACCGCCGCGGCCATCGCTTGCCTTTGTACAACCGTGCGCACTACGGCTACGAAACTGAATCAGTACAAATGAATTACAGCTTGCCTGCGGTGATGTCGAATAAACAATATATGTTGTTATTCGATAATAGCGCCAAAGGCTGGGTTGATTTAGCAAAGTCAGAACACAATGTTTTGCAGTTCGAAGCTGTGGCAGGGCGTAACGCTTATATTGTCGTGGCGGGTGATTCTTACCCTAAACTTATCGCCAACTACACCGATATCAGTGGCACACAGCCCATGTTACCTCGCTGGGCGTTTGGTAATTTTGCTTCTCGCTTTGGCTATCGCACACAACAAGAAGTGATGGACACAGTTGCCAAATTCAAAGCGCTGAATATCCCACTCGACTCAATCATCATTGACTTATATTGGTTTGGTAAGGACATTCAGGGCCATATGGGCAACCTTGCTTGGGATAAAGACGCGTTTCCCGAACCTGAAAAAATGCTGCGCGAACTACGTAAGCAAGGCATTCAACCTATTTTGATCACTGAACCATTTATTCTTTCGAGTTCAAAACGTTGGGACGATGCAGTTGCGCAAAAAGTGCTGGCTAAAGATGCCGAAGGCAACCCAAAAACGTTTGATTTTTACTTTGGTAATACTGGCATTGTCGACGTCTTCAACGACAAAGGTCGAAACTGGTTTAACAATATTTATCAAGAGCTTGCTGAACAAGGTGTACAAGGTTGGTGGGGCGATTTAGGTGAACCAGAAGTACACCCGAGTGATGCATTACACACTTTAGATAATGGCCAGCAAGTATCTGCAGATGCCATTCATAACGCCTACGGTCATCAGTGGGCAAAAATGTTATTTCAACATTTACAAACGACGCAACCTAAACAACGTCCATTTATTTTAATGCGTGCTGGTGCTGCAGGCTCTCAGCGCTACGGTATGATCCCTTGGACTGGAGATGTGAATAGAACTTGGGGCGGATTAAAACCACAAGTTGAGTTATCACTGCAAATGGGCATGTTTGGTTTGGGCTACACGCACTCAGACTTAGGTGGTTTTGCCGGTGGTGAGCAGTTTAATAAAGAGCTGTATATCCGTTGGTTACAATACGGTGTATTCCAACCAATTTATCGCCCTCACGGCCAAGAACATATTCCATCAGAAGTGGTATTCCACGATAAAGAAACACAAGACATTTTACGCAAGTTCATCGAACTTAGATACCAAATAATGCCTTATAACTACACGTTAGCGTATCAAAACAGTCAATCAGGTCTACCGCTGATGCGACCAACCTTTATGGGTGACGTTGCCAATACAGACCTTTCGAACAAAGACAGTTACCTATGGGGCGACGCGTTTTTTGTACACCCAATTACCTCCGCGAATTTAAGTTCTGTCGACGTTACGCTGCCAGAAGGCGTGTGGTTTAATTATTTCACAGGCAAAAAATTCGAAGGTGGCAAAGCACATAAAGTCGAAGTAAACCTTGAGCAAATCCCTGTGTTCGTTAAAGCGGGGGCATTTGTGCCTATGGTTGAGAAGTTCCAAACCACGCAAAACTACAGCTCTGAGCACCTAACCTTACATTATTGGGCTGATGCTCAAGTACAAAATGCCACAGGCAGTATGTATGAAGACGATGGCCATACCATGAATGCCGACAAACGTGGCGAGTTTGAACTACTTAACTTCGCAGCGAAGCAGAATAATAGCCAACTGGGCATGCTGCTTATGCGTCAAGGCAAAGGCTACAAGGGCATGCCAAAAGCACGTGAGATCACCTTAAAAATCCATAACTGGCAACAGCAGCCAAAGCAGGTTAAGGTAGGCGACCAAATCATTCAATCTTATGATTGGAATAATAAAAACAGCACCTTAACGGTGAAATTTAACTGGCAGCATCAGCCACTGACACTACAGGTTCAATAACATGACAACACAACAGTCTGAGTCTTTAACCCGTATTATCGCCGACATTGGCGGCACCAATATTCGTCTTGCTATTGTCGACGAGCAAGCCGACGGCTATTACCGTAATATCAGCACCTATAAATGTGCTGATTATGCTGGTCTTGCCGAAGTATTAAAGCTGTATATCAGCGAGCAGCAATTAGAAGACAGCCGATTAAGTGCTTGTTTAGCGATTGCGTGTCCGGTGGATGATGACTTAATTTCGATGACAAACCTACCTTGGCAGTTTTCTCAATCGGCATTAAAAGAGACATTAAAGCTTGAGTCTTTAACGCTGATTAATGATTACACTGCCATTGCTATGGCTATTCCACTTTTGAATGATGCACAAAAAGTGAAAATCGGTGATGGTGAAGCCGTTGCAGGTAAACCTATTTCAGTGTGTGGCCCAGGTACAGGGTTAGGTGTTGCGAATCTAATACCTGTTGGTGACAAATGGCACTGTGTCAGTGGCGAAGGCGGTCATGTTGATTATGCCCCTGTTGGCGAGCTCGAAATCGAGATTTTGCGTTTCTTAAACAAGATTAAGCAGCGCGTTTCTTACGAGCAATTGCTGTCTGGTTATGGTTTAGAGCAGGTTTATCAGGCTGTTTCTGCCATTAAACAAAATCCAAACACTGAAAAGCTCTCTGCACAGCAAGTGTCGGAGCGCGGCTTAAGCAATGACTGCGAATACTGCAACCTTGCTCTCAATGTGTTTTGTCGTGTACTCGGCGCCTTTGCAGGTAATTTGGCGCTAACATGCAATAGCGTCGGCGGTGTCTATATCGCCGGTGGCATAGTGCCGCGCTTTGTTGATTTCTTAAAATCAACGGCGTTTAGAGAGCGCTTTGAAAATAAAGGCCGTTTATCACACATTCCGCGTCAAGCACCGACCTATGTGATCACAGAAAGCCAGCCAGGCCTACTGGGTGCTGCGGCTTATGCGATGCAAAGCTAAAAGCTAAAAGCTAAAAGCTAAAAGCTAAGTAGAGCTCTTACTTAGCTTTTAGCTTAATGATTTATTTATCAAATGTTGTGCTTTTTTATCCCTTCCTCCTTCAGCTAAACCGCTAAAAAACCAGCTAAATTTACTTTCTTTTAATTAGAAATAGTTCCTTTTTTAAACTAGGCTTAAATTAACCGTGCTGCCTCTAAAAATATCAAAAGCCTTTTATGGATAAACTATTTAAATTCGCGCATGCTGTTTTCATGCTGCTACTTATTATTTCAAGCAACAGCTACGCGCAAATCCCATTGCTAATCAACGAATATTCGGTAAAAAAGCTCACTGCCGAAGACGGCTTTGTATCATCTGAAATCTACTCCATCATTCAAGATAAACAAGGGCTGATTTGGTTTGGCACCGCCGAAAATGGCGTAATGCGTTATGACGGCCGCAAAGTTACCTTGTTTGAATTTGACAGCATGAATGACAACGGCCTCTCGCATAATGATGCAGGCAATCTAATGCTAGATAGAAACGGGAATATTTGGATTGGCACATGGGGCGGCGGAGCTAATAAATATAACCCTGCCACTGGTAGATTCGATAATCATTTACATGACCCAAAACACAGCAACTCTATTTCAGCAAACCGTATTCAGTCTCTTCATCACGATGAAGATGGTTCAATATGGCTTGGCTCATACGATCAAGGACTAAACCTATATTTAGGCGCTAACCAATTTTCTCATATAAAAAAAGCCACAGAAACAACCGCAGGCTTAAGCCACAATCGTATTTGGGACATTGAGAATAAAGATAAAGACACCCTTTGGGTTGCTACCAGCTTCGGTCTCAATTTATTTGATAAAAAAAATCAAACTTTTGAGTATTATTTTCCTGAGCCAAGCAATACCACTCCAACCGGTGCGAACGAAATTCGCCATATCCTCAAGACCCGAAGTGGCAAACTTTATGTTGGCACACAGCAAGGTCCTTTTAAATTCAACTTAGATACAAAGCAATTTACGCAACTAGGCCTGTTTAATAATAAGAACCTAGGCCAAGTTAACTCAATGATTGAAGACAGAGAGGGTTTTATTTGGTTTGTCACCAGCAAAGGGGTGTTTAGGCTCGACCCTGCCGATGATGAAATCAAGCAACTCGAATTAGAGCACAATAATGGCTTGCGCATTATTTTCGAAGACAGTGGCAGAACGCTTTGGATCACCAATGAGGTACGGGGCATTTATAAACTCGTTCCACATCGAAAATTTAAATCAATCCAAAACCCTGAGCTTGTGGCACCTAATGGTATTTTAAGCGATACAAACGGTGACTTACTAATCGCAACATCCAACTCCGAATTGTTCAAATGGCAAATTGACTCTCAAAAACTTGAAAAGCTCTCAAGCGCGATTTTTAATGAGGAAAATGGCTTTAATAACAACCGCTTGCTAGAGCGCCCAGTGCTCTATTTATCTGATGATAATTTACTCTGGGTTGCGCAAGATGAGGGGCTGGCAACGTTTGATCTCGTTACGCGAAATATAGAGTTAATCACTTATCCCAAAGACGACCCCGGCCACAAAGAGTTTAGAGAGATCCGCGCCTTAAACGCCGATACCTTTGGCAAAATTTGGATAGGTACATATAAAAACGGGGTTTATACCTACGACCCACAACAACGAAAGTTCACACACCTAGATTCAACTTATGGCCTGACCCACCCCGAAGTGCTCGAAATCTTTAAGGACAATAAAGGCAATATGTGGGTAGGCACAGGCGATGGTGCGAACTTATGGCAAGAAGATATGCAGTTTTTCATGCCCTTTAAGAATAACCGCTACAACCCTGATAGCTTGCTCGGCAGTATAGTCCAGGACATACACCAAACAAGAAGTGGCGAGATATGGATTGCCACGCAAAAGGGACTAAACCTTTACCAACCCGATGCACAAAACTTCAAACATGTAAAAAAAGAAGATGGACTACCCACCAATTTAATTAGAGCCATCGCCGATGACGCTGAAGGCTATCTATGGCTTACCACAAACAAAGGGGTTTCTAAGTATTCACCCAAAAACGACACCATAAAAAACTTTGACAGCCAAGATGGTTTGTTAGGCTTAAATTATTACCCAAATAGCCTTGTAAAGGGCAGTAATAACACCTTCTTTACCAGTAGTCAGCGTGGTATTGAGTACTTTAGCTCTACTTCTTTGACCAGCAACCAAGCTGACCCAAACTTAATATTAACTGGGTTTAACGTGATGGGGCAACCTGTACAGTTAGATATGCCTTACTCTTATGTCACTGACATCAACCTGTCTTATCTAGATTATGTATTTTCTTTCGAGTTTGCAGTTTTAGACTTTATTTCCCCCAACAAAAACCAATACGCATACAAATTAGAGGGCTATGACGATAAATGGATTGAAATCGGCAATCGTAACATTGCCTCGTTTACCAATTTAGATGGCGGTGACTATACGTTTATGGTCAAAGCGACTAACAGTAACGGGGAATGGAGCAAGAACATGCTCACCGTTAATCTGCATGTATCCCCTCCACTTTGGCAAACATGGTGGGCATATTGTATTTATGCATTGATATTACTGGCCCTTATTTTCAGTGCAATTTATTTAAGAACACGACTGCAAAAAGTTGAAATAACAAGACAAAAACAATTTGTGACTAAACTTGAGCAACAAGTCTCTGAGAAAACGGCATCACTAGAATCTCAAGCCAAAGAGCTGGCTGCTGCACTCGAGAAAGCAGAAGAGGCTACGCAATTGAAATCAGATTTTTTAGCCAATATGAGTCACGAGATCAGAACACCCATGAATGGTGTGATTGGTATGTTGAACCTCCTTAAAGCCGGTGAGCTGAGCTCTGAGCAAGCACACACGGTCGATATCGCGCGAACCAGTGCCAATTCGTTGCTGACTTTAATCAATGACATTTTAGACTTTTCAAAAATCGAGGCTGATAAACTCGAATTAGAAAATATTGAATTTGATATCAGGGAGCTGATTGAATTACTTGCCGAATCCATGTCACTCAGCGCGCAAAGTAAAGGTGTTGAGATTGTACTCGATTTAACTGAGCTTAAAACGACTTCCATAAAATCTGATCCGGGTCGGATCAGGCAAATCCTGACAAACATACTTAGTAACGCCATTAAATTTACTGAGCATGGCGAAATTGTTATTGCAGCAAAACTGCTAACAACAGATTCGCCAGATACCTTCGAGTTAAACTGCCAAGTCCGCGATACAGGCATTGGTATACCTAACGATAAACTCATCTCACTCTTTGATGCATTTAGCCAAGTTGATGCGTCCACAACCAGAAAGTATGGTGGTACGGGCCTTGGACTGAGCATTACAAAGCGCTTATGTCAGTTGCTAGGCGGTGATATTAGTGTCACCAGTGAAGTTGGTGTTGGAAGCTGCTTTACTATCACTTGCCTTGTAACGAGTCAAAGTCAACCAACCTCTGAGCGGTTCGATCTCAGGCACCTAGCGTTGAAGCTGTTGCTCGTCGACGCCAATAGTTCTAGTCGCTTTGCACTGAAGAAACAACTTGATGCCTGGGGGGTAGAAGTTACAGATTGCGTTAGCGGTGAAGCCGCACTAAGCACATTAAAGATACTAGATAAGCAAAGCACAGCAGCTTTCGATATTGTGCTATTTGATAAGTATTTGCCCTGCATGCAAGGTGAGTCATTTGCGAAACAACTTAGAACCACAGCCAGTTTTAGTGAAACGAAACTCGTCATGATGGGTAGGCTCAACGAGCAATATAGCCAAACACAAATTATTGAACTGGGCGTTGATGCCTATTTTTACAAACCAATTACCCAAGCCGCCTTACTAAAATCCCTTGCGGTAGCAAGCGCTGAACTTCGTCATCAGCTTGAAGCAAACAATTCACAGGCTTTAAGTGTTGAACAGGCAACAGCTGCACCTCATTCAGAGTCTGATTGGACTGCCAATGTTCATCTCTTATTGGTAGAAGATAACAAGGTTAACCAACTGGTAGCGTTAAAAGTATTGAGAAATATAGGCATAAAAACAGAGGTAGCAGAGAACGGCTTACAAGCTATCGAAAAGCTCTCTTCATCAAATGAATCTGAACCATTTAACTTAATTTTAATGGACTGCCAAATGCCTGAAATGGACGGCTATCAAGCCACTCAGGCCATTCGTTTAGGTGAAGCAGGCGATAGCAATATTGCCATTCCAATTATTGCTATGACTGCAAATGCCATGCAGGGCGACAAACAAAAGTGCCTTGATGCGGGCATGAGTGACTACATCACAAAACCAATTGTAGAAGAGCAAGTCATTGAAAAGCTGAAAGAGTGGTCATTAAAGTAAATAGCATGACGCACTTAACCATGACTTAACCTAGTGATTCACATAACGCTGAATACGTATGCATAACATGGTGGTTGTTTCGTATACTCTGTACTATTGATTGAATGTCATATTAGATGCCATTTTTTTACGGTTTAGACTGACTAATAAGTGAATGCGAATTAGTCGAAGTCATCTGTATAAATATTGGTATAAATTCACAATAAGAGTCGCTTTATGACCAGACAACAAACACAAAACACTAAGCCAAAATTGAGCTTCTGGCAGATCTGGAACGTCAGTTTTGGTTTCTTAGGCGTGCAGTTCGGCTTTGCCTTACAAAATGCCAATGCCAGTCGAATTCTTTCAGACCTTGGCGCAGATCTCCATTCTCTTTCTCTTTTTTGGCTAGTAGCCCCAGTAATGGGCTTGATCATCCAGCCTATCGTTGGTTCAGCTTCTGATAAAACATGGAATCGTTTAGGACGACGCAACCCATATATTTTAGCCGGTGGTATTGCCGCTGCATTTGGTATGTTACTGATGCCAAACTCTTCAAACATTGCCACCTTTATGACGCCGCTATTATTTGGTGCCATGATGCTGGCATTGATGGATGCCGCATTTAACCTAGCTTTCCAGCCATTCCGCGCGCTTGTTTCAGATATGGTATCTGAAGACCAACGTAACCTGGGTTATTCAATTCAGTCTTTCTTAATCAATATCGGCGCAGTATTTGGCTCTATTTTACCTTTCTTACTCACCAATGTGATTGGCTTAGAAAACGTTGCTGAAAAAGGTGAAGTCGCTCCTTCTGTTATTTGGGCTTTCTATATTGGTGCAACCGTTATGCTAGGTTCAGTGCTTTGGACTGTTCTTCGCACAAAAGAATACGCACCAGGTCAGAATGGTTTACCTGAACTGACTCAAGAAGCCGAAAAGCTGCCACTGGGTGAGCGTCTAGCTGGATTCTTTGGCTTAATGAAAACCATGCCTGAAACCATGAAACGCCTTGCCATTGTGCAGTTTTTCTCATGGTTTGCGTTATTCATTATGTGGGTTTACACCATGCCAGCCATCACCCAACACATTTGGGGTGTGGACGCTAAGTGGTTTGATCCTGACTACCTATCTCAAGTTGGCCAAGTGCCTGCGCATATAGCCCAAGCTAAAGGCACCGCTGGTGATTGGGTCGGTATTATGTTCGCTGCATACTCAGTTTTTGCCGCTATCGCGTCATTATTCATGGCAAAAGTCGCTAACCAAATCGGTCGTAAACTGACTTATTCTCTGTCACTTCTCGCGGGTGCTATCGGCTATATCAGTATCATTTTCTGGCAAGACAGTACGCTGACAATGGTTAACTTAGGCATAACTGAAATCGAAGTGCCACAAGGTGCTGTGATGCTAATGATTTCGATGATTGGTGTTGGTATGGCTTGGGCGGCGATTTTAGCCATGCCTTATGCCATTCTTGCTGGCAGCTTACCGCCAAAACAAACTGGCGTGTATATGGGTATTTTCAACTTCACCATTGCCGCACCACAAATTGTATCGGGCTTGTTTGCGGGTTGGATCTTAACCTCAGTATTCGACAACCAAGCCATTTATATCATGATGATGGCCGGTGGCGCCATGTTGCTTGCAGCATTGTCGGTTTATTTCGTGAAAGAGAATGGTTCGGTAAAGGCTGAAGCCACTTCGGAACAGGCTACGGCTTAATTTAAGAATCAAAGTGACGTTTAAAAGTTAAAGTTTATTTAGCGTTATCCCAAGTAAAAAGCCGCCAAGGTAATCTCTTTGGCGGCTTTTTTATAATTTATGCATTGACTGCTTTATACTGGGCTTCTGCCGTACTAACAAGACTGTCTAACAATAAGCTCAGGTTCTATCAGACGGCTTTCTACCGCTTTGCCTGCAATCATATCAAGCAACGCTTCGACCAATAACTCGCCTGCACGCTTGGTGTCTTGTTTCACCGTAGAAAGTGGCGGCGAGGTAAAGTTGGCAACAGCAATATCATCAAAACCAGCAACAGCAACATCTTCAGGAATGCTTAAACCATGCTCTTTTAAAGCGCGCATCGCACCAACTGCTATCAAATCACACGCTGCACAAATAGCATCAAACTCAACGCCTGAATCGAGTAATTTTTTCGCTGCATCATAACCCGCTTCTTCAGTATACAAAGCGTTTATTTGCAGCTTCTCATCAGCCTTAATATCATGCTCTTCAAGCGCTGCACAGTGACCTTTATATCGGTCGAAAAACTCTGGCGCATGGCTGGATGCTGTGCCCAAGAAAGCCAGCTTTTTACAGCCTTGCTTCAGCACATGTTGCGTTATTTCTTTACCACCTGCAAAGTTGTCACAACCAATTGCTGAGCCTTTAAGTTGATCTTCACCCACCCCCCAGCGAACATAATGGGTGCCTTGCGCAGACAGTTTTGTGAGTTTTTCAGCAAAGTCGACGTAGTCTCCATAACCCAGCAAAATTAGACCATCAGCTTTGTTACTGTCTTCAAAATCGGCATGCCAGTCGTTGCTCGCTTGCTGAAAAGAAACTAATAAGTCATAACCTCTGTCTGCACAGGCACGGGTAATACTGCCCAACATAGATAAAAAGAAAGGGTTAATGGCTGAGCCATCATCGGTAGGGTCTTCAAAAAGTAACAAGGCCAACGTATCACTGTGTTGAGAACGCAGGTTACTGGCGTTTTTATCAACTTTGTAATTTAATTCTTTGGCAATTTTTTGCACTTTTTCGCGGGTTTCTTGATTCACCAAAGGACTATTTCGCAATGCGCGAGAGACCGTTGATTGCGACACCCCAGCAAGGTAAGCGATATCGAAAGACGTTGCTTTTTTCACAGACAAAACTCGTAGTTAGACTCATGTAAGAATATACCTGAGTAGACCTTTTATGTGTAGTTAAAAGCACAGGATTGATTAGTAAAGTAAAAACGGTTCTTTGTTGTTTATTGTAGGTGCGGTTTTATTTCGCGCTGTGTAATGCAAATAGAAAAGCTTAGGGTAAACCAACGCCTTCAGGGAAAACCAACACCCTGCATTAATCGCCGACTGTAGGCACGACTTTATGTCGAGCAGTGTAATACAAATAGAAAAGCTTAGGGTAAACCAACGCCTTCAGGGAAAACCAACTCTCTGCATTAATAGCTGACTGTAGGCGCGACTTTATGTCGCGCAAGTAAGTACAAAAAAGCGTGAGGGAATCCACGCTTTTGTAAAGTAGTAATACTTATTTATGATTGAGGCTCTAGGTCAATTTCTTCTTTAACTTCATCATCCCCCAATGCCATCACGTCACGAACATTCTTTTGCACTGTGATTGCAGCAAAACCGCTTAATAAAAACGCCATTGCGTAAAAGCCTTTTTCGCTCAGTAACAATTCTGCGTTTACTAGACCCACAGTTAACAGTGCAATTGCAGAACCGGCAGCGGCCCAGCACATCATAAAATAAGGTTTTGAAATGGTGTGACCTTCCATTTTATCGCGGATGGTCTTTTGTAACGACACGAATGAAAACAGACCAAATAACAATACTGCTAGGTAGTAGCCTTTTTCATTCAATTGCATAGTGGCATTTGCTAAACCAATCAAGAATGCCGAAACACCCGCTACTAACATGGCAACTGACGCCATTCTAAAAGCTTTACTTGGTTTATTAATAAGTACTTGTTTATTCATGATCTGTGTCTCCATTAATCTTAAATTCATTACGTCTTGTAAGTGGCTTCAGTATTAGAGACACATTAAATTTAGTAAACCCAAACTATCAAAGGTTAGTATTTGGGGACTAAAAGTATTGTTTTAATAAACTTTTATACAGTTTTACTGCCTACTGGGTCCTGACAGAGGTCAGGACCCAGTTAGTTAACAAACCTTAAAATCACAGAAATGATTACTTTAAAGTACTCGCAATAAAACCCTGCATCTGTTCAAGCATTTGCTCGTAGTAAGGGTTAAAGGTTAAGCGCTGCAAATTTGGCATTGCTTGTAAGTTCTCTTCTGTTAACTCACCTAAAGTAGGTGAAGACGTTGTTTTGCAACTGGCAAATAGATCTGTACCTGTTAAATGCTCACAATTACGATAACTGCCTTGCCAACCATAATGCGGATTACTCGGCGCATTGGTTGGGGATGTGTGCGCTATATCAAGCACTCGCTTACAATAAACTTGCCCTTCGCATGAAAAGGTCGTGACGGTTTTTAATGAGTTAGGCAAGGCATTAAGTTGATCTACAGCTTTATTTGCATAGTAATAGACAAGTTTATCTTGTGATTGCGCTGCGCCATTTTGTGCATGCCAACGGGCAAGTATGTTTACCGTTGCATCAGTTTCGATGGTTTGGTCCACTTCGCTCGCCACCACAAAAAACGGTGTATTGCGCAGCCCTTTTAGCTTTTTCGGTTTAATTCGCTTCATAAGCGCATGAACTTGTGCGCCCGCATTGGCAGGGAACGACTCATACTTAGCAAAGTCGATATCAGCCGCTTCATCTAAATAATCTTTAAACCAACTGACGTATTTCGCTGCCCACGCCATATCCGCTTTAGCCTCACTGGCAGGTGACCATAACATTACCCCTTTAAGTTTTTGCAGCTCACTTTCGTTCAAGGTATTGCGACTCAAGTAATCAACAACCAAAGCACCGCCTGTTGAAAAGCCACCTAAATACACGTTATCGAAATCGTTAAGCATACTTTTAATGGCATACGATGCCGCCTGTCGCCAATCAGCTTGGTCAATATCAACTAGTGCTTCTGCAGCCGTACCGTGCCCAGGTAATAACAGAGTGCGCACCGATATACCCTGCTCTACAAATGAATTGGCTAAATCATGAAATAAATACGGAGAATCAGTTAAACCATGAATAAGTAATACCGCTGCTTTTTCGTTATCGGCTTTGAGTTCAAACGGGGCGATTAAATCTACAACCTGAAGTGGTTTATCTGCATACAAGCGTTTGCTGGTTTTTGTTTTAATTGGGCAAGGCATACTGGCTTTGGGGTTTTGCGCATTAATATGCGCGCGCGCTGCAGCCAAGTAATCTTGAAAAGGTTTGTTTGATGCAAAATTGAAGTTGATGCGCTGAACACCGCCTTTGGCAAATCGATAGGTGCCTGCTTGTTTAAACTTTTCGATTTGCGCAATGTCGTTATTAATTGTCACGCAGTTAAGCGAACTAGCGGCTTTAGTGGTAAACACATTGACCGCAAACACATTAGCTGAGAAGGCACTTATAGAGAAAACCGCAGCGCTCAACATCGCTTTATTGAAAATAGTATTAACTGACATGGAAAGTGTCCTTCTAATCTTGTGATTTATTGCGTCTAAACTGCTCGAATAAAGTTGGTTCCCATGCTCGCATCGCGAATAAAAGCCCCATATGTTTACGTTTCGAAATTGGCAGCGCTGAATCTTCTTGATTCAAGATCGCAGCCTCTTTAGTGAGCTGATTCAATTTACGCTGAATGATCTCAATGGAAGAATTGGAATAACGGCCACGTAAATAAAAACGGAAGCTATCTTCTTCATCAAACTTGCTCGCCATAAAACGATGCAGCACTTCTTGTTCCATAAATCGCTCTAATGGGCCATTTTTGATCCATCTGAAATCTTGGGCAATGAGGAGTTTATAGTGATTGTTTGGTAATAGTTGGATCAGCTTGATTTTATCAAGCCGTGCAAATAAGCGAATAAGCTCAAACTGGTCGATATCATATTGCTCAATAATGTCGTCAAACTGCCATGCATCACGCACACACACCGCCACCAGCAACAACTTAGGGTTATCAATAAGCTCTTGTTCTTGATCTAATGTCAGCTCTGTTAATTGGTTTTGTTGTTTCTCGGTGATGGTAAATAAATCAGACAAGCTAATCTGCAATAAATGACAGATCTCTTCTAGGCGTTGCAAAGTAAAGCTTTGTTGAGCAAAAATGCGTTTAATATTTGCCTCACTCATGTCGAGTTTTTCGGCAATGTCTTTGTACGTTAACTTTTGCTGTTTAAGCAGCATTTTAAGTGTATCGCTCACCTGCGAAATTTGGCTCATAGTATTCCTTATATTTATTACCAATGACTTTCAAAAGTGCATAGATGGCAAGAAAATCATTACCGCCAACAATCAAGCCAATTGAAAAAGCCAGAGTAAAACGCCTGATAGTTTAGGATTACTATACTTAGAGTTTCTTAAATTGCTACATCTAATAACTGAGTTTACGTAATTAAGCCTCTGGTCTAACTTGTATTCAACGCAAACAAACACAGTATGTTGAATTTTAAAGGACACCACTATGAAACGCATTTCTCAACTTTTCACATTAGGTTTAATTGCATTAAGCTCATTTGCATCACACGCAGAGTCGGCGTCAGAACATGCCAGCAAAGGCAGCCGCCACTCAGCACTTGCTAGCGCACACAGCACAACAGCCAGCGCCCAAGTGGCCAGTGGCGTTGTTGCAGTACCATTATTAGTTGTTGGCAGCACCGCATCAGCAAGCCAAGCTGTTGGCGAGTCACTAATCGATGCTGCGTCAGGCAAACATAAAATCGATAAGCATGAACCGCTCGAAATTACCGAGATCACCATTACCGTGGACCGCTCACCCGCAGAGCAAATGAAGAAGTCAGACAAGAAAGGCTAATTAAGCGACTTAACTCAAATACCTACCAAAAGCTGTAAAGCCCCTTTACGACTTTTAATCAAGGAGCACATTATGCGCTACTTTAAATCTCTCATTTTCACATTTGCTTTGCTGCTTTCTCTAAATACCTTTGCAGGCAGTCAGCAAAATAGCGAATCTAAATTTTCAGCCGAAGAAGTGGCTAAGTTTGCCAAATCCGTCGAAAAGTACGCCGCGAAACAAGGCGCCCGTGCGTTTATTATTGCGCGTTTAGGTCAACCAGAAAAAGACTTACCTCGCGGTTTTCAATTCACTCACACAGCTATTGCCGTCTACTCTCAAATCACGTTAGACAATGGCGACAAGGCTAAAGGTTATGCCATTTATAATCTCTATCAAAATGCCGATAACCCAGCAAAAAGTGCGTTAATGACCGACTACCCTGTCGACTTCTTCTGGGCCGTAGAGAGTCTAAAAGCTGGGATTATTATTCCCTCACCCGACTTGCAACTTCGTTTAATTGAAGCCATCTCATCAGGTAAAAACCAAACACTACATAACCCAAATTACTCGTTAATCGCCAACCCATTTAACAACCAATTTCAAAACTGTACAGAGCACACGCTGAATGTGATCAATGCTGCAATATACGAAACCGACGACATGATGCGTATTAAAGCCAATACCGAAGCCTATTTCACGCCACAGCCAGTGAAAGTCAGCCGCTTCAAATTGGCATTAGGGAATTGGTTTGCTAAAGGAGTGAGTACCGACGACCATGGGCGAAAGATTCAGACCACCAGCTTTACGAGTATTGGTCGGTATTTGCAAGAGTTTGGCTTGATTGAAGAAGCTGTGGTTTATGAGGGTGGCAAGGTGAGTAAGTTGTTTTAGTAGGTGCAAAATACACGTTGCGAAGCAAGGTTACTTTTGCGCAAGGGCGACGAGTGACCGAAACAAAGTTTCGCAGCACGAGGAGGTGAGGGTATGGATACCCGATGGGCGTAGCTACATGGATGTAAAACAACACAGATCTCAAAACTCTTTTTGTAGGTCGTCATTTATGGCGACATTTTGAGGTTAGTCTTCAATTTGACTCTTTGTCGCATTGGCGACGACAACCAAGGGGAGGCTAAGCATTTCAATTGGTTACTGAGCTGAGGTTAATCCCTGAAGCTTAGGCCTATCGGCATCCATGCCTCCACTTCCTCGCGCTGCGAAACTTCGTTTCGGTCACTCGTCACCCCCACGGCGCCCTTCATCACACTTATCGTGCAAAATACACGTTGCGAAGCAAGGTTATTTAACTGTTGTTAAAAATATCGATGAACGTACACGCCATGAAGTTACGTCCATGTACGAGCATAGCTAGGCTCGCATTGCCTAAATGGATTTAGGGACTTGGGATTTGTCGGGAACAAAAATCCCGCCATGCGAGCACATTACTCATCAATTCATTATTTTCAGGGTGTGATAAAAGGGAATTGGAGTTGTTTTCTGGTTTTAATTTAAAACTATATTGAGAATTATATAAATATAGAATTGAAGAAATTAGAAAGAATTCAGAATAGTTCTAGTAATCAAATACTATTTTTAATGATTCTGTATAAATAATTACTAAGAAAAGTACCATAGTAGGCCAGATAATATACTCTTTAAACTTATTAGAAATGAAAGGCCTTACTACCGGAGGGTAAACTTTATAAAACTCTTCGTAAAGAATAGGGGTTATTTCTGCTTGGATTGATTTAGCCATTTCCATTTTTTCTCGTAAAAATTTACTATATTCATCTTCAGAATTAAAATTTTTCCATGCAGGGGTTGTCGTTAAAATTTTTTTTATTTTGATAACTTCATTATTACTAACCCCTTTCAAGCCATAATTATTCAGTAATTTACTCTGACTTTTAATCCTATTAAGCTTCATCATTTGAATATTAAGAGTTATTTGGTCATGCTTACCTGACTTCAAATCTTCACAATAACCATGCCAGTCTTTCAAAGACTCAGTTAAGCAATCATCAATGCTGTTGACTAAACTTTCAAGTGCGCTCCTAGCTTCATTTCTGGAAGTTATGTGCCTACTAGTATCAAGGATTACATACCAACCAAATACAATTGGTAAAGATTTGATCAAGAAATCAAGCATTACTTACTGTTCTCAAATTCAAATTCAATTTCAGCTTCGCGAATATAATCTAGTATTTCTGACTTCCAATCTGCATGCTTAGTAACCAAAATTAAATGGGTTTTGATAAAATCTGGTGTTAATTTCTCAACTCTTATTAAGTTTGCGAAAGCCTCAACAATAAACGATGAGCCATATTCATCATTTACTCCATCGAGATGTACTTCTATTTTTTTACCTTCTTTTAAGTGTGGCAACAAAAATTCTTTTCGAAAATCTTCACCATTTCCTGGCCCATCCTCATGATATCTACCTAAAGGATCAAGCGTATAATCACTTACTTTAACTATCTCGCTCATTTAACAACCTCCATTAATTTAAATACAAACGCCATTGGACAATCGTACCCTTGATTGAGCCTTCAAACTCAGGAAGATGTGTATCAATTAATTCGTCATTACTCATTCTATAGTACACACCTGTATTACCGCTTAAAACTAACAGTTTATCATTGCAGTTTTTCATAAATTTGATCGGCTTAATTATATCCAAAGAGCCTTTTCCTCTGTCTGTTCTTCTAGTTGACGTTATGGATCTCTTCATAGCTTGTTTTATAAGATAAGCATCATCAGGAGAGCCTAATGGATATAGAGGCCTAATAGTAGCAGGAATTCCTAACCCTCTATCACAAATACCGATGTCCAGATATTCACCATGTTCGTCTATATCCTTGTAGAAATATGACCACCACTGCACGTCTAACAACCTGGTAGGTTTACCATAAGCATGATGAAAAACATTTAAACATGTCTCTTTTATTGCTGATGACAGTTTATCAGGTAACTGATCTAATTTTAGCTCTCTTTTGATAGCATCACGCAGCTGAGCTGCATTAGAAAGGTTGCCACAAACAAAATTTGAACGATTCCACAAACTAGAAAGTTTATTGCTTTTAGCTGCACTTAAAGCATCTACAAAACCAATATACTCCATCTCTTGTCTAAGTCTTTTGTCTTTTGGTAACTTAAAGGAGCAGATTTTTCTCGAACCATAATGTTGCCTACCTGATACCAATGCAAATAAATACAAAGCTGTTAAAGCGCATATAGCTGTGCATTCAGAAAAATCTAATAAAAACCGTCTTTTGTCTCCAATAGCTTCTAAATGCCTTACCAAATTAAATGTATTTTGGTTTACTGGTAAAGCGGTGAAGCTTAACTTTTCGTCTATAAAAATTTGATCCCTGTCCATTTCCACCTATAAACAACAATAAAGCCTTTTAAATTAATACTCTAACCCATATGAGGCATTAAAAGAAAGTAAAAAGCTCGGCGTATTGTATCAATCTAACAATGCAGAAGCATATCGAATTTTACATAGCCAAAGAAACTCATTCCAAAACAATACTATCAGACTTTACATCTTACAAACCTACCCATAAAGCTAACAAACAACACCCACTCCCCTTCTATCTCGCCTGAAAATAAGCAATTGATGAGTAATGTCAGCGCATGGATGCGCTGCAAGGCTGATTAAGTCCATGGATGGACTATTGAATCAATGGGGTCAGAGTCATTGATTTTATTCTTTTGATTAAAACCACTTCCTGATTTCTTATCTCGAAAATTCGCTGGATACAATCTTCCATAGTGCAACCTTAAACACAAACCCCACAGACAACTCCCCTCCCCCTTCTATCTCGCCTGAAAATAAGCAATTGATGAGTAATGTCAGCGCATGGATGCGCTGCAAGGCTGATTTAGTCCATGGATGGACTATTCAGCCGTTTACGTTCATATCAATTGTTGATTTGAAGAAACAGCGAGATAGAGGGGCGCCGTGGGAGTCCAGAGGGCGGTCGGCGGCAGCCGCCCTTTGGTTGCCGTCGCCAACGCGACAAGAGGTTAAATTGAAGGCAGCTTTTAAACCTGTCGCGCTAAAGCACGACCTACAAAATGAGCTCTTCAAAATAGTGGCATGGATGCCGACTGACAAAGGCTTCAGGGATGATTTTCTGCTCAGTATAAAATAGAAATACTTAACCGCCCTTTGGTTGCCGTCGCCAACGCGACAAAGAACAAAATTGAAGGCTAACCCAAAATGTCGCCATAAATGACGACCTACAATGAAAAAGTTTAGAGTTGCATTACTTCCAAGCAGCTTGGGTCCGGTTCGGCCATTCAAATCACAATGCTAGTCTTGCTTCGCAACATATATTTTGCACCTTACTCCTCACACGCGGCTAATAACTTCTCCACCAACTTTTTATCAGTCAACGACTCCGACAAAGCCACTGCGCCAATCATAGTTGCGGCTTCTTTAAGTGCTTCTGCTTCTGTTAGTCCTTGTGACTCTATATATTTCACAAAGCCTTTAAACACCTTTTCGTAAGTTTCTCTGACTAATGGCTCACGCTGTCTGATGTCTGAAATCAACAAAGCTATCGGGCATTGCTGATTATCTTTCAAGGCTGGGTCTTGCCCTTGCTGTAAATAATTATGTTGCAGGCTTGCAAAACCTTGGTCGCAACCTTGAGTAATGCTTTCTCTTGCTTCAAAAGCGGCAACCACCAGCGCTTGATTATATAAGTCGGCCTTTGACTTAAAGTGCGCATAAAAGGCACCACGCGTCATGTTTGCTGATTTCATCACATCATTGATCCCCACAGCATCAAAGCCCTTTTCGACAAAAAGCTTGGCAGCGCAGATCAGAATTTTCTCTTTGCTTTTAGTTTTATGCGTAACATCCCAAGGCATAGCTATTCCTTAAAATATGATCTTGAACATATTGTCGTTGCAAATAATATCGAGTGCAACCATTCAGAAAAGGAAAGTAAAAATGAACACACTCAAGATTGTAGGCCCTGATTTTTCAACATTTGTTCGCTCAATTGAGATGATCTGTAAATTAAAGTCATTGCCCTACACGTTGCAAAACCAGTGGCAAGGTGAAGATGTTACTTTGGGTTCCGAGGGGCTATTAAAGCTTCACCCTTATGGCAAGGTGCCGGTATTAATTGATGGTGATTTCATTTTGTCAGAATCTAATGCCATTGCTCGTTATCTAGATACACTTGCAGGCCCAAGCGTGTTTGCCAGCGACACAAAACAAGCTGCCTTAATTGATGCTTGGAGTAGCATGCTGTCGATATATGGTTATCGTGATTTGATCTCTTTGTATGTTTTAACCTTAAAGTTTCCAGCAAATCAAGATGGAACACCTTGTTTAGAAGCCTTGGAAAAGGGAAAGCTGGCAGCACATTCAACATTAAAAATATTGGCAGCAAAATATAATTCGCAAAGTAAAAAAACTAATTGGTTTTTAGGTGAGCTCTTCACTTTAGTTGATGCGATTTTACTGCCAATGCTTGATTACATTAATGCTTTAGAGGGCGATTTAAACTTGCTAAATCAATACCCTGAACTTAAGCGGTATTATCAAGCCGCCTTTGAATATCCTCACTGTGCTGAAGTATTGAGTTTTAAGAATTAAGACCAGCTGTTCAAGAAAGCGATAAAATAGATGAGTTAAAGGCAAACTCCAAAATGTCGCTATAAATGACGAGCTACATGACACTTAAAACAGCTTTTAAGTGTCATGTAGCTCATACTCATAAGGCACTTTCCTTTCGACTATGTTATTCACTCATTTCTGTTCTTGGCCATTGCCACGCATACCAAATAGTCAATGCCGATAACATAACTTCTAACCCGGTCAGATATAAATAAAACCCCCATGTGGTTTCGAGATTTAGCCCAACCAGCAAAATAATGAATAAAGCGGGGATGATGATATTAAGCCAACGATTAATTGTCGGTTTTAATGCTAAGGTCAGAAAGATCATTACGCTGGGGATCGACATCAATAAAGCGATAGCAAAAAACTTGGCTTGTAAGCTTGCGTCATCAGGGCTTACTTCTAATGCTTTAGATATGACGCCGGGTACATATACTTCAATATAATCGCCGTAGACATAACAAAACATCACCGCCACCCAAAGTGCTGAGAGTTTAAGTTTTATGTTAATTTTAATGTCTTCAAAGCCGCTTGCTATTTGACTGCTAGGTGTCATTGTTCACTCCTTTTGTCTTGAATCATTGTTTTGCGGTATCAATTGCTGAGACTAAAAATATAATTTATAAAGAGTTATGTCGTCCGAGACTAAAAGCGCGGACACTTATTAAGTGTCTAACAGTGCTAAGAATAAATGGAATGAAATAAAGGAATAAACTGTGACCGACCCCGTTGTGGTGTTTTTAACCTTACTGATTGTGGGCCAGACTTGCTTAAGTGTGCCGCTGCTGCTTGCGCGTGCAAAAAACCAAGCAACCTATTTGCACTTAGCGTTACTTTTGTTTTGCTGTGGGGTACTCGCAATGAACAACATTGTCATGCAATCACTCCCCCAGTGGTATCACATTTATACTGTGATGGCGTTTCCAACGTTATTCATGCTTTGCCCTTCATTGTGGTTTTATGTAAAAGGCATAACAGCCCAGCAAACGTTTATTTGGCAGAGAAAACATGCTCTGCATTTTGTTTTGCTTGCTCCGGCAGTCTTGGTTTCAGGCATGATGTTATTGTTGCCCGAAGCAAGTCACAGTGCCATTTTTATAGATGATGGAACCGCCTCTACTCCACTGGCCAAAACAATTATTATTAGCTTATTAATCATGATGTTGCTTTGGCTTGCTCAGTGCGTTTTTACGCTTTATTTAATCGTGAGGCGTTTGAAAGACTATCGAGAGTGGTTAAAGGATTTCTTCTCAAATAATGAGCATCATGACTTAAAGTGGTTCAACTGGCTGATGTATTGTGCAATCAGTTTTTGGCTGCTGTCTCTTGTCAGTGTGTTTTCATCAAGCTTGTTTAACGCATTTTTATTCAGTGCCAGAACAGAGGCCTTTATCACTTTATGCTTGTTATGGAGTTTGGCTCACTTTGGTTTACAGCAAAAACCAGTTTTACTCGTCTTCAATGAAGCAGATACACAAGACGCCCTATTAGAGAATAAACTTAGCGCTGAACAATCCGCTCTTGAAGCGACAGCATCTGAGCTTTTAAACACACAGCAACTTGATACCGCTAAAAAGTATCAACGCTCGGCACTGAACTCAGAACAAGCCAGCCGCATTGCCGAGAAGATAAATACCGCGATGCAAGAGCAGCACCTGTATTTAGATCCGAGCTTAACGCTACACAAACTCGCCGCTCACTTAAGCATTTCACCTAATTATTTATCACAAACTTTAAATGAAACCTTAGGTATTAATTTTTTTGATTATGTAAATCAATGGCGTATAGAAGCCGCCAAACCTAAAATCATCGCTAATAAAGATACGGTGCTCGACATTGCACTCGACGTAGGGTTTAACGCCCGTTCGTCTTTTTATAAGGCGTTTAAGCAAGTCACGGGGCAAACGCCGAGTGAGTATAGGAAAGTGAACTAGAGCCTTTGTGTTAAATGTTGTCATTGATGACGAGTTACATTGAAAAGAAAGTTTAGAGTTCAAGTTTGGCTAAACGAAGTACATAAAACCAACAGGCAAATCCCCTTTCTATCTCGCCTGAAAGTAAGCAATTGATGAGTAGTTCAGAGACCTTCGAACTGATACTTCAGAGGTGAGTTTGGGAGCTACTTTTAATTGAATGACGCAGCCGCCCTTTGGTCGTTGTCGCCATAAATGACGACCTACAAAAACTGTCAGACTCAAAATTTGCTAAACGAAATACACAAAACCAACAGGCAGCCCCTACCCCTTCTATATCGCCTGAAAGTAAGCAATTGATGAGTAATGTCAGCGCATGGATGCGCTGCAAGGCTGATTTAGTCCATGGACGGACTATTCAGCCGTTTACGTTCACATCAATTACTTATTTGAAGAAACAGCGAGATAGAGGGGCGCCGTGGGAGTCCAGAGGGCGGTCGGCGGCAGCCGCCCTTTGGTTGCCGTCGCCAACGCGACAAGAAGTAAAATTGAAGGCTAATTTAAAATACCTCAACTACAGCTAAAATGGCTAATTTATGGTTGCGCAAAAGTAACTTTGCTACGCAAAGTGTATTTTGCACGGTATTTAACAAAATATATACAAATGAATATTCTCATGATAGCCTGTCCCCGTTTTTATCTATTAATTTGTTAAAACACGGATAGGGGTTGAATGAAGGAAATCGAAAGAAAGCGCAGTGCTGAAAGCTTTAAGCTTCATGTGCAACGTTCACTACGGCAAATGCGGCAAAGTAAAGGCATGTCACAAGCACAATTGGCTAAAAAAATGATATCCAATGTTGATCAATCTACGATAAGTAATTGGGAGTCTGGCAAAAGTGAAATGACCATGACACAACTATTAGATGTGTTATTCATATTCGGTGTCGATCTTGATTCTTATTTTTCGTTTTTAAGGAGAGATTAAATGGAAGCATTATCAGAATATTTAGATCTTATAAATTACCTACCTTTTCTTATCGCTACTTTTGCATTGATTCATAATTGGAGCAACATAGGCGCTAGATGGCTACTAATTCTAAGTCTAACCGTTGCATGTTTTGAAGAGTATACTCAAACATACGCTATTCATTGGACAACCCATTATTATGCATGGGCTATTTTCTTTAATTTTTTATATATATTCCCAATTTTGTTCAGAAAAAGAATAGCACATAAAATTTACAATATTACAGGTAATAAGTTTTTTTATGAAGCTACTAAACTAAAGTTTAGTCCGCAGGAAGCTGCAATCATGCTCCTATGTTTAATATCTGTAGCTGGTCATGCTATAAGTTATGTAGAAGTTTTCTTGTATAAAAGCTTCTTAATTGATGTAATGTATTTTAAGAACTATATCTTAGCAAAACTTCAGCTGATACTACATATATTAGCGACTTTAGCTATTCTATCACTTTCTTTTAGATTCAAAGGATTAAATTATGCAGCGACTAAAGCTTAAAGATTTGGAACGGGTTACTGCTGGTATTGGTGGTATAGGTGGCGGTATTTCTCCACCTAAAGATCCACCTCGCGGCGACAAAATTGACCAAACTAAAAGCGCCGACGGTAGCTACCAACCAGCGACTTTGCCTGTCGAACCTGACGAAGGTTAATTTAGTCTTTACTAATTAACTCAATCACCTAAATAAACCCTGATTTTCAGGGTTTATTTGTTTTATTCCCACCAAAAAGTCCTTACACTAAATGACTCGTTCAGTTGACGTGCACCCTGCGCGATTAGAATGCCTGAACTGATAAAAAATCTAACTATAAAAATAAAATGAAAATACATTCGTTCAACAGCGATGTTTCAAGGAAGTAATATGGCTTTAAAAAGACTGTTATTGTTAAGCGCATTTCTAGTTGGCTGCAAAGACAATAATGAACAAGCAACACAACCTAATGCACCTCTTTCAGTGCAGGCAACCCCTGATACAGCTGTAGCTGACAGCAACAAAGATGTAGCTAATACTGAATTACCAACAGAGATTATCACTGAGCCTGAGCCGCTTGAAACTCCGCCTCAAATCACAACGTATACGTTAAAACGCGGCCAAACCATAACCCATGTTTTAAAAGAAGCCGGATTCAGTTTGTCGCAAATTTATGCGCTAGCCCGCGACATAAAGCCTCATTTTGATTTTAAGAAAATTAAATCTGGGACTCAGTTCGATGTTGTCACGCATACAGTAAATGCGCCAGTTAAGGCCGCTGAAACAATGACTGATGCCGACATAAACAGCAACGAAACCGCAGACACCGACACAGTAAAAGAACAAAAGCACCTTCGCTTTGCCACCAGCTATGGCGAATTAATTGAAGCCACATTAATTGATAACACTTGGCAGTTGTCACCTCTTTCAATAGAGGTGAGACAGCGCCGCTTCAGTAAATCATTTGAGATCAGTCAAAGCCTTTATAAAGCGGCGAGTCAGGCAGAGATCCCTGCCAATGTGATCAACAGTGCGATTTTAGCCATGTCTCATTTTGTCGACTTTCAACGTGAGATCAGAACTGGCGATAAGATCACATTAAACTTTAGCCAATCAAGGGTGCAACAAGACGCACATTTATTTGAAAAGTTTAGTGCCCCGCAAAAACTCGTTGCCATAGAATTTGTGAACAACAAAGACGTTTATCAGCTCTACCAGTTTGAAGACGCCTATTACTTTTCAGATGGGAAACTGGCGCAAAACTTTTTAATGAAAACACCGCTCAATGGCGCGCGACTCTCATCGTCTTTTGGTAAGAGAAAACACCCTGTTTTAGGCTACACTCGCCAACACAAAGGCATTGATTTCAGTGCCCCAACTGGTACACCTATTATGGCGGCTGGTAAGGGTAAAGTACTCAAAGCCAATTACAGCAAAAGCTTCGGTTATCGTGTTTTATTAGAGCATCATGGCGGCTATCGCACCTTGTATGCGCATTTAAAAGGGTTCGCAAAAGGCATTAAAAAAGGCGCCAGTGTAAAACAAGGGCAAATCATTGGTTACTTAGGTAATACCGGTATGTCTACAGCCCGTCACTTACACTATGAAGTGCATAAAAATGGCAGAGCAATTAACCCATTAACCATGAAGCAACCAAGCAATATTCAGTTGAAAGGCGAAGAGTTAGTGGCATTTAAAACGCATATTCAAGGAGTCAATCAAAGATATGCGGCCATTAGCAACAGCGATACCCACATTGCCGAGTGATCACCCCATGCATCTCAATCATAAGCGACAAGGGTTGAGAAAAACTCACTTAGTTTGATTTGTGCTTTAAGGTATAAATAAATACCTAAATAAGGTGCAAATCAAACAAGGATAGCCCGTGAACAGAAACCTCGCCTACGATGGCCTTCGTGGCTGGCTGCTTATCATTATTGCCTGTAATCATTTATACGGCAGTTTTGTTACTGAGTTCACCCGTACTCCTCTTGGCTTTGTTTCTGCCGCTGAAGGTTTTGTGTTTTTATCTGGGTTTGTGGCGTTCTTGGTTTACGGTCGTTTGGTTGAACACCCAACTCGTTTAAAACAAAAAATTTGGCGCAGAAGTGCGACCATTTATGGTTTTCACCTTTTTGCTATTTTCTGCACTTTTTTGCTTGTTTGGCTATTTCCGTTGTTTCAGCCCATTTGGACTGATTTTTTTAATGCCGGTAACTGGTTTATCTCATCTATGCAAAGTTTTGGCTCTGCCATTGTCTTGCTTGAACACCCAGGATTTCACGACATTCTGATTTTATATTTGGTGCCAATGATATTCTTACCTTTCGCAATTTTGGCGATTAAACAAGGTAAAGCATATTTAGTGGGTGCTTTATCGTGCTTAGTCTGGCTACTGGCACAATTTATTAGCGCAGATTTTCTGAGCGCTCCGTTTAATGCTGTTTTTAGTGATATAAAACTCAATGTCAGTTATTTCGACCCATTTGCATGGCAAATTTACTTTTATATGGGGGTTATTCTAAGCCACCTAAAGTTTGATAAAGGCCATACGTTTGAGTTTCCGATTGCGATAAAAACCTTCTTGCTCACCTGTATTGCCGCACTCTTTATTATTAAGCATGGGTTCCCTGACCTAATGCAGCCTTATTTTGTAGGCCATGGCAGTGCATCTTTGGTTTATCAAGCTAATCTGCTGCTTGCAGCTTATTTGGTTATGCTGCTAATGCGAAAATGCGCTTGGTTGTTCACTCTAAAATACCCTGTTTTTCTTGGCCAACATGCCTTGCCTGTGTTTTCATTTCACTGTGTTGCCATCTATTTTATTTTGCCCGCAACAAACCCGTTCACTACACAAAATTGGTATTGGGATGTTTTAGCCTGTGTCGGTTTTGTGTTACTGCTCGCACTGCCAGCAAAGCTAGATGCCATTTGGCGCAATAAAATAAGATCAGTTAAAAATGGTACAAACGCATCGCCTTGCGAAATATCAACTCTCAAGTAACGCAAACTTTTATGCAACTTCACCTTAATTGGCATTGTTATTTACCATCAAAAATGCCCCGACTTATTAAAAGCGCGGGGTTCAATAATCTTAATTTCAGAAAAATATAAATCACTTGTAACTCACACAAGTAGTGCAAAAGCAAAATGGCTTCTGGAGAGAAGCCATTTTTTTGCTGAAAGTTAATGCCAGTTATCACTGTCTGGCTTTATCAAAGAGAAATATATCTTGATATACCCTATTCATATCGTAATGCTGTGATTGGTCGCTCTTTTGCAGCAATAGCCGATAAAGAGCCTACCGTTACCCACGCAATCACAAAGGCCAAAGTCGTTGCAACAGCAAATGGCAATATTGATAAATCAATACGATACACAAAGCTGTTTAACCACTCTTGCATAATGAAGTAAGCAGCAGGCCAAGCAATGATGTTGGCAATCAACACCTGCTTTGAGAACTCTTTATTGATCAAGATAACAATGTCTAACACAGATGCGCCTAGTACCTTACGAATACCAATTTCTTTGGTACGGCGTTGTGTGGTGAACGATGCAAGACCAAATAGCCCTAAACACGCAATGAAAATAGCCAGTAATGAGAACAGGTTGAATACAATGAATTCTCTGTCTTCTTGCTGATACATTTGGTTGAATCTATCGTCTAGATAGTCCAATGCGATCGGTTGCTCTGGAACAAATTTGCTCCAGGTTTGCTCAATGTAGTCACGAACTTGTGCGGTGTCGCCTGTGTATTTAATCGACATATTGTAACCATTGTTATGGTTTAGCAAGTGATAGGTCGGCGCCACTTCTGTTTTTAAAGACGAGAAATAATAGTCTTCTGTTACACCTACAATGGTCGCCGTGCCTTCAGAGGTACGAGTGAATAATACTTTAAACTGTTTACCTACCGCTTCTTCAGGGGTGTAGCCCAATGTTTTAGCGGCTACGCTATTAATGACCACACTAAACTCAGGGTTTGGGTTTTCTTCTGAAGGTCGAGAAATTGCATCTGCAGTAAAATCACGGCTGAACCCTCGGCCACTCAGTAACTTAATATTGTAAGACGAGAAATAATCTTCATCGACTGCCAGCACAGGCATAAGCTGCATCTCTTTCGTTGCAGGATGAATTAAGCCCATAGCATCTGTCAGAGAGCCTGTTGGGAAGCGTGATGTTTTGGTGACGCTGCTAATATTTGGGTTCGCCAATAATTGCGTTTTAATGGCATCGCGCTGTGGGCTGGCTTCTGTGGTATATAAACCACGCAGTATAAAGGTATTCGACTTGTCATAACCTAGGTCGATGTTGCGCGCATAACTTAACTGTAAGCTTGCTACCACGGTTGCCACAATCAAGATAATCGCCACACTGAACTGAAAAACGACTAGACCTTTGCGCAGCAACGCGCCGGCTTTACCTTGGGTCACTTCACCTTTCAGTACTTTAGCAGGTTTAAAAGCGCTTAAGTAAAACGCAGGATACGCACCTGAGATCAGCCCGACAAATAAACCCAGAGATAACAAAATAGCCACTGTGCCTAAATCGAAGTAGTTAAATGCCAGCTCTTTGCCAATAAAATCTGCGAAGATAGGCAAGGTCGCCTCAACCAGTGCAATTGCAATGAATAAAGCAATGTAGCAAAGCATAATAGCTTCAACCATAAACTGAGTAACTAAGCTGTGCTTCTTCGCGCCTAGGGTTTTACGTACCCCGACTTCTTTTGCGCGTTTAGTCGCCGTTGCGGTAGACAGGTTCATAAAGTTCACACACGCAATCAGTAGAATAAGCGCGGCAATAATACTGAATGAATAGACGATATTGATGTCGCCATTTTCTTTCATTTCACCGTAAAAGTTAGAGTTTAAATAAATATCGCTAATATTGATCAGGGTATAATGAAGCGCCTCGCTTAGTCCTTTACTCACATGATTTTCTAAGAAATCAGGAAATCCAGCTTCAAGGGTTTTGATATCTGTATTCGGCGTAAGCTGAAAATAAGTCAGATAGTTAAAGCTTGGGTTTTGATCCCAATTTGGGTTTTGTAAAAACTCAGGGGCAGTACCCATACTAATTAGCGCCGAAATATCTAAGTGAGTACGTGTTGGTAAGTCTTTAATTACCCCAGTGACTTTTAAACTAATGCGATTAGCTAACATCAGGGTTTCGCCCATCACATTGGTGCTAGAGAAATAGCGCTGTGCCGCCGACTCTGTCAATACCACAGAGTTGGGTGCAGCAAGGGCTGTTTGCGCATCGCCTTGTTGCATTTCTAAAGAGAAAAACTCAATCGCATTGGCATCGGCTAGATTAATGCCATCATCACTAAAATGTGTATTGCCAAACCCTAAAGTGGCACCGATTTCACGTAGTCGAGTTGCTTCTTGGATCTCATCAAAATTTGCCGAAAAACGTTCAGCGTTATATACCGAGCCTTGTGCAAAATGTTGTGCAGGCGAGCCTGGCACTGTCATCTTTAATGACGTACGGTAAATGTTTCCGTGGCCTTTAATGTGTTTATCGTAACCTAACTCAGACTCAACAAAGATTGCCATGCTGATACAAATCGCCAAGCCAATAGCTAAGCCAAGAATATTAATACCTGAGTAAAGTTTTTGTTTTAACAGATTGCGATAGGCAATGATCAAATAGTTATTAAGCACAACGCACCTCCTGCATATTTTGTGACACGATATGACCGTCTAATACATTGATCACACGGTGCGCGTAATTGGCATGGTGATCTGAGTGGGTAACCATCACGATGGTTACGCCTTCACGATTTAATTGTGCAAGCAACTTCATAACCTCTTCACCGTTTTTTGAATCTAGGTTACCTGTTGGCTCATCGGCCAAGAGCATTTTTGGCTCTGCGACAATGGCACGCCCAACCGCTACCCTTTGCTGTTGACCACCTGAGAGCTGCTGCGGGTAGTGATCTTTACGGTGCGCAATGTCGACCTTTTCTAAAATTGCCAATACGCGCTGCTCACGCTCTTTTTTCGCTATGCCTTGGTAAACCAATGGCAGCTCAACGTTTTCAAAAACAGTTAATTCATCAATTAAGTTAAAGCTTTGGAAGATAAAGCCAATGTTGTCTTTTCGAATGTCGGCCAGCTTATTTTCGGTGAAGCCACTGATGTCTTTACCATCAAAAATGTATTCACCTTGGTCGATATGATCGAGCATGCCGACGATATTGAGTAGCGTTGATTTACCCGAGCCAGACTGACCCATAATGGCCACAAACTCACCACGCTCTACGTTCAGCGAGACGCTATCCAGTGCATGTGTTTCGACTGATTCTGTGCGGAATATTTTGCTAATGTTAGTTAAGTTGATCATCTGTTTAGTCCTAATTCTTTTTTAATTTTTAAATCTTTCTAATTGTTCATTGATGACGCACGTTTACTGCGTCAGCTTTAAAGTCTGCATGTCGATAAAAGTGCTGTAGCTTGAGGTGATGACTCTGTCGCCCTCGTTTAATCCCTCTAACACTTCAATGAATTTGTTATTGCGCTGGCCTAAGCGAACTTGTTTGCGAACTGCAACATCACTACCTTGCTCGATTACAAACACCCACTTACCTGCGGTATCTTGAAAGAAGCCACCATTTGGGATCATTTTGGCTGGTTTTGCATCGGCAAGTAGTAACTCCATCTGTAAAGTTTGGCCACGACGAATACGCTCAGGTAAGGCATCGTTAAAGGTTAAATCGACTTCAAAACGACCATTGCTTACCTCGGCATAAACTTTTGCCAGTGTCAGTGTGTAATCTTGACCTTGGTGGGTGATTTTTGCGGTTTGACCAGCAAATACACGGCCCAGATAAAATTCATCAATTAACGCGCTGACCTTGTACTCTCCGACAATATCAACCTGACCTAAACGTGAACCACGCGATTTTGACTCACCCAGCTCAGCATTGAATGCGGTTAGCTGGCCGTCAATCGGTGCTTTGATCACTAGGTTTTCAAGGTTTTTACGGGCAAAGCTTAAGTTCTTATTAAGTTGAGCAACACTGTCTTCAAGCTGAGCAATTTGTGCGGTACGAATTAGCTCATCTTGCTCTTGCTGTTCAATTACCAATGTGCGGCGATCTTTTAAATATTGTGTGCGGTCGATCACGGCTTTTAATTCGTCTTGCGACACTAAGTTGTTCGCCACCAGCTTTTTATGCTGAGCTAGTTTGCGTTCACTCTGTTTAATCTCGAAATCCAGTTCTAATAAGTTGCGCTTTAGATTTAAACGGTTTTGGTCGATGGCTAAACGGGTATTGTGTAGGTTATTTAACTGCTCAGAAATTTGTGCTTCACGAGAGATAACATCAAGCTGTAACCCTGTGTTACTCAAAGCTAAAATCTTATCGCCCTTTTTAACCATCGCGCCTTCTTCTACAAAGCGCTGCTCTACACGGCCACCCTCAATGGCATCTAAATACACTGATTTACTCGGAGTAATGTTGCCGCGTAGTGGGATCATATCGGTGAATTCACCACGAGTGACTGTGCTTATCTTTATTTTGTCCATTTCTAGGTTATAACGACTACCACTGCTGTTCGCCGTATTGCTTATTAAAAAATACGCAATGGCAATTGCAGGGACTGCCAACCACCATGCTTTAAATGTGCGTTTTTTGCTGATCACTTTATCCATTTCTAACATCCTAATCGTTTAGATTTGTTAGATATAAGACAATTACTGTGCCAAAATAAAAAATACATATATAACAAAGACTTATAACTTTGAGTGCGATTTAACACAGATAAAAGTGTAAAACTTTAAAACACTTGGTGTACGATATCGTACACTTTGAAAGTAAGGAAAGACGCCATGGCTGTAATTGATAAGTCGATTTTGGTGGTTGATGACAACGCCGAGATCTTAATTGCCACAAAGATGTTATTAAAACAACACTACAAACGTGTTGTCACGCTAGATAACCCACATAACATCAGTGACGCCATGGAGAAAGAGTCTTTTTCTCTTATCTTACTCGATATGAATTTCACCCGAGAATCAACCTCAGGTGCCGAGGGTTTTTACTGGTTAAAGCAAATCAAAGCCATAGACGAAGACGCTGTTGTGGTGCTATTTACAGCCTTTGGAGATATGTCGATGGCAGTGGATGCCATCAAACAAGGGGCCAGTGATTTTGTGCTTAAACCTTGGCAAAACGAAAAACTACTGGCCACCGTGGCGAACTGTATCGACTTAAGCGCACAGCGCCAAAAAAGCAAAAAACTGAACCAGATCGCGGCGCTGTCTTTGGCAGATCAAAATCGTCCATTTGAGAACCTCATTGCCAAAAGCCCTGCCATGGAGCAAGTGTTCACAACTCTCGAAAAAGCCGCAAAGACCGATGCCAATGTACTGATTTTAGGTGAAAGCGGCACAGGTAAAGAAGTTATCGCCCGAGAGTTTCATAAACAATCACTGCGGGCCAACGATACCTTTTTATCGGTTGATATGGGCACCATTGCCAGCTCGTTATTTGAAAGTGAGCTATTTGGTCATGCCAAAGGCGCATTCACCGATGCCAAAGAAAACAAGCAAGGTCGCTTTGAGTTGGCCGACACCGGCACTCTCTTTTTAGATGAAATTGGTAATATTCCGCTCGAATTACAAGGCAAGCTATTAACTGCTATTCAAAACCGCGTGATCACCCCTGTTGGCGGTAGCAAAGAAATTTCGGTCGATATTCGTTTGATCACCGCGACCAACATGAATTTATACGACATGGTGCGTGAAGGTTCGTTCAGACAAGACTTGTTGTATCGCATCAATACCGTCGAGATCACACTGCCAGCACTGCGCGACAGACCGCAAGATATTCCTTTGCTGATAGAATTTTATGCCGATCTTTACTGTAAAAAGTACAAGCTAGGCCATAAAACAGTGAGCGATAAAACCATGGCGCAGTTACTTGCCTATGAGTGGCCGGGCAATATTCGTGAATTACAGCATTTAGTTGAGCGCTCGGTAATTTTGTCAGACGGTGAGCAACTGCAATTTCAGCTCATGTCCAGCCAAGAGACGCAAAGCGGTGCTGCCCAGTTCGACACCTATAATCTTGCTGACATTGAACAAATGACCATAGAGCGAGCCATTGCAGACTTTAAAGGCAACATCAGCCATGCAGCTAAAGCACTCGGTATCACCCGTGCGTCGTTATATCGCAAAATGGAGAAATACGGTGTTTAATAAAAACAGCGCAGCGGTGTTGGGTTACTTTGTTTTAGCGGTCGGCTTTGCCTGTATAGGGCTCTATGGTGTTGCATTCAGCCATGCCACTTTGCTCAGCATTTTGGCTTTATTTGGTTCAGCCCTATTTGCAGCCCTAACACTCAAACTTTTTGCCAAACAGCAACAGCAATTCAACGAAGTCATCAACGCACTGAAATATCAAGATAGCAGTTTTCGCCTCAGTGAAACCCACACTTTAGGTGCCAAAGAGCAACAAATCTGCAATGACCTGATCAAAAAAGTACAAGAAGATAAATTCAAACAAGCAGAGCAAGTCGCTATTTTTGAGACCATGCTACAACACATTGATGCTGGGGTTATTCTCATCAAAAATCAGCAAGACGTAGTAGTGTGTAACAATACCGCTAAGCGAAGCCTAGATATTCGAACGTTTAGCGATGCAAAAGAACTCCTAAGCGCAAAGCCTATTCTTGAACAAACCAAACAAGGTGCCAGTGTCGAAGACGACATGTTGTTTAAATACTTCGCCTTTAATTATCATAATAATCGCTACGAGCTTTGGCTATTTACTGCCATTTCAGAGCAAATAGAAAGTACGCAAATGGATTCGTGGCAAAAGCTTATTCGTGTATTAATTCACGAAATTGGTAACTCTGTTGCCCCAATTTATTCGCTCTCAAACACTCTGGCGACCATCACAGAGCAGCAACTTGCAAACCAAATAGATGACCAAGACTTAGTTAACGACTACTTACAAAGCCTGAACGCCATTGGTATTCGCAGCCAATCCTTACTTGGGTTTATTGAAGACTATCGTAAGCTCACGCATATTCCTCATTTAGAGCTAAAGCCAATTTTAGTGCAAAACCTGTTTGATGATTTACAACCACTCGTGAAACCACAATTTGATGAGGCTAATATCGCTTTAACGATATCGATTGAGCCCGAAAACTTAACTGTCTCAGGCGATAAAAAGATGCTTGAGCAAGTACTGGTTAACTTAATCACCAATGCCCTAGATGCCTTAAAGCTGAGTCAAAAAAATGAGAAAGCAGTGAACATCACTGCGAGTATTAACCGCTATGGAAAATGCGAAATTGCCATACAAGATAACGGCGATGGCATCGAACCCAGTGCACTTGAGAAGATCTTCGTGCCTTTCTTTACCACTAAATCTAAGGGCTCCGGTATAGGCTTAGCCCTTAGTCAGCAAATTATTCATCGTCATAAAGGGCGTATAAAAGTGGCATCTGAAGTAGGTGAAGGGGCGAGCTTTACACTGGTTTTATAATAGCTTCTAAGAAGAGCCTGAATCAAAAGCGTTAGAAGACTCTAACGCTTTTTGCTTTTAATCAGTCTTGTGTTGGCTGATAAATCAAAGTGCTTGATAAGGTTTCTTGCGGACCAATTTTAGCAGCGCCTCCGAGCACATATACTTCTCCGTTTAGGCTCACTTTACCGTGACCATGACGCGGAGTCGGTAAGGGTTCAAGCTCCTGCCACTCGTCAATGTTAGGGTCATACATAAACACTGAGTTAAACACTTTGCCATCTTGCCAATTGCCAGTGTTTGAAAAGGCTTCGCCGCCAGAGACGATAATCTTGCCATCAATCACGGCAGCAGCAAGGCCTGCCGCAGCAATCGGTAAAGGAGCGCGAGTTTGCCAAGTTTCAGTTTGGGTGTCATATACTTCAACAGTGTCTAAGTTCTGTCGGTTTTCACCGCCAGTTCGGCCTCCAATTACATAAATATCATTGCCAACCACCGCTCCTGCCGCAGAAGCACGGGCTGTCGGTGCGGGTTTGGCTTTGCGCCAATATGCGTTATTCACCAGCACATAGTGGGCGTTGGTGTCGATATTTTGCTTCTCGCCTCGTTTACGGGTTTTCCCGCCAATCACATGTATATTTTTACCTACATTTACATAAACAGACTCAGCCATAGGAATTGGTAAAGACGACGCACTCATCCAGCGGCTCTTTCTGCTGTCTAGACGATACACAGCCCGCTGTGGCTGCCACGCATCCTCTTTAGGACCGGTAAAACCACCGATGGCATATACATAATGAATATTGCTCGTCATCCCCAAGTGATGTCGAGACTCAGGTAAGTCAGGTGCTTTTTCCCAAAATTGCTCAGCGGGATTTAGAATAAATACCTTTCGTGTCGGTCCTAAACCATAAAAACTGTCAGAATCTGTTTTAGTAAAACCACCGCCAATGAACACCCTATCCATAAACACGGCAGGATAGACCTCTTGAAAAGTAACGGGTAAGTCTGGCGCGGGCTTCCACTTTGGTTGTGAAGGCGGAGGCGAGTCAGCCGCTAATGACTTTGCGCCTACTAGCATGCAAGTTAACAGAACTAAATTGTTTAAAAGCCTCACTAAAACTCCTTCGTTTCTGATCTGTTCATACATGATTATCACAAACTTAACCGTCAATGCATTGATTTGGGTCCAACGTCCAAATTTGTCATACAGAATTCTTTCATCTAAATGATTATAGAGCGAAATTTAGAAAACAGATCTCAATGAATGCAAACTCTAAGGTACAATCTCGTCAATTACAGAATGAGGAACTTTATAATGCAAGATGCTATTTACTTAATTTTGCCGACAGAGCAGGTGGCTGTAACACTCAGTAAAGCTTTTTACAGCACGCCTTCAATTGACACTGAGGGCTTTATTCATGCGTGTTCTGAGTCACAAATTAATTATGTACTAGCGCGATTTTATAAAGACCAAGGCCCTTTATCATTGTTGAAAGTAGACCCAAGTCTCACCAAACCTGAAGTCAAATATGAAGGCGCAACGAACAATCCAGAGCTTGGGTTATTTCCTCATATTTATGGCCAGCTTAATACCGATGCGATTATTGAAGTCACTGAGATTTAAGCTGTACAGTAGTAACGTATTTGCCAGCTTCATATTTTTAAAACAAGTTTAGGAATAACATGAAAACCTTAACGATCGCGCTCATTATTTTGGGCTTTTTTCTTTCACTAAAATTTATCGACACTTTGATCCATCGTTATGGCAATAAAAAAGGCGTCAGCATTTTCCGTATAAAATACATCAGTAAAACCATTTATATCGTTGCGCTGCTGTTTATTATCCCCCTGATAGTGAGTATTTCTGGACTTGCCTATTCGCAAGTTGCGTTATTTATGTCATCAGTGTTTGCTGTATTAGGTGTGGCACTTTTTGCGCAGTGGTCGATTTTAAGTAATATCACAGCGAGTTTGATCATCTTCTTCGGCTTTCCATATCGCGTTGGCGACAGAATTAAGGTCATGGACAAAGACGACGATATTTCAGGTGTTATTGAAGAGATTTCGCTGTTTCATGTACTTATTCGCCGTGAAGATGAACTGATCACCTATCCAAATACACTGATTCTGCAAAAAGGGGTGATTAAAAACCCAAAGAAAGTAGAAGTTAAAGAACCGACGAGTTCAGAACAAAAGCTTGAAGATAAAGAGTCGGTTGATTCTAAAAGCTAATTAACCCGTTGAGAAATTAGTGTGGTGAACAACTTTGTTGTTCACCACACTAATACTTCATTCATAATGAAACGTATTGCTCTATAAAAACAAACTAACCTTTAGGCTTGGCTACAAAGGTCTTGTTCACGATTTTCCATGCATCATTGAATTTATAAAGCACCAAATAATCTATGTAATGGGTTTTTGATGTTTCGAAATTCAACTTAACCATGGCCATCTGCTGATCAACCACGTCAATTGATAGAATATGGGCTTGCCAATGGTCTTTAGTTGGCTGCTTAAATATCTTGGCAAAGTCACCTAAGGTTTGACTGCGAATACTTTGCTTGCCAGTTTCTTTATCTGTCACGATAGACTTTATATGACCATTTTCTAGCTCAAAAGCTTGCGCGATTAAGGCGTCATCTGACTCTGCGATACCTTTAAAGTAACTGTTTACCGTTTTAACGATATCGTTATGCTCAGCATTAAAGGTGGCTTTTGCATTACTTGCGCCAGAGAAAGACACAACGGCTGCAAACGCAATGACTTGTAGACTAGATTTTAAATTCAACATCGGTGATTCCTTGGAAGTTCTGCTCTTATACCAGTCCGCTTAACTAAGTAGTCTATTTTGAGGCAAGAAAACCTTGTTGGTAGCAAGGCAAATATTTCGTTATTTAGTTGTTCTAAATGAGAAATCTTTAACGCAGCTATCATCAGGTTTAATCCCTCAAAATGATTAAGTGTTATTGCGGATTGGTATTAGCCTCTCTCACCCTGCTTACTATGTAAACGACTAATAAGTAACAATTTGTGTGTTTCCTTCAACAAAAGCTTGGTGTGAAAACTTAAAGAAAATAAGACGCGCCAATGCTCGCTAATAACAGCAATGCAAACGCAATCCTCAGCCATTTTGCTTGCTCAGGTTTTGCAAAAAAGGGTCTGAGTTTACTGCCAATTGCCATCCATAATCCATCAACGATGACGGCTACAATAAAGCTGACCGTAGCAGTTAACATGGCACTGTAAACAGGAGAACTTGCTGGGATCATAAAGTTTGCAAAAATAGCAAGAAACGCGGCGTAAGCTTTTGGGTTGATTAAATTTAATATAAAGCCATCTTTAAAGCTTGGTGCTGCGCCGGCTCTTTGCTCAATACCGCTGGTATTACTCGCGATCTTGTACGCCACATAAATTAAGTAAGCGGTTGCGATACCTTGGCAAATGAGTTTCGCCGTCGGGAATTGCTCAAACAAGCTGCCTAACCCCAATGCAACTAAACAAATCGCCACCAGCAAGCCGAGTAGAATACCGGCAAGAAACCCTAAACCTTGCTTAAAACCAAAACTGGCACCGACACCTGCTAGGGCAAGCGGTGCAGGGCCGGGCGAGCCCAATAAAAGTGCGGTAGTGAGTGCGAGGGTGGTAACTGCTTCTATCATTTATTCCTAATCCCTTTACTTTGAAAATATAAATACGGAGTGATTCAGCCATTAAAAAAGGCCCTCTCGGGCCTTGGGAGTATCACAACTCATGAACAATTTGCTTAAATTAACTTGAGTTCGAATTAACCTAGTCTTGCGGTACGCGTACTGAGCCTTCCATTAGCACTCGTGCGCTTCGGCTCATGACCGCTTTTTCAGCGAGCCATTTACCATCAACAAGTTTTGCAGCAGCACCGACTTTTAATGTGCCTGATGGGTGACCAAAAGTGACACTTTCACGCTCAACACCACCAGCAGCCAAATTCACTATGGTGCCAGGAATTGCAGCAGCAGTCGCAATAGCAACGGCCGCTGTGCCCATCATAGCGTGGTGAAGCTTGCCCATAGAAAGTGCACGAACACACACATCGATATCAGACTCAGCAATCGCTTTACCACTTGAGGCGGTATAAGCCTGGGCAGGTGCGGCAAAGGCAATTTTAGGTGTATGCTGACGCACTTTTGCTTCTTCGATATCTTTGATCAAACCCATTTTCACTGCACCATGGGCGCGAATGGTTTCAAAGCGTTCAAGCACGGCTGCATCGCTGTTGATGGCTTCTTGTAACTCTGTGCCTGTGTACCCTAAATCTTCTGCATTGAAAAATAGGGTCGGAATACCCGCGTTGATCATGGTCACAGGGAAAGTACCAATACCCGGCACTTCAAGGCTGTCAATTAAGTTACCAGATGGGAACATATCGCCTTCGCCGTCAGCTGGGTCCATAAACTCAACCACCACTTCGGCTGCAGGGAAAGTCACGCCATCGAGCTCAAAATCACCGGTTTCTTGAACTTCACCATTGGTCATAGGAATATGCGCAATAATGGTTTTTTTGATATTAGCTTGCCAAATGCGAACAACCGCAATGCCGTTTTCAGGAACACGTTCGGCGTCAACTAGGCCGTTACTGATCGCAAATGCGCCTACCGCAGCGGTTAAGTTACCGCAGTTTCCGCTCCAATCGATAAAAGGCTTATCAATCGCAACCTGACCAAATAGGTAATCTACATCGTGATCAGGCACGTCACTTTTTGCCAAAATCACTGTTTTACTGGTGCTTGACGTTGCACCGCCCATACCATCGGTGTGTTTTGCATATGGATCAGGGCTGCCAATCACGCGCAGCAATAAATTGTCACGTGCTTCGCCTGCAACTTGTGCTGCAGCGGGTAAGTCAGCAAGGTTGAAAAAAACGCCTTTACTGGTGCCGCCACGCATATAAGTTGCTGGCACTTTAATTTGTGGTTTGAAAGCCATTTAAAAATCCTTCAAAAGCGAATGAGAAAGCCTCATTCGCTTATTTATTAATTATTAGCTTCTAAAAAGTCTTGTGCGAATCTTTGAAGAACACCGCCAGCCGCGTAAATTGATACTTCTTCCGCAGTATCAAGGCGACATAGCATAGACACTTCAACACGCTCGCCGTTTTGACGATTAACCAATAAAGTTAATGTTGCACCCGGGCTTGGCTCACCAATAACGTCATAGGTTTCAGTACCATCAAGACCCAGTGTTTTACGGGTTGTACCGGCTTCGAATTGCAGAGGTAATACACCCATACCAATTAGGTTAGTACGGTGAATACGCTCAAAACCTTCTGCCGCAATCACTTCAACACCTGCTAAACGCACGCCTTTGGCTGCCCAGTCACGTGATGAGCCCTGACCATAGTCCGCACCTGCCACAATGATCAATGGCTGTTTGCGTTCCATGTAGGTTTCGATGGCTTCCCACATGCGCGTTACTTTGCCTTCTGGCTCAATACGCGCCAGTGAACCTTGTTTTACTTCACCGTTTTCGTCTAAAACCATTTCATTAAACAGTTTCGGGTTTGCAAAGGTTGCACGCTGCGCCGTTAAGTGGTCGCCGCGGTGGGTTGCGTATGAGTTAAAGTCTTCTTCTGGCAGACCCATTTTCGCCAAATATTCACCCGCAGCGCTGCTTGCTAAAATCGCATTTGAAGGTGATAGGTGGTCGGTAGTGATATTGTCACCTAGTACGGCAAGTGGACGCATGCCTTTCATGGTACGCTCAGCGGCTAATGCGCCTTCCCAATATGGTGGGCGGCGAATATAAGTACTCATTTCGCGCCAGTCATAAAGCGGGTCGTTCTTCTCACCATAATCGACGTTTAAGTCAAACATCGGCTCATATACTTGGCGGAATTGCTCTGGCTTCACGCTTTTTGCGATAACTGCATCGATCTCTTCATCCGTTGGCCACAAGTCTTTTAGGGTAACTGGGTTACCGTTTTGGTCATGACCAAGTACATCTTTTTCGATGTCAAAACGAATACTACCGGCAATCGCATACGCAACAACCAATGGTGGAGATGCTAAGAAAGCTTGTTTTGCATACGGGTGAATACGACCATCGAAGTTACGGTTACCCGAAAGTACCGCTGTAGAATATAAATCGCGGTCGATAATCTCTTGTTGGATTTTCGGGTCTAACGCACCACTCATACCGTTACAAGTCGTACAAGCAAATGCCACAACACCAAAACCAAGTTGCTCTAGTTCTGGTAATAACTCTGCATCTTCAAGATACATTTTTACCGTCTTAGAACCCGGCGCCAGAGATGATTTAACCCAAGGCTTACGAGTTAAGCCTTTTGCATTGGCATTACGCGCAAGTAGACCAGCAGCAATTACGTTGCGCGGGTTAGAAGTATTAGTACAGCTGGTGATTGCTGCGATGATCACCGCACCATCTGGCATTTTGCCTTCTTCGTTTTCAACTGTGCCTGCAATACCCGCTGCAGCAAGTTCTGAAGTAGATACTCGACGATGTGGGTTAGAAGGGCCTGCGATATTACGACCAACCGTTGATAAATCAAACGTTAAAACGCGCTCGTATTCAGCGGTTTCTAGGCTGTCAGCCCAAAGACCAGTTTCCTTTGCGTAGTTTTCAACAAGCTGAACTTGCTCGTCGTCACGACCTGTAATTTTTAAGTAATCGATGGTGTGCTGATCGATGTAGAACATCGCCGCCGTTGCACCATATTCTGGTGTCATGTTTGAGATGGTTGCACGGTCACCAAGCGTTAAACTTGCCGCACCTTCACCATAAAACTCTAAGTAAGCGCCGACTACTTTTTCAGCTCTTAAGAATTCAGTGATTGCTAATACGATATCAGTTGCGGTAATGCCCGGTTGTGCTTTACCTGTCAGTTCAACACCGACAATATCTGGTAGACGCATATAAGAAGCACGACCTAGCATGACGCTTTCGGCTTCAAGACCACCTACACCTACTGCGATTACACCGAGTGCATCAACATGTGGTGTGTGACTATCGGTACCAACCAATGTATCAGGGAATGCTACACCGTCACGCGCATGAATAACCGGCGACATTTTCTCTAGGTTGATTTGATGCATGATGCCGTTACCCGGTTGGATAACGTCAACGTTTTTAAATGCGGTCTTTGTCCAGTTAATAAAATGGAAGCGATCTTCGTTACGACGGTCTTCAATGGCACGGTTTTTCTCGAATGCATCTTGTTCAAAACCAGCGTGCTCAACCGCCAACGAGTGGTCAACGATAAGCTGAGTCGGAACCACAGGGTTTACTTTAGAAGGATCGCCACCTTTAGCAGCAATCGCATCACGTAAGCCGGCAAGGTCAACAAGGGCGGTTTGACCCAAGATATCGTGACAGACAACACGTGCTGGGAACCAAGGGAAATCTAAGTCGCGTTTGCGGTCAATTAGCTGTGACAAACTTGCGTCTAGCTTTTCTGGTTCACAACGGCGAACTAAGTTTTCTGCAAGTACACGCGATGTGTAAGGGAGTGTGGCATATGCGCCCGGTTTAATGGCATCAACAGCTTCACGGGTATCGTAATAAGCAAGTTGAGAGTTGGGTAAGATTTTACGGTATTTGGTATTCATAATTTTCTGACTTTTTTATCCCGTCGTCTTTCAAATTACACGGGTGTTGGCTGCCTCTTTCGCCCAATCACATAGGTAAACTATGCTCATGGAACTCATTCGATTGCCGCCTACGTGAAATATGAAATCCATAGGGTAAAACTCAAGCTCTTGGCTTAAGTTTGAGTGACGGTAGCGAGTGACAAAGTCGGCCTTTGTCACTCAAACTTTAAATTAACGCTCTGAAATTGGCGTTACAGGACGTAGCTCTTCACCTGTATATTCCGCAGAAGGACGGATAATACGGTTGTCAGCACGCTGTTCCATCACGTGTGCAGCCCAGCCCGTTAGACGAGACATCACGAAGATAGGCGTGAACAACTTAGTCGGAATACCCATGAAGTTATAAGCTGATGCATGGAAGAAATCAGCGTTACAGAAAAGCTTCTTCTCACGCCACATAACTTCTTCACAACGTACTGATACAGGGTAAAGTACGTCGTCACCTACATCTGCCGCTAGCTTTTCAGACCAGCCTTTGATGATTTCGTTACGAGGATCTGATTCTGAGTAAATCGCGTGACCGAAGCCCATGATCTTCTCTTTACGCTCAAGTTTACCCATCATTTCAGCTTCTGCATGATCTGGTGAAGTAAAGCCTTCGATTAGTTCCATCGCCGCTTCGTTCGCACCACCGTGTAGTGGACCACGAAGTGAACCAATCGCACCCGTTACACATGAATGCATGTCAGACAGCGTTGATGCACAAACGCGCGCTGTGAACGTTGAAGCATTAAACTCATGCTCTGCATAAAGAATTAAAGATACATGCATAACTTGCTCGTGTAATTCTTTTGCTTTTTCGCCGTGCAGCATTGTCAGGAAGTGACCACCGATTGAATCATCGTCTGTTTCAACGTCAACACGCACACCATCATGGCTAAAACGGTACCAGTAACAAATGATACTTGGGAAAACCGCTAGCATGCGATCTGTCACTTGTTGTTGCTCATCAAATGTCGCTTCACCTTCAAGGTTACCTAACATTGAACAACCCGTACGTAACACATCCATTGGGTGTGCATCTGCTGGAATACGCTCTAGTACATCTTTAAGGGCTTGTGGCAGACCGCGCATCGCACGTAGCTTGCCTTTATATGCATCTAGCTCTGCTTGCGTTGGTAGGTGACCTTTTAAGATAAGGTGCGCCACTTCTTCAAACTGACACTTTTCAGCTAAGTCTTTTACGTCGTAACCACGGTAAGTTAGGCCAGAACCCGATTTACCTACTGTTGATAATGCTGTTTTACCCGCTACTTGTCCGCGTAGGCCTGCACCGCTTAGTACTTTTGCCATGATGTTGTCTCCTGAATTATTTTTACCTGCTGGGTATTGATATGTGCTGAGTGCAGGTTCGTTGCCTGCACTTCAAAATTACTGCTACTTATTTTTGCCTTCGGCGAATAACGCATCGAGCTTCTGCTCGTAGTCGTGATAGCCAAGGTAATCATAAAGATCCATACGAGTTTGCATGGTATCGATGACAGCTTTTTGATCGCCGTTTTGTAAAATGCTTTGATAAACCAATTCAGCAGCTTTGTTCATTGCACGGAATGCACTTAATGGGTAAAGCACCATATCTACGCCCCACTCACCAAGCTCTTCTTTGTTCCAAAGCTCTGTTTTACCAAATTCTGTGATGTTCGCTAAAATTGGCACATCTAGCGCTTCGCTAAATGCACGGTAGTGCTCTTCCGTTTGTACTGCTTCTGCAAAAATGCCATCCGCACCCGCAGCAACATAAGCTTTTGCACGCTCAATCGCGGCTTCTAGGCCTTCTTGTGCGAATGAATCTGTACGCGCCATGATAAAGAAATCAGGATCAGTACGCGCATCGACTGCCGCTTTAATACGGTCAACCATTTCTTCTGTTGAAACGATCTCTTTGTTTGGACGGTGACCACAACGTTTTTGCGCAACTTGGTCTTCCATATGCACAGCTGCTGCACCGGCTTTTTCCATATCACGAACCGTTTTTGCGATATTGAATGCACCACCCCAACCCGTGTCGATATCAACCATCAGAGGTAAGTCACATGCTGAAGTAATACGTTGTACGTCAACAATAACGTCATTTAGAGAAGTCATGCCTAAATCAGGAAGACCATAAGAGGCATTTGCAACACCACCACCTGATAAATAAATTGCTTGGTGGCCGATTTTCTTTGCCATCATTGCGCTGTAGGCATTAATTGTGCCCACGATCTGTAGTGGCTGATTGGCTTTTAATGCATCGCGGAATTTTTTACCCGCACTGATAGTTCCTGTTGTCATCTTGATGATCTCTCTGGTTATCCTGAAAATGAGTTTACGAAGCTCACTGGTTCAGCTTGGCTTCGATATTATTTTTTGAATACATAATGTGTCGACGCATCAGCATTTCGGCCAACTCTGGGTCGCGATTGCTGATGGCTTGCACTATATGTTTATGCTCATCAAAAGCGGTACTCACACGAGGACCCGCCATACCTAACTGCACGCGATACATACGCACTAAGTGATATAGGCCATTGACCAGCATATTAATTAAATGATTATTTTTGCTGCCGAGAATAATGCGGTAATGAAAATCTAAATCGCCCGCTTCTTGATAATAGCGCTCTGTGGTTTTGATATTTTCTGACTGGCTATTTAGTAACTGCTTTAGCTCAGCTACTTCGTCATCAGACATATTAGCTGCAGCAAGACGTGCCGCCATGCCTTCAAGTGACTCACGAACTTGGTAAAGCTCGATTAACCCCTCAGGGCTTAATGCCACCACACGCGCACCCACATTGGCTTTTCGTTCAACCAAGTGACAGCTTTCTAAACGGTTTATTGCTTCTCGAACAACTGCACGGCTTACTTCATATTTTGTCGACAACTCGGTTTCACTTAATTTCGATGCTGCTGGAATAACACCTTCAACAATCTCTTTCCTTAAGCGAAAAAACGCTTTATCTGAGGCTGTTACAGCATTTTCTTGAAAAATCGACATAGTAAATCTTAAAAGCCGTGTTTAATAAGTTGTAGACAATATAGTAGTGGTTTACGTGCGCGTCAACCTAGAAACGACAAGATTGTCGACAATATTTAGATATAGTGTTTATAAATTTGGTGAATGTTGGGGGGGTGTCGTGTATAGACTAGGTTATAGATGAAGAATTTTTTGTTGGGGAGTAGCTTTATAACCAGAGTTACTTTCTAGTGTTCTAATTATGAGAGATTAGGCTCGGTGTTGTTTTACATATATGTAGCTAAGCCCATCGGGTATCCATACTCTCACCTCCTCGTGCTGCGAAACTTCGTTTCGGTCTTGATAAGAGTTGAGTTGTAATACTTCCATGTAGCCTGAAAATGTCTTGGCACTTTTTAAAACTGCTTAATTCACCTTGCGCAAAACTAACCTTGCTTCGCGACGTATATTTTGCACGATTAGGCCTCACGCTCAACGCTAGTCTTGCTGCGCGCACTCGCAAGCCTCAAGACGCGTTTCGCCCTTGCGCAAAAATAACCTTGCTTCGCAACGTGTATTTTGCACTACACATAAAAAAAGCAAGCTAGTGCTTGCTTTCTTGTTAAGTGATTAACACTTAAAGTACAGTGATGTTCTCAGCTTGTGGGCCTTTTTGACCTGTAGCTAATGTGAACTCTACTTTCTGACCTTCAACTAGAGTGCGGAAACCGTCACCTTTGATAGCGCTGAAGTGTGCGAAAACATCTGGACCATTTTCTTGTGCAATGAAACCAAAACCTTTTGACTCGTTAAACCACTTAACGGTACCAGTAACTGTATTAGACATAATATGTATATCCTGATCTTTAAAATTAACTATGCCCTTGTGGGCGCATAGAGCAAAAACTAGACGGTACTTAAAAACTTCAGGACGGTACTACAAGTATGACTCATACAATAACGTGGTGGAAATTTATAAACACTGACAAATTTTTGTCTGTCTTCATAGTAAAGCCCTCTCAAGCTAAGTCAAACGATTTTAGGTCAAAAAATGATTAATTTTTAATTACAGGTAGATCTCTCACACAGCATAAGGCATACGCTTACATGCAACATTATTGTATATAAATCAATATAGTTATGTACCGTTCAATTAAACAGAATATTAAATTGTGTTGATTGACCAGACTTAAAAACTGCTCACTTTTCGAACGAAAACATATCTAGACCTGTTATGAATTGAGTTGTTACAGTCTGTTTAAGGTAAATTAAAATCTGATATCATGCCCTTAGAGTAGCCTTAATTTTTGTATATCCAATGACCTACCAGCATGACTTTATAGACTCTATTTCAAATATCTCGGAGCATACTTGGAACTCATTGACAAATGACCATGTATTTTCCAGTTATGCTTGGCTCAGCGCATTGGAAATCAGTGAGTGTGTAAGCAAACAAACTGGCTGGCAGCCTCAGCATCTTGTCATTAAACAAAGCGATCATATTGTGGCTATCTTACCTGGCTATTTAAAAGACCACTCTTATGGTGAATACGTCTTTGATTGGGCGTTTGCTGAAGCCTATGAAAGATATGGGCTAGAGTATTATCCTAAATGGCTGTGTGGTGTGCCTTTTACTCCTGTGAAAGGCCCTCGCATTCTTTGCAAGCACATCACACCTGAATTAATAAGTTATATAGAATCGACTTTACTGAAGTTTGGTGAAAATGGTCTCAGCGGCATTCATCTTAATTTTTTATCTGAGCATGCACACTTTGGCAATACTACATTGATCCCAAGACGCAATGTGCAATTTCACTGGCAAAATAAAGGCTATCAAAGCTTCAGTGACTTTTTATCAGCACTTAATGCTCGAAAGCGAAAAATGATCAGTAAAGAGCGATTAAAAGTACAACAACAGAGTTTAACCATACACTGGTTCTCAGGCGATGAGATTAATGAGGCATTACTCGATGCCTTTTATTTAAGTTACCGTCTGACTTATTTAAAGCGCTCGGGCCATAATGGCTATTTAAATCGCGAATTTTTCGCCTTGATAATAAAAAGCTTACCGCATACCGTTCGCTTATGCTGCGCGTTCAAGAGCGATGATATTGTTGCCACAAGCCTTTATTTTATTTCAGGTGATACCTTATACGGCCGCTATTGGGGGGCAATTGAGCCGCAATATGACTCACTGCATTTTGAGTTATGTTATTACCAAGGTATTGAACTTGCGATAAAAGAAGGCATCACCACTTTTGATGCCGGTGCGCAAGGCGAGCATAAGCTAGCCCGAGGTTTTGAACCTGTTTGGCGTCACTCTTACCACACCTTGTTTAGGCCTGAATTTAAAATCGCGCTACAAGACTATTGCGAAAGAGAAACCCAAGCCTTACAGCAGTACTTTATTGAATGTGAAGCTAAGTTACCGTTTAAACACCAATAGTCGATTATTCGCTGGCATTTCATGGTCTTGAGCTAACTCAAAACCTTGTTTATTCGCCAAAGACACAACCCACTCTTGGTCTCGAATACCACTGTGAGGGTCTCTTGCCCTTAACATGGCATCGAAGCCTTGATTGCTTTCACTGGTAAACTGGCCATTGTAGTTAAAAGGGCCATAAATGAATAAATGACTTTTCGCTTGGCTGTGTTTAGCCGCGCCGATAATTAGCTTCTCAACCAAAGGCTCAGACACAATATGAAGCGTGTTCGCAGTGTAAATTGCATCGTACTTTTCAGTCACAGGCCAATCATGATTTAAATCTAGTGTCATAGGCATAATTAAATTATTCAGGTTAGCCTCATCTAACCATGCGTTAATACCTTCATGATGCATGGCTTGATCTGCCGTTTGCCAAATTATATTCGGAAGATGCTTTGCAAAATGCACAGCGTGCTGCCCGGTGCCACTTCCTATTTCTAAAATCCTTTCTTTACCCGTTAAATATGCTCTTATATTACTTAGAATTGGGTCTTTATTGTTTTCACATGCTTGAGAATATGGCTTTGTCATGGTTGTTTTGCACTAAATTGATCTTTCACTGCCCGCTATTGATGCAATTAATTTAAGAAATAGCAAGCGAGATCAATAAATCTTTTCTATAACTACTTAAAGTGTCTACATAAGTTTTTCTTGGTACAACTTCTGCTAAACAAACTACACAGAAATACCAATACTTCAAAGCGTGCAACTCGAGGAGAGATAAGATGAAGATTTCAGAAATCACCCAAATGCCATGTGAATTAAAGAGCCAAGGCGTCATTAAAGAAAGTAACGAAGAAGACTTAAAGAAAAGTAAGTCTTACAAACAAGAAGTCGCAAATCTTATGCAGCTTGAAGAGCAAGAGAAAGAACATACAGAGCAAAACTTTTTGTATGGTTATAACTAGGGCGTGTTGACCTTTGCTGTTTGTTTTTGCAGCAGTGAGTTGGGTATTTAGGCCAGGCAGAGGCTGCGTAGCATAGTTGTTCTATGTAAGTCAGTCGATAACGCCGAATAAATGACCAACTCGCGCTGCTCGGAGAGTTCAACCAAAGGCTTCCACTACTTTGTCATTCGCCACTCACATAACCCATTATGCTTCGTAGCTCATTTCGTGTATTGAAAGCCTTTGATTTGAACAAAATTCATACCTCAAAGATAAACACGCCCTAATATTAACCTTCATAAAAAAAGCGCAGCCAATTGGCTGCGCATTTAGGTTGGAAGAAATTTATTACTACCAAATAAAGATTAGCCAACAAGTGCTAGAAGAATACCTGCCGCAACGGCACTACCTAATACACCCGCTACATTTGGCCCCATTGCGTGCATTAACAAGAAGTTATGCGGGTTATTCTCTAGGCCCACTTTGTTCACTACACGTGCCGCCATTGGTACCGCTGATACCCCTGCCGCGCCGACAAGTGGATTAATAGGATGCTTCGAGAACTTATTCATAATTTTCGCCATAAATACACCCGACGCTGTACCAATTGAGAAAGCCAAGGCACCAAGTACTAAAATACCTAACGTCTCAACGGTTAAGAATTCAGTTGCTGATAACTTAGAACCCACCGCTAAGCCTAAGAAAATAGTTACGATATTGATAAGCTCGTTCTGTGCTGTGTTACTCAGTCTATCGACCACACCACACTCACGCATTAAGTTACCTAAACAGAACATGCCAACCAGCGGCGATGCTGATGGTAAGAACATAATCGCTAAACCAAGTACCGCCAGTGGGAAAATAATTTTCTCACGCTTTGTCACATGGCGTAGTTGTGGCATTTCAATCTTTCTGTCCTCTTCAGATGTCAGTGCACGCATGATCGGCGGCTGAATGATTGGTACTAATGCCATATAAGAATATGCAGCTACCGCAATCGCGCCCAAAAGCTCTGGTGCGAGCTTTGAGGCTAAGAAAATAGCTGTTGGGCCATCTGCACCACCAATGATGGCAATTGCTGAAGCATCCTGTAGGGTAAACTCAAAGCCCGGCACAAAATTCAGCGCAATAGCGCCAAATAGTGTCGCGAAAATACCAAACTGCGCTGCAGCCCCCAGTAATAACATACGTGGGTTTGCAATAAGTGCACTAAAGTCTGTCATCGCGCCCACGCCCATAAATATCAACAGAGGAAAAACACCACTATCAATTCCGATATAGTAAACGTAGTACAACAAGCCACCTGGCTCTGCTAAGCCTGCAACTGGAATATTCGTTAAGATTGCACCAAAACCAATTGGTACAAGGAGTAAAGGTTCAAACCCTTTTGCTATAGCAAGGTAGAGTAAACCACAGCCCACCGCCATCATGACTAGAGCTGGCACGGTAAAGTTGGCAAGGCCCGTTGCTTGCCATAAATTTAACAACCCGTCCATGTGACCTCCTATGCAAGCTCAATCATGGCATCGCCCGTTGCGACAGAGTCACCTTCAGAGACTAAGACATTTGCAACCGTACCGCTGTGCGTCGCACGCACTTCTGTTTCCATCTTCATGGCTTCCATGATCATGACTACATCGCCTTCAGCGACTGCATCACCTGCACGCACCAATAACTTAAAGATGTTACCGGCAAGCGGTGCATTGAGCGTTTCGCTCGTACTGACCGATGCTGACTGTGGAATAAGCTCACTATCTTTGACTTGTACTTCTTTAAGTTCACCACCTGGTGCAACGACAACATCATAAACTTTGCCGTCAACTTGCACGCTGTAACGCTCTGTTGATTGTTTTTGTGGAGAAGCCGGTTTTGCAGCAGGTGCAGGCTTTTCAGTGGTAACTAGAGTTGGTTTCGGCTCAAATGCATCTGGATTATTGCGGTTCTTAAGGAACTTAAGACCAATTTGCGGGAATAACGCATAAGTTAACACGTCATCGACTTGCTCTTCAGCCAACTCTATGTTGTCTTCTTTGGCTTTCGCAACTAGCTCAGCCTCAAGGCTATCAAGCTCAGCATCGATTAAATCAGCAGGGCGACACGTGATCGCTTCTGCGCCATCTAATACGCGTTGTTGTAACTCTGAGTCAACTTCAGCTGGGGTCGAACCATACTCACCCTTTAACACACCCGCCGTCTCTTTTGTGATGGTCTTGTAACGCTCACCAGTTAGAACATTTAGTACCGCCTGAGTACCGACAATTTGCGATGTTGGAGTCACCAGCGGAATAAAACCAAGGTCTTTACGAACAGCCGGGATCTCTTTTAGAACATCATCTAGCTTATCGCCCGCGCCTTGTTCTTTAAGCTGGTTTTCCATATTAGTTAACATACCGCCAGGTACTTGAGCGAGTAAGATACGGCCATCAACGCCTTTTAAGCTACCTTCAAATGCCGCATATTTCTTTCTAACTTCACGGAAGTAACTCGCAATTTCTTCAAGCTCACCAAGGTTTAAACCTGTATCACGCGCTGTGCCTTCAGTGATAGCCACCATGGTCTCTGTGGCGCTATGACCATAAGTCATACTCATAGACGAAATAGCGGTATCAAGCATATCAATACCCGCATCGATTGCTTTTTGGTATGTCGCTGTGCTTAAACCCGTTGTCGCGTGACACTGCATGGCAATTGGCACCGATACGGTATTTTTAAGTTCAGTGATCAACTCTTCGGCATCATACGGCTTTAATAAACCTGCCATATCTTTAATACAAATTGAGTGACAGCCCATGGCTTCAAGCTTTTTCGCCTGATCTAACCACATGTCTAAAGTGTGAACCGGGCTGACGGTATAAGAAATAGTGCCTTGCGCGTGCGCCCCTACTTTAATGGCTGCTTTAATCGCAGTTTCGAGGTTTCTGACATCATTCATGGCATCGAAAATACGGAAAACATCGACACCATTATGATGTGCACGTTCAACAAACTTTTCTACCACGTCATCGGCATAATGGCGATAACCCAGTAAATTTTGACCACGTAAAAGCATCTGCTGCTTGGTATTTGGCATAGCTTCTTTTAAAGCACGAATGCGATACCAAGGATCTTCGCCCAAGTAACGAATACAAGAATCAAAGGTTGCACCACCCCAAGATTCAACAGACCAATAACCGGCTTTATCTAGTTTCTCTGCGATTGGCAGCATATCTTCTAGGCGCATTCGCGTAGCAAGCAATGATTGGTGTGCGTCTCTTAAAACCAATTCAGTTAATTTTAACTTTGACATAGTGGACCCCTTTATTATTTTGATCTGTACTGAGCGATAGCTGCAGTGATTGCAGCAATGTGCGCGTTAGATACGCCTGTTGATGTTGGGCGTTTAGTAGTTTGACGTTGTGGCTTTGCTGGCTCATCACCACCTGCGATAAGTGATAACTTGCTTACAGCAAAAATTAAGATAGATAAGAAGGCAAAAACCCCAACCATGCCAGTAAGCATTAAGCTGGCTGCCTCTAGCAACAATGCGCCTATATCCATGTTCTCCCCCTTTTTCACAACGCGCTTCGCGTCATTAATCATTTTTTATAAATATTTATTCAACATCATAACAAACGAGCTCAACTTGTAAACAACATTGTAAATTGGTAATACCAATATTAAAATTTTAACGATAGCAACAACTTAACTGTAAAATACTGATTAAACGAATGAATTACTGAGATAAATATGAAAAATATTCAAAATAGCGTAGGTTTATTTAAATATTTTTAAATAAAAGTGATAAAGAGGTTACATAAACAAGTTTTACAAACAGAGACAAAAAATGGTAAGACCAAGCAAGCGCTACGCAAAACTCCGTTATGATTGAATAAAAAAATATACCCATACATCGACAGCTCACATTAAAAAATTTCAAATACGCATACACCATTCTTTTTTGATAAAATTGGCAGCAAATAAAGATTAATGAGTTGCTATGTATAAACACGAATTTACCCTTGATAAGCCTTACTATCAGGAGTGCTTTGATGAGTCAGAAAAATTTGGTAAAGCTAACAAACCTAAATATGCGTTAGTCGGTTTTTTAACCCTGCTTGGTTTAGTGTCTATTTATGGTTTAGAGAATGGCTACTTGGGAAATTTCTTAATCATTTTGGCAGTCATTGAATGCATTTCATATTACTATCGCCGTCCTTGGTGGGTTGCCAGACAGATGATCAGCAGAGCAAGTGGCTCCAATGTGATTGTTGAAATTGACGAAGAAAAAATTAAGGCTGCCAACCCATACAAGTCATTTGTGTTTAATTGGCAAGACATCACAAAAGTTATAAAAACAGACAGAGGTCTACTTATCTATTCGCTACGAGGTGCACAATATTTATCTTTAAGTGCATTGAATGACGAAACGGTTGATTTTATTTTATCGCAAAAAAAAGCCACTAATAAATAGTGGCTTTAGTGACCAATTTAATGCAATTGGTATTTATTATTCGCTAAAAGCTGATCAGATGTTACCTGTAGCAGGACCAGACTTTTCAGCCTGAATTCGCATGTAAATCTCTTCTCGGTGAACTGAAACATCTTTAGGTGCATTAACACCAATACGTACCTGGTTACCTTTAACACCTAGTACAGTTACAGTTACTTCATCACCAATCATTAGGGTTTCACCCACTCGACGAGTTAGTATTAGCATTCTATTGCTCCTGTTATTCCAAAAATTAGAAGATTCCGCGTCAATTTCATTTTAATGAAAAGTATTCATAAAAGTAAGCAAAAAAACCATTTTACTCAATACTTTCCAATAAAAATGTGCTGTGCAATGCTCTAACAGCCAATTCTAGGTACTTTTGCGGCAGCAAAGCCGAAATTTTCATTTCGGATGTTGTCACTAAGTCAGCTCGAATATTCTCGTGAGACATTGCCGTATAAAACTGTGCGATAACTTCTACATGAGACTTCAGACCAATGCCTATCACAGACACTTTAGCCACTTCCTTATCACACGCCAATTCAACAAAACCGAGACTTTCTTGCTGGTGTGTCAAAAGCTCAACAACTTGATGATGATCACTACTGTGCACAGTAAAAGCATAGTCTATTTTATCAAGTTGGTGATTTAATTGGCTCAACATATCTACCGCAATGCCCGCATCAGCCAATACGGTGAGTAGGCTTGCAAAGATCTGTGGTTGATTTGGTAACTGCTTAAGGGTAATTAACACCTCATCTTTACTAGCAGCCACACCTGAAACTGGGGCTTTGTTCATATCTGGCTCCTCGTAAGTAATTAACGTGCCCTTTGAGTGACAAAAGCTTGATAACACCCTTAGTGGTAACCGATAGTGACCAGCAGCTTCAACCGAGCGTAAGTGTAAGACCTTCGCACCAAGGCTTGCCATCTCTAACATTTCGTCAAAGGTAATTTGCTCTAAACGACGCGCATTCGGCTCAATGCGGGGATCTGTGGTGTAAACCCCATCTACGTCTGTGAATATCTGACATTCAGCCGCTTTCAAGGCGCCCGCTAACTCAACCGCCGTTGTGTCTGTGCCCCCACGACCTAACGTTGTAATATTGCCTTCCCGATCTCGCCCCTGAAAACCTGCCACAATCACGATACGGTTATGTTCCATTTCTTGATTTAAGCGGTCGGTACAGATGGACTCAATTCTTGCTTTACCAAACATGTTATCAGTTTGAATACCGATTTGATCGGCAAGTAAACTAATTGCTGGATGTCCGCGACGAATGATGGCCATAGCCAAAAGCGACGCAGTCACTTGTTCGCCAGTAGTCACCAAAACATCGAGTTCACGGCTGCTAGGACGGCTATCAATTTCATGTGCGAGAGAGATTAAACGATTGGTTTCACCAGACATTGCAGAGACAACGGCAACGACTTGATGACCCTGTTGTTGGGTTTTTATGATGATATCGGCGACAGCCTCGATACGCTCAATTGAGCCTACCGAAGTGCCACCAAATTTTTGAACAATTAATGCCACGAGTTACATCGCAATTATTGCGTCTTTTCGCTCACCCATGCATTAACGCTTTGTAGCGCAGCGTCAAGGTTTTCAGGCTGTGAGCCACCCGCTTGCGCCATGTCTGGACGACCACCGCCTTTACCGCCAACTTGTGCAGCCATGTGATTAACTAGTTCGCCTGCTTTTACTTTGCCAACTAAATCTTTAGTCACACCTGCAATTAGACTTACTTTATCGCCATTCGCAACACCTAGCGCGATAACACCAGAACCCATCTTGTTCTTAAGGTCATCAACCATGCCGCGAAGCGCTTTCGATTCAGTACCAGCCACATTAGCAACTAATAGTTTCACGCCATTTACGTCAACGGCAGATTCAATTAATGACGCACCAGCTGCACTTGCAAGCTTGTCGTTAAGCTGAGTAACTTGCTTTTCAAGGCCTTTAGATTTCTCAATTAGGGCTGCCACTTTTTCAAGTACGTTACTTGCGTCACCTTTCACAAGCGCTGCAATTTCGCTTAGCTGTGCTTCTTGCTCAGAGACATAGTTAACCGCATCTTCACCAGTTACCGCTTCGATACGACGAACGCCTGCTGCGATACCACCTTCAGACACAATCTTGAATAGACCGATGTCACCCGCGCGTGATACGTGTGTACCACCACATAATTCGATAGAGTAATCACCAATTGAAACAACGCGCACTTCATCATCGTACTTCTCACCGAATAACGCCATCGCACCTTTTGCTTTCGCTTCGTCGATGTCCATTAATTCGGTTTGTAATGAGAAGTTCTTACGGATCTCAGCGTTTACTAGGTCTTCTACTTCACGAAGCTGTGCTTTAGTCACGCCTTCAAAATGTGAGAAGTCAAAACGTAAACGATCTGGCATCACTAATGAGCCTTTCTGTGCTACATGCTCACCAACGACTTGACGCAAAGCTTCGTGTACTAAGTGAGTCGCTGTATGGTTCTTTTTAATACGCTCACGACGTTCAGCATCAATGTGTGCATCGGCTTTATCATTAACACCAATGCGACCAACTACTTTACCGTGGTGTGCAAATGCATTACCTAATTTCGTCGTGTCAGTAACAACAAACTCGCCACCAGCCACTTTTAAAGAGCCGGTATCACCAACCTGACCACCAGACTCTGCATAGAATGGCGTGCGGTCTAGTACAACAATACCTTCTTGACCATCTTCTAATACATTGACGGCTTCACCTTGGCTGAATAGCTCAACCACAGTACCACTGTAATGAGTTGAATCGTAACCTTTAAAGTCAGTCGACTTTTCAGACTTAAGCTGCTCATTATAATCAGCACCAAACTTACCCGCTTGTTGCGCTTTCTTACGCTGAACTTCCATACACTCTTGGAAACCGCGCTCATCGATTGTCATGAAACGCTCACGCGCAACATCAGCAGTTAAGTCAGCTGGGAAACCATAAGTGTCGTAAAGTTTGAATACTACGTCACCCGGGATCACATCGCCTTTAAGATCTGCTAGATTTTCTTCAAGAATCGCCAAACCACGGTCTAGTGTTTTACCGAACTGTTCTTCTTCGATACGTAGCACTTTTTCGATGATTTCTTGTTGCTTAGCAAGCTCTGGATACGCTTCACCCATTTCTTGAACAAGTGCTGCAACAAGCTTAAAGAAGAATGCACCTTCTGCGCCTAGCTTGTTACCGTGGCGAACTGCACGACGAATGATACGACGTAGTACATAACCGCGACCTTCGTTTGAAGGCATCACGCCATCAGCCACTAAGAAAGCACATGAACGAATGTGATCAGCAACAACGCGAAGTGACTTATCTTCTAAGTCTTGCGCATTTGTCACAGAAGCTGCAGCTTTAATTAGGTTTTGGAATAAGTCGATTTCGTAGTTTGAGTGAACACCTTGCAAGATTGCAGCAATACGCTCAAGACCCATACCTGTATCAACCGACTGCTTTGGTAATGGCTCCATCGTGCCGTCAGCATGGCGGTTGTACTGCATGAATACTAGGTTCCAGATTTCGATAAAACGGTCACCGTCTTCTTCTGGAGAACCCGGAGGACCACCCCAAATGTGCTCTCCGTGATCATAGAAGATTTCAGAACATGGACCACAAGGTCCTGTATCACCCATAGACCAGAAGTTATCAGACGTATCAATTCTAATTATGCGGTCTTCAGGAATACCAACATCTTTTGCCCAATATTCGAATGCTTCGTCATCGGTGTGATACACAGTAACCAGCAGCTTTTCTTTTGGTAACTGAACAACCTCTGTTAAAAATTGCCATGAAAATTGAATCGCTTCTTTTTTGAAGTAGTCACCAAAGCTGAAGTTACCAAGCATTTCAAAGAAAGTATGGTGACGAGCTGTGTAACCTACGTTTTCAAGGTCATTGTGCTTACCACCGGCACGAACACAACGCTGTGAGCTTGTCGCTCGCGTGTAAGGGCGCTTTTCGCCACCTAAAAATACGTCTTTAAATTGCACCATACCTGCGTTAGTGAAAAGTAACGTCGCGTCGTTACCTGGCACTAGCGAACTTGAAGGGACAACTTGGTGTTGTTGTTTGGCAAAGAAGTCTAAAAACGCTTGCCTTAACTGTGCGGTAGTCATTTGCTGCATCTGATCAGTCACCTATTGTTGCTTGCATTGCAAAATTAATTTCTTCGTAGCCAAACCCTCGATACATCATGTATCTGACTCGTTTGGCTTTTTCTTTATAATCGAATTGTTTATCGCCTAAACCATATTTTCTTTGGTAGGTCTCTAGGGCTAATTCAAACCAATCTATTTCTTGTTCTTCAATTAGCGCCATTAGCTGGGCTCGATCAACCCCTTTATTTGTTGCTTCGGCCAAAACACGTTTTTGCCCTAAGCCTTTATTTATTTGCCTGCGTAAAAAGCTTTCGCAGTAGCGATGCTCATCAATATATCCTAATGACTCACACCAGCTTAAAAGCTGTTCAATATAGTCTTCACTCGCATCTTTCATTCTCAGCTTTTGAGCGAGCTCTTTTTTTGAGTACTCTTGACGACCTAACAGCCACAACACGTAGTTTTTTAGTTTTTGCTTTGTTTGCTCATCCATTAAGCGTCAAATCGGCCTGTGTTGATTGCGCTTGATTGCGACGCTTGTTTTTCGCCCTGACTGTTATTATCACTGATATCATCAGCAGGAAATATCGCCTGATATGAACAGAAAAAGCCAATATAAGCCACTGGCATGATAACAAGCAAAGGCACAAAACTTAATGGCATTGCTGCCAACATTAATACACCGATCACTAAGCTAAATACAGTAAGCGGTGCCATATTCGTTTGAAACACCTTTAAAGATTGCCCCAGCGCTTTAAAAATACGGTTTTCACCTTTGAAAAAGACTAAAGGTAGCGCAAAGGCGAAGGCCATTAAATTCAAAGCATGGGCTAATAAAAATACACCAAGGTTACCAATCGACAGGGTATTCATCACTTCAGCTAATAATTGCTCATGATTGTGATTTTCTGTTGCCTGCTGCATCAGCGCGAAAGTTTCAGAAAATAAACTGTCAGCTAATAATGTCAGTAAAATCACTGCGCCCATTTGATATAAGCCAAGTCTAAATAAGTTTAAACGACGGCCTTTGATTGAAAACGGTTTAAGTATATCGGCAAGACTGATGGTTTTGCCTTGCTGCTTGCTAATCACTGCCAAATAAAAGCCTATCGTCAAAAAAGGCGCCGTAAATGCTGCAACTAACTGCAATGGAGGAAGCACCAAGGGGATCAATGCAACGACAATCATAAAGATGTACATAAACATAAAAGTCATCGGTTGGGTTTTAAATATATTCCAACCTTGCTTTAACCACTGCAGACCCGCAGAAGCACTAAAAACATTTATCTTTGAAGACATAAAGACCCAAAACTAATCAAAACACTGGAATTATACCTATCAAAACACAAAATGCGACCATAGCAGGTCGCATTGTGCATTCGAATACAAAAGAGGGGGTAAAAGCTACTTTTTCTCTGGTACTTTTTCCATATCTAACATGTGTGAACCATGCTTCACTTTCGCTTCTAAATAATGACGGTTACCGTCTTTTATGTGTGCATGAGTCCCCACGACCTTATCAACTTCAATGCCTGCATTTTTTAACGCATTAAGTTTACGAGGGTTATTCGTCATAAGTTTAACGTGATTTAAGCCCATCGCCTGAAGCATCAAAACAGCGTCTGAGAAATCACGTAAGTCGTCATCAAAACCCAAGTGGTTATTCGCTTCGTAGGTATTCATACCTTGCGACTGTAGAACATACGCATCGATTTTGTTGTAAAGGCCAATGCCACGACCTTCTTGGCGCAAATACAAAATGATGCCACCTTGCTCATGCATGGTTTCGATACATTCATTTAACTGTTCACCACAGTCACAACGTGAAGAATGAAAGACATCTCCCGTTAAACACTCTGAGTGCATACGAATAAGCGGTACTTCATTCTTATCAGCTTCATTAAAGATTAGAGCAACGTGCTCTTCACCATCTTGTAAACCATGAAACGATACAATTTCTGCAGGAATATGACTGTGCTGTCCTACATTCAGCTTCACTCTCGCTCTTACTTCTGCCACGACTTTTGCGAACCTAATAATTTTAAAAAATGTTATACTATCACAATCTTGATAGCTTGAAATTTAGGAGCCCATTAAAACTTAGCTAAAATGCGCTCGTCGTATTTAGTAATATCCAATTCAACTTGATATTCACGCGCCAATACATCTAATTCAGCTTGCCACATACTCAAGTCTTCCATAGTGATGGTGTTGTCATCTAGCGTCCAAAGTTGTTTTGACCCAGAATAACTAAACTGCATTGCCAACATTGCATCAACATCGCCTTCTTTGGCGGCTTTTTTAATTGCCATCATCTTACGTGTGATGCGATTAAGTGCTTGCTTTAAATCCCACACATACGCAACTTCATACATAAATGGGTGCGACTTAACCTTTTTTAAAGTCAAACCTATAACAATTGAAGTCACAACCACGCCCAGTAAATTCCAATGAAAATGACTACCATCAACATCTGGGAACAATAAAATCAGCAATTGTGCTATACCTAAACTGCCCACTGTGAGCGCTGCAATGCAGGCAAAAATCACTTTATTCAGATGTTTTCTATAACGCGTTTTATCAATCTCTTGTAACTGCATATTACTTCCTCGGCAAACCTATACGTATTGTACTGTGGAACGGTTGATAAAAAAATTTAAAATTTTTTCACCCCTTTTTTCTTGCTGTGTCGTTTTAGGGATAAGCAAACAAAAAAGAGGCGCTTATTATGATGACTTACACCATGCCAACTCCGACTCAAACCATGACTAAAGTATCTACATCAATTGTAATCGGTGCCATAGTGACCTTGGCTGCATTTGCCTTTATGGATTATTTGATCAGCAGTGAAGAAAGAGCCCCCGTTGAAGTTAAAACTCCCTTTGAATTAGAGATCATGCAAGACAGACCCGACTCTGAGGTACAAACTAAAACAAGGCCTTTACCACCTCCGCCACAACCGAAAGCACAGCCGCCAAGACCACAAACATCGGTACCGTCTGAGGTAGCAGGGCCACAAATTGGTATAGGCGGCCCAGTAATAGAATTAGATCGCACGCCAATCAACACGCAAATATTCGCACCACAAGATGGCGATGCAACACCGATTGTCAGGGTGGATCCTAAATATCCAGCCGTTGCTGCTCGTGATGGCAAAGAGGGCTGGGTTGAAATGGCATTTTCAATCGATAAAGCAGGCAATGTAATTGATGTACAAGTTATTAACGCTGAGCCAAAACGTATTTTTAATCGAGAAGCATTAAGAGCACTAAAAGGCTGGAAGTACCGTCCTAAGATGGAAAACGGCCAGGCGATAGTGCAAACAGGTTTACAAGTTGTGTTAGAGTTCAAATTACAGCAATAAGCTAAATACCACTCCTCTTAATTAAGAGGGTTGGTATAAGTTAAGTTGATTGGCTTGTCAGCGAAATAAGCCAATCAATAGGGAAAAGAACAATCGGGAAAGTGCCTATGCTGATAGCATTAAAAACATGGTTACATAAGGTTTCACCCAGCAGAGATCCACTAGAGTCGTATAAACAGACTGGCGAAGATATCTATATAGAGATTTTAATCAATACCTATAGCCAAGACCTGTTTCATTTTTTGAGTGGACAAAGCGATCGTGAACTGGCAAAAGATATTTGCCAAAAAACGTGGCTCACCGTTGTAGAAAAAAGCCATCTATACCGTGATCAGCAAACACCAAAAGCATGGCTATTCTCAATCGCTCGTAATGCTTTACTAGACGAATTTAAGAAACAGAACCGTCTATCTTCACTCGATGAGCAACACCATGAAGCTGTGAGTAACGAAACTGCAGCGGATGAAAAAAACGCACTTTATGATGCACTCCTCACTCTGCCTTTTTTGCAAAGAGAAGCGCTCAGCCTGCAATTAGAAGGCTTCAGCTTACAAGAAATCGCAACGATCACACACAGCGAAGTAGAAACCATAAAAACCAGATTACGCTACGCCAAGCAAGCTTTAAAACAGCGTTTAGGAGACTCCCATGGCGAATAATGATGATTTTGATAAGACCTTGAAACAAGCTTACCAACAGCGTAAGCAACAGCAGGGTTTAACCAAACAAGACCTTGAGCTGATGAAAGCCAAATGTCGCCAGCCAAAACAAAGCAAATTTTGGCAACAAGCACAATGGGCAATGGCTTGCGCTGGTTTGCTATTTTTAGGTGCGTTATGGATACAACCTGAAAATGAAACCACTCAGATGTATGCGCTTGACTTGACCCAGTACGAACATATAGAGCACCACAGCAAAGAAGATGGTCAATATAAAGTGCAAGTCACTCGAAATCACACATTGCAAAGCCCTGAAAGCATACAAGCAAAGCATTCAGAATTACTCGCACAAGCGCGTTCATTCCATGGCCGGATCATTGATAACAACAGTGAGTTTTTACTAATTGCTGACTGTAAAGAAAACACTTTACTGGAGATTGAAAAGTCATTGGTGAGAGATTTATCTGATATCAACCTTGAGGGGCAACTTCGTCAAGGTGAGCTGCTAGCCCTTACTAGCAATAAAAAAGGGCTGCTAGTAAACCTAACAACCCTTAATCAAAACCAGGGCATTTATAGCTGCCCTTAATCTATCTTGCTTAAATCATGATAAGACTTGCAACAAAGAAGCTTAACAATGCAAGAAACCCACCGACAAGCGCATAAGGTAATTGTGTTTTAACATGCGTCAATAAGTCACATCCTGATGCCAGTGCTGAGACCGCGCTGGTATCAGAGATAGGCGAGCAGTGATCACCGAAAATACCACCACTTAAAATCGCCCCAATCACCAGTGGTGCAGGCAAGCCCAATGCTTGAATGAGCGGTACACCAATTGGGATAAGAATAGCAAATGTGCCCCAAGACGTCCCCGTAGTAAACGACATTACCGCACCAGTTAAAAATAGAACTGGCACAATCAAATAGATAGGTAAGTAGTCACCAACCAATGAAGCAACAAATTGTCCTGTACCCAGTTCTTTTAAACTTGCACCTAAGGTCAAAGACAACAAAACAATGCTGACTAGCGGTAATAGCTCCCCCATGCCTTTGAAGCCAATATCAACAAGCTGGTGATGGGTGAATTGCTTGTGCGCAATTAACTGTAAATAGGCAACCATAGAGGCTAACACTGTGGCATACAGCACCGACTTAGAGCCACTACCACTGGCAAGTTCGCCATTGCCAGTCCAAAACATAAAGCCAATCATACTAACAATTAAAGTGAGCAAAGGGATTAACATAAAACGTGCTTTACTCGCAGCAGGACCCGCATCAATTTCTAAGTTTTGCTTTTCAAGTTGTTGCTCGGCTTCTTTCATAGGGCCGTGCACTTTATCGAATACAATGGTGTAGAGCACAATTAGTAACGCAATAATGGCGTAAAAGTTAAAGGCAACAGAGCTCCAAAGAATGCTCACAGCCGACTGTTCAAGCTCGTAGTTACTTAATAACCCAAGTACATAAGCCCCCCAACCATTCAATAAAATCAGGATGCAAACGGGCGCACTGGTACTATCTATGATGTAGGCCAAACGAGCTCGACTCATTTTAAATTTATCGAACAAACCCCGTGAAACAATACCTGACGTCAACACACTCATATTTGATTCGATAAATACCGACGTGCCAGTAAACATGGTGAGCAATCCAACTTGTCGTTTGCTTTTGGCAACCCCTAGATTCATCAATTTATTAACCGTCGCAGCGACACCACCCGATTCACGGATATAAGCCAATAGTGCACCAATCACAATACTGAATATAAGAATTCGGCTATTTCCTGCTGACGTTGCCACAGAAATGACACGTTCAACGCTGTTAACAAAAGTAAGTAACCCAGACTGCCCTTGCGTATATAGCAATAAAAACTCTGAGCTTATTACCGCCAATAACAAAGCCATGATGACTTCTTTACGCCAGAACACCACCAATATAGCTATCAGCGGCGGTAAAATTGAATACCAAGACATAAATTTCCTTAAGTGCGGTTTATTATTTTCCACAAATTACTGTAATGAAGTGTAATTCGTTAAGCACGATTAAACGAGTAAGCTTAAAGAGTAATATTTGAAAAACCAAGCTTTTGCGTTTTAAGAAAAACACGTTTGTCACACTTTCACCAAAAGTGGTACACTATATCGGAAATAACAATAATAAACGTACTACCTTTTTTGAGATAAAACCCTATAATAGGTACAACGTTATCTAAGAAGTAAACATCATGTCATCATTTTCGAAAATTAAAGCCTTATTGCCTCAGCTTTCAACCAGCGAAGCCAAGCTAGCAAATTTTGTTCTAGACAACGCACAGCAGATCAGAACGCTATCATCTATCGAGCTTGCTCAAGCTGCAGGCGTGAGCCAATCAAGTGTCATCAAGTTTTCGCAAAAACTAGGCTATAAGGGCTTTCCTGCCTTTAAACTGGCTATCGTCGATGACCTAAACTTACAAAGCTTAAAACAACTAAATACGAATGAGCGACTACCTTCAAACAGCGACGATCCTATTACTGATTTGGCAGCTAAACTGATCCAACACCAAACCACAGTGTTAGAAGAAACATTACAATTAAACCACAGTGAAGATCTTAATCAGGTCATTGCAAAAATTAAAAGTGCACGCAAAATTTTGATTTGTGGTATTGGTAGCAGCAATCTAGTAGCAAATGACTTTGCTTTAAAACTACAACAAATTGGCTTACCGGCGCTATCACAAGTGGATGAAATCAGTGCATCGGCTTATTTAGCAACCATGCACAAAGACGACTTGTTTATTGCGATTAGCACATCTGGCGACAGTAAGAGTATCGTGACATTAGCAGAGCAAGCTGCAAAGAATGAATGCTGTGTGGTCTCAATCTCTAAATACGGAAACAATGCATTAACTGAGCAAGCTGAATTAAACTTGTTTACTGCTTTCGAAAAAGAACCTGTAGAGCATGCGGGTATTCTCACTCGTACCGCAAGCACACTGATCACCGATGTGTTATTTTTGGGCTTAACCCAGTCTCACAGTCGTTGGCAAAAGCGCGCTAGCCTTGCCACAGACAATATGCGTGCGATTCGTCACAACTAACGCTCATATATTAAATAAGGTTGGCGGCGCAACATAAAGCCCTTAAGCTCAGGCTGCCAACTTTGCTCAATCTCAGTTAAAGACCGCCCTGACAGCATCGCCTTTCTTAATTTATCTGTACCAGCCAGCTTGTCCATAAACTTTGGATATTTAAAGAACACCTTATTTTCTGCCTTAAATTTATTGTAAGCACCCACAAACCAAGCTAAGTCAAACCCTGCGCTTTGATGAACTCTTAGGTCTTGACCATAAGCGACTGTGTCTTTCAGTTTTGGATTTAGCGCAGCACCCGGCGTCGAGACGGGCGTAAATTCAAATTTACCCAGCTTCACTTCATTGTGGCCGAATATTTGAAATGGAAAATAGGTACCACGGCCAACTGACACAGGCGTCGCTTCAAAAAAACACAACGAGGGATAAAGCGCTATAGATTGACTATTCGGCAAATTCGGACTTGGCTTAATGGGTAACTCAAACGGCTCGGATAAATCGTAATCAGATACTGCGACCACGGTTAAGTCAGGTTGCTTTTCAGTGTTTAGCCAGCCCTCTCCCACTATCATCTTTGCCAGCTCTCCAACTGTCATGCCATGCAATACTGGGATTGGGTGCATACCAACAAATGATTGAAACTCAGGCTCTAAAACTGGCCCATCAATTAAGTTGATATTAGGGTTTGGTCTATCTAATACTATGACTTTTTTACCGGCTTCAGCGGCAGCTTCAAGTACATAATGCATGGTGCTGATATAAGTGTAAAAACGAACGCCCACATCTTGAATATCAAAAATGATGACATCCACATCAGCCAAATCAGTTAACTTTGGTTTTTTCGATTTTCCATATAAAGAAATAATTGGCAAACCCGTTTTACCGTCTATTTGGTCATTGATCTTAGCGCCAGCGTCCTGCTTTCCTCGAAAGCCATGCTCCGGAGAAAATACTTTTTTTACGTCAATTTGCTTCTCTAATAGCACATCTAGTAGATGCTGCCCTTTCACCTGAGCTGATTGATTCACAACTAAAGCAACGCGTTTATCTTTTAATAATGGTAAATATGTTTGCACTCGCTCAGCGCCGACTTCTAGTGCTTTTAATAAAGGACTAAATAACAAGATTAAAATCAATAATAGCTTGGCTTTCACAACAAAACCCTTTCAGACATAATATGCGCATCATACCAATTTACGCTAAAAAACAATGAAAAAACCGACCATTACTATTCATTACTGTGTTTTGTGCCAGTGGCTCCTGCGGAGCGGGTGGCTTGCCCAAGAGCTACTCTCAACATTTGCTGATGACTTACAACAGGTAGCACTGGCCCCGGCTTCAAAAGGCGTGTTTGAAATTTACTACGATGACGAGTTAATTTGGTGTAGAAAACAAGATGGCGGTTTCCCCGAGGCAAAAGAGCTAAAACGTCGTGTCCGAGACAAACTCGATCCAAATAGAGACTTAGGGCATATAGATAAATAGCATAGGCTTAAGCTCAGCCTAATTAAGTCATCTTTCTGTGTATTTGACTCATCACTGTGCCCAGCTCGACCATATTACTAATGGCATCTATGGGCATAGGCTTGGCAAAACAATACCCTTGGAGTTGGGAACAACCCGCATCAGCTAATCGCTTTGCTTGCCCGCAATACTCAACCCCTTCAGCAACGGTACTTACCCCTAAACTTTTCGCCATATTGATGATCACCACAGCTAGGTCATCATCTTCGCTTTCAAAATTAAGATCATCAACAAACTTTTTATCAATTTTCAGTGTGTTAAATTTCAAATGTTTAAGGTAAGTTAGACTAGAATATCCTGTGCCAAAGTCATCAATGGCGATACTAAACCCTTTGTCTTGAAGCACTTCTAGTGAATGTCTCATGTCCTCTAAATTCGCTATCAATGAAGTTTCAGTGATTTCTAATTCAATATTTTTAGGGGGTATTTGATATTTATCTAGCAAAAGCTCAAAGTCACGCAAAAAGTCATTATCTAATAGCTGCTCCGCCGTTAGATTAATACTGAGCTGCAAACTCACCGATGTTGTTATCCAGCGCACTAACGACGTCATGGCTTTTTCTAGTAATTGCAAAGTCACCTTATTCATCAGGCCAGCTTCTTCAGCAATATTTATAAACTCATGGGGCCCTTTTAATTTTTCCTGAGTTTGCCAGCGAGCGAGCATTTCTAGCTTCTCCAGTGCAAAACTCTTCGCATTGACGATAGCCTGAAAGTAAGGCTCGAACTGACCATGTTTGAGACCCTGAACCAGCTCAGCTTCTCGTTCTATACGTTGTTCGACCTCTTTGTCTAGCTGGGAATTGTAAAACTGGTAATTACTTTTATTGACCTTTTTAGCTCTGTACATGGCCGTATCAGCATGCTTCATCAACATTTCAGAATTAGTACCATCATCAGGATAAACAGCAATCCCAGCACTCAAGGTCACATTCAGTTGAATACCTTTTAGCTCGTACTCCCCGCTACAAGTCAGCAGTACTTTCTCAATCACTGTATGGATATGCGCGCGCTCTTTAATGCTGTCGACTAAAATAACAAATTCATCGCCGCCCATACGCGCCACGGTATCGCAACTTCTTAAACCTCTGTTTAGCCGGTGCGCAACCTCTTGTAACAGCAAGTCACCAGCATCATGACCTAAAGAATCATTAATATTTTTGAATTTATCAAGATCAATAAAAATAACAGCAAAAGCATGTTGATTTCTATCTGCTCGCTTACAAGCTTGTGCCAGCCTATCTTGTAATAACAAACGATTTGGTAAGCCCGTTAAAGCATCATGATGAGCCAGATGATTCATTTTTCTGCTCATCATTCGAGACTCTGTTACATCTTGAAACACCATGACAGAGCCAATGATTTCACCTGATTTACTATAAATTGGTGAGATAGAGTCTTGAATAGCAAACACCAAGCCCAAGTGATTCTTAATGCAAGTGAGCTCAGGCAAGCCTAAAGTCGCACGCTGCCTCATACAATGATCTGTCACTTGATCAATGGGCTCCAAGGTTTCCTCATTGAATAAAGGCATAACCTCAGAAAATGGCTTACCCTTCACTTCTTTAGTTAATTTCGCCAAAACCGCTTCTGCAACGGGGTTCATATAGGTAATGCGGCTAGATTTGTCGGTACAGATAACACCATCACCGATAGAGCTTAAGGTGACTTCTAACAGCTCCTTTTCTTCAGACAGCGCTTGGGTTAGCATCAACTTGTCAGAGATATCCTGAAATGAAATAATTGTTTGCGTATGTGTGTCTTTATCATCTACCACATCTGCAAATAGGCTTAATGACAGTTTGCGTTTTGAGAAGGTCGTTAGTTTCACTTCTGGTAAATAAAAATGTGACTGCCCTTGTGCACCACATTTAAGTAAATCACTGGCATTTTCTTCGCTCAGATACTCGCTCAGATAACGCCCTTGTAAGCCTTCGAAATCACATTGCATGGCATCTAAAAACCCCTTGCTTGCATGAACAATTTGCCCTTGTTCATCAATGGTGACTAACATTACCTGACTGTACTCGAAACTATGCTGAAAACGTGCATGCTCCAATAAAACAGTCAACAAAAATAAAGATGTACATACTGCAAAAAGCAATTCAACACTGCCATTTATACCTAAAGGCGAGATTTGCTGGGCGTGTTCCGATAGAACTATCATCGAAGAAAATTGCATCGCCAACACCACATTTAGCGAAGCAAACTGTTTGCCGTTTAACAGCAAACGACTGGCAATAAAGAGCAGCAAATTCACCATGAAAAAACTACTTAAAGAAAACAAAGCTATCGGCATTGTCGCTAAACAAGCTGCACATGCTAGCAACCAAGACCTAGAAAATACTTGGCCCCCTTGCTCTTCATCATGAGACAAAGCGTGTGATGCAAATAGCAATATCGAGAAGGTTTGTAGTAAATGTTCTACCTCTGGCTCCATACCGATAAAATAAGCGCTTCCATGAGATAAAGCTAACGCTACACTAACAAACGACACCACACCAATAAAGTATGCGAGCGCAAGTCGCTTCAATCCGACACTCTTTATTTTATAGTGGCGAATTTTTCCAGCCAGGAAATAAACCTGTCCCACGATCAAAAGATGAAATACCACATTGATAATGAGTGATTGAGGCAGAGACAATAGCCACATGCTACCGCTAAGCAAAGTCGCTAATGCTGGAAAAATAAAACGGTTTAAGCCTTGCCAAAAACGATGAGCAATTAACAAGCAGACAACATCTGCCAAGATGATTAAGCTTGGAGAGATAGGATCAGCTAGAGCAAAGGTTTCACCCAGTAAAGCTGAACTAAAGTAAGCAATAAACACAATAAGAACTGTTAATACCATGTTGTTGCGATGCATCCATTCTTCCCAAATCAACATTGACCAACTTTAAGTGTTTATGATGAAGCTCAAATAATCAAGGTAACTTAGCAACTATAATAAAAGCTTAAACCAACTTAGGGCGTGTTTAACTTTGTGGTAAGGATTTTGTTCAAATCAAAGGCTTTCAATACGCGAAATGAGCTACGTAGCATAACGGGTTATGTAAGTGGCGAATGACAAAGTAGTGGAAACCTTTGGTTGAACTCTTTGAGCAGCACGAGTTGGGCATTAATTCGGCGTTATCAGCTGACTTACATAGAGTACTATGCTACGCAGCCTCTGCCTTGCCTAAATACCCAACTCACTGCTGCAAAAACATACATCAAAGTTCAACACGCCCTAGCAACTTCTGAATTTATTATCTATGCTCAATAAAAATATTCATCAGAGCGAAATAATGCTTAAAGCTGCTCAATCAACTGATGCTGTTGGAAATTTTATCCGGGTTGCCAATATCATTGCCAACTTAGATATCATCTTGACCGAGGCAAAAAACCTATCACTCACCGCTAAGAATGCACGTGTTGTTGCGCTACGTGCTGGCGATTCGGCGTTTGGTTTTAAGCCCATTACCAATTTTATTGATGAGTTTTCAGATCAAACCATCAAAACGACAGCCGAGATCTCGACCCTATCTAATCAGCTTTTTACCTTGGCACTTGCCGTGGTTCGATGCAGTAACTTCATAAACCATATTCAAAAAGCAAAGAGCGCCTCTAGCGATAAAACCTTAGACTCACTGCTCTCAACAGGGTGTGATGACCTAATAGTGAAATCTAAAGCCTTAGAGCACGCAATTTTTAATCTAGAAAGCTACTTTGAAGACATACAAAAACAAATGCGAAGTGCCGAATACATTGCAGTTACGAGCCGTGTAGAAGCCTCAAATGCAGGGGATTTCAGCGAAAGCCTGCAAGGGGTTTCTGACTTTATAGCCAGTGCTGCAAAAAGAATTAAAGCAGCTGTGACTGACAACCTCAGTGAAATTTCAAAATTAAGAGGAGTGATGCGTTGAAATCAACCGAACTATACTCAAGTGCGAGTCATACATGGATAGTCATGGGGCGAGATGAAAGCAAACCTGAAAAAATCATCGATACCAACCAATACCTAATAAAAAGCGCACAAGAAGCCATCATTCTTGATCCCGGCGGCGTAGAGCTATTCTCCCCTATGCTGGCAAGTATACTCAAGCATGTTGACCTTGAACACGTTACTACCTTGTTTGCCTCTCACCAAGACCCTGACATTATCTCGTCATTGGGACTTTGGGATAAAACCATTCCCAATGCCAAGCTTCATGCCCCTTGGTTATGGGAGGGCTTTATACGCCACTTTGGAATGGAAAACATTGAATACGTACCAATTAAAGATGAAGGTGGTGAAGTCAGAGTTGGTTCTGCAACCTTAAAATTTGTGCCCGCTCACTACTTGCATTCATCAGGTAACTTTAACGTTTATGACCCGCAAGCAAAAATACTGATGAGTGGTGATATTGGCGCCTCTTTAGAGCATGGTGAAGTCCCTATGTTTGTCGAGGACTTTGCTGCACATGTAAAACATATGGAATACTTCCATCGTCGTTGGATGCCATCTAATAGCGCCAAAAACAATTGGATTGCGCGAGTAAAAGAACTCGATATCGAAATGATGGCACCGCAGCATGGTCGCATTTTTAAGGGTGAAGCTGTACAAGAGTTTTTGGAGTGGTTTGCTAAATTAGACGTAGGTATCGCTTCTTAGAAGCTCAGTCATACAACACTTTAAAGAAAAAAACCCAAACATCACGTTTGGGTTTTTTAATTAAAACAATTAATAGAATCGTGAATGAATGGTTTAGTTACTTATCAGACCAAATTGCCAGCTCATTACCACTGGGCTCTAAAAAGTGAAAGCGTCGCCCACCGGGAAAAGTAAAAATGTCTTGGCAAATTGTCCCGCCCGCCTTTTGCACTTCCTCCAAGCTGCGCTCTAGGTCTTCACTGTATATCACCACCAGTGCACTACCAGAATTAACATTCGCCATCTTGTCAGCTTGATAGAAACCGCCCTCTAAACCTGAACCACTAAAAGCAACATATTCAGGGCCATAAGGGGTAAAATCCCAACCAAAGACACGATGGAAAAACGCCTCGGTACTACCTAAATCCTTTGCCGCAAACTCAACGTAATTAATAGCATGATGTTCCATCTTTCAATTCCTTTAATAAATCAAGTAACTTACAACTTAAGCCAATGAACGTAGCAGTTTTTGGGTATTCTGACGCATGGTTTTTGCCACCATAAAATAACCGATGAATGCCACAAAGCTCGCACCTGCTAACGGTCCTAAAATCCAAATATAAGGGTGTAAACGGCCATCAACACCAAATAGCTGCTGCTGAATAACAAGCAAAGCAACATCGCTTACCAGTGCAGCAACCACGCCAGCTATCGCACCAAGCAATAAAAACTCATACAGTGTCGCTAGTTTAATTAAACTGCCTTTAGCACCGAGAGTTCTTAATATCACGACTTCTTGCATACGCTCAGCAAGACTTGCTTGGACTTGAGAGATAAGCACAAGTGCCCCACTAAACAACACAATCATAAGCACAAAGCCAATCGCTAATGACACTTGAGATATCATCGATTGTGCCTGTTGAATACGATTTTTAATATCAATCATGCTGATTGTTGGGTACTGCTGTAAAAGCTTACTAATACCTTTGGTATGTTGCGCTTCAAGTTTAGCTGCACTGAAGTAAGTGACTGGAATTTTACCCGCAAAATTAGGGCTTAAAATCATCACAAAGTTTGGCTTGAGCGTGCCCCAATCTACGGTTCTAAAACTAGTAACTGTTGCTGTGAATTTTTGTTCATTAATTAAAAACTCAATTTCATCACCCAGTTTTAAATGAAGACGCTCTTTCCAGCCATCGAATACAGAGACTTCTAGGCGCTCTGAGTCGCTAAACCACTCACCCTCTACGATTTCATTACCTTCAGGCACTTCGTCTAACCACGTTAAGTTAGGCTCACGGTTAACCCCTTGACGGGCATTCTCGTCTTGCTCTTCACCTTCTTGCTTAGACACACGACGTGCAAACTCTTCACCATTTACCGCGTTTACACGCGCATTAAATACTGGGAAAAACGCTTCATGCGAGATTTGATTTTCGTCGAAGTATTGCTTAATCGGCGAGATCTCGTCTTCGGCAATATTGATTAAGAACATATTTGGCGCATCTTCTGGCACCTGCATTTGCCAATCTGAGATCATGTCGTTTTTCAGCACCACTAAAAACAGCATCAGCTTGATAGCAAGTGCAAAGGTGATCAACTGCACCGCATTGGTGTTGGCACGTTTCTGCAGTGTTGCAATTGCAAGCGACCAGCTAGAACCTGGGCGAAGACCGAGCTTACGACCTGCAGCAAAGATTAAGCGAGAAATACCAAACAACACGCCAATCACCAGTAGAGTAGATGCAAACAGCACAAGTGTTGTGATAATTTGACCGCTGAACAGCCACATTAAGACGAAAATCGTCAAAATCGACACACCAATATGCACTTTACTCAACGCAAGGCTATCGCCTAAATTACGACGTAAAACACGCAGTGGCGGAATATCGAACAAATCTAATAGCGGCTTAAGCGAGAACATCAAAGCACATACAAGACCTATAAATACCGCTAATAACCAAGGCTTAGCCCCTGCTTCTGGCAATGTGGTGTCCATAAAATTGGCCAGATAATCTGCAGCAACACTTTGCAGCACAGAGCCAATAACCAGACCTATCACAATTGAGAATAACGTCACCAAAGTTAAGTGAGTAAGAAAGATTTTGCGCACTGTTGCACGGCTACCACCTAAGGTTTTCATCATAGCTACCGGGTCGTATTGGCGCTCACAATAACGCTTGGCTGAAACAGCCATAGCCACTGCTGCTAGCATAATCCCAAATAAACCAGCCAATAATAAGAAACGTTCTGCACGGGCTAAATTCTCGCCAAGTGGCGATTGCCTATCTTTGATACCCTGCCAACTTTGATTCGGTTTTAGTTGCGGTTTTAACCAAGCATAGTAATCAGTTAAAGCTTGTTCTGAACCTGAAAATAATAAACGGTGGAATACACGGCTTCCCGGCTGTACCGCTTGTGTTCTTTCGATATCAACATAGTTCAGCAAGACGCGCTTGTTACCCGCCAAAGAAAACAAAGGCGCATCTGGTTCACTCATGAGCACTTTAGCCACAGTAAATTCACCTGCACCAAGCTCAACGGTATCACCCACTTTTAAGCCCATGCTGTAAAACAAGCCTTCACTTAACCATAGAGTACCCGGCTCTGGCGCGCCACGAATAGGGTAGCTTTGCCCTTCTAAATTACCTTTTAACTCGACTTGGCCTTTGAGCGGATAAGCACTTGAAACCGCTTTTACAGAGCCAAGCACCAGCTCGTCATTAGCAAACAACATAGAATCGAAAAACAGCATTTCTGCTGTTTCTAAGCCAAACTCTTCTGCTGTTTTTTGTACGATTGGTTCAAATTCATGGTTGCTTGAAAGACGGCGATCAGCAGCAATAAAATCTGCGGTTTTTTGCTCTATGTTTAAACCGATACGCTCCGTCACCGATGCCAAACTAAATACTGTCAGCACTGCAAGCGCAATCGCCGCAAAAATAATGCTCAGTTCACCGCGTCGAAATTCTCGAGAGAATAACTTAAACGCTAATTTAACCCACATTCGCAGTCACTCCTTCTCGAATTTGCTCCAACATACCGCCTTCGATATGAATGATACGATCACACTGCTGAGCCAATTGCTCATCATGGGTGACAAGAATAAGCGTTGTACCATTTTGTTTATTTAAATCGAACAAGAGGTTTTCAATAATATGACCGTTCTTAGTATCTAAATTAGCCGATGGCTCATCTGCAAAGAGAATTTTCGGGGTGCCAATAAAAGCTCTTGCGATGGCGACACGCTGCTGCTCACCACCAGACAACTGCGATGGATAATGGCCTAGACGGTGCTCTAATCCTACTTTTTTGAGTAATTCGACGGCTTGCTCATTGGCACTGTGATCGCCTGCAAGCTCAGCGGGTAACATCACATTCTCAAGCGCCGTTAAGCTCTGTACTAACATGAAAGATTGAAAGACAAAGCCGACTTTTTCGGCACGAATTCTTGCTCTTTGCTCCTCGTCTAGCTTACTTAATGCTTCACCGTCCAAATGCACATCACCGCTACTGGCAACATCAAGACCGGCCAACAAACTAAGTAAGGTAGACTTACCTGAACCCGACGCGCCAACAATCGCAACTGACTCACCGGGCTTGACAGCAAAATTGATATCACTAAGGATAGTAAGCTCACCTTCAAGGGTGTTTACGCGTTTGCTGAGTCCCTCGACATTTATAATATTCAACTGAGAAAGTACCGACATGTTACGAGAATTCCTTAAGTTAGCTGTATTTTTTGCATTTTTTGTTATTTCTTCTACGAGTTTTGCAAAAGACAAGATCATGATCATTGGTGATAGCTTAAGCGCTGGTTATGGGCTTGAACAAGAGCAAGCATGGGTTTATTTGTTACAAAATAAATATAAAGAAGAACAAAGTGATATCGAAATCATCAACACCGCCATTAGCGGCCAAACAACCGATAATGCGATTTTGAAAATAGATGCATGGTTACAGGCCCACAAGCCGACTCATGTATTAGTTGAACTAGGCGGTAACGATGGTATTCGCGGCTTTCCAGTGAAAATTCTTCGTAAAAACCTCACCACTCTTGTTGAGAAAAGCCAAGCGGCGGGTGCCAAAGTCGCAGTGATGGCCATTCAAATTCCACCTAATTTAGGGCCTAGATACACCAAGATGTTTGCAGACACCTACAAAAAGGTCACTGACGCAACAGACAGCTATCTAATGCCGTATTTTATGGTTGAAATCGCAACAGATAAGTCATTGATGATGCAGGATAACCTTCACCCGAATGCCGAGGCACAGCCGATTATTCGTAATTTTATGTATCGTGAATTAAATACTTGGCTTGGTAAATAGCCAAATATTACAACCCTCTTAAATAAGCGATCAATTTTGAGGGTTGGTATATTAGCTGTTGCACAATGAAATAGCATAAATTTAGCCTCCTATTTCCTGCTCAGTGCAACAGCTTAAAAACCCACATTCAGGTTCACTCGGTATGAAAACGCCCAGAATCAATGCTAAATCATTAATTTAATCCAACTTGAGCGTTGTGCCTCATCATTTTTCATTTTTATTAACCCACATCAAAAACCCGCAACCCAACCAGTGCTAATTTTCACTTAGATTATTTGTGAGAAGTAGCTCGTTATGACTTTAACTCGGTCGTTTGTAGTTTTAATGTCTGTTTTATTTTTTAACCTGTCATTTGCCAAAGAGCCAATTACACCTATTGTGACGCCTTCCCATTTAAATAAAGAAAAAATAGCTTTGGGTAGAGCCCTGTTTTTTGACGAACGCCTCTCTAAAAATAATGAAGTTAGCTGTGCAAGCTGCCACCAGCTGACAACCAATGGCGCTGACAACAAGGCGTTTTCTGATGGCGTAGATGGCCAGAAAACCACAGCTAAAACGCCTACTGTGTATAATGCAGCCTTTAACATTCGACAGACTTGGAGTGGCGCGCGAATTGATTTATTTGATCAAGTCGATGCACCAATTACGAATCCGAAGGAGCATGGCACGACTTGGGCTAAGGTCATCGCAAAGCTGTCGGCAGATAAAGAGCTCGCGGCAAAGTTCAAGCGAATTTATCACTCCCCCATCAGTCAACAAAACATTCAACATGCCATTGCTGAGTTTGAACAATCTTTAGTGACAACTAATGCACCTTTTGATCGTTGGTTACAAGGCGATCAGAACGCCATTGATAGTAAAACGAAGCAAGGTTATCAACTATTTAAGCGCTATGGCTGCATTAGCTGCCATCAAGGTAGAAATGTCGGTGGCAACATGTTTTCAAAAATTGGCCATTTTGGCGATTACTTTCAAGACCGTGGCGGAGAAATCACCGAAACAGACTTAGGTCGCTATATGGTGACAAAGAACCCTTATGATAAACATGTTTTTAAAGTGCCCAGCCTCAGACTGAGCAGTTTACAAACACACTTTTTCCACGACGGCAGTCAAAATGATCTCAGTGATGCCATTCGGGTAATGGCTAAGTATCAATTGGGCCGTGCTATTCCTGAGCAAGATATTCAATCAATTCGTGCTTTTTTAACTAGCCTAGTCGGTCAGCATCCGGAATTAACGAGTCCTTATGAAGCAGAGTAATTTTCTGAGTAAAATAATTAACTTAGCCATATTTTTTATGCTGATTTGGGTCGCTTATGCACTAATCAGTAGTGCGCAGGATGACAATAAAGCGCATCAAAACAGAGTTCAGTTTTTATTCTCAAGTAATGCCGTTGATGCACAGCTCAATCAGTTTGCGTTAAAAATCATTGCCGCAGATATGCCAGAATATGATGAGCTTGTCACGCTGGCGAAAAAACTTGATAGCCTTAAGTCTCTTGTTAACTCTCAGCACTCGCCTTTTGCAACGACAACCTCAGACTTGCAGCAAAAAATATCGCATTACTTTGCACTCATTGATGACAAAATGCTGCAACTAGAGCGCATAAAAACGGCTGCCTCTTTGATGCGCAACACCTTACTTTACTTACCTCAGTTGAATAAAGAGTTACAACTCCAAGGCAGCAAAGACGCAGTGATTGCCCAGCAATTATATAGCGATGTGTTGTCGTATAACTTTTATGCTGATGAAGTAAAACTGGCCGAAATACAAAGCAAACTAGAAGTTATTGGCGATAGAGAGCAAAGCCCATTAATTAAAAACTTAAAACAACACTTACAGGTTCAGCTAGTACAACAACACGATTTAAAAAACCTGTACAACGCCTTTGTCGCAACCCCCAGTAAACCCGCTTTTAACGCACTCAATAGTAGCTACAATCAGTATCACTTAGAGAAACTTCAAAACAGCAAAGAAAATCGTCAACTGACTTTAATACTCAGTGCAGCGCTGTTGCTCGCCCTGATCATTATTTACAGGCGTTTAAACCATGCTCGATTTAGTGCTTTTAGATCTGGCAAGTTACTCAAAGAGGCGCTCACGTCCATTGAAGAAGGATTTGCGCTGTTTGATAAAAATAACCAGTTGGTGCTTTCGAACACTAGTTGGTTTAATCATCATGAAATAGACCCAGATAATGCCCCAAAAACACTTAAGCAATGGCAAACATTACAAAGCAATCAACTAATTAATCAAATTGAATCACATAATCAAACTCTACATTGCAGCTTGGCTGGCAAGTGGATCAGAACCACACTAAACCAAGCACATGATGGCGCAATGGCTTGCGTAAGTGTCGATGTCACCTCATTTAAACACGCTGAAGCGACCTTAAAAAAGTGGGGCCATGCCATAGAGCAAAGCCCAGTATCTATCGTTATTACCGACACCCGTGGCAAAATTGAATATGTGAACCCAAAATTTGAGCGTATTACGGGTTATCAATTAGAAGAAGTGCAAGGCAAAACCCCAAGGATCTTAAGATCACAAGTGACCACAACTGACTATAGAGCGCTTTGGTTAGAGTTAAAAGAAAAAGGGCAATGGCGCGGTGAATTCCATAACCAGAAAAAAAATGGCGAACACTATTGGGAGCAAGCAAGGATCTCAGCGATAAAAGACCAGCAAGGCGAGGTCACACACTATATTGCTGTGAAAGAAGACATCACCGAGCAAAAGCACGCCCATGCCAAATTAAAAACAGCAGCTGCTGTGTTTAATGCCACCCAAGAAGGGATAATGACCACCAATAGCGAGCTCGAAATCACAGCCATTAACCCAGCTTTCACACGCATCACGGGTTACAGTGCAGCCGATGTATTAGGCAAAAAACCGTCAATACTCAGCTCTGGTAAACACGGTAAAACTTTTTACGAGAAAATGTGGCAGACTCTCAAAGAGCAAGACCAATGGGCTTCTGAGATTTGGAATAAACGCAAAGATGGTTCTCTTTATCCTGAATGGCTATCAATTAGTGTGGTGCGAGATGAAGCAGGTAATGTTCAACAATACATTGCGGTGATTTCTGATATTACTGAACGTAAAACACAAGAAGAAAAGATCCAGTATCAAGCCTACTACGATGCCTTAACAGGCCTGCCTAATCGCAGTTTACTACTAGAGCGTATTTCACAAAGTTTGCTGTACAGCGAACGTTATAAACAACTGAGCGCACTATTATTTATTGATTTGGACCGCTTCAAGCGCATCAACGATACCATGGGCCATGAGGCAGGCGATGCGCTGTTAATTGAGGTCTCAGCACGATTAACTCAAATCGTACGCAAAAGCGATACGGTGTCACGATTTGGTGGCGACGAGTTTGTCATCTTACTCAATAACATCGCATCAATAGAGCACTGCACGACCGTGGCGCAAAAGATTATCAGTGAGCTATCTAAACCCTTTATGATCCATGGCTTTGAAATATTCTCAGGGGCGAGCATAGGGATCACTTTGCTGCCTGAAGACGCAGACAATGCCAAAGAGTTACTCAGGCTGGCTGATTTAGCCATGTACAAAGCCAAAGAAAACGGCCGTAACCAGTTCCACTTTTTCGCAAAAAGCATGCAGCAGCAAGTTAATCGCCGTGTTGAATTAGAGCACAAACTCCGTAATGCCATTAAGAATCAAGAGTTAAGCCTTTTCTATCAACCAATTGTCGACACCCAAAGTGCATCTTTGTATGGTGTTGAAGCGTTGATGCGCTGGCAGCTTAGTGATGGTAGCTTTATTTCTCCGGCAGAATTTATTCCTGTAGCTGAAGAAAGCGGGCTCATCAGTGAAATGGGCGAGTGGCTCATAAAACAAGCTTGCTCAGATATTCAGTCACTGAATTTAAATTGTAACTGCCAGTGTATGCTGTCAGTGAATGTCTCGAGTCAACAATATCGCTTAGGGTTTAATGCTGAAATACTCTCAACGATTCTCAAAGATACGCAATTTAATGCTAACTTATTAAATTTAGAAATAACCGAAAGTATCTTACTCGATAACGATCAAGCCGTGATGAATTGGCTACAAGACTTAAGAGCTACAGGAGCACAGCTTGCTATTGACGACTTTGGCACTGGTTATTCATCGCTTAGCTATCTTCGCCGCTTCCCGATAAACACCATCAAAATCGACCGCAGTTTCATTTCAGATCTGACTGCCAGTGAAGACTCCGCAGTTCTGGTTAAAGCGATTGTCTCAATGGCTGACAGTTTAAACCTTAAAGTCATTGCTGAAGGTGTCGAAAACAAGGTGCAATTGAAGAGCCTTAACGACTTAGGCGGGCAATACGTACAAGGTTATTTTTACGCTAAGCCGCTGCCGATAGAAGCGCTACAAACTTGGGTAAATGAACACATTTGTCGTTTTTGTTGCAAGAAAAGTAAGTTGATAGATAGCCAATGTGATTTTGTAATATAAATAACTGTAGATAGATAATTTGAATTTGAAAAAACAGATAACGTAGGAAAAAGCAAAGCAGTAAAAGTGACTTTACTACTTTGCTAGTCACATTTTTTAAGGACAGGGGCCCTCAAAAGAAAACAATAGATTTCCGTTTAAGTCGTAATATGTGTGTTTACATTTTTCCCTTTGCAAGCTCCCTCCACCTCTAGAGTTGAGAGGTATATTACGCCAACTTGGCGCAGCGCCACTTCCTGGGTTACTGCCAGATGATACCGTCTTTTGGAACTGTCTATCTATAGCATCAGCTAAACAAGGTGAGATGTCACTTGCTTTGAATGCTCCAATGGAGGAGCCACTGTGTTTAATTAGATGCAATGGAATCCCACCTATATGAGAACGTCTCTCGTCAGTGCTTACATCTATTGAGCCCTCAACCATTACAAGCTTAAACACCACATTATTTCTGGCTGCACCTCCAAGGTGCCATGAATGACCTATCGTAAAGTCAGTGATCACATTCTTAGTTTCATCAAAATACTCGACCGTTCCATCTACCCCAAAACCATCTAAAGCAACTTGAAAGTTTGCACCTATTATACGAGTACCTTGGTACGAATTTTTAAAATTACCATCATTACTGGCTTTATCATTCGCATGCATCATTATATTACTCATCGCGATAAGGTTATGAGCTAGTTCCATAGCCTGACTTTCTGGACTATCAGAACAGTCTGTAGCCATAAGCAATATATCATTTTCGACTCTTTGCTGATTAAACATCGAAAATGAGTTACGAGATTGCTTTTTTATAAGAGAATTAAGGTCAAAGTTAGCTCTAAGATCACGAGTGACATTAGTCATAATCTTATAGCCATTTCCGGTGTTACTCAGCATCCACTTTATTTGAGCTGGGATTTGCTGCATTTCTCTGATTTCAACAGACATCTCATGAAAAGGCCGACCTTGATTGGTATAACCAATGTGGAAGCCATAAAACTGTTCTTGATGGAGATCATAAACCACTAACTTAGTTGTTGATGATCGGCACTGCTGCTCATCCGATGTACCTACAGACTCAACAAAACACTCAAGCTCTGGCTGATATTTATAACGCCTTGCAATTGACTTTGCTTCAGTGTAGCTACAGTCATCACAAATAACTGATTCATAGTTAATACGGGCATGTGCTTTATCAAAAAAGCAAAAAAGTAAGACTAGAAAGTAGATTGGTAATTTCATTAATATATCCTTATATCACAATAAAAAAAATAACAAAAAACCAACAAAGTCACCACAAAAAATTATTCAGCAACTAACACGTTAGTAAAGTAAGTTGGTTTAGATGATCATTTAGAATTGAGATATTCAAGCATGACTAGCAATCCAGCGCTTTTTTAGGTGTTTGCTTACAAAACACATAGGCTTAGTTTGCTTCGAGCAATGCAAACTCACTCGCCCTCGAGCGCTGACATAATAAAATGCTAATTGCTTAAAATGGACAGATAAATGCTGCGCCTGCTGCAACGAGCAAGGAACAAATATGCTTAACTCGCGATAGCTCATATCCTTATTACCGCCCCACAACCTTTTGTAAGCAACGTTTTGGTCGCGGAGGTAACGCATCGCCGATCTTTCGAGTCGTTTATTATGCGCCAAAGTTAAATTCTGCCCATGAGGGTTCCATACGCTGATGATCGCGCCAGCTCTATAACTTGTTATTGTCTGACAAGGCATAACTCGACAAGTGCTTTGGAAGTAACTGTGCTGATAAATTTGCCAGAGTGTTTCTTCGATCATGCTATCTCCTTAAACGAGTTAACTTAAGCCCTAGTTGATTATTCAGTTTAGCTAACTGACTAATATAGTGAGGAAAAAAGCTAACTTTTCGCTAAATTGAAAATCACGCTTTACACGAAAACTTACAATTCATTACAAATCAAACACTTGCAAATTGGTCACTATATTGCTTTAACTATAATAACAAAAAAGCACATGTAGGAATTAAGATGCTAAAAACCCTTTTACCTTTAAGCGCAGCAATTTTATTAAGTGGTTGTATTGTTCATGTTAAAAATGGCCCGGGCAGCGCACCTAAGTATTTTGATAATCAACAACTCACTCTAAGTGCCGCAAACCTAAAACTATTAGAAACAGAAGCTGGCGCAGGTAATTTATCAATTGTTGGTAGTGACAGCGCCACTGACATTACCGTAGATGCAGAGATTTTTGCTTACAGCGCTGATGACTTCACACTCACACTAGAAAACAAAGGCAGCAAAGCCGAGCTGGTTGCAAGAGCAAGTAATTCAAATAATTGGCAAGTAAATAGCCCAGGACCTAAAATTAATCTAACTATTACAGTACCGAGTAGCTTGGGTCTGATCATTGACGACGGTTCTGGCAGTATTGATATCAAACAAGTGAGTGGTGACATTGAAATCGACGATGGTTCTGGCAGCATAGAAATCTCAGGTGGTAAGCATATCGAGATTGAAGATGGCTCAGGCAGCATTACCGTAAACAACACGCAGGGCGACCTGAAAGTTGATGATGGCAGCGGCGATATTTATGCTAATGAAGTGTTAGGCACAGTCACCATTGACGACGGCTCAGGCAGTATCAGTGTAAATGGTGCTGGTGCTTTAGTCATTGAAGACTCAGGTTCAGGCGGTTTGCAAATAAAGAACATCAAGGGCAAAGTTGAGATTGACGAGTAACCAATAAACTTAGCACCAACTCTCTTATACCAACCCTCTTAATTAAGTGAGCTGTTTTGAGGATTGATATGAATAGTCTGGCCATCCGTCACATTGACTGATGGCCAATAACAAACAATTAAATATATCAGCGATACAAGGAGCAAGCATGGAAGTTATCATTGAAGTACGCCAAAAATCAGTGTCAATAAAGCAAATCTTAATGGTTGTTATATCTATTATTTGTATGGCATTAACCGCTTACATTACATCGTTGTTTATGGCTGACTTTGATAGATTTAACCTACAAGCAAATGAAAAGCTCGCATTTGTGATCGGCAGTACCCTTGCACTACCATTAGCAAGTTTAATTATCTCGCAATTATTAATTGAATATCGTGGCCTAAAAAATGCGATTAAAGCTATATTTTATTCTTCGGTACTGGTTTTAGCAGCTCAAACCCCAGTTGTATTTCAACTTATCAGTACGGTTTAGCACTTTTTGTAGACAGTGTAGCAAAGTGAATGTCACTTCGTTGTTGCTGCCTGTTCAGTTAAATAACTCAATTTGTTTTTTAAGCAATTCATTAATGTTTCGGCTCTTTTTTCAGAGTCAGACTCAATATAACAGCGCATTTCAGGTGCATTGCCTGAACAGCGAAAATGTACTATGTCTTTGTTACTCAGCATAAATCGAGTACCGTCAGTATTATCGAATTCCATAACACGATGTGAAATATCCAATTCGGCAAGTAAACGTTCTTTATCGCTTTTTAGCGCGTTTAAGAAAGCAAGCCCAATATGAGAAGGCACATGTTCTACTTTGCCACTGGCTGTAAAGCGTTTTGGTAAACCCGACATCATTTTAGATATTGGCTGCTTAGCTAATTGAGCTAAAACAACTAAAATAGGTAATAAGGCATCTCGGGTTGGCAGCGCAGATAATAAATTACCGTCTTCATCAATATCACTTGCAAGTAAATACCCGCCGTTAGCTTCAAACCCTGCAACTGTTTCGTGCAGCTTTTGTAATTGTACAAATGCCTCAATAACAAACGGAGAGCCTATTTTTGTTCTCGCCACTTGCTGAAAACAGCCACTCAACTCAATCGCTGAATTGCAATTAATGGGCACGCTTAGAGCTTCTATCTTTAAAAATTGACTAACAATTAAACCGAGTACATCGCCTCTAAGCCAATTACCACACTCATCCGCCACAAGAGGTCTGTCGCCATCACCATCAGTAGAAATAATGGCATCTAGATTGAGTTCACTAGCCCAGATTTGGGCCATTTGCTGATCTTCTTTACTTACCGCTTCGGTGTCGATTGGCACAAAGATATCGCTTCTGCCAAGCTCAACAACGGTTGCACCCAATTGCTGGAGTAATCTGAGGTATAGATCTCGACCTGCACTTGAATGGGTATAAACGCCTATTCGCTTATCTGTTAAATTCAGCTCAGAAAAGTAATTTAAATAACGATTAATATAGGTATTTGTAGCTGACTCACACTCAATTAACTCTGGCACACTAAGTTCATCAGGAAGCTCGATGTATTGACTTAAAATACCTTGCTCATCAAACTTGCTGATCTCGCCTTCTGGGTAATAAAACTTCAAACCATTTCGGTCAAATGGAATATGACTGCCTGTTACCATGATACACGCCTCCCCTCTCTGCATTGCGGCATAGGCCAAAGCAGGTGTAGGTAAGACCCCATGAAATTTATAATCTAGACCCAATGCTATTAGACCCGCAGCAACACCTTGGGCCATCGCGTAGCTACTCGGACGATTATCAATACCAATAGCGATACACAGGTTGTCATCGCTTAATTTACCGCAACGTTTACCATGTTCAATAAAAGCCATTGCGAACGCAACACACACATTTTGCGAAAAATCTTCAACTAAACCACGTGCCCCACTGGTGCCAAACTTAATGGAAGTATTTTGAATTAGCTTTGAGACATTCACTTTTTATGGTGCCTATTAATAATTTTTCTATTGAGAAATGGCGTTTTATTCACGCCCATAATCATCTTCAAAACGAACAATATCACTCTCATCTAAATAGCTACCCGACTGAACTTCTATCAGCTCTAAAGCTGTTTTACCTGGGTTTTCAAGGCTATGAACAGCTGTAATAGGTATATATACAGACTGGTTTTCGGTCACATACTGAACTTTGTTATTTATTGTGACTTTAGCTGTGCCACTTACCACCACCCAATGCTCCGCTCTGTGGTGATGCATTTGCATTGATAAACGTGCACCAGGATTTACTGTGATCCGCTTCACCAAAAAACGCTCGCCTTCGTCAATGGCATCAAATTTTCCCCAAGGACGGAAGACTTCACGGTGTTGATGAATCTCAGCTCGAGATTTTTGTTCTAGCTGAGCAACCACTTGTTTTATCGCTTGAGTATTATTCTTATCTGCTATTAACACTGCATCTTTGGTTTGTACTACCACCACGTCTTTTACACCAACCGTGGCTAATAGTTTATTTTCACTAAGCAACAGGCTATCTTGCGTGTCGATTGCGATCACATCACCACCAATTGCATTTTGCTCATCATCTTTATCAAGTAGCTGCCAAAGCGCATCGAAACTGCCTACATCGCTCCATTTAGCTGCCATGGGTATCATCACCACAGCATCATTTTGTTGTGCTGTTAAAGGCTCCATGATCGCATAATCTATTGAATCACTTGGGCAAGCTAGAAAGGCTGAGGCATCAACACGCGTAAAATCTAAATCATCTTGTTGCTTTTGCATGGCGTTAAAACAAGCTTCAAATATGTCATGGTTAAAACGCTTTAGCATGTTTAAATATACTTGGGCTTTAAACATGAAAATACCGCTATTCCATACAAACTGGCCTGATTCAACATACCCCTTTGCGGTTACTTCATCGGGCTTTTCCGTAAATTGGTTAACTGTAAAGCCCCTTTCCAAAGGCTGGCCTTTCTGGATGTAACCATAGCCAGTATGCGCAGAGGTAGGTTCGATACCAAAGGTGACTAACTTCCCCTCTCCCGCACTCTCTGTGGCCAGTGTTATCGCATTTAAAAACAGTTCAACATCGCCAATATCATGATCGGCAGGCATCACTAACAAAGTCGCATCAGGATTAGTTTCTAATGCTTTAAACGCAGCCAATGCAATCGCTGGCGCTGTATTGCGGCCCTCTGGCTCTAAGATAATAGGAAAATGTGGTATCTCACTTAATCGCACTTGCTCAGCGGTTAAAAATCTATGCGCTTCATTACAAATAATAATCGCGGGATCATGAGCTAGGCCTTTTAATCGCTGCAAAGTTTGTTGCAACAAAGACTGCTTGCCAGTCAGTGCAAGAAATTGCTTTGGATAATGAGTGCGAGACAAAGGCCACAAACGGGTGCCTGAGCCACCAGCAATAACAACGGGTACGATCATAGTATGGACTTGGCTTTTAGATGAGGTTCACATAGCCATTTTAAAAGCCTTTGTGATTAATCGCAAAATCTTAACACTTAAAGTTTAAATTCGTCGATCAGGGCTAAATTTAATCGTTTATGTTTGTCGAAAGCCCGCTGAAATGCGTTGATGACCACATCGGGAACGTCTTTACTAAATGCAAAATAGTCTTCGACTGTGTCTAGTAGAAACACCTCTTCAAAATCGTCGACTTGTAACATTTTTTCACTGATGGCTTTACGTAACCCTGAACGAGAGATTGCCATTAACTCAACACGATCAGCCTTAAACATTGCCAGTGCTTGATACATATTGTTTGTTTCTACAATTTGCTGTTCGGCAAAATTAGCATCTAATACGATTTGCTCTGTGGCATCATGGCGTATCACCGCAACTGAATGACTATATAGCTCAGATAGCTGCTTAGCTTTGAGTATTTTGCCTTTTTTTGCAATTAATATGTAATCAACAGAGTAGATGGGGCCGACCCACTTAAATTTATCGGCTCTTTGAGCTGTTTTCGACATGGCAAACAAGACGGTTTTTGGCTTACTGATAATTTCTTTATAACCTCGTGCCCACGGCACTACTTCTATGGGGTGAGATTTCATTCCTAATTCTTGCCATATTACCCGTAGCATCCTCACAGAGATCCCTCGCAAAACCTCGCCTTCATAAAATACCGATGGCGGATAATCTTCAGCGTAGTAGGTTAAAGATGTAGGTAAATCTACCTGCTTTTCAGGCTCGGCCCATAAAGAAAATGAAACGCTCAATAAAACAACAAGTACTCGAATATACAAATCAGATAGGCCCGTTTAAAAGGAGTATGATCGACAAAACAAGAGGCAATAAGTTCGCTGCAACAACATTTAACGCCATACTTTGGGGATGCTTTGCAATATCATGTTTCAACTTTGCTAATTTAGGAATAGCCAAAAAGTTTAATAGTAAAATAGGCGTCAGCCAGATGGCATTAAAGGGCAAGACTGACAAATACAATGCTAAGGCCATAAGAAGCAATGCCAAAACTGCTGATACCGAAAAACAAATGATAGCCGCATTCACTGAGTAAGAAATTGCAAAATGCTTACGACCTACTTGTTGGTCAGCTTTAATATCAGGTAATTGATTCACTAGCAGCAGGTTATTAATGGTGAAGAAAGGGATAAGCGCTATCAGCAACACTTGCCAGTTCAGTGTTAGTCCTTGTGTAATGTAGCTGCCCAATACCATCAATAATGCAAACCCTAAGCCCGGAGAAATTAAACATAACCAAGGGTGTCGATTTAAGGTGTTTGTATAAGTAATAATAACCGCAAGCCCCAGTAAGCCTATCATCAACATAGGCAAACCAAAGCGATACACAAAATAAATACCAATAAATAACAGACTGCCTAATGCCAGTTGAAAAAGACTTAAAACTGACTTTTCCAATGCGCTATTTTGCTTAAGTAAGCCACTACCGCCACTAAATGGCGTTTGCTCAGTTATTAAATCTAAGCCGCTATGAAAGTCTTGATACTCGTTTAATGTATTTACTGCGACCGCAGACAACACAGACCCTATACAGGCTAAAAGAAAATGCCAGCCATGAAACTCTGCACCATGATATTGAGCAATCGCATTGCCTAACAGCACACACAGCGGTGCTAAGATCAAAAAAGGTGGCCGTGTGCTTGGTAATGCTGAAATAAAGTTTTTCATGACTTGTCCAGTTAAGAACTAGAGCACTTAGATTAGCAAGTTTCTTTTTGTGAATATTGATTTAGCACAAGGTAAGTAATAGCTGAGGTACAATGAAATAGTCAAAGCCAAATAGCATCCTATTTAAACATTTACACAAGTAATTTCTCATGCACTTTTTCTACTGTGAATCTAAACTTTGCCCCACCAAGTTCAGAGCGCTCACAATTGATTTCACCACCCAAAACCTGTGATACAAGGTTAAACACAATATTAAGCCCAAGACCAACATGACCTCTGTGACGCGCTAATGTGTAGAATGGGTTGAATATCTTAGTTAATTCGTTTTCAGCCACACCAATACCGTTATCTTCAACCAGCACCTCATAAAAATTGTTACGTTCATAACAAGACACTTTAATACTCAACTGACCATTCGGTTCAGCATGATTGATGGCGTTACTGATCAACAACTCCAAGACTTGCATTAACGGGTCACTATAAGTAGTAATGTTCCCGCCAGATACATCTAGAAGCTCGACATGCTTGGGGGCTCCAGATGCTTGCCAAGCAGTTTTAAAGGCAGCATTAACCAAAGCCGCAAAGCTTTCGCTTGCCCGTCCTTCACCTCGCTCTGAGACAGAGACTCGCTTAAATTGTTCAACCAAAGCGGAGGTGCGATTAACCCCGCTAAAAATTAGGTCCCCACTTTCAGCCAGAACCTTAAAGCCTTCGGTTAGTTCTGCTTTAGTAATCTTATTTTCTTGAACCTTGGCATCAAGTTGCTGTAATTCAGCATGTAAATGAGTCACTGCCATCATTGCGGTACCAAGCGGTGTATTGAGCTCATGTGCAAGCCCCGCAACTAAAGAGCCCAAAGCAGCCATTTTTTCAGCTTCGACCAAGCTTTGTTGCGTTGCTTTTAAGTCATTCAGTGCAGCCACCAAGTCTTTGGTTCGTTGCTGTACTCTTTGCTCTAACTCCGTATTTAACACAACTAAGTCAGCCTCTTGCTGCTTCAAAATGGTGATATCATGCTGGATCCCAGCCACTCTTAAAGGTCGTCCTTCGGAGTCAGTCTCTACGACTTTGCCTTTATCTTGTACCCACGCCCACTCACCAGCTTTATTTTTTACACGATATGCAACTTCGAAAGCCTCCTCTTGCTGATTTTTTATTGACTCCAAATGCCCTGTCAGGCGGTGAAAATCATCTTGATGCACGTGAGCCCTTAAGTTTTGCCAGGTTGGATCTACTTTTCCATCGGGTAATGCACTCAAGTCGTCAGCATTCTCTCTCGATACGGTTTGAGCTTTTAAGTCCCAGCTCCATAACACATCACCACTCGCCCACAGTGCTAAGCTTAACTTTTGCTCTTTTTCGGCTATTTCTGATTGGCTTTGTTTAACTAATTTCAACTCTCTTTTATTTACCCTTTGACGGTATAAGTACCAGAGTAAAAGCACAAAACTCAACCCTCCCAGCATCAGTAAATTTCTATTGGCAATTTCATGATTGAGCTCTGATTCTGTTAATTTTGCTTTTTGCTTAACGAATTCTAAGTTGCGCTTGGTTTCTTCTATTTGATTCTTTACAACTAGCATTTCGACTCGTTGCTGACTATTTAAATCAAATAGCTTGTCTTTGCTCTGTCTAAAGGTAACTTGCATATCATACGCTGAGCGAAAGTCCCCAATATTGGCATACACTTGAGATAACAACTCATAGGCTTTAAACAACACCACATTTTTTTGCGCTTTTTGCGCGTACTCAATCGCTTCTTTTAACAAAGATACCGCCGACTGATACTGTTGAGTTTGCATCGCTAGGTTAGCTTGCTCCACTAATCCTTCAGCTATGCGAGATGCAGAGTTTCGTTTTCGGTAGGTTTCCATGGCCATCGCTAAAATGCGTTCAGCATCTTCATAACGCTTCTCGGTGATCGCTATCCGTCCTAAGTACAAATTGGTTGAGCCAAGTAGCATGCGATTGTTTAATTTGTTCGCCAACTCCTCTGCTTTTGCTAAGTACGATTTTGCAGTTGCTAAATCTCCAGCTAATCGGTGGGTTTCACCCAAATTATTAAATGAATACACCATACCGCGCTCATAGCCAATCTCACGCTTGAATTCGAGTGATTTAGTATGCATCTCAATGGCTTCTTGGTATTTCCCGAGGTCTTTATAAACAATGGCGGTGTTATTAAAAGCGATGGCTAGGCTTTTCTTATTACCTACTTTTCTTTGCCCTTCAATCGTTTGTAATTGATAACTTAACGCGTTATCTAAATCCCCTATCGACCGATAAATTGAGCCAATTCGACCTAAGGTGTGAACAACCCCCCTTTCGAGATCGATCGCTTTATAGTTTTCTTTGGCATTCAATAACCATTCAAAGGCGCGAGTAAATTTTGCCTGAGAGAAATAGGTCATGCCTATGGCGCTTTGTGTATCTGCCAGCAACTTGTAATCGCCTTTATGTTCAATCATAGACAAAACATTAAAGCGATCGGTTAAAGCCAAATCGCTATTTGACTGCTCTTCATAGATGGTTGCACGTTGCAACAAAGCTTCAATAGTCACATCCGATAAACCTGCGCTGGTCGATTCATTGATCACAGTATCCAGCAAGATTAAAGCATCTCGACGATTACCAATAAAGTTAAGCGCAACACCCTGCCATAAATGCAGGTATAGCTTCTCTTTCGGAAATTGATTAAGGGGTAAGTTAGGCTTAAGTGACTCAGCGAGTGAAAGTGCCGTTCTTGCGTCAACAAAAGCTTGTGAGCGCATATATTGATTTAAAAGCACTAATTGCTCATGTCCTTTTGCAGCTTTAACGTCCTCAGCGCTGGGCACATTAGCCCTTAGAAAAAAGCTCATCGCAAAGAAAAAGGCGAGTAAACAATAGCGCATTGATTGACTCTTAAAACCATGAACATAATCAAAGTGTAGAGCCTAATTGCTAGGTTCGCGAATCTATAACCATTAATTATTAATGCAAAATTAGCAACAACACATTAAGGCGTGTTGTTGCTCATCCATGCATGTTTTATCAATGCATAACTCAGATAAAAAAGTAGGCATGACGATAATATTAAATACCCAAAGCTCAAGGTTAAACTGCCTGAAACATCAGCTATCCATAGCTGTAACTCAAATAAAGTCATCTTTTACCCTTGAAGCGGCAAATAGATATCAGTGATGAGGTCACACTCATCGACTTGATGCACAAAATTATGATATTCGAAAAAACAGCAATGATCGCTCGGTAGTTCACCACTTTGAGGAAGCCACTGCTGGTAAAGCCAGCGTATAGTTTGCTCCATATTATCGTGACTGCCTAAATGCCTGACTTTCGCGCAGCGCATTTGCGGAATAATCCCATTTTCGACACCAAATGCGTTATCAGCTACTTCAGCGTTTACAGAGCCACACAATTTGAAGCGAAATGCGTCTTCAGCCATGGCTTCAGGGTCGCCATTTGGCATGCCAAATGTTCGGCTCGTATTGAGTGGTGAAAGCCCGCTATTTTTTCGCCACGCAATGAATTGCCCAGCTGTTTCGAAGATGCGATTTGCAGCGCCTTTATGCTCTAAAAACGCGATGTTAGTTTGCTCAAAGTTGATAATGTCTACTTGCATGATTTGTTGCTCTATTGGTTGCGGTGAAAAATCAAATACGTCATACCAACTAGGCCAATTTGCAGCTTGTCTAAACTTTGAAGGACTTTGCTCAAACGTACGCTTAAAGGCGCGAGAAAACGCTTCAGCACTGTCAAACTTCGCTTCTAGTGCAATATCAATAATTTTAATATCGCGCTCAAACGCTAAGCGAAAAGATGCCCGCTTTAATCGCGCCAGCAAAATATACTTGCCTACATTTACACCCATAAAAACCATAAATACGCGATGAAAATGAAATTTAGATAAAGCAGCAACATCGCTAAGCACACTCACCGTTAATTCATCATCTAAGTGTTGATTGATGTAATCGCAAACCAGCGAAATACGTTGCTGTAATAGATTGCTTTGCATAAAGCGCCTATGTGTTAGTAAAACTGCAGACAAGCTTAATCATACAGCAAACGCTTTACTTGACCGAAATTGCTGTATGTTCAATGTTTTAAATCAAAGCAAGAAATTAAAGATGATGTCGTGAGGTTTGAATCTGAATCAAAGTGTATGTAAAGGGGCTTTACGGTGATGTTCGTGTTGAGAGCAACCCGACATAAAGTCGGTGCTACCGAGTAAAATACCGGTAGCAGCGAATTTATTTCGCGTCTTATATGTGAAGGTTTAACCCGACGTAAAGCCGGTGCTACCGAGCAAAAATACCAATAACAGCGAATTCACTCCTCGTCTTCTTTGTGAAGGTTTAACCCGACGTAAAGTCGGTGCTACCGAGCAAAAACACCGGTAGCAGCGAATTCATTTCGCGTCTTATTTGTGAAGGCTTAACCCGACGTAAAGTCGGTGCTACCGGGCAAAAATACCAATAACAGCGAATTTATTTCGCGTCTAATATGTGAAGGTTTAACCCGACGTAAAGCCGGTGCTACCGAGCTAAAATACCGGTAGCAGCGAATTTATTTCGCGTCTTATTTGTTAAGGCTTTTACCCGACGTAAAGTCGGTGCTACCGAGCAAAAATACCAATAACAGCGAATTCATTTCTCGTCTTCTTTGTGAAGGTTTAACCCGACATAAAGTCGGTGCTACCGAGTAAAACAACGGTAGCAGCGAATTTATTTCGCGTCTTATGAAGACTTATTTAGGCGCGATTGCAATGATCTTACTTTGATTGGCATTGCGGTCATTAATGGTTAAATAAATCTCACCATTTGGCGCCGTAACTACATCACGAATTCGACCTAGGCCTTTTAAGATAATTTCATCTTCAACCACTTTGCCGTTTTCAATTCGCAAACGGTGCAATTGCTTCTTCGCCAAACTGCCGACAAATAAGTCGCCCTGCCAGTGCTTAAACTTGTTTCCCGTATAAAAATTCATACCCGCAACAGCAATAGATGGCGTCCATTGATGCACAGGTAGTTGCATACCAGGTAAATCAGTATGTGGCGTGATAGGCGTACCATTATAGTTCATGCCATACGTCACTTTTGGCCAGCCATAGTTAGTGCCTTTGGTGATCAAATTAAGCTCGTCACCACCACGCGGACCATGCTCTGTAGACCACAGTGCTCCAGTTTTAGGGTGTAACGTTAAGCCTTGCGGGTTACGGTTGCCGTAGGTCCAGATGGTTTGTTGCGCACCTTTTTCGTTATAAAACGGGTTATCTTTTGGCACACGACCATCTTTAAAGATTCGGTGTACTTTACCGTTTTGCGTGGTGATGTCTTGCGCACCATCTTGTAGCCCTTCGTCACCATTGGTAAAGAATAAGTAATCGCCTTTAATAGCAAAACGAGATCCAAAGTGCCAACCGCGATTTTGATGATTTTCTGGTTTGGCTTCAAATAAGGTTTGCTGATCTACCCACTCACCATTTTTAATCTTTCCGCGCACAATGGCTGTAAACGCCACCTCTTGGCCTTGGCTGTTTTTACCTGCATCTTTACTATACGACAAATAAATCCAGCCATTGTTTTTGTAATCTGGATCAGGATACACATCTAACAGCCCACCTTGACGTTTATGCCATACTTTAGGCGTGCCCTTAATATGCGTTTTTTTACCGCCCTTCGTCATGTGCCAAAGCTCGCCTTCGCGTAAGGTATAAAGCAAACTGCCGTCAGGTAAAAAATCCATAGCCCAGATGATGCCATCACTGTTGGTCACTTCTTTGGTTGTCACCTTGTGGTAATCCGTATTAAACGACTTGCCCATTTGCGATTCTGGCTGTTTCGCTTGCTTTGCTTTTGCTCCTGCTTCACGAATGTATACAACCAGAGTACGAATTTGTTCTTCATTTAACGTCGCGCCAAATGCAGGCATACCTGCCGAAACAATACCGTTTTTAATGGCATTCGCCAGCGCAGTATCTGTGCCTTCAGTCATCCACTGGCTATCAATTAAAGAACCAGCCATACCACCAGTTAACTCTTGACCGTGGCACGACGCACAGGTTGTTTTAAATAGCTGTTCAACGTTCTGGTTATTAGCATGCGAGGCCACGCTCAACATACAAGCTGCACTTAACAGCGTGGTTTTAAACACTTTTTGATACATAATTTTGCTCGACGGTAGATCGTGTTTTGAATTTATTCAGTATAATGAGGCACTTTTATAATTATCGTCAAGTTGCGATAAAGGAACATGTCTGTGCGAGAAACGTTTAAATTTTCTATTTTGTCTTTGGCTCTTTTAAGTTGCGCGAGCATCAGTTTTCAAGCCTTATCAAGCGCTAATGATAAAGACATCGAAACCCTAGTCACCACCGCCAACCGCACACAAACCCAACATTTAGACTTGATTGGTAACACCAATAAAATTACCAAACAAAGCATTGAGCAAAGCAACGCAGAGCATTTAAACCAATTACTGAGCCAAGCTTCGAGCACTTGGTTAAGCCGTGGTAATGGCCAAGAATCATTATTATCGGTGCGTTCACCTATTTTAACCGGCGCAGGCTCGTGTGCTGAGTTTTTAACGCTTGAAAACGGTATTAACTTACGCGCGCCAGGCTTTTGTAACGTAAACCAATTATTCGACACCCACTTTGAGCTTGCAGATAACATCGAAGTGGTGAAAGGCGCGAATTCATCTCGCTACGGCTCAAATGCCATTCATGGCACCATCAACGTATTTAGCCCAAGTTTATATGCAACGCCTATGGTGAGCGTAGAATTAGGTGAAGATAGCTTTTATCGTGTAAATGGCCATTACAGCCAACAAACTGAAGCCCTCGATACCCTAGTGGGCTTAACACTTTCCTCAGATGGCGGCTTTCAAGATAGTTCTGGCTACGAACAACAAAAACTCTCATTGGCGGCTTCACACAGTTTAGGTGATTGGCAAACTACCCACAGAGTGACGCTGACCAATTTAGAGCAAGATACAGCGGGCTATTTGCAGCGTGGCGAAAACGCCTATCAAGATAAATCATTACTTCGCATTAATGACTTTCCAGATGCATATCGAAACAGTCTGTCGATGCGCTACGCCATGTTTAACACCTTAAATACGGCAAATGCGGTCTGGCAGGTTAATCCATATTTACGCCATACAGATATGGACTTTTTAATGCACTTTTTACCGGGCACGCCTGTCGAAGAAAACGGCCATTCGAGTATAGGTTTACAAGTACGTCGCGCAAGTAAGCTATCTGATATGTTAAGTTTAACGCTTGGCTCTGACATCGACATCACTCGCGGCTTTTTAAAACAAAACCAAGCCAACGACACCGAATCAAACTCTGCGTTTTTACGTGGCGTATTACCGCAAGGAAAGCACTATGATTATGACGTTAATGCGCTAAGTTTTGCCACTTACGCTCAGCTCGACGCCAAAATCACAGACGAGCACAATGCCTTTGCAGCACTGCGTTACGATAACACCGACTACGATTATCAAAACAATCTAAGCACAGGTAATTTAAAAGACGATGGCACAGCCTGTGGCTTCGGGGGATGTCGTTATACTCGCCCTGCAAGTCAAAGTAATCAATTTGACGATATCAGTTATGCACTTGGCTACAGTTATAAAATTGATAAAAAAACACGGCTATTCGCCAAACATGATCAAAGCTTTAGAGCTCCCCATACTAGCGAATTATATCGCCTTCAGAACGGTCAGCTCACCAGCGATGTAAAAAGTGTCAAAGCCAGACAAACTGAAGCCGGTGTTCGATATGTAGATAAAGATCTATTTGCTGAGCTCTCGGTTTATCATTTAAAGAAAAAAGACGGCATTTACCAAGACGCCGACCGCCAATATTTAAATGGCCTAGATACCGAACACCAGGGCATCGAGTTTACACTTAACCGCCAAGTAACGCATACCATTAGTACTAAGCTGGCCTTTAGCTATAGCGAGCACACTTATTTAAATAACCCAACTAATGGTGCTCAAATCAAGGGCAACGACATAGATACCGCGCCAAAACTATTACTTAACCTGCAGATCAATTGGCAAGTTACACCGACTATCATGGCTCAGTTAGAACGCCAGCAAATAGATGACTACTTTTTAGATGCAGCCAATACACAAAGCTATGCTGGCCATAAAATTTATAACCTTCGAGCAGATTGGCAGATCAAACCTCAGTTAAGCGCGTCATTTGCGATGATGAACCTCACAGACGAGCGCTACGCAGAGCGTGCCGATTTTGCCTTTGGCAATCACCGCTACTTTGTTGGTGAACCGAGAAACATAAGCTTAAAGTTAAAATACGCTTTTTAAAGCGATGATTTAGCCCTAAGTTCAACGGTGGACTCAAGCAAAGCGTTTTCGTGTGAGTCCACTTTCTAAAAGGCAGTGATAGTTGAAATCTATTCTGACTATTGAGGAATAAAACTCATAGTCCAATTTGTTTCCCAACTTTTCCCCTCATCAAATGAAAATGCTTGCGCCCATTTAGGGTTATTTGGCGTGCTAGCGTCCCACTGAAATCTTACTTTGGTTTTTCTACCCTTGATAACTTCATCGGCATAGAAAAGGCCAATGTTATTTTTAAACGAACCGACCACAGGCGTATCCACCTTATCTGGGAAGCGACCATCTAACCACCAAATAGACCAACGTCCAGTTTGAGCATTAAATGCTCTCATTGCCACAGCACGAAAAGCACCATCAGGAAAGTACAAAAGGTTATCTTCAACGTTCCCTGCTCCACCTAAAATGTGTGAAGTTGAAGAAAGCCCTTCAAATTCAACCCAACGCTTGTCTTCGCTAAACATATTGTCTAGGCGCTTATGATGCACACGCCAGTTGCCTATGACAAAATCAAAATCCTGCGCCCCTGATACACAGGCTTGCGAAACTGAACCATTTTTACTCGCTTGTTGCTCTGTCATTTGTTGCTCCATCAAATAATTAAATTGCAAGTTGGCACTTTGAAAACTGATAAAAGCACCAATAATGAGTAGCTTATTAAATTAAGTGACATTTTGTGTCATATTTAATATATGAAAAGAGCAAAGACCCAAAGCCACCTTGAAAGGCTAGACAAATTAGCAAGCATGCTAAAGTCCGAAGACTTTCTGACCACGAAAGATTTATCAGACGCTTTGAATGTATCGACACGTACGCTATTTCGCGATCTCAATATTCTCAAAGCGCGTGGTATGCCAATTGATACTGACAAAGGCAGAGGCGGTGGTGTGAGGCTTCATCGGCAATGGGGACTTGGCAAAATTAATCTCACCACAAGTGAAACGATAGATTTACTGATCAGTATCGCCATTTGCGAAAAGATGAACTCGCCTTTGTTTATGAAAAGCTTACACTCTATTCGCTACAAATTATTGGCTTTGTTGTCTCCAGATCAAAAAGCCAATATTAAAGCACTGAGAAATCGCGTGCTCATTGGTAGTTCAGCCTCACCGCAAGTTCATGCCTCTTATGAACAATCACAGTTTCCTGAATGCCATGCGTTAAGTGCTGCATTTTTATATCAGCAACCAATCAACATCAGCTATATAGATGAAAAAAAGACGGTCACCGAGCGACTAATAGAACCCCACTATTTATACTTTAACTACCCGGTATGGTATGTATTTGCGTGGGATCATCTAAGGCAAGATTATCGCACTTTTCGAATTGACCGCATTCAAGATTCAAACGTCATAGAAGAAACATTTGTTTTGCGGCCTTTCGTTGAATTTTCACACCTAATCGCAACCGACAGCCCAATATTACTGTAAGCATAGTGCTTTAGTTAGACTTTGCACCGCTAGCCGAAATATTCAAAAAGAATGTTGAAAAGTGTTTAAATCCGTACCTTTAAGCATACATTTTCGCGCAACTTAACAACAGTTTATTACCCCTCATCCCTCTAAGCTAAACGCTCATTTCATCAAGGGATATAAAAAATGTCAGTCAAATTGTTTTCTCGTACACCCATTGCAACCGCACTTTTCGCCACCCTAGTTCTAAGCGGGTGCTCTATTGACAAAGATACGCGCACCGAACTGCAAAAAGCCGAAGGCGTTTGGAATAAAACCGCTTACGGCGCCGTTTTAGACATTCAAGATAACAAGGTAAGTGCGTATGAATACAATACATTTGCTTGTATTAAAGTGAATCAATTAAGTCATGAACAAGCCAATAAAGAATTCATCGCTGAACTTAAATCGACCGATACTGCATTAAGTTTGCGAGAGAAAGGCGAAATTCATGCCCAAACCTATACCACAAATAAAACCCTACCAGCACTGTGTAATACACCGATTAATGTCACTGAAAACGCAAGTCCAAACCAAGTTTTTGAGTATTTTTGGCATGCCTTTAACGACTACTATGCCTTCTTTGAGTTAAGAGGCGTTGATTGGTCACAACAATATGTAAAATTTAAACCCCAAATTAGTGACGACATGACTGACGAAGCACTATTTAGCACACTCACGGCGATGGTTGCCCCATTAAAAGACGGACACGTGAATATCTGGGCCAAAGATGCCAACTTTTATGTCGGTAAAGATAGCCCTTTTATGAAAGCGGCAGTCGGTATTCAAGGAAACTTTTTAAGAGCAGGCGAGCAAACCAGTTTAGATGACGTATTTAATACCATGCTTAGTCATTATACTGAAATTAGCAAAGCTTACTTACAACCTGACAGCATGTCGCAATTTCCTGCGCAGAGTGATTTTCCGACCTTACTTTGGGGCAAAACCGCTGACAACGTCGGGGTTATTGTACTCAATAACTTAGAGAGCTTTAGCGAAACCGAAGATGCCACCGCCGAAGTGCAACTGACAGCTGCAGAAACATTACTCGATAAAGTAATGGCGCAATTAAAAGACACTGATGGCCTCATTTTAGATATACGTAATAATCAAGGTGGACACGACGCCATCGCCCTAGAAGTTGCCAACTATTTTGCAGATAAAACCGTACTCGCAGTTAATAAACAAGCAGTGACACCTGCTGGCATGGGCGTACCAGTTAGATATCAAGTGCTTAAAAATGACAGCGCTTATACGAACCCAGTTTACTTACTAACCAGTCAAATGACTGTCAGTGCAGGTGAAGTGCTGGCTATGACTTTAGAACAGTTCGACCATGTTCATACTGTTGGCGAACCAACCTCAGGCGCACTGTCTGACATATTAACGTTTACGCTGCCAAATGGCTGGGAGATCGGCCTTTCAAACGAGGTGTATCGCAACGCTCAAGGCAAAGCATTTGAATTAACAGGTATTGAGCCTAAGCATGCACAGAGCGCCTTCTCAGTTCATTCATTCGACGAAGCACGCTTTTCAAGTTATGACTTTGCGCTTGAGCAACTGAACAAACACACTCACCCACCACTTGCAGTAGACGAATTCGAAACCGCACTTGAGCAATTACAAACCAAAGGCAATATTCCTAGCATCGCAGTGGGCGTAATTCATGACGGCAAAGTGGTTTATCAAAATGGTTTTGGGATCGCAGATGAAAGCGGTACCCCAGTGACAGCAGATAGTCGCTTTTACCTTGCTTCAGTCAGTAAAACTCTGCTGGGTGCCACACTGGCTCATGCAGAAGGTCAAGGGCAGATTAAATTAGATAAAAACATCGCGCCACTACTGCCGTTTTCAATTGATAACCCGATATCTGATAAGCCCATTACCCTTAGACATTTGATCACCCACAGCAGTGGTATTCTCGACAATAACGCCGTCTATTTGTGTAGCTACTATTTACGTGACAACCATAGCAGTTTAATGAACTTATTGGCACAGAATAACAACTGCCCGCAAGAAATTGACCCAGATATGCCTCGCTTTTTCGAAAATTATTTGTCAGCACAAGGTGACTATTATTTTAATAAAAACTTTAGCAGCCAATATGGACTCACACCGGGTGATGCCTCTATTTATTCAAATGTTGGCGCAGCACTGGCGGGCTTTGTACTTGAACAAGATAGTCAGCAAAGCCTACCTAGCTTGAGCCAAAAAACGGTGTTTGATCCGCTCGATATGCACAACACAGAATGGGCCATCGACAAACCTCAAAAGCCCATTGTTCAGCGAGCTGGATTTAGCCCACAAACCGGTGAATTATTCACTCTGCCCGATTACGGCTCTGTCACATACAGCGATGGTAATGCAGTCTCTAGCGTGAAAGACTTGAGTCAGTTTTTGCTTGCCAGTATCCATGAAGGCAAAATCGGTGATGAACAAATACTTGACCAAAACGCCGTTAAAAACATGCTATCGATACAATATGATCCTGCACAAACCGTGCTCCACCATGGATACTTTTGGAATATCGACCAGCAGTTTATTTCTCATGGCGGCACCGACTTTGGTGTTCGAAATAAAATATTTGCCGACCTAAAACGTAAAAACGGCTTTGTTTTATTGACCAACGCCGATGCTTTTAACGAAAACAGTGAACAAACATTTACTGAAATAGAAGCGTTAGTAAGAACCTTTGCTAATGGTTATGAAGAATAGATAGAAATACTATTTAAATAGAGCGTAAAGCCCCTTTACGCTCTTTATACCTGATATAAAAAGTTAATTAATCGGCTCGTATCTAGTCGGTAGAGCACTAAATTGCAGCCAAGTGTCGCTTTTCATCCAGCGTTTCTTTTTTGGAATTTCAATTACAAACTCATCGTCTGTTTTGTATGTTTTGGTTTTGCCTTTGCTGTCTTTTACAGAGATGGTCGAAGGGGCATCAAAGGTGAATTTGATTTCGTCCATGCTCGGGACGAACATAGAGAATCCGCCTGCCATTTGTTCAGCAAAGTTATTTACGTCATCAAGTAGCAAAAACACTTCTGAGTATTTCAGCTCTTTGCTTTCTATCGGCTTTAAGCTCATCGTGATGGCTATACCAACATCGTCTTTACTGTAATTTGAATGGAGTAAAGTTTTATCTGCATCCGTCTGTGACAAAATTGGTAGGCCAATATTTCCTTCTTCATCAAAGGTCGCTTCAGCTAGCACTTTACCTTCTTGCTCTAACCAAACTTTCACATCACTCTGTTGAATATCTGGGTTGTTAATTTTAAGCTTAAATAGAGAGCTAAAGTATTGTGACTTTGCTTGATTAGTCGCCATATCACGATATTGATTCATTTTTCCATATTCAATACTGCGCCCTTCGGCGTAACTAAAATGGCTAAAAAAAGAGCAGCTAATTAATACGCTTGCTGCAAATACTGTTAATAATTTCATTATTATGCTTCCTTGGTAGTTATGAGAATAATTGACCAAGATGCGTACAGAAAAGTTCAAAAGGATTTTTAAAGATTTTGATTTTTATAAAAAATAGAGGGCAATAAAGCGATGTTTGCCATCGCTTTATTAAAAGAAAGAGAGAAATAAATTAAGACTTAACGGCCATCCAAATCGCTGTTGCTACAACTAAGGCTGCAGCGCCCAAAATGCCGAGCCAAGCTGTCGACTTGCTCTCTTTTGCAGGCTGCTCAGGTGAACTGTCAGAAGCTGGCGCATCATTTTGCTGAGGACTGTCTGAGCTTTCATTATTTTTTAACTCACTCTCAGCTTTGCTTTCTTCTGCAACAGGCGCTGTGCTTGCAGGCGCTTCTGACGCTGGGGCCGCTCCAACTTCTTCTGCTTGCTCTGTGACTTCGGTAAGCTCTAATTGCCACTGATAGCCTCTTTTTGAAAAGGTTTTAATGGCATCGTTACCAAAAATGGCACGTAAGTGACTGATGTTCTGAAAGACGACTTGTTCAGACACGGTTTTATCAGGCCAAACCGTTTCTAAGAGCTCTGCTTTAGACAGAATTCTATCGTTATTCAAAATAAAGAACTTGAGCATATTCGCAGCTCTGTCTTTTAGCTTAATAACCTTTCCGTGGCGGGTAAGGATTTTGTGTTCACAATCGAACTGGAAAATCTGAAAACTAAACTTCATGTTTTTTAAGAAATAATTAACAACAGGTTAAGAGTAAAGGAATGAAGCGCTGAGGTAAAGCCCCTCTCTGTAAAGGGGCGTTACAATATGATTTTATTTCATGGAGTTGTACTTTTTTGTAGCTAGATATCCACACGGCGATGTAAATAATGCAACGCCCAATAAATGCCACGCTAAATTAAAGCCTTGGTGCATCTCTAAAATGCTCAGCCCTAATTGAGATAAGTGATAGCTTGGCAATGCCCATGCGAACCACTGTAGTGCTTCAGGAAACATAGTAATAGGTAGCCATAAACCAGAAAGCATCGAAATGGGTAAGTAAATCAGATTAACAAGCGCGGGAGCCGATTTGGCTGAAAAACTTAAGCCCATCACTAAGCCAAGCATGCAAAATGGTAAAGTGCCTACCAGCGCTAATGCATATACTTGACCCCACTTAAGTAGCGACATACTCACGCCTGCGAATAAAACGGCAAAACTAGAAAGAAGAATAAATATCAAGGTCGAAAACAACAAAGCCGTAAAAGTTTTACCCATTAAGTACTGACTAGCTGGCATAGGCGATAGTTGTTTCAACGCCAATAAGCCTTGCTCTCTATCCGTTGCGACATTGACCCCAAAATTAAATAAAGCGGGGCCCATCACCCCAAAAATTATGTAATTTATCAGCAAATAGCTACTGGTTTTTTCATCTCCCATAGCGACACCAAAAAACAAGTAAAAGGCGCATGGAAACGCTAAGGTCGGGATCACAAAGCCTAAGTTTCTAAATACACTTTTAGAGTCGCACCACGCTTCTTGTTTGAGGCTATATAAACTTATGCTACTCATGCTGCTTGCTCCTTGGCTGATTTGTCTGATGCTGAATTTACTGGTGTTTTATTTTCATGTTCAGCGGATTCTGTGAGTGAAATAAAGGTTTGCTCTAACGATGAAGGTTTAACGCTGAGTAAGTCGCAGCTAAGCCCATTTGCAAATGCTTGCTTTAACAGTATGTTTGGTGATTTACATCGAGTTGCAGCCTTACCCTCATTTACCAGCCACGACCACTCAGGTAATAAAGCCGAGAGTTCAGACTCATTCAGTTCACAAGCAAAGCTCACTTCACTTAGCTGCATATTGTGACTTAAGTCACTTGGCGAGCCCTGTGCGATGATCTTTCCCTCATTTAAAATGAATAACTCATCGCTTAGGGCTTCAGCTTCTTCCATATAATGCGTGGTTAAAACCACCGTTTTGCCCTGTGCTTTTAATTGTCGAATGGTTTGCCACATTTGTTGACGGGCATTTACGTCCATTGCCAAGCTAGGCTCATCTAAAAATACCAGTTGTGGGTCGCCAATAATGGCAATGGCAAACAGCAAACGTTGCTTCAAGCCACCTGATAATTTGCTAAATGGTGTATTTTCATGGGCATTTAAGTCACTCAAACGCAGTGCTTTAGAGACAGGCATTGGGGACTGATAGTAGCTCGCGAATAGATTGAGTTGTTCAAGTACAGTCAAATTCGCAGGTAAACTGCCGATTTGTAGCATAGCGCCTACTTTAGCTTTCGCAGCACCAGAACCCGCTTTATTACCCAGTACTTCAACGCTACCTTGTGACGCTTTTAAACGCCCGAGTAACAAATTAATCAACGTTGTTTTACCTGCGCCATTGGCACCTAAAAATCCGTAAACTCGGCCTGCTTTTAATGAGAAATCTAAACCTTTAAGGACGGATTTGTCACCATAGCTATGGTGTAAGTTGTTAACCGAAACCACTGCTGAATTAGTCATAGTTCACCTCAGTGTTTCTTGATTTACTATAAAACGGCTTACCGCGATTGTATTTATAAGTGCTTAATGCGAATGCGATTAAACTATATGCCATACCTAAAACTGCCCACATGATGCTTTCCATAACCAATTCCTCAGTGCGAGATTAACTTTGATAGGTTTAGTATGCCTAAAGGCGTGAAACGTTTTCAGTGAGGTTTGTCATTGATAGATATGACAAGTGTCATAAAGGAGGAGCAAGCAAACAGTTTTGAGCTTCGACAAATAATTGCCGAAACCCACAAAAGTTAACTCTATGAGCCTACAGCGCTGTTAGCTGGCTTTAACTTTAACAAAATTTAAAGTTCATGGTTTAGTTGCTAAAGTTTCTTTCTCTTAATAGTTCTAACGCTGCGAAAAGGGCTTTTGCCGCATTCTCCGTATCACCATTGACAGCAATAAAGTAAGCACTGTTTTCATTTGGATATAAAAAGCTACTAACAGAAAAAGACCCTGTGAAACCATCATGTCGAAATGCCGTATTATCTAGCTTTGCAAACCAACCCATCGCATAGCCTACTCCTGGCTCTTGAGCTTCACTATAAATCGTATGTAAGGTTTTATAACTCTCTTTACTAAGTATATTGTCACCACCTTTCATACCCTCTAATACCTTAGATAAATATAAGGCGAGCTCTGACAAACTGATATTAACAGTACCCGCAGGGCCATATACTTTTGGAATGATCTCTTTGCCAGCAGTGATAGCTTGCCATTTTCCATTTTTATAAGTATGCCCTTTGGGTTGATCACTTTGTTCAAAGCTCGGCTCACCAAAACCAAAGTTTGTAATGCCTAATTGTGAAAATAATTCCTCACTTATCAGTTGCTCCCAAGTTTGGTTTGTCACCCGCTCAAGCATATGTCCGGCAATAGTATAGCCTACATTACTATATTCATATTGCCCCCGCTTTTGCACAGGTGCGGTATTAAGCACCTCTTTTGTCAACATACTTCGCAACATAAGTGTTGTCTTCGAGATATCGAACCAGCGCCTATCTTTTATATCGATATCTGTTTTTAACCCCGATGTCATATTTAATAACTGCTTTAACGAGATTGATTCATGCTCAGCCCTAATTTGGCCTTTAAGTTCGGGAAAAATATCGGCAATAGTGCTGTCAAAAGAAATTACCTCTTGCTCTACTAATCGCGCAGCGACCATTGCCGTCATAGACTTTGTTAGTGAACCAATAGCCCAACGATCATTATCAGTTACTAAAGTTTGGGTATGTATATCGCGATAGCCTGTACTGGCTATTTCAAACACAAGTCCGTCTTTTACTGTTAAGGCTGTGATCGCCGGCAAGTTATAAGCCAACCTTATATTCTCTAAATGCAGCTGTAGCTCGCCGTCTTGGCCTATACCGACCTGCTCTGAAAGTTTGGTTTTATCAATTGGTGGGACCTCTGGCGCCACGTCGGACCCACAACCTGTGAGTGTAAAACTTATTAAAGCAATATTAGCCAGCTTAAACGCTGAGAAAGGGGTGAGTCTAATCAAAACATAATCCTTATTTCCTTGTATAAATGTTCTCCTATAGACTTGAGAATTTATAAATTACTCAACATTAAATTGTTAAAAACTGTATGTTTAGTCGTTCGGGTTATCAATCTATTGCTGCAAATGCTAAATTAGCCCATTCAGTTTAAGGCCAGATAATTTAGGTAGCCTGTGACGCAATTTTTAAAAAATATCGGGATGGTGATCGCCATGACAATCAGTGCCAGCGGTGCAGCGAAATCGCTCAATCATGCCTCTGAACTACCTTTAGAAGCACAACTTGGTCAAAAGTTGATGCTAGATTTTCGTTATTACTGCGATAGCGGCGAATCAAAAGCCTGTAGACAAGGTATGACCGAGTTGCCTAAAGCTCTTGCAGATTTGATTGCTAAACACCACATTGGTGGCGTGATCTTATTCGCCGAAAACGTGCCAGATACTGCGCAAGTCGTAAAGCTCACCAATGACTTACAAACGGCTGCTCAGCAAGCTAAACATCCACAACCCTTGTTTATATCGATTGACCAAGAAGGTGGCCGTGTAGCTCGAATCAACCGTGCTGAGGCGACTTCTTTCACGGGTAATATGAGCATAGGAGCCACTTATCATAAACACGGGACGCACTATGCCAGTTTAGTGGCCACCGCCATTGGTAAAGAGCTTAACAGCTTAGGCATTAACGTAAACTTTGCGCCAACTGTTGATGTGAATAACAACGCTGGTAATCCGGTGATCAACGTTCGCGCTTTCTCAGAGAACCCACTCGAAGTTGCCAAAATGGGTGCCGCACAAGTTGAAGCATTTGAAACGCAAAATGTTATTTCAGCACTTAAACACTTTCCGGGCCATGGTGATACCTCGGTCGATAGCCACACAGGTTTGCCGCTTGTTAAACACGATTTAAAACGTATTGAACAAGTTGAGCTGGCGCCTTTTAAATACATTATTGATAAGCATGCGCCGGGTATGATCATGACGGCGCATATTCAATACCCTGTGCTCGATAACAGTACCTTTGTGAACAAGCAAGGTGAAGCCATGATTAAACCGGCTACATTGTCGCGTAAAATTATGCACGATTTACTACGAGAAAAGCTGAACTACCAAGGTGTGACGGTGACCGATGCACTCGATATGGCGGGGATCAGCCACTTCTTTACCCCTACATCCGCGGTGATTGAAACCTTTAAAGCTGGGGTTGATATTGCTCTGATGCCGATTACCATTCGAACTCCTGACGATATTAAAAAGCTCGATGAACTAGTGAGTACGCTGAATGCGGCGGTCGCTTTGGGTGAGTTAAAGAAATCAGAAATAGCACAATCAGCACAGCGTATTATTTCTCTCAAGCAACAGTTTTTAGCAAGCCAAGCGCCCCGCTCTGCCGCCATTGCTAAAGCGACATTAGGGAACCCAAGTCACCGACAACTTGAAAGTGAACTCGCTGTTGCGGCCATCACTCAAGTGAAAAACCAAGGTCTATTGCCTATTCAAGCTAAACATAAGCGCATTCATTTAGTCATGCCTGATACGCAAAAATGCCATGCTCTTGAGCAAGCCTTACTTTCTTTAAGCAAGCAAGAGTTACATATCACGTGTAGTAGCTTGCAAGGGTTCGATCCAAAACAGGCAGATCAAAATATTACTAACTCAGACCTGATCATAGCCGCCCATGCCAGCCCGCAACAAAGTGCAGTTGAGATTGGTGGCATGGATGATGTAAAGGCCCTTGACAGCTTTAAGCTCAAACGTAATGAGCAACCCAAAGCCCTGTTAGCACTGCTTAAGCAGGCAAAACTTGCTGAAAAGCCAACGCTATTTATTAGCCTGCGCGCCCCCTATGAGATCCCAACTTATGTGCCTTACGCACAAGCGGTTTTGGCAAGTTATGCCTACAATGTCGATGTAGTTAGTAAAAATGTGATCTCTGGCCCTGCGTTTACTGCGCTCGCTAAAGTGATTTTGGGCCTCGAAAAGCCTGAAGGCCAACTCCCTGTCAGTATTTAAAGGAAGCAAACATGTTATTAAATTGCGATTTAGGTGAAAGCTTTGGTGCGTGGCAAATGGGGTTAGATAGCCACGCTATGCAAGTGATTGATTTGGCAAATATTGCTTGTGGTTTTCACGCTGGTGACCCGGATGTGATGGCTCAAACCCTCACGCTTGCTAAACAGCATAATGTGCAAATTGGTGCTCACCCAAGCTATCCCGACAAACAAGGTTTTGGTCGCCGCTCTATGAAGCTCAGTCATGATGAGTTAGTAAATTGTTTGCACTATCAAATTGCAGCCCTTGACGGTATGGCACAAGTGCATGGTTTATCAATTAGTTATGTAAAACCGCATGGTGCACTGTATAACGATATGATGGCCGATAACGGCATTTTAGAAACTGTCATGCAGGCAGTGAGTAGCTATGCCAAACCGCTAAAGTTAATGCTACTGGCGACCAACGAGCAAGCGTCGCACTTAGCTATGGCTGAAAAATATAACCTACCATTGTTGTTTGAAGCTTTTGCGGATCGCTTATATACCAACGAAGGACGTTTAACCCCAAGAACTGAGCCGAATGCAGTGCATAACAAGCCTGCTTTGATGGCACAAGTCGAGCAGTTATTGACTCAAGGCACAGTCACCACGGGCTCAGGAAGCACGCTCGCACTAAGAGCAGATACCTTATGTGTGCATGGAGATAACGAAGCCAGTATTGCCTTAGTGAAAGAGATTAAGCAGTTGATAAAAAAATAATTACTCAGATACAAAAAGCCAGATCAAAATCTTACCTAGTAAAAATATGATCTGGCTTTTTCAATTAAGCTAAAGTGTTTAAGCACTTCGCGTTGCGATAGCAGGTTCCACTCTTGACGCTTGCAGTGCAGGATAACTCACTGATAGCTGGCCTAGCACAAACAGTGCGGCCATACCCGATAATAAATACGGCAACGGTACAGGTGTTAAACCAAAATGTTGAGAAAATTGCTCGCTCAGAGATAATGCTGCAATAAAGCCAATAACAAGTCCTGTAAGGCTGACCACAGCATTTTCAAGCATAAAGAATCGCATAACCTGACCTTTACTTGCACCTAATGCTCTACGCGTGCCTATCTGCCTTTTACGACGGTTAACCGAAAAACGTGCTTGCCCGTAAATGCCTAAGCTTGTCGCAAGTAACAATCCAATACAGACTGATATAAGTAGCTTGCTACTTGCATTATCATCTTTATACGCCCTTAGTCTCACCTCTTCCATCGTCTGCATTTTTTCAATGACGCGTCCGGGTGTGTTTAGCAGTACTTTGTTAACTTCTTCCATTACATTATCAAGCTGCCCTGACTCTGCCCGTACAAAATAACGAATTGTATTATTTACTTCGATAACGGGATAAATAATTGAACCATTTACACCATACCACCGTGGCCAAGCACCTTGCATAGCCTCTACTATCCCTTTAATGCGCTGAGGTGTGTTAGATGTATAAACAGTCTGCCCTACAGCTTGGCGCCAATCTTCGGGGCTCACTAACTCAGCAAAGGCTTTGGTAATTAAAATATTAGAAGAAATATTATGACCACCATTTGCGGTAATCGTAGTATCGCTTAAAGTCAGGTTGTCTCCAGCAATTAATGTAAGGCCTAAGTTTTTAACAATATGCTCATCAGAGCCATAATATCCTGCCACATCAATTGGGTACTCTGTATCTAAGTTAGGATAAACAGAAGTATAATTACCCCACAACCCTAGAGGTACACCGTTTAAAGGAGAGACCGCTTCAACCCCCTCTATTGCGCGTAAGCTTGCCAAATCATGGCTCAAGTTTGCGATATAATTCTCAGCAGGTCCCTGCAAATTCGTCAAAACATAAAAAGCGTTTTCTTCGTCAACACCAGTGGGTCTAGACATCAACTTCTCACGCTCACTGATCATATTCACAGCATTTACCATCACCATAAAAGTGACTGATATTTGCAAAATAAGAAGAAAAGGTACCAATTTCTCTCTAAATAAAGCTTTAATTATCGGGGCTAAATCTCTCATAATTAACTCCTATAAGCTTTTTAGCTGACTTGAAAGTTGAATTCGGCTGGCTTTTAGAATCGGTATCAAACCAAAAATGCAGCTGATCACTACAGCTAAAGCCAAAGTAATAACCACAATTAAGGCATTCATCTGCATCAGCGAACTATGTAAGTGACTGTATAAATTCGTCATAGCAACTAAGCCTAGTTGTGCTAAAAGCAGACCTAAAACGCCCCCAATAAAGCCTACAACCGCTAGCTCCACTGAAAATTGTGCAATTAAATGTTGTCGACTCGCCCCGACAGCTCGGCGCAATCCTGCTTCTCCGGCTTTACCATGGAATTTAGCCATCATCAGCCCCATGCAATTAAGTAAGCAAACAATTAAAAAGAGTGCGGCAAGCCACACTGCTATTTTGCTATCTTCAGGGACAATCTTTTCTTCGCTAAGATATTGTTTAACAGATACAAGTTTATTCAAAATGCGGTTAGCAAAGCGCCCTTGTGCTTGCTGCTGTTGCGCATAGTTATCTAAAAACAGTTGGAATTGCTGCTTTTTTTCATCATTTTCTAGCTCAGCCCAAATTTTGATCCAAGTACATTCAGAAGCAAGAAAAGCAGCTGTACTTTCATCTTCAGCAGGCTTCCAACAAGCGATATTAATAAGTGAGGTAGTAAAAATTTCTTTGCTAACTTGTGTACTAAATGGCATGAAAATATCGAAAGGTTGTGAGTACATAGCATTATTTTGGCCATAGAATTTAGGAACTATTAACCAATCATCAAGCACGCCCACTACTTGATATAGATCCTCACCTAACTGCAGTGTTTGGCCAACTGAGTTTTCTCCACCAAAAAAACGCATATTCGCCTGTTTAGTTAACACAACGATTTGCTCTGCATTGTTATCCGCCGTTTCATCCCAGCCTCTGCCATATAAGAATGGCACTTCAAGCATAGGAAAAAAGTCAGCACTGGTTGTACGTACTTCTCTTGTTACTGCAGTGCCATGCTTTGCTGGATTTTTTACGGTCGTACGGATTGCACTAATCACAGCTTGATATTTGGGAATATCAGACTTGAGGATGTTCATTGCATCCTGATAGGTCATTTCTGGTGGGATAGTATCGAGGTAACTATAATCTACGCCATTACCTCTACTATCAATTTGCACTGAGTATAAGTTATCGCTTTTTGATGGTATCGGGTCTTGGCTCATCATATAATTGACGGTGTAGGTCGTCATTGTTGCGCCAATACCCATAGCTATGAGCATTACCATTAAAAAACTGAGTAATGGCGTTCGCTTAAAGCTAATCAGCGCTAATTTCACATAATATGAAAACATCATGACCCCTTAAGCGATAGCTTGAGTCAAAACAGGCGACTCTTCACTGAGCAAACCATCTTTTATTTGCACAATTCGCTGCGCAAGCTGTGCTTGTTCATTATCATGGGTCACCATAATAATCGTCGTGCCTGACGCATTAATATCTTGCAGCAATGTCATAATACCTTGCGCCATTTTTGAGTCTAAATTACCGGTAGGTTCATCGGCAAAAATAACACTTGGCGAACCTGCAATCGCACGGGCAATTGCAACACGCTGCTGCTGACCACCCGATAATTGTGTTGGATAATGGTTTTTGCGACCAGCAAGGCCTACTTGTTCTAATGCTTTCATGATGCGCTCATCACGCTCTTTTGCATTAAATTTTCGATAGCGCAGAGGCATATCAATATTGTCGTATAAATTAAGTTCTGGGATCAGATTAAAGCTCTGGAAAACAAAGCCAATTTTTTCATTTCTATAAGCCGACTTTTGCTTATCAGACATCTTTGAAACATCTTGCTCATCGAGTTCGTATACGCCACCGCTATGGTTTTCGAGTAAACCAGCAATATTCAAAAAAGTGGTTTTACCCGAACCAGAAGGGCCGATGACTGAAATAAACTCTCCCTGCCCTATGGTTAAATCAAATGGCTGAAGCGCCTGTGTTTTAATATCAGAAGTTATGTAGGCTTTTGCAAGCCCTGTCATTTTCAACATTTCCTTTCCTTATTTTTCATTCTTCCAAAACGATGAGATAAGTTGCTACCCCGTTAAGCAAACTTAATAAATATATTTTATTGAAGGATTCTAACGCTTGCAGCCTTTTCAAAAATTCGATAGTCAGAAATAATCACGGTATCACCGAGTGCGAGACCTGAAATCACCTCGACTTTAGACAAACTTTTCGTACCGAGCTTTGCTGGTACTTTTACCGCTTCGTTATCGCGTAGTACATAGATGTGCATACCATCATAGTTTTGTAAAAATCGCCCTCTTGGCAGATAATTTACTTGTGATCTTTGCTCTAATATCAAGCGTGTAGTGAGCCGCTGATTCTGTCTTAAATTATCGGGCGCAGTGCCCGTGAATCTCACTTTCCCCTGAACACTCCCCTTGGTTATTTCAGGAGACATGGCAACTAGATTCCCCATGAAGCTTTGCTCGTTAAAATTGATTTCGGCTTCTATGCCTAAGGCTAAATCATCGGCATAAGTTTCTGGAATTAACACTTCGACTTCATATTCACTGAGGTCAACGACACTCATTAATGGCTGGTTTTTACTGACTGTATTTTTTTGTTCTAGATTTAAATTGCCTACCAAACCAGCAACCGGAGAACGTACTTCAAGGCCTAACACTTGCCTTTGTAATTCAGCTACTTTTACCTTTTGTGCGTTGAATTCAAATTCATAGGTTTGAATTTCAAATTGCTGACTTTCTTTTAGTAGCGCGACTTCTTTATTCACATGTTCAAACTCGCGCAGTGCATTTTCAAGATCGTCTTTGGCCTTTTGAAAGTCGATATCACTGATAATTTGATTTTCTTTGGCTTCTTCCGAACGGCGCATTTCTCTTTTCGCTGCGTTAAGTGCAACTCTTGCTTGGCCAATGCGGTTTTCTTGCTGCAACTGGATATGTTTAGCCTGGATTTTTTCTCTTGCTAGTTGCGTTCTCAGCCTTGAGAGTTGAGTATTTTCTTGCTCAAACAGGCTCTGAAGCTCCGGGCTTTCTACTTGCGCTAGTACTTGACCCATCTCTACACGATCGCCCGCATCCACTAAATAAGTAACGGTACCTTGTGCGGGGCTGTATAAAACAGGGCGGCGAGCTGCTATCACTTTACCTTGTACTGAAAAGTCTCGGATAAAATCGCCTTGTGTGACTTGTGCCAGCTTAAGTTTATCGAGAGAAATCGCTGATTTACCACCAACCCAGCCTTCAACTAGGGGAAGAATAAAAGCATAACAAAACGTTAAAAATGCAAATAATGAAGCGGTATAAATAACCCACTTTTTAGTTTGTTTAGGCGTGACGACTTGTGAGTCCTGTGCACTGGTATCTGGAATATAACTCATTAAAAACCCTTGCTAATCCGTAGCAAAAAATAGAATAAAGATATTTATTTTATGTCACTAAAAAAGACAAAAAACAAAATAGGTACGGAGTTTATCAGGAAAGAAACAAAGGTTAAAGTTTTGTTAAAACAAAAAGGAGTGGTTATTGGTTGCGGTTAATAAAAGCCGCAACCGAAGAGCTTAGCTGTCTGCACGCCCCATGAACTTTTTCTCATCAGTGTTAATTTTGATTTTATCACCTGTAGAAATATGCTCTGGTACTTGAACAATTAAACCTGTTGTTAGCGTTGCAGGCTTTGTACGTGCACTTGCTGAAGCACCTTTAATTGAAGGTGATGTGTCTTCAATTACTAGCTCAACGCTTGATGGTAGGTCAATAGAAACTGGCGAGCCTTCAACTAAAACAGCCTGTAAGCCTTTTGTTTCTTCGTTAATAAATAGTACTTGCTCAGCAATTGAAGACGTATTGATGTTATATGGTGTGTAATCTTCTTCGTCCATAAACACGTGTTCTTCACCGTCGATATAAGACAGCATAACCGGGCGACGAACTAAATCAGCCAGATTTAACATTTCTTCAGCTTTGAACGTTTCGTCAACTTTGCCGCCTGTTACAACATCGTACATACGCATACGGTATAAACTACCGCCAGCGCGACCTTGAGGTACTGAACGTTCGATATCACGTACAATCATTACGCGACCGTTGTAATCAATGGCATTATGTTTTTTTATTTCACTTGCCTTAGGCATGACTTTTATCTCTTTGAAAATAAATTTGCCAAAAATTACCATGAAGTCACTAAAACGCCAAGCACAGAAGGCAAGAGATATATAAAAGGGGAGGGAAGTAAGTTGACCAATTGAATAGCCAACTTAATAAAGTAGGCTAATTAACTGCGTCTAATTGCGCTAGCAGTGTTTCTTTTCTGAGTAGACCAAAACAAACAACACTCACGACTGCAAAAATACCGTACATAGATAACACATAAACCCAGTCATTTTGCTGTGAGAACAAAAATACGTTCGTACCATCATTGATAACGAAAATATTGATCAGTGAAAAAAGAAATACTAAATTGAAGTAGACATATTTGCCTGAACTACTTGCATAAGCCCCTATAAACATTGCGAACAAACTTATATAGAAGCCAATACACGACAAACCACCTGTCATATTGCTAGGGTAAAAGGCCATCAGTGATAATAAAACAGCACACCAGCCAGTAACCTTGTTGAGCATATTCTATCCTTGAGAATGTACTTGTTAATATTTGTAATCATGTGTAATGCCAAGTAAGTATGTATTGACTTATCTAAAAAAACAACGCCTTTTCGTTAAAATAACTTTAACCAGCGATTAACTTTCTTATTTGTGCTTTTAACTCAGGTACTAAGGCTTGTTCGAACCAAGGATTTTTAGCTCGCCATGGCTGATTCCTTGGGCTGGGGTGAGGCAAAGCAATTCGCTTTGGTAGCATAGACCGCCATTGCTGAACCTGCTGGGTCACTGACTTAAAATGACTACAATAATAGCGCTGTGAATACTGACCAACTAATATGTGTAATTGTATTTGTTTAAAGTAATCTTTTAGTGGCTGTCGCCAAGTTTGTGCACATATTTTCGGAGGGGGTAAATCACCACTTTTTCCTTTACCCGGATAACAAAAAGCCATCGGCACAATGGCAAATAAGTCAGGCTCATAAAACTGTGCTTCGGTTACTCCCAGCCAATCTCTAAGTGTTTCGCCACTTTGATCATTAAACAACTTACCCGTTTGATGAACTCTCAGACTTGGGGCTTGCCCTGAGATCAGAATTTTAGCAACCGGTGAAGCTTGAATGACAGGTCGAGCACCACAGGGAAGAGCTTCGTCGCAAAGTCGACACGTCGTAATTTGGTCAATTAAATTCATATTATTATACTAGTAGTTCATGTTCAGATCGTTATTTTACTAAGTTAATCTGAATTGAGGACTATAAATTTTTTAAAAACGCAGATCCATGAAATGGCAGTAATAAACATATACTTTAAAGGGATATTTGCTAAATACCTTCAACTCTTTCCCTTACCAATCAAGTTACTTTAATCCATTTATAATAATCCGCGATTTTATTGGGCCATACAGATCACGATTTTATCAACTCAAGCGTTAGCTATACGACAACGCCTACCACTTTCTGAAAAAACATCTTCTATATGAAAAAGTTATTAACATTTAGGCATTGATAACTATTTTTGGATCATAATTTTACTAAGCTAGTTAGTAAAATTATGATCTTTCGAGAACGAATAGGTTATCAAGTTAGTAAAAACATGATCTTGAAGTCTTAAATAAACAATTAAAAACACCTTTAGTTAGTAAAAATATGATCTTGGAACTAATTAAGAGAGTTCAGTAAGTAAAATCGTGATCTGTCACAAAGCCAGTTAGTAAAAAACTGATCTTTATAAAGTGTCATTAAGCTTAACGTCTTTTTAGTTAGTAAAAATATGATCTCAATACCTTTCATGGACATAAAAATACTTCGCTATTTTAAGAGCTTCTATGAAAATACAATGACACTGAGCCTCATAAGCTATATTCAATCTAAGTGTAAAGGGGGTTTACACTTGCTGATTTAGGTTTTATTGGTATCATCTTCACTCACACCAAATTTTTACTAACTCAGAGTTTATTTATGCATATTTGGGTCGATGCGGACGCGTGTCCAGCAGTTATCAAAGAAATACTTTTCCGCGCAGCTGAGCGCACTAAAACACACACAACACTGGTCGCAAATCATAGTATGCGCGTCCCTGTAACACAATATGTGAACTTACTCCAAGTGAGCAAAGGCTTTGATATTGCTGATAATGAGATTGTAAAAAGAGTTAAAAAGGACGATTTAGTTATCACTTCAGACATCCCTCTTGCTGCAGAAGTACTAGAGGAGGGCGCTTTTGCATTGAGTCCAAGAGGCGAAAAGTTTACTGAGAACAACATTAAACAAATCCTTAATATGCGGGATTTTATGGATACTATGCGCAGCAGTGGTGTGGAAATGTCAGGGGGACCTGCCAAATTAAACAGCACCGATAAACAAACATTCGCCAACGCCCTTGATAGCCTGCTAGCACACCACAGATCATGAAATTATCAACTCAGGGATTAGGGGCAAAAGAGGGCTTAATCGCAATCTATGTTGAAAACCCGCCCAGCATGTCTGAATACCATAATCTTCAATCAGTACAACCACTTAGTACAGGTGAGATCGATGTTATAAACCAAGCATGTGGTAATGGATGGCGCAAAGTTTTCAACGTTTATGCAAAAATCTTAGCTGAGTGGCAGCATCCAGATCACAATTTTACTAACTTTAAACGTTGGCAAGACTACCGAGATAAAGTACTGCTACAAGGGCATAGCCAAGAAGCATTGCTCTTTAGCCCGCCAAATTTTTCTGAAAAAAATTATAAATTTCATGTTATTGCTGGCAGAACATATGCCAAAAAATTACTCCGAGATCACATTTTTACTAACTCTTTAGTGTGGTTAGATGAGGAGTTCGCAATCGACAAAGTTAGTAATTTAGTGATCTGCCCGTATTTAGACTACAGGCAATTGAGTAATATTAAGATAACTCGGCTCGTAGGACTCTTAGCTGAATTAGAGCGCACGAGTACTTAAAACTAAGTGCGCTTATGACAGCTTACCCCAGTAAAACCAAGCGCCTTAAAGAAAGGGTGGGGGGCGTTAAAGCCACATTCATCGAGCAGTTCGCTTAAACGCATTCGATCAAGTGGATAAAACTCATGCTCTAGATTATGGCGCATTCGTGTTTGCCCAATTTCTGTTAAACCAAGAGTACGACAAAATACTAACTGCGCCTCTCGTTCAAACGGAGTTTCTGGCTTCATAAGGTCAACAAGAAATAAAGGCGCTCTTGGTTTTAAAACACTATTAATATGATTTAAAAGCGTTTTCTTTGCACTGTTATCTTCTAAGAAGTGTAGAACTAGCAAACATAGGGCACAATCAACACGCTCAGTGAGAGACGTTAACTCACCACATTGTATTTTTACCCTATGACTTAGGCCTAAGTTAGTAAAATTTTGATCTGCGATAGCGAGCATGTCAGCAGAAACATCTTGCACAATAAAAGACCATGTAGAATTAAGCTTAGCTAATTCTACAACCTCTTTACCCGTGCCTGCTCCCACAATTAGGATTGTCGCTTCATCAGGAAAAAGTACGTTTAATTGCGCGGCCGTCAAGCCATGTAGTAGCTCGTAGCCGGGCACGAGCCGGGTGATCCTTTCGTCATAATGTGTGGCTTGCTCACCTTTAAAGTCAGGCATATTAAGCACCTTTTATTAATACATTCGAATAACCGCCGGGCTGCTTTTTAACTTGCACTTGCGTGGCAACACGTTCTGACATTTCGCTTACATGTGAGATCACGCCCACTTTTCTACCTTGTGCTTGCAGAGCATCTAAAGCATCTAGCGCCACACTCAAGGTTTCAGGATCTAACGTGCCAAAGCCCTCATCAATGAATAGCGAACCAATATTTACTTTGTTTGATGAAAGTGAAGCTAATCCTAACGCCAAAGCAAGAGAAACTAAGAAAGACTCACCACCAGAAAGCGTATTCACAGAGCGCTGCTCATCGGCCATATCTTTATCAATGATAGCAATATTCAAAGAGTGACCTATCACAGTCAGGCGATAGCGCTTCGATAGACTCGCTAAGTGCTGGTTAGCATATTGCAGTAAGATTTTTAATGTTTGAGTTTGCGCAATATTACGCAGCTTTTTACCCGTGGCATCACCGAGTAATTTATCAAGCAAGTGCCAATATTCATACTTAGCCTGAAGCGTATTGAGCTTTTGCTGCTCAGTTGCCAGTTTTTCGACATTTTTGTGATGCTGTTCAAGTTGCGTGTTCACACTCAGCCAGTGTTGTTGCATTTGTTGAAACTGAGACTCTAAAATTACTAACTGCTCATTAATTTGTTGCTCAGTTAGCTCTGTCAGCGCTTTCGCTAAATTCGTATGCAAGCTCTCTTTTAAATGACTTAACTTGCCTGATAGCTCTACTTTACTGTGCGACAACTGTTTAAACTCAGACAAGGTTTGTTGAATGTCCGCTTTTGGAAGCGTGAGTAAGTATGAAACCCGCTCTTCATTCAAGTCAGCATAGATCTGTGACTTTTCATTAAGCCATTGTTCAAAGCGCGACTCAAGTGCGGCTTTTTGAGTTAGTAAAATCTCGATCTGCTCAGCTATATTGGTCAGATCTTTTTCTTTATCTTTTTCAGCTTGCAAGATCTGCTTCAATTGTTCAGAGCAAGCATTTAAATCATGTTGCCTTGTTTTTAATTGTGCCTGACACTTTTCTTGCCATTCATCAGCGCTGACCTCTTGTGGTAAACGCTCAAACCTTGCTTGCTCAAAGCTCAACTTCTCTGAGCGCGCATTTTCAACTGTGCTGTTAATGCCGTTTAACTGCTCTGAAACATTCACAGCTGATTCTTGTAAATGATTCAGCTGCAGCGTTAATGCTTGTTGAGACTGCTGAAGCTGAGCGAGTTTCTCTTTATTATTTTTAAACTCATCAACCGCTTTTGTTAAAGAAGCCAAAGCATCTTGTGGGGCATTTTCAAACTGCGTCCACCATGTTTCATCGGCATAATAATCACACGCTTGTTGCTGCGCACGATTTATTTCTTGCGAAAGTTGAGTAAGTGTATTTTGCTGTTGTTCAATCTGATGAGAAAGGTCAGTGGCTTGCTGTGTGATGGCATTTAACTGCGCTTGTTGTTGCTCAAACAACTTTTGCTGTTCTTGTTGAGTGTGCCACGCTTTTTGCAATTGCGACTGAAGACCTGTGAAGTGCTGTTGCTGCTGTAGAAGCGTTTGTTGGTGATCTAAACATTGCTGCAGCGACCAACCTTGGTATTCACTAAATTCTTCAAGTTGCCCTTGCAGGTCAGATGCTTTGCTCATTAAACGCTGATGTTGCAGTTTGCTTTCTTGATATCTTGCGTTCACTTTTTCAAATTCAGTAAAATGAACTTGGCTACGTTGCATCGCTTGTTCGTAAGCTTGCTCAGCCTGTTTATGTTGAGTAGCAAAGTCATTTAGTAAGTTTGCCCAATGGCTATCAATATGATCAACCGCATAGGGATGCTCTTTTGAGCCACACACCATACATTCATGACCTGGCTTTAGTTCTGCACGTAATGCGCTAATGCTCTCGCTTGCACGGAGTTGAACTTGCGTTAGGCTATCTCGAGTCACTTGTACCCGTTGCTTACTTAGCTCTTTTTGTTGCTCTGTATCAGCCATTTGCACTTCAATGGCTTGTTTCTTTTGGAAGTTACTTGCCATTGAAGATTGTTGTTGTAACTGCTCCGCACTGATATCTGAAATGTGCTGCATCAAAGCTATCACGTGTTGCAGCCGATGATTTGCCGATTGCAAATCATCGATGTTTAACTGTTCAACTTGCTGCTGGAGTACATCAATTGACGTTTTCCCCGAAATCAATTGTGATTGTAATTGTGATAACCCAGACTTGAGCGGCTCAGCTTTTTGGGTGTTTTCTTGATGCTGCTTTTGGGCATTTTGTAATGCAACGCGCGTACGCTGAGACTGAGATTGTTTATCTACGATATTATCTAACAAGCCTTTGAGGTGAGACCAGTTTTCAACTGTACCTTGTAAGCTGCTACTGGCAGTTAATAACGACTCTAATTCGTTACTTTGTTGCTGAACTTGTTGTAATTGCGTATTGGTATTTTGCTGTTCTACTGAAAGCTTAGCCTGCTGTTGCTCAACCTCACTCTGTTGCTTTAAGACCTGTTGTAATACTGAATCCGAATTCGCGATTTTCGTATCAAGCTCTCTAACCTCTACAAGTACTTGCTGCTGCTCTGATACATAGATCTCGGTCTGTTTTAGCGTATCAGACGCCTTGTTCGACGCGTCTTGTGCTTGCTGGATTTGCGCAGCAAAATCTTTTTCTTTGAGCTCGTTTTGCTTTAATTCTAGTGCACTTAAGTTGTTTTTTGTTGTCGTCCATTGTTGGCGATTATCGGCAATCTCAAAAGCGGCTTGTGCTTGCTCTGCTTCATTAAATATGTGTGCTTTTTCTGTCAGTTTCGCTTCTGTTTCTTGAATAGCCAGCTCTGTTTGCGCTAATTGAGTTCGCAATTGGGCTGACTCTGCTAGCCATTGCAATGACGACTTGTGCTGAGCTTGCTGCGCTCTTAATTCATCTAACTGCTGTTGGTGATTTTGCGCCTCAAGGGTTAATTGCTCAAGTTGCTCATCGGTTAATAGCACATAGGCACTTAAGCTATCTTTTAACCGTTCTAGCTCTGCTTTTTTTTCTTTATGTTTTTCAAAGATCAGCTGACCAATACGACTGAATTTATCGGTCGCAGTCAAACACTCTAAAAGTTGTGCGCGCTCATCGCTACTGGCTTTTAAAAATGCGGCAAACTCATGCTGAGCAAGTAATACAGTACGGGTAAATTGATCAAAGCTAAGACCGATTAATTGCTCGACCGTTTTAACCGCTGCGCTTTTATGGGCCAACAAGGTTTCGTCACTAAGGCGGATAATCTCGTGCTCTGGTGTCTTGAGTTTACCAGAGACTTTTTTACGCGCTCGGGCAACAGACCATTTTGCTAAATAGCGCTCACCATCTTGACCTAAAAAAGTCACTTCAGCAGAGCCCTCAGCGCAACCTCTACGAAGTAGGTTTCTTGGGTCGTTTAATTTAATATCATCACCATTAAACGACACCGTGTTTTTTAAGTCATTTTTTAAACGGGCTGTTTTTGCATAGAGGGCTAAACAAATAGCATCTAACAGGGTGCTTTTACCAGCGCCTGTGTCACCAGTAATGGCAAATAATCCAGCTTGCTCTAAGGGCGCTTTTTCAAAATCAATATCAGCGTGAGTAATAGAAGCCAAATTTGTGATTGTTATTTTTAGTAATTTCACGCGTTTTGCTCCTCTTCCATGTCATTTAATACCTCAGCTAAACAATCAGCTAAATTTGCGGGTAAGTCCTGCTCTGAATCGACCTGCTGCTTAAAAACCATGTCTAGCAAATCGAGTGGGTTTAATTTTTCGACTTGACCTAAATCTTGGAAAATTACTTCATCGTCATGCTTTTGCACATCTTGAACACGCTCAATGCCACAAAATAAAATGTCTTTATCTTTTAGGCTTAATGAAATCTTCTCCCTAAACTGGCTATCGGTCTCGCTGGCATTAAGTCGTAAGCGAAGATAAGGGCTTGCTGCATGCGATGTTAAATCTAGCTGTTCGATTTCATTGCAAAGTGCATCAATATCCGCCCCGCCTTTTTCAGGAAGTACTATAAGCTCTCTAAGCCTTGGTGTGTAAAGGGGGTTTACGCTTTCACATGTTTTGCCATTAAATTCGCACACCAAAACTTGGTGTTGATAATTTTTTTCTGAAAATGACATCGGCATAGGCGTACCGCAATATCGCTTTGCGTCGCATTTTGCTACCACTTGGGCTTTGTGAAGATGGCCGAGCGCAACATAATCAGCCTTATCGGTAAACACTTCTGCGGTTACCGCATCAAAACCGCCGATACTAATGTTTCTCTCTGAATCTTCACTAATGGTGCCGCCTTTGGCGTGCAGGTGTCCCATAACAATAATTGGAGCTGTGTTTTCTTCACACAGTTCAATAACAGATTGGTAAGCTTGCGCCACACCTTGCTGATAGGCCTTATCATTTTGTGTATCGAGCGTGACATCAGCAGGGCGTAAAAAGGGCATTGCGACCACTTGTGCCTGACCCTTCTCAGTTTCAATATTCACTAAGCAAGTTGCAGGGTCTGCTTTGTCGTATCGGCCAATAACATGGGTGTCAAATTGCTTTAAAAGAGGTTTAGCGGTCTCAATGCGATTCGCTGAATCATGGTTACCGGCAATAATAACAATATGTAACTCAGGGCATGCCTGTTTGGCTTGCTTTATAAATTGGTAAAGTTGTTGCTCAGCAGAAGAGGGAGGGGTTGCTGTATGATAGATATCACCGGCAACAAGCAATAAGTCAATCGCCTGTTGTTGTAATGTTGTTACCAACCAATCAAGAAAATGCTGATGCTCTTGAACTCGGTGATGTTCGTAAAACTGTTGACCTAAGTGCCAATCAGAGGTGTGTAATACTTTCATGTAGCGCTCCCTTTCGCATTGAAGCGCTACTATACCACTGCTTTAAGTATTTGTTTAACGGGTAATTTGCCACCAAATAAAGGCAATAACAGGCAAAGCCAGTAAAAACAACAAAACCGGTGTTTTAAACACTTTTGTTTGTTTACTTTGCAACACTTCTAGTGCTGATTTTTCGTTACAAGCGGCAACTTTATCAACATAAAAGTAGCCATCTTCTAAATACTGTTTGCAATTTTGTTCATCAGCTGGAATAGCCACCAGCTTGTCTTGCTTTTTCAGGATGTAGAAATCCATATTGCTCACCACATTTTACTGTAAACGGGTACACTATACAGAGCAAAACTAACGCCAACTTTTTAACGTAACTATTTGCTCAAAAATCAAAGAGCGCGAATTTAAAGACAATTCGCAGTAAATATCAACAGTCAAACTAAGGTTTTTTGATCAAATTTGTTAATACTCAGCATAAACCACCAAAATAAACGTAAGATGAATTAGCTGCTGTTGTTTTCTGCTCATATTTTCGTTGATATCGAAGAATTTCGAACTTGTACTTTAGTGGAACAAACCGCATAAAAAGTAGCTAAAAGACAATAAAGTGTTACTTTATCTCAATTTAATTGCATTTTCTTTATGCTTTTGCGACGCTCAATTTGTTATGCAAATGCAAAACATTCTCTCGTTCACAAACTTACATAGAATAAGTGCTGAACAACCACATCTTGGGTAGTGTAGGAAAACATAATGAAAAAAATAACCAGTGCCTTGTCACTGTGTATACCGCTTATGGCATCAAGCTTAGCGGTTGCCAGTGCTGTTGAGCAAACCAAAGGCAACTTTGTAGATAAGTTTCGTCAATTAGACGAAGTACTGCCAACACCAAACGTCTACCGTAACGCAGCTGGTGAGCCTGGCGAACGTTATTGGCAACAAAAAGTCGATTACGACATTGACGTTGTATTAGACGAAAAACAACGCCGTTTAACCGCTGAACAAAGTATCGAATACAAAAACAACTCACCTTACACGCTAAAATATCTTTGGATGCAACTAGACCAAAATATTTTTAAGCAAGACTCACTTGCTGAGCGAAGCGCTACATTCAAAAATAGCCTGCAAAGCAATCCTGCAGCAAAACCAGCAAAAATCAGCTTAAACCAACTTCGTCGCCAACAATTTATGGATGACACTGAGCTGGGTTTTGTGATCAGTGATGTCAAAGACGAAGACGGCAAACCACTAAAAGTTACGATTGTCGATACTATGATGCGTATCGATTTAAACGAGCCATTAAAGCCAGGCAAGTCGACAGAGTTCAGCCTTGATTTTGCCTTTAACATTGTTGAAGAAGATGCCGTTGGCGCGCGCTCAGGCTATGAACACTTCGAAGAAGATGGCAATGATATTTTCTTACTGGCGCAGTGGTTCCCGCGTCTTACCGCTTTTACTGACTATGAAGCTTGGACAAACAAAGCGTTTTTAGGTCGTGGAGAATTTACACTGGAGTTTGGTGATTATGATGTAGAGATCACCGTACCTGCAGACCACATTGTTTCATCGACAGGTGAGCTGAAAAACGCTAAAAAGGTACTGACAAAAACACAACTAAAGCGTTTGAAAGAAGCAGAAACTGCAAAACGTCCCGTGTTTGTTGTGACTGAAGCAGAAGCGATTGAGAACGAAAAAGCTGGCACAGACAAAACCAAAACTTGGCATTTCGAAGCAGAAAATGTACGCGATTTTGCTTGGGCATCCTCTCGTAAGTTTATGTGGGATGCCAAAGGCTATCAACAAGGCGGTAAAGAGCAACCGCTAGTAATGGCGATGTCTTTCTTCCCGAAAGAGGGTGGCGACCTTTGGAAAAAATACTCAACAGAGTCTGTGATCCACACCATGGAAGTGTACTCTCGCTTCTCATTTGATTACCCATATCCAGTTGCTCAGTCAGTGAACGGTCCTGTAGGCGGTATGGAATACCCAATGATCACCTTCAATGGTCCGCGTACAGAACTAAGAGATGATGGCTCACGCACTTACTCACAAGCCGAAAAGCGTTTCTTGATTGGCGTTGTTATCCACGAAATTGGTCATATTTACTTCCCAATGATCGTTAACTCAGATGAGCGTCAATGGACTTGGATGGATGAAGGCCTTAACAGCTTCTTAGATGGCGTCGCTGGCCGTGAATGGGATCCAAACATTCCTTGGGGCGTAGAGCCGCGTGACATCGTGCCTTACATGAAGTCTCAAAACCAAGTGCCGATTATGACGCAGTCAGACAGCGTATTGAATCTAGGTCCGAATGCATATACTAAACCAGCAGCGGCACTGAATATTCTGCGTGAGGTGATTCTAGGCCGTGAACTGTTCGACTTTGCGTTTAAAGAATATGCGCAGCGTTGGAAATACAAACGTCCAACCCCTGCTGATTTCTTTAGAACCATGGAAGAAGCATCAGGTGTCGATTTAGACTGGTTTTGGCGTGGCTGGTTCTATACTACTGACCATGTTGATATCTCGCTAGACAAGGTTTATCAATTACGTATTGATACTAAGAACCCAGACATTGACTATGCACGTTTACGTGAATTCGAACAGAGCAAGCCTATGTCACTGTTCAACAAGCGTAACCAAGAAGAAGGCCGCGAGCTTTGGATTGATAAAAACAAAGACGTGTCAGACTTCTACGATGAAAATGACCGCTTTACGGTGACCAACAAAGAGCGAAATGCGTATCAGAGCTTCTTGAAAAAGCTTAAACCTTGGGAGCGTAAAGCCCTAGATAGAGCGGTTGAAGAAGACAAAAACTATTATGTCATGGAGTTTAGCAACCTAGGTGGCTTGGTGATGCCAATCATTCTAGAGCTAACATATCAAGACGGTTCGACTGAAGAGCGTATGCTACCGGCTGAGATTTGGCGTCGTAGCCCGAATAAAGTGAGCAAGTTAATCATCACTGACAAAGACAAGCCGTTAAAGTCTATTGTGGTTGACCCTCGCTGGGAAACTGCCGATGTCGACATTGAGAACAACCATTACCCGCGTCAGATCATTCCTTCACGCTTAGAAGTGTATAAGCGTAAGAAGAGCTCAGCCAAAGTACGTCGTGATATCATGCATGACATCAAAACTGAGTTGAAAAAAGATGACAATGACGAAAAAGAGAAGAAGGATTAATCCATGAGAGCTTGGCTTGCTGCCAGCTTACTTTTACTGTTGAGCGGTCAAGTCGCCGCTCACCAGTTAAAAGCTGCAATGACAACCGTATTGATCAATGAGCGTACGGGTAATCTTGAGCTCATGCATCGCTTTTATCTGCACGATACTGAGCACGCTGTAGAGACCTTGATAGGCGGTCACGCCGATCTGTTTAAGCACGCTGATGATAGAGCCGAATTTGCACAATATGTAAATCGTAAAGTGGCTTTACAGTTAGCAGACAAGACACCTCTCAAGCTTTCATTGGTCGGTCAGGAAGTTGATGGAAAGTTTTTTTGGGTTTATCAAGAAACGCAGATCCCTGAAGATTTCAAAGCGTTACGAATGCAACATGGTGCACTAAGAGACGTTTGGGCAGATCAAGTCAACATGGTCAACTTCGAAGGTAAAGGCAAAGTAAAAACCTTACATTTTGATGGTGAAGACAACTGGCTCACCGTGCATTTTGATAAGTAACCGCTTTTACTTTTATCAGAAGCAGAGCCCACGCTCTGCTTTTTTTTCAGCCCCTTATCTTTCAGCCCTAATCCAACCTTTTAATCTTTTCGTATATACTTCAATTACGCTCAATAAGACCACTCTCCTTTATGACTCAAACTGCAGCAAATGCAAAGTACCAAGGTGTTATCTTTGATTTAGACAACACGCTAGTAAGTTCTTCTTTAAACTTTAAACATATTCGCGCCGAAATCGGATGTACTGAACACATAGATTTATTGACCTATATTGAACAGTTACCAGAGGTTGAAGCTCAAGCTGCCATGGATATTGTCTTAAGTCATGAATACCAAGATGCTGAATCAGCTGTGTTAATGCCAGGTGTTGTAGAGTGTCTTGCAGCGCTGGCAGAGCAAAATATCAAGATGGCGGTAGTAACGCGTAACTGCCAACACGCAGCACAACTGAAGCTGGAGAAAACCGGTCTTGAGTTCGATATTGTACTCACCCGAGACGATGCCCCCGCTAAACCTGATCCAACCGCGCTACTGCAAGTTGCTGATAATTGGCAAGTAACCCCTTCGCAGTGTATCTACGTTGGCGATTTTTTGTTTGATATTCAGGCTGCAGACAATGCGCAAATGGACAGTTGTTTATATATTCTTGATGCGCGCCCTGACTACGCAGATGCAGCGACGCATACAATCGAGCACTTTTCGCAATTGACTAAATTAGTCCTTCCGTAACGTTTGGTTTTTAAAAATATGCCGCTATTCTCGCAGCCCTCTAGCTCAAAGCCTTCAGTCTTGCTAGAATCTGGGCAATTTTTTAAATTCATAACACGAGAATTAAGATGGGCAGAGCATTTGAAGTCCGCAAAAACGCCATGGCAAAAACGGCGGCGGCAAAAACCAAAGTTAACTCTAAATACGGTAAGGAAATCTACGTTGTAGCTAAAAACGGCGGTGCAGATCCTGAAACAAACCTATCTTTACGTCGTCTAATCGAAAAAGCGAAGAAAGACCAAGTACCAGCACACGTTATCGACAAAGCCGTTGAGAAAGCAGCGGGTGGTGCAGGTGAAGACTATTCTCCAGCACGTTACGAAGGTTACGGTCCTGGTAACTGTATGGTTATCGTTGACTGTTTAACAGATAACCCGAATCGTACTATCAAAGATGTACGCCTGCCATTCACAAAAACAGATTCGAAAATCGGCAGCCCGGGTTGTGTAGCTCACATGTTCGATCACTTAGCTATTTTAGGCTTTGATGGCGACGATGATGAAGTGGTGCTTGAAGCATTAATGATGGCTGATGTTGATGTAACTGACGTTGAAGTTGAAGACGGTAAAGTATCTGTATTCGCGCCTCACACTGAATACTTCAAAGCGAAAACAGCATTAACAGAAGCATTCGAAGGCATCAACTTTGAAGTAGATGAAATCACGTTTGTGCCACAAACACATGTTGAGATCACAGACGAAGACGACCTAGCTAACTTTGAAAAATTCATGACCATGCTAGAAGATTGTGATGATGTGCAAAATATCTACCACAATGCGATTGTGAACAAGTAATCTTCGCAAAATGCATTTAAAAGGAGCCAATTGGCTCCTTTTTTGATTTAAGCCACACAAGGCGCTGAAAACTTACTCATTTCATTTCGAAAAGCCAAACATCCGCTATAATTTATTTACTGCGTTTATATAAATTATCGGTGAGATGTTAGATGTTGCGATTTCTGTACGCTTTATTATGTCTATCAAGCTTTTTTGGTATTTGTGCTGAGCGTGCAACCATCAGCGGCTTTGGCAACATAGGAGCCGTCCATTCCAATTCTGACACCTATCGCTTTAGAACTGATATCTCACGAGATAATGACAACTTTGAAGATAGTTTAGACTTTAGTGCCATTAGTTCTTTAGGCATTCAAGCTGACATATCTTTATTTCGTGATTTCGACCTCGTCACCCAGTTAATTTATCGCGGGCAAAAAAAGGTCACTTTAGACAACGCGCTTAGCTTAGCTTTTTTGAGATACAAACCAGCTCCTGACTGGGAGCTCAGAGTTGGTCGAACACAACTTGACCTATACTTACTCACAGAATACAGAGATATTGGCTTTGCTTACCCGTGGGCAAAAGTGCCAACAGAAGTCTATGGTTTGTTACCATATCGCAACTTAGATGGTGCTGATTTTACCTATTTCAAAAGCCATAATGAGTTAGATTACCGTATCAAGCTGTTTGGCGGTCAATCTTCGAGTCACATTGCCCTTGATAATGAAAATGTAGAACTAAAAATTGATGATGTTTTAGGTGTGTCCTTCGAACTCAGTCAATTCGACTGGACACTGTCTCTTAAACACACTCAAGCTCGCACCAAAAACAACATTTCGACCATGGCAAGTATTATTGGTGGCTTACAACAGATACCTGACGTAATTTGGCCCGATAAAGCTGCTTTTATTAACGACTTTTCGTTAATCAATAAAAAAGCATATTTTAGCTCTGCAGGACTAAAATATAGCCTAGGGTCACTGACTTTTTTAACCGAGTTTGCCCATCTCCACAGCGATTCATCTGTGGTTTCAGCTGTCAGTAGCGGTTATATCAGTACGACCTACAATTTTGATAAAGGGCAGGTATTTTATACCTTTGCGATCGCAGAGTCCGACCCAAGTGAGTTTAACGATGCGGTCAATATTCAGCGATTTTTACCTAACCAAGTTGAGGAGATTATTTTAGCGGTTAATGAGTCTTTTCGTGTATTCAGCCCTAATCAACAAACCCATTCTCTCGGTGTCAGATATGACGTGAAAGACAATATTGCCCTCAAGTTACAAATTGATCACTCTAATATTGATGCTCAAGGGGGGGCGCTGTGGTCATATCAAGGTATGAATACATTGGCACCAAAAGAGTCTTTTACCACCCTATTTTTTAGTGTGAGTTTTACTTTTTAGCTATGAACAAGTTAATTATCTTCCTCACCCTAATACTCGCTTGCTGCATAATCAATACGGCAGCGGCTAAGCCTATTTCTATTGTTGTGCATGCCGACAATACTACAGATTCACTGTCAAAAAAGCAGTTAATTGACTTATATATGGGCCGATATGTTGCCTTCCCTGACAACCAATCCGCTCAACCATTAGATACACTTACACCGGAGGGATTGAAATCAACTTTCTACAAAAGGCTCGTTAATATGCCTTTATCGAGAGTAAATGCGTATTGGTCTAGAGTGCGTTTTACCGGTAGAGCTACCCCTCCAGAAACATATGCTGACGAGCAGATGGTTTTAAACTTTATAGCCGAAAACCCCAATGCCATCGGTTATGTATTTAGCGACGCTTTAACTAAACAACAAAAACAAAAAGTAAAAGTCATCTTGGAATTGTATGAATAAGAGTGGCTTATTACTCAGACTCGCAATATCAATTAGCTTTGCTGCCGTGTTTGTCGGTTTTATTTCATCGCAGGTATTTTTTAAACTAGCGTATCAAAAAAACCTAGATAAAACTCAGGCCAGCATTGAGCAGCTTTATGAGGTCGTTGCACCTACGGCCAATATTGCGGCCTATTTAGGTGATCAAGAATTAGCAAAAGAAGTGATTAATGGACTTAGTAACAACCAAGCCATTTTAGCTGCATCCTTTGAATCTGAGCTATTCTCAATACAAAGCAAAGCTTTTAAATCTGAACCTGCAAAACAAACAGAGTTTATGGTTTATTCACCTTTTGTACCTTCTGAATCATTAGGTACAATCAAAGTTCAGCACAATTTAGCCTACATAGAAGAAGACTCACAAAATGCAGCAAGCTTCTTATCAAACTCTTTGCTGATACAAGCATTTGTTGTCACTGCCATTGCTATTTTTATAGCATTTTACTTCATCACTAAGCCTATTCTTATTATCGCAAATAGTCTGCACTCACTAAACCCTGGTACAGCAAGGCGTTTAAAGAAACCTATTTTTCATGACAAAAGCGAGCTAGGTAATTTAGTTGAAGACATCAACTTACTATTAGAAAAAGCAGAAGAGCAAATCTCTCAAGAGCGATTATTACGCTCTGAAATTGAGCTTTTAGAAAAACGCTTCAGGTTGTTATTCGAAAACTCCGTCGCCCCCATCATTTTAATGGAACCAAGAGGCAATATTCTTCTCAGCAACAAAGCTTTTAAGTCTTTAATAGAACGGATAGAGCAACCCATAAAGAAAAACTATGGCCCTATACTTAGTGATCTATTTGAAACGCCTGAATTAGTGACTCGCTCTGTTAATAGTGCATTTTTGAATGATGAAATCGCCATAGGTGAGCATCGACTAAAATTTAAAGAGCAAGATAAAACCATCTGGTTACAAGTGGTTGTATCTAGCATCATTACAGATGATTTAAAGTCGTATTATCAAATCACACTCAATGATGTATCTAAGAAACGTGACGAGCTCGATAAATTAAGCCGACGAGCCGATTATGACGCCCTAACCAATATGACTAACCGCCATGCTGGTGAGAAAAGAATTGATCAACTCATAAAAAATAAAACATCTTTCGTCTTTGCCTTGATGGATCTCAATGGCTTTAAACAGGTAAATGATATCTATGGTCATGATGCAGGTGACGAAGTGCTTATATTCGTGGCGAATCAGTTAAAACAGCTCACCCCAAGTAATGGGATAGCTTGTCGATGGGGAGGCGATGAGTTTGTGGTTGTATTAGAAAACACCAACAAAGCTGATTTTGAAGTGTTCTGTGAACAACTCACAACACGGATCGTTAAGCCTTATACTCTTATCTCGCACCAAACTAATGTACAGGTAGGCCTTTGTATTGGTGCTGCTTTTTACCCATATGACACAAGCCACAAGCCGGAGCTCATCCACTTAGCCGATAAAGCCATGTATGCCATTAAACCTGAGTCTAAAACAAGGGGAGGAAGAACGCTGGCTTTTGCTACTCCCAATAAAACTTTAGAGCGCAAGTATGAATAGGCGAGAAAGTGTTGACTACAGCAGTATTCTTGGTCAAATTGCAACAGGTAAGGTGAAGCGTCTAAAGTCACTTATTCTTCTGATCAGTCTTTCTTTGGCCTTGTTCTTTATCCTCAACATATTAATTTATCAACAAGGCTACGCTTACACCCTTGTCGTCGCTCTCGGGATCTTTTTATTTTTACACTGGTTTGTCTGTGAAGATACCTTACCAGTGGTGTCTGGTATTTTTATATGGACTTTGACCCTGTTGGCATTCTTTTTTGCCTGGAATATTGAAGGGCTCTACGACACCAGCTTACTTGCCTACCCATGTATTCTTGTATTTTGTGCCATGCTTAACAGTCGGCTACTCATCATCTCTACAACCGCATTTATGGTGTTCAGCATATATTGTTTAGCCTATGCAGAGTACATAGGATTATTAGCCTCTCCACTGGCTGAGTTCGCCGATTGGCGCAAAGCGCATAACATGGCCCTCATGATGCTTGTGTTTGCTTCTGTGGTTTACTTATTAACGAAAGACATTGACAAGTTGCTCGAAACACTCATCAAAATGCACGTTAATTCACTTAGAAATAAAACTCGAACTCAGCGAAAAGCACTGACGAATAGATTGACTCTGTTGCCTAATGAAATAGCCTGTACGCAATATGTCCAAGGTCGCATCTACCGCCATCATCAAGCAGAACAACTCAGTGCATTAATGGTGCTCACCTTAAATAACTTAAACTCCATTAATGCCTCTTTAGGGTTTGATATTGGTGACAAGCTAATCAACATGATTGCACAACGACTGAACACATTGTCTGAAGATAACGCCAAAATTTTTCACAGCTCCAACAATCAATTTTTTATTTTTATTGATGAAACTGATTACCACGATATAGAAGCTTTTGCTCACCAAGCGTTGCAAACTACTTTTTTTAGCAATTACGTCGAGCAATACGAAGTAGAAGTATCGGCCTGCATAGGTATTGCAATAGCCCCTCATGATGGCAATCACTATGATGCGCTATTACGCAGAGCACACACAGCTTTAACAAAAGCAGTGCAAATGGGCCATAACCAGTACGCGTTTTTTGATTTAGAGATGGAACAACAAAGTAAAGCGAGACTGGCTATGCTAGCTGGGTTAAAACGAGCCATTGAACAGCAAGAGTTTGAGCTCTATTATCAACCCAAGATTGAACTGAGTAGCAATACCATTGCTGGGGTAGAAGCGCTGATCCGCTGGCGCCTACCAGATAACACATTAATGCCTTCTTCTGTTTTCATTCCTGTTGCAGAGGCCTCTGGATTAATTAATGAAATAGGGATCTGGGTAGTCAAACAAGCAGCTAAAGATTGCCTTACTTGGCACCAGCTCGGTTTTAATCAGCTTGGGGTATCTGTCAATGCCTCAGCGGAACAGTTTAAAAAAGGCAATTTTGGCAGTTTAGTATTAAAATCCTTAAAACAACAAAAACTAGACCCCTCTTACCTCGATATTGAAATCACTGAGTCACTATTCATTGAAGACGAGAAAAACATACAGGCACAAATTCACCAAATGGTTTCTCAGGGTATTTCGATTTCTATTGATGATTTTGGTACTGGTTACTCGAACTTAAATTACTTAACCAAGTTCAATGCTTCGACTCTAAAAATTGATCAATCCTTTATCAAAAATATGATGCATGAACGCAATCAATACCACTTAGTAGATGCCATATTGAAAATGAGCCATGCAATTGGTATTGAGAATATTGCTGAGGGTATCGAAGATAAGAGCACTGCCAATATTTTAATGCAACTAGGCTGTCGATATGGTCAAGGCTACTACTGGTCAAAGCCTATTCCTCAACAAGCTTTTTGCCAATTTTTAATAAATTGGCCTAAACACAGTAAAGCCAGTTGAGCGTATTTCTTATGCCAAATATGACAACATCTCTTCATTGTTTTTTTTGAACATATGAATCTAATTAATCAATTTATAAAAAACTCAATCCCCTTCTATACTCAATTCTGATGTAAACAAGTCGAACGCTTGGGTGCAAAAATTTGATACATGAAAGAACGAAACGTGATTTCAAAACTCTCCCCTAAAGTTGGGTATTAAAGAAGTTTTACGTTTCATTCTAGTTGTCACTTAACGCCAATCAAGTTGAACGTAATTTAACGCACAGGATGAACATAATGAAGATCCACACTCAGTTTCGTAAGTCGGTACTTGCAACCTTTGTTGGTCTCGGTATTTTAAGTTTAGGCGCATGCGCCAGTTCGCCCCAAATGAGCAAACCAAAAGGGGCAACGGGGACTGGTAATGTTGCAGTTGGTACACCTAAATCAAATCAATTTTGGTGGCCTGAACAATTAGATTTGTCGCCACTTAGAGATCATGACAGCCGCTCAAATCCACTTGGTACTGACTTCAACTATGCAGACGCATTCAATAAACTCGACATGGTTGCGCTCAAAAAAGACATGAATGAGCTACTCACTACATCTCAAGATTGGTGGCCAGCAGACTGGGGGAACTACGGACCATTATTCATCCGCCTAGCATGGCATAGCGCAGGGACATATCGCACACTAGATGGCCGTGGCGGTGGTGATGGCGGTCAAATGCGTTTTGACCCACTGAATAGCTGGCCTGACAACGGTAATTTAGATAAAGCCAAAAGATTACTTTGGCCATTAAAGCAAAAGTACGGCGAAAGCATCTCTTGGGGTGACTTAATGATACTGGCAGGTACAGTTGGCCTTGAGAATATGGGATTTAAAACCTATGGTTTTGCCGGCGGAAGAACTGACGACTGGGAACCAGATCTTGTTTATTGGGGCCCTGAAGTAGAAATGCTTGCCAGTGACCGCGAAGAGCGTGACGGTAAACTACAGCGTCCTCTTGGGGCAACACATATGGGTCTAATTTACGTGAACCCTGAAGGTCCGAAAGGAAAGCCTGATCCACTTGGCTCAGCTAAAAATATTCGCATTGCCTTCGGCCGTATGGCTATGAGCGATGAAGAAACCGTTGCACTAATCGCTGGCGGTCATACCTTTGGTAAAATGCACGGTGCACACAAAGCAGGTCAATGTGTGGGTAAAGAACCTGGTGCCGCTGACATAGAAGAGCAGGGGTTAGGCTGGAAAAATAAATGCGGTAAAGGTCATTCAGAAGATACCGTGACCAGTGGCCTTGAAGGCGCTTGGACGCAAGCACCGACTCGTTGGACGACCCTTTATTTACAAAACTTACTTAACTTTGAGTGGCAACAGACACGTAGCCCAGCAGGTGCAATTCAGTGGATCCCAACCGATGAATCGCTACATACTTCAGTCCCTGATGCACATGTGAAAGGTAAGTTTAATTCACCAGTTATGACTACCGCTGATTTAGCCCTTAAGTACGATCCTGAATATCGCAAAATAGCAGAGCGTTTCTTAGCAAATCCAGAAGAATATCGCCTCGCATTTGCAAAAGCTTGGTATAAGTTAACCCATAGAGATATGGGTCCAAAAGCTCGCTACCTTGGTGATAATGTGCCGAGTGAAGCGTTAATTTGGCAAGACCCTGTACCAGCTGTCGAGCATACGCTTGTCAATGCAAAAGATATTGCTAACTTAAAGCGCGATATTCTGCGTACAGGTTTAACCATCCCTCAGCTTATAAGAACGGCATGGGGCTCAGCTGCAAGCTTTAGAGCGTCAGATATGAGAGGTGGGGCAAATGGTGCGCGCATTATGTTAGCACCACAAAAAGACTGGGCAGTAAATAACCCAGATGAACTGAGCATGGTGTTAAGTAGACTTAAAACTGTGCAAAGCAATTTCAACAGAAAAGCATCTGGCAATAAAAAAGTGTCTATGGCAGACATCATCGTACTGGGTGGTGCAGCTGCTGTCGAAAAGGCAGCTGACAATGCTGGCGTAACAGTGTCAATCCCCTTTACACCTGGAAGAACTGATGCCACACAAGCACAAACAGATGTAAACTCATTCTCGCTACTTGAGCCAAAAGCAGATGCCTTTAGGAACTATTTCAATGCTACAGAAAGCTACCGCTCTCCAGCCGAAATGCTAGTCGATAAAGCAGATCAGCTTAATTTAACCGTACCAGAGATGACGGCGCTTTTAGGAGGTCTGCGTGTCTTAGGTGCAAATAGTAATGGCAGTAGCCATGGCGTATTCACTGATAATGTAGGCGCTTTGAGCAACGACTTCTTCGTTAATCTATTGGATATGTCGACTGTTTGGAAAAAGTCAGCTCAAGAAGGCTTATATGAAGGCTTTAACCGTAAGAGTGGACAGAAACAATATACTGCGACTACGGTAGATCTTGTGTTCGGTTCAAACTCTGAACTCAGGGCCATTGCGGAAGTTTATGCCTATGATAATGCAAAGCAAAAGTTTGCAGATGATTTTGCCAAGGCTTGGCACAAAGTAATGCAACTTGACCGCTTTGATTTAAGACACAACCTTTAAGACTCTCACAGAGCAAGAGGTTCACTCTTGCTCTTTCTTCATCAAAAAGCCGCTAACTTGTAGAGTTAATATACAAAATTAACTATAGTCTGTATAAAATAACCACAAAAAACACCTTGTTGATGATAGCGACTAGCTTCTCCAGAATGAACTTAAAGCATGCCTTGTACTTGAGTACGGTAATTTTCATGTGTTTTACTTCATCAAACAGCTATGCTCGTACAACGCTTAAAATTTGTCATGAAGCCAGCAATTACCCGCCATACATCTATCAAGAAAACAACCAAGCTAAAGGACTATTAACCGATATCATAAAAACTGCCGCTGAAAATGCCAAAGTAAGCGTGCAATTCGATGGCAAACCATGGAATCGCTGTCAAAAAGATGTCAAGGCAGGTAACAGCCATGCTTTATTTGCCATGATAAAAACTCCAAAAAGAGACAAAGAGTACGCTTTTCCGAATTACAAAAACGGCCATCTCTGGACGGCAACTTACCCTGTTTTTATAAAACAAGCGTCAACATTTTCGCTGACTGACTATTTACCAAATAAAGGACTTGGTGCGCCATTAGGGTATGTTGTTTGGCAAGAATTGAATCAAAGAAATTGGTTAAGCCCATTTCAATATGAACCTGAATTAGGTCTCAAAATGGTGGCGCAAGGCAAATTAGATGGGTATGTGGTAGAACGCTTAATTGGCCTTCATCTACTTTATGAAAATCAACTCACTAATATTATTACCCCCTCCAAAGAACAATTATTGGATACTGTTTGGTATTTACCATTTAACAAACATTTTTATAAACAAAACCCCCATCTTGTTCAGCAAATTTGGCAAGAAATAGACAAAGCAAGAAAGCAGCATAAAAGCAAATACAATAAACCTTAGTCCTTTCTTAGTTACAGCCATACTTCAATCTCTTAAATTAACAGCCTATTTTTAGGGCTCAGCTATCTCCTCAATATCGTTTTCATACTCATTCACAAACAAAACATATAGACATGAACTTCTGATCAAAATACAAAGTCGCTACACGGCTTCGGAATAACAGCAACCCCTTAAAAACTTTATGGTTGAATAAGCATCAAAAACCCCTTAATATTCCTTTAAGTAATTAGATATAACAAAATGCAATATAGGCGCATTTTTATATAAATAAAGGCTATGTCATGACTGAGCAGCAGCAATTGAATCAAATCTATCTTGATGCCAACGCAACCACCCCCGTATTACCAGCGGCCGCACAAGCTGCGCTTGCAACCATGCAGACCCAATTTGGTAACCCGAGCAGTAGCCACATTACAGGGCTTCAAGCTAAGCAAATAATGGAACAAACTCGTAGTAAAGCACGTAAAGTAATAGGTGCTAGTAGCGGGCAAGTTATCTTTACCAGTGGCGCAACCGAAGGGATCCAAACGGCCATATTGTCTGCGCTTTATCAAGCGAAACAGAACTACTGCTCGAATAAAAAGCCTTGTATTTTGTATGGCGCAACTGAGCATAAAGCCGTACCAGAATCTCTAAAGCACTGGAATCATATCCTCGATATCCATGCTGAAATTAAAGCCATCCCAGTTAATAAAGATGGCATGTTAGATTTAGATTTTATTGCCAAAGAAGTGCCCAACGCCTTGATGATCTGCACCATGGCCGTCAATAACGAAACCGGTGCAGAGCAAGACTTAGCTAAACTAGAAACCGTGATCAGAAGCAATAACCCCAAGACATACTGGATGGTTGACTGCGTTCAGGCACTCGGTAAAGTTGAACTGGATATCGCGAATACGAGTATCGATTACGCGCCGTTTAGCGGTCATAAACTCTATGCAATGAAAGGCATCGGCTTTGTCTATATTCGTGAACAAGCGCCTTTTACGCCATTTATCGCAGGGGGAGGGCAAGAGAGTGGGTTACGCTCAGGTACTGAAAACTTACCAGGCTTAGCTTCACTGAATGTGATTTTCGATGAACTACTTGGGCAGGGTAGGGGAGTATTCGCAACCAAAGAAACACTATGCGATTACCGCGACCAACTTGCAAAAGCGTTAACAACAGCATTTCCTACCATTGTGTTTAACAATAACTTTGCGTGCAGTGTTCCAACTACATTAAACTTCGCGATCCCAGGGTTTAGTGCCAAAGAGATCTTAGATTTATTTGATGCTGCCAATATTCGTGTCAGCTCAGGCTCTGCGTGTAGTTCGAAAGTAACTGGCAGTTTTGTGCTTGATGCAATGGGACTGCCCCAAGCACAAAGTGAAGCCGCAATACGTCTATCTTTTGGTCCTGCAGCCACACAAACTGAGATAGATGCAGCCTGTGAACGCATAGCATACTGTGCTAAAGCGCTTGGCCATAGTTGCTTAGTAAACATGGGGGACTTAGACAATAAGTCAAAACTCGATGGATTAGTGCAGTTCAAAGTAGGCGGTAGTTGCTGCTGGCTATTTGTCGATGGTGAAAGCCAAGAGGCAATCATTATAGAGCCACTAGAAGAACTCACTCAGCGCTTATTGACCGTTTTAGAATGCCAAGGCCTTACTTTAAAAGCGGTTATAGACACACATGGTCATGCTGATCATACTTCAGCTAGAACGCAACTGTTAAGTAATGAATTAAAAGACCAAGTGACTGATCACCTAGGCTGGCCTAGCCAGTGTCACGTTGTAACAGTCGATGCACTGACTTTGCCGTTTATCGATGTAGGGAAATTCGCATTAGTCAAAATTGCCACGCCAGGCCATACACAAGACAGTATCTCTTTGGCGCTTTGCCATAAAGCAGAGCTAAAGGCGGGTAAATTCAATAGTCTTTATACCTTCTGCGGTGATTTAATTTTAATGGGCACACTAGGTAGAACAAACTTTGAAAGCAGTGATGCGTCTCAAATGTATCAATCATTACAGTTACTAAGTAGCTTATTAGAGCAAGATAGCCTGCTATGCCCTAGCCATGACTATAACAATGAGTTTGTCACAACTCTAAATGCAGAAACGCAGCGTAATCAGTTATTGGCAGACGTTGTAAGTCAACGTATATCAGTTACAGAGTTTATGAGCAAAAAGACTGAACTCGATAGCCATATTCATGACCAGGCCAACCAAGAAATTATGTGTGGTGCGCTGACTAATTGCTCGCAAAAGCATAGCTACATAGAGTTAAATACTGACGCCTTGCAAGCTCATTTAGACAGCACTAAAGACGTACAACTGATTGATATTCGAGAATCACATGAATATGCACTAAACCATGCGCAACAATTTGATAAAAACGTGCCATTAACCAGACTTGTAAACTTCATTGGACTCCAACGACTAAACAAAAACCAACCCTTGGTGCTTGTATGTCGTAGTGGTAGTCGCTCTTCGGTTGCTGCACAAGCACTAGTCCGACTTGGTTTTGAGCATGTTGCTCATTTAAAAGGAGGCTACGCTTTAGCGCAATAGCACCCATATTCCCCTAAAGTGATGAGTTGTAAAACGCTCATCACTTTGTTAACCCCCTTTACAGTTCCTGTGTATTCGTAAATCAATGTTAATAGAAAAATATACTATTGATTTATAAGAAATAATTTCATCTCATCTTACTTCTCAGCATTTATTCCTAGTGATAACATCACTTAAATCTAGCCTTCTAGCGCTCTTTAGAGTGATTACTAGTCTGGCGAAGATGAAGATTTCGATTTTTCAAACCTTTGCATAATTCATCGTGTTATTAAAAGACATGCGCTAATGAGAGGTTAAAACACAGGTTTCGTTTCCATAATAGCAAAGCCAATACACTTGCTTATCGCTAAAATGAATACTTGCAACCAAAGATGAAATATCGAGATAAATTATAAAATAAATAAGGGATACACTATGCTAAAGCAAGCACTAGCACTGTCTGTGGCAATCGCACTGACAGGTTGTAATAGCTCAAACGAACAAGTTGATTCAAACGTGGCAGTTCAAAATAAAACACAAGTTTCTTACCCTGATACACGTAAAGATAACGTGGTCGATACTTATTTCGGCCAACAAGTTGCTGATCCATACCGTTGGTTAGAAGATGATATGAGTGCAGAAACGGCAGAGTGGGTAAAAGCGCAAAATAACACAACGTTTGATTACCTAGCTAATATCCCTTACCGCGACCAAATCAAAGAAACCTTAACCGAGTTAATGGATTTCGAAAAAATCGGCACACCATTTAAAAAAGGCAAATATACTTATTTCTACAAAAATGATGGCCTACAAAATCAATATGTACTTTATCGCCAACTTGAAGATGGCGAGCCTGAAGTATTTTTAGATCCAAATACGTTCAGTGAAGATGGTACAACATCTTTAGCGGGCATTAGCTTTACAGAGGACGGATCACAGGTTGCTTACCAAATTTCTGAAGGTGGTAGTGACTGGCGTAAGGTCATTGTATTAGACACTGAAACCAAAAAACAAATTGGTGAAACTTTAGTTGATGTGAAGTTCAGTGGTATTTCTTGGTACGGTAATGAGGGTTTTTATTACTCAAGCTACGACAAACCAAAAGGCAGTGAGTTATCAGCAAAAACTGATCAGCACAAAGTATATTACCACCAACTAAACACGCCTCAGTCTGCAGATAAAGTAATTTATGGTGCAACAGCAAGCGAAAAACATCGTTATGTCGGCGCGAGCGTTACCAAAGATAAACATTACCTTATTATTTCTGCCAGCGTTTCAACTTCAGGCAACAAGTTATTCATCAAAGACTTAACTAAGCCAAACAGTAAGCTAGTTACTATCCTTGATCACACCAATTCAGACACATATGTCATGGATAGCGAAGGCAGTAAGCTAACCTTAGTTACTAACCTTGACGCACCGAATAAGCGCATTGTTACTGTTGATGCGAGCAATCCTGCACCAGCTAACTGGCAAGACCTTATTCCAGAAACTGAAAATGTGCTAAGCCCGAGTATGGGTGGTGGCTATATCTTTGCAAGATACATGGTTGATGCCGTATCTAAAGTAAAACAGTTTGATAAAAAAGGTAATTTAGTTCGTACGATTGAACTACCAGGTGTAGGCACAGCTTACGGCTTTGGCGGTGAGAAAGATGACGAAGTTTTATATTATGCTTTCAGTAACTATAAAACACCAACCACGTCTTATAAGTTTGATATCAAATCTGGTAAGTCTGAAGTTTATCAAAAGCCTGAGATTAACTTTAACCCTGACAACTACGAGTCGAAACAAGTATTCTACACCTCAAAAGACGGCACGAAAGTGCCTATGATCATCACCTACAAGAAAGGCTTAGAACTTGATGGTTCAAACCCAACGATTCTGTATGGTTACGGTGGTTTTAACGTCAGTCTTACGCCTTCATTCAGCTCTTCTCGTGCTGCATGGTTGAAAATGGGTGGTGTTTACGCGGTAGCAAATATTCGTGGTGGTGGTGAATATGGTAAAAACTGGCACAAAGCAGGTACACAGCTTCAGAAGCAAAATGTATTTGATGACTTTATTGCTGCAGCTGAATACCTAATCGACAAAGATTATACGTCAAGTAAGAAGCTTGCTCTGAATGGCGGTTCAAATGGTGGCCTATTAGTCGGTGCTGTAATGACGCAGCGTCCAGAGCTATTTAAAGTTGCACTGCCAGCCGTTGGTGTACTTGATATGTTGAGATATCACACTTTCACAGCAGGTGCAGGTTGGGCATATGACTACGGCACAGCAGATCAAAGCCAAGAGATGTTCACGTACCTTAAAAACTACTCGCCAGTTCATAATGTGAAAGCGGGTGTACAGTATCCAGCGACACTTGTAACGACTGGCGATCATGATGACCGCGTTGTACCAGCTCACTCTTACAAGTTTGTAGCAGAACTGCAAGACAAGCAAACGGGTTCAAATCCAACGCTTATTCGTATTGAAACGAATGCAGGTCACGGTGCAGGTACACCGACAAGCAAGATCATCGACCAATACGCCGATATATTTGGGTTCACATTACATAATATGGGTGTGACTAAGCTTTAATGCTTGCTTAAACAAGAAGAGATTGAGAGCACCTGATGGTGCTCTTTTTTATTCTATGAAATGAAAAATTAAACCGCCTCTCTTAGCCTTGAAAGTTGTTTTTCAAGTGTCTGTAAGTTGAAAGGCTTCAAGATAAATCCGCTGACTTTTTCTAATAAAGCTTGCTGTACTTTTTGCTTGTCGTTTTCACAAGTCACCATGATCACAGGCGTGTCTTTTAATTTTTGATCATTGCGGATCGATTTAAGTAATTGCTGACCATCCATTTTGGGCATATTGAGATCGGTGATCACAAGATCGTAAGAGGCATTTTTTAGCATCCCTAGCGCCTGGAAACCATCAATAGCTTCATCTAAATGTTCGAAACCGACATGCCTTAACATATTCATCATTACATGTCGCATCGCGGCCATGTCGTCAACAACGAGTACTTTCATCGTCAAAAGTCTCCCTACTTAGAGTCAAACAATCAAAAATAATACCAATCAGCTTAACTAAGTAGTCTATTTTGAGGCAAGAAAACCTGGTTGGTAGCAAGGCAAAGATTTCGCTATTTAGTTGTTCTAAATGAGAAATCTTTAACGCAGCTATCATCAGGTTTAATCCCTTAAAATGACTAAGTGTTATTGCGGACTGGTATAAATATAGAATACAAGGAAGGAAATTACTGCAAAAAGTGCGATAAAGCCATTACAGCTGATTACAGATTACTGCGCTGTAAGACTTAAGCCTTACTAAGTGGGAGCTCCATAAAAACACTCAGCGGATTATCTCGGTAAAGACCAAAACGCTCACATCGCTTAAAACCTAAACTTTCGTATAAGCTGATTGCTTCAGCCTGCTTACTACCTGTTTCAAGGCGCATAAGAGGGATTTGCGCTTCTCCGGCATAATGAAGCAGGGTTTGCATAATACGCTTAGATAACCCCTTACCTCGATAAGCGGGTTTTACATATAAACGTTTCAACTCACCATATAGCGTTTTATCAAACTGTTTAACAATCGCACCACAAGCAACAATGCCATCTTCATTTAATAAACCGATAGCACGCACATTGGGTTGGCGTAATTCAGAAAGCGCAAGAGACTGATCACTGGCAATAGGGTAGAGCGTATTCATCAGCCGATCGATCTCCGCAAATAATTCAATGACATTGGGATCTTCTGGGTTTAAATCGACTAATTGCATATTACGTCAAATCCTATTTGATATCTAAAAGCAGCCATAAACTATACCTGCTTGATTAAAATGAACAAGTTAATTTAACCGATATAAACAACTATTTAACTTAAAAGTTAATGTAGATCAGAAAGCACAATGCTTTAGCTTGTTAACTGCATCTCAAAGCGACGCTACAGTTAGTAAAAATTTGATCTATCAATCAAATAAAATCGTTAAAGTTAGTAAAATTTCGGTTTATAGCTGAAGTTTGACCCTCGATTGTTTAAATAAATTCAATTTAATTCTAAAAAATAATGTGAATTTTCTTCTCTAAGAAAGAATTGTAAGTCAGTACCTAGAAATCACCTTGAATAACTTCAAGTAAGACTAAAAAAAACAACCCGTTTAATATTCATAGCCTGAGTTAGAATAATCGTGATCTAATCATCAGATTTTAAGTGTAAAGGGGCTTTACACTTAAAATTTAAACAATAAAAAGCATTTTGATTCACTCTGATTTACCATCTAAAACAAATAATAAGCTTTTTAAACTGGCTTCTGGATCACTATCAATGAACTCTGGCGGGTTGTCTAAACGGTGCTGATAACGCATTGAAGGTGCATGTTCCGCCATTTCGTCAATTAAAAATTGAGAAGTCAGATCAGGATCATTCACGCATGCAAGTACTTGCCCGTTTTCGCTCAGTAATTCATGTAAACGACGTAAAATCTTTTTATAATCTTTGGTCAGTGCAAAACTGCCTTTTTGAAAACTTGGCGGGTCAATGATAATCAAGTCGTAAGGTCCGAACTTTTTGACTTTCCCCCAAGATTTAAATAAGTCATACCCTAAGAATCGGACTTGTCTCAAATCATGCTCATTTAATTGATGGTTCACCCTGCCTTTTGACAGTGCCGCTTTGGCCATATCAAGATTCACAACACTTTGAGCATCACCAGCAATGGCTGCAACTGAAAAACCGCAGGTATAGGCAAAAAGGTTTAAAACACGCTTATTCTTACTGTTTTCTAATACCCACTTACGACCATAGCGCATGTCTAAAAATAAGCCGTTATTTTGCTTTTGACCCAAATCGAGCTGAAACTTCAATCCGTTTTCAATGACATTTTGCTGTTCTGTTAATTCACCAAAAACCACTTCTATCGGTGAACTCATTTTAAATCGATACTGTAACAATACACTTTTGACTTGCGCCTGCCATGCATCTATCTGCAACCATGCAGTAATATGCTGTTTTAACACGGACAGAAAATCTTCATCGACTTCTTTGAAAATTGAAATCAAGATTTGTCCATCAAGCCAGTCAATTGTTATTTGCTCAAGCCCTTCAAACGCTTTACCTCGGCCGTGAAATAAACGCCTTACTTCATTCGGCAAGGGAGGAAGATTAGCAAGATGAGAATCAAGGAATGAGATTGCTGAGGACTGCATAACGGGCTCAAAAAAGTAAATAGGGGCGTATTGTACTCACAAAAACACGAAGCCCCTAATTTCTTTAACCCAAGCTTATTTGTTCAGCAACTTTGTGCGTTTTTCACAAACTCTGAATAAATAGAATCTTTAATGAGTCTATCAGGTGTAAATGCATAATAATGCTGGTAAACATTTTCAATTGCACCCAAATAAGTCACATCGAGCGCTTTTTCGATTTCCTGCTTAATTGACAATGGCGCAGGGAAAATACCAAATCCTTGTTCGCCTAATGCTTTCATTAATGCACTGTCATCAACGTGACCCGCTACAGATACCTCTAACTCTAGGTCTTCTAACCAAAACTTAATCGCGCTTGTCACCGGGCTGGTTTTAGCTGGTAAAATGACAGGCAGCTCACTCAGTAAGTTAGGGAATTGCGTTTGTACACTGCTTTGTAAGCTGGCTTTACCAAAAAAGCCCAGTTGGCTCTTGCCTATCTCATGGCAAAAAGCCTTAAACGGCAGACTGCTATCTAATGGCTTATCGGCTAATACCAAATCAAGCTTGTGGGTTGCCATTTGCGCCAGTAGCTCCGCTTGTTGGCCATCAATACAATGTAAATTCGAAATACGTTCGTTTTCAATCAAAGGCGCTAACCATTTAGATACCAAAGATTTAGGTAAGGAATCGGAGATACCTACCCTAAGCGTTTTAGAGACATTGCTCATATCACCTTGAGTCGTCTCCAGCCACTCTTCGGCAATGGCAAACATATCATCGGCATACTGTTTAGTGACTTGACCAAACTCAGTGAGTCGTAAACCTCGCCCTTCACGTAAAAATAATGGTTTACCTAGTCGATGTTCAAGACTGGTAATTTGTGCACTGACCGTTTGTGGTGTCAGATGTAACACTTTACTGGCTGCCGCGATGCTGCCATGGCGGCTTACTTGCCAAAAGTAGTAGAGGTGGTTGTAATTAATGTTAGTAATCATTCGATTTCACCGAACCCTAAGTAAGATTTAATCAGCTTTTTTCTTTTCTATTACATTAGTAGATTAATTCCATCGCTGCAATATATCGCGATAAAACTTTATAAACTGATTGGAATTTACACGATGAAACTAATTTTGACGCTACAAGACAAATTACAAAATGCTGCGACAAAAATGCAAATTTCACGGCTGGTGAATAGCAAGCTGTCTAAGTACAGTAAAAACATCCGTAAAATTACTATCAATGTAAAAGACATACATCAAGATAAAGCCACCAGCATGAAGCAATGCAGCATTGAGTTATTATTGCCAGGCTTGCCAAGTATGCAGATTAAAGCCAAGGGTAAAGACTTATTACAAGCAACAAAACGCGCTCTTCAGTATTCACAACAACAATTAGCGCATAAGTACCAACTAGGCCACTAATTCCCAAGCACTTGCCATGGCATGGATGCCGTGATTTTTCTTAAACAATTGCTTGGACACGACATATCTTCAAAACTGCAAACATCTACTGCCAACATGTTAAACTCTTAATATTAAGTAAAAACCTCGAGACGTGACATGTTAGTTTTATCCAACAATGTTGAAATTCCAGCTTGGCAATTAGAGTTCAGCGCGATCCGCGCCCAAGGCGCTGGGGGTCAAAACGTCAATAAAGTATCAACCGCCATTCATTTAAAGTTCGATATTAAACGTTCATCGTTGCCACAATTTTATAAAGAAAGGCTACTTGCGCTAAAAGACTCTAGGATCACCAAAGAGGGGGTCATTGTCATCAAAGCGCAGTCGCACCGTAGCCAAGAAATGAATAAAGAAGAATCATTAGAGCGCTTAAAAGCCCTTATTTTAGATGCGATTAAAGTTCAAAAGGCACGAAGGGATACAAAACCTACCCGAAGCTCACAACGTAAACGCGTCGATAGCAAAGTCAAAAAAGGCCAAACAAAACAACTTCGCAAGCGCGTTGATTACTAAATACACTCCTTGCCCCTATTTTAGATATTATTTATTGCAGATAACGGGTAAATTGTTTAATAATAACGCATTCAAAAGTGTGTACTTTTGAACTTTAAGGTAAGCCAAAACGACTAGGAAGAAATATGAAGACTCAACTCGCGTTATTATTCACCGCTATGACTGTACTATCAGGCTGTTCAACAACGACCGTTGAGCGCACAGTTAAAGACGGCGTTAACGGTGCAATAAACGGTATCCTTGGTTCTACAAGCCCATCATCTCCTGTAACAAACACACCCAATCAATCTGGTAATTATTCGGTTCGCAGTGAAAACATCTCTATTATCACAGCTGAAAAAACGTCGCGAGATTATGGACAAACAACCATAACTAAAGCAGAGCGTAATCCAAACGAAAAAACAATCCTTAAAATAGGACGATCTTTTCACCCTCGTATTGGTAATGTCGCATTCGAAGCTTACTTATATGAGTACTCACCTGAAGGCTGGTTAATAAAAACAAGAACTAAGTTTGATACGACCTTTAATGAGAATATTACGCTGCCTGCTGGTAAATATTACATTAAAGCGCAAACCAGAGGTGTTGACAGAAAATCCTATGCAACAGGTACGATTACCATTGACCCATTCGTCACAAATTACATCACCTTAGAATTCGAATAGTTTGTATTAGCAAAAAAGGCCTTAATTAAGGCCTTTGATATTTTTGATAACGCTTCTAAATCTTTCCTTTCTAACTGTGATAAAGCTCATTTTGGTAGAGTGATCACGAAACTCGCGCCACCAAGTTTACTTTTTGCGACCACACATTGCCCTTTGTGCCAACTCACTATTTTTTTCACTATGGCCAAACCAAGCCCATAGCCACCAAGGTGCTTATTACGGCTCTTTTCTAGTCGAACAAAAGGCATAAACACGCTCTCGTATTGGTCTTCTGCTACCCCTTCACCATCATCTTCAACCACAATAATCACCTGCTGTTCAACCTCTCTCAGAGATACATCAATTTGGCTAGCACCATATTTATCAGCATTTTGCAGTAAATTTTGTAATACACGAGCAAGGTAATGCGCATTGGCATTGACTTTAATACCTGATGAAATAGATGCGGTAACTTCTTTACTACTATGCCCTTGCAACTTATCAAGCTGCGCCTGCATTAGCTCTGATAGATTAAACTCTTCACAACTTAACTGCTCACCCGCGATTTCTAAACGTGCGTAACTGAGCATTTCATCGATTAATGACTCCATCTCTTGAACATCTTGTTGCATACCAGAAACTTGCTCAGGCTGTGCACTTTGTAGCATAGCCAACGCAAATTTTAATCTCGCAAGCGGAGTACGAAGTTCATGAGAAACCGCATTAACGAGCTGCTTTTGATCCGTCATCAAATTAGCGACTTTTTGCGCCATAATATGAAATTGCTCGGTGAGATCAGAAATGGCAGAAAAGCGAGAAGTCTTTCGTTCTACATTTAAGTTGCCTTGCGCTAATTGTTCTGTAACTCCCTTAAATTGCATCAGGTCTAGCCATAAAGGTCTTAACCAAACAATCAACAATAACCCTAACACCAGAAAAGAGATGAATTTGAAAAGGTATAGTTTATTCGACGCCGGTTCTGAGGGTAAAAATGGCCCTAGTTGAACTAAGGTATAATTATCAATAAGTAAAAAACTCAATAATGCCTGACCCTGCTCATTATAGGTTGTCAGCACTTCACCATTTAATAATTGAGTGCGCTGCTCGTCTAACCAAGCGATGCTATCAATATCTAACCCCTGATAACTCGCTTGCAGCTGTGCTGGCGAGGTAATGTGTGCCCGCATGACATTAGCAACTTGTTTGGCATGACGAAGTTCATCTGGGGCTTGTGTTACCCAATTTTGCCAAACATAGTCACTGGCTTGATTGATAACAATAATACTGGTTATGACTACCAAGTAGAGACTAATAAGAAGACGAACCACGCTTGATTAATCCCAAGCTGACTTCGAACATAAGTAGCCTTTACCCCATACTGTGATGAGCCTAAATGGTTGCTCTAGGTTATCTCCTAGCTTCTTGCGAAGACGTGAAATGCGCACATCGACACTGCGATCAAGTCCATCATATTCTCTGCCTACTACATGTTTATAGATAAACTCTCTGCTTTGAGTTTCACCCGCGTTGCTTGCTAGCGCCCACAATAAATCAAACTCATAACTGGTTAGCTCAACCTCCTCGCTATCAAGGTAAACTCGGCGATCTGATTTATCTATTTGTAATGTACCTAGGGTTAGAGAATCTTGATTTACTGGCTTATTTTGACAACGACGGAGTAGGGCATTTAAACGCGCTAATAGCACAAAAGGCTCAACAGGCTTAATAACATAATCGTCTGCCCCAATCTCGAGTCCTTTGACTTGATCAAAGTCGCTATCTTTGGCACTTAAAAACAATACAGGCCCAGAATATTCGTCTTTAATGGCACGGCAAATACTGAACCCATCTTGATTCGGTAGCATAATATCTAAAATCACGATATCAGGTTGCATAGCAATGATCTGCTTAGCAGCGTCAGCCCCATCATGGATCATCTCTACTTCAAACCCATTTGCTTTTAAAAATTGCGCAGTCAAAGTGGCTAAGCGAACATCGTCTTCAACTAAAATAACTTTAGACATTAAAATAAACTCCAATCAGACTTTAACTTTCGGCGATACTTTCGACTACTCAATGCATGCACCTTGATGGTTTGTTCAACTAATGTATTTTGCTTCTTATCACGCAAGCTGAATACCATGGTTTTTTCGAGTGTCACATCAAAAATTTCAGATACTTGATTTTGCTTAGCCCAACACTTCAGTTGCTGTTTATCCTGAAACAAACACACACTCTGCGGCACAGGTGACTGCCAAGTCACGTTCGTTTTCATTTGGCATGCTTCACCTAAACTTTTCACAACGCAGGTGATAGGCTTTATAGCAAGGGAGGTCACATATTGATTATCATGTTCAGAAGCGCTTTGCGCATTTGCAAGAGAGGCGAATAAACAACTCGAAACCAATATGAATAATAGGCGACTAAAACTCATAAAGCCCCCCGATAAATACATAATCTTGGTGCTTATCATTCACTAATGGGCTATCAGTTATCGCACTCGATAAGAAAGCACGCTTGGCACTGAATTTAAACTGCCATTGCTTATTAATCCGGTAATTAAATACCACCCCAAGAAAAGGTGACACACCTTGTTTACCCTGATAATAGTACGCTTGCTCTACGTTATCTTTACTATTTAGACCATAGTAATAGTCAAGAAGCTCAGCACTTTGCCAGTCAAACCCAACAGAAAGCTGTAATCTCGCAGGCCAGTCAAAAACGGGAAGCTGGTATTTATAACTGGCTTTAATATACTGACCTTTATAAACGCCACTGACATCATGTGACCACTGAGCGGTTATTTTATGCTGTTTACCTATATACCAATGGGCAAGTACACCGGCATCTATAGCCCAATCGCGCTTGGCAATATCATCTAAAGTTGGAAGACGTTTTGGTTCAGCAGGTTTATCTGTATCAGGGAAAAGGTCTTCAGACCCGTTCGAATCAGGAGAAGTTGGGACTTCAGAGTTTCCACCTTCACTGAGCGCACCATCAACGCCAATAATATTACCGGCATGCAGCCGATTAAAATGCTTTTGCTCACCATTGAGTTCTAAAATAGCACTTATGTCAAAGTGTTCAGCTTCTTGAAATGTATAACCAAGTGTGGTGTTTTCAAGAAAAAACTGTTCATTGTAGTAACTGACATAAGGCACCACAATGAGAGGGATATTTTCGCCACCTTGCAAAGGGTTTGTCAGTACACCGCCCCCAACGGCTAGCGACACCTGCCATTGACCAATTTCAATACATTCCTCATTGGCTTGCGAGCAAGTTGCAGACTCAGCAGCTAAACCTAATCTGGACGTCGTTAACGCAGCCAACAGCAATAAATACTTTAAAGAAGCTTTCAAAATCAAACCCTTCTATTTCCCTGACTATAATTTACCACTCCTAAGTTATTTTTCTATGCTCGGTTACATTAAATAACAATTCGCCTAGCTAAAATAACAGATATTCTAGGCAGGCTGATTAAGATTAAAAAACACACAACGACTTTTAACTTAATCACTTTCAAGGAGCCCAAAGTGAAACGTTCTCTTTTACTCAGTTCACTGACATTAGGTATTTTAATCGGCTGTGGAGGTAGTAATAGCACAGATACGCCACCAATAGATGAACAAAAGATTCCAAAATTAAATGATATAAAAGTATCGGCAGCGCCACTTATCAAAGCATCTGAGTTTCAATTTTCTCAAAACCTTAAGAACGGATTATTCAAACGTTATCAAGCGCGCCTTTCTAACTATGATGCTCCAGAAAACGATGCAACTGCTTCGCCTTCAACATCAGAAGACTTCTCTCAAACAAACCAACAAGAGCAAAATGTTGATGAAGCTGACAGAATTAAATATGACGGTGAGTTTTTATTTATTGCTGCAAATTCATTTAACGATATAGATCATGATTCAAATGAAGGTGAAAACTATATTCGTATCATGCAACGCAATGAAAAGGGCGAAATGAACCCTATACAAAACCTGACTTATTCTGACGTACACAGTTCAGACCAACAGCTCTACCTCCATGATAATACACTCGCTATTTTAAATTATTCACCTAGCTACTTTTCATTCCCCATAGCAAATGACATAGCAGCGACTGTAGAGCCATTTTTCTATTACGGTGATAATGAATTTGAGTTAAGCCTGGTTGATGTCAGTCAACCTAGTCAAGCCGCCATCAAGCACCAATTTAAAATTGAAGGGGGATTAATCGATAGCAGAGTTATTGATGGGTCTCTTTATCTAGTGAGCAACTACCATCCTAATTTTACTGGATTTGATACGAGTAATAGTGATGAAGCGACTGTGCTGGCAAACTATCAAAACCTCAGTAAAGTGCAACTCGCTGAACTGACACCAAACATTGTTAATACAGCCAATCAGAATAGTGAAGAGTTGGTCACGCCAGATAACTGTTATATTTCATCTGATGCATCAGATAAAGATGGGTTCGACAGTATTATTACCATTACTAAGGTTAATTTAAGTAACCCTGAACAAAGAGAGTCGCTTTGTATCAACACGAATATCTATGGGATATATGCTTCAGAGAATGCACTTTATACACACGGTACTGTATCTCAAGATGATACAGTAAAAACCGTTATTCATAAGTTTGACCTGACCGATACCCTAGAGTACACAGCAACAGGCGCTGTCGAAGGGCACTTAGGCAGAGGACCAGAGAATTTAAGGTTCAGCGAATTTAATAACGATTTGCGTATTGTCACCACAACTAATTTACCTTTTGACGAGTCTGCTGGTTTCTCGCCATTTAAACATCAGTTATTTGTTTTACAACAACAAGAGAACTCATTAGCGCCCATTGCAAAACTGCCTAACGATACGCATCCCACTCCCATCGGCAAAACCAATGAGCAGGGCTTAGTTGATGAGAATATTTATGCAGTTCGTTTTTCTGAAGATAGAGCGTTTATCGTGACGTTTAGACAAATAGACCCTCTTTATGTTGTCGATTTAGCTGATAAAACAAAGCCTAAAATTGCAGGCGCATTAGAAATTCCTGGGTATTCAGCCTACTTACACCCTGTCAGTGAAAACTTACTGCTTGGTATCGGACAAAATATTCAAGATTGGCAAGCTCCAAATGCGCAAGAGGTTGAAAATGGCGCCAAAGTCACACTATTTGATATTTCAGATATCACAAATCCGAAAATCGTTAATGAGAAGGTATTTGCAAATGCTTACACCCCTGCAGAGTGGGACTATAAATCACTCAGCTTTTTGGCGACTGGCTCAGGTGTATTACGATTCACCATGCCTGTCGAGACATGGCAAAGTCAATCTGATAACAGCACTTCATATTTATGGCATAGAGTGAGCGAGCTTGCTTCATTTGAAATAGATACAACAGAAGCGCCAGCACTTAATTACCTTGGTAGCAGCAAAGTAGATTATTCAAGTATTAGCGCTGAGACCGCGCCATATGTATGGGGTGGATTAGACAGGGCTGTAATTCATAGCGATGATTTATATTACATTCACGGCAATTACATCTGGCATAGTTTATGGCAAACGCCGAGTGACAATAAAGGTCCACTCTAACAATAAAGTTTACGCATAATGCCCTAATTGGGTATTACCAAAGCTGGCTATTGTCAGCTTTTTTTATTCTGAAAAACAGGAATACCCAACCCTCAATTGTTTGAGGGACTAGAACTAACTCTCGTTTCGTCAAAAATATCTATTTATTTGTAAAGGGGCTTTACATGTTTAAAGAGAAAAACGGGGTATAAAAAAGGCGGAGGGAAACTGAGAAAACCCTCCGCCTAAAGCGTACTCTTTAACTGAATCGATACTCATAAACTAATACGGGCGATTAGTTTATAAATTCATCTTTTCAAGGGAAAAGAAAGTACATCACTTAAAACAGTTGTTACAATATAACAAAACAACAAGTGTTACAACATCACATTTTAAGTTTTTTTAATTAAATGGATTTTTATGGGTAACAAACGAAAAATGCCAACTTTACGTTGGCATCAATCTAGGAAAGAAATTGGTTAAGTGAGCACTTTAATTATTTGCCGCTTTGTATTTAAGCCGGTAACTATGTAACAGCGGCTCTGTGTAGCCATTAGGTTGCTGTTCACCTTCGAATACTAAGGCTAACGCCGCTTGATACGCTAGATTACTGGTAAGGCTCTCATTACTTGATGCCATTGGCTTATAGTCTGTATCGTGCTGATTTTGCGTATCGACCACTTCAGCCATCTTGGCAAATGTCGCTTGTACTTGCTCCGGTGTACAAATGCCATGTTTCAGCCAGTTCGCGATATGTTGACTTGAAATACGCAAAGTCGCTCGGTCTTCCATTAAACCAATATGATTAATATCAGGCACTTTTGAACAGCCAACGCCTTGGTCTATCCAACGCACCACATAGCCCAAAATGCCTTGGGCGTTATTCTCAAGTTCAGATTGAATATCTTCTTTGCTTAGCTCTGCATCAAGCAGCAAAGGTGGCGTTAATAAGTCGTCGAGCGACGCTTGTTGACGCGCTTTCAGCTCAGCCTGAATAGCAAAAACATCCACTTGATGGTAATGCATCGCATGCAGCGTTGCCGCTGTTGGAGAAGGCACCCAAGCCGTATTGGCACCCGATTTAGGATGAGCCAACTTTTGCTCCATCATCATTGCCATTTTATCTGGCATCGGCCACATGCCTTTACCGATCTGCGCCTTGCCACTGAAACCGCATTTTAGACCAATATCGACATTTTGATCTTCATATGCCGCTATCCAAGGTTGTGCCTTGATCTGAGCTTTTGGCAATACCGGACCCGCGACCATAGAAGTGTGAATTTCATCACCGGTTCTGTCTAAGAACCCAGTATTAATAAACACCACTCGAGATTTGGCTTCGTTAATACATGCCATTAAATTCACGGAAGTGCGGCGCTCTTCGTCCATAATACCCATTTTTAACGTGTTTTCTGGCAAACCGAGTAAACTTTCAACACGAGAGAAAAGGGTATTGGTAAAAGCGACTTCTTCTGGACCATGCATTTTAGGTTTAACGATATTAACACTCGCCGCTGTCGAGTTTTTAAATGGGCTGTTGCCCTGCAGATCGTGCATTGCACACAGCGACGTGATCACCGCATCCATGATCCCCTCAAAGATCTCTTCACCATTTTGATCTAAGATCGCAGGGTTCGTCATTAAATGCCCGACATTGCGCACAAACATCATGCTACGACCTTTCAAGCTCAAACGCTCACCACTTTTACTGGTATATTCACGATCGGTTGCTAAGCTGCGCGTCAGTTCTTGACCATCTTTAATAAACGTATCCGTTAGGGTGCCTTTCATCAAGCCTAGCCAATTGCCGTAAACACCCACTTTATCTTCGGCATCGACAGCGGCCACAGAGTCTTCACAGTCCATAATGGTCGTTAACGCGGCTTCGAGTAATACGTCTTTGATCCCCGCTTTGTCGGCTTGTCCGATAGGGTTATGCGGGTCAATTTGAATTTCGATGTGTAAATCATGATGCTTGAACAATAAAGCCGTTGGATTCTGTGCCTGACCTTGATAACCCACAAACTGTGCTGGTGTCGAAAGCGAGACTTGCGAGCTGTCATTCAAAGTAACAACAAGTTGTTCGTCTAGCACTGAGTAATTAGTACTCTCAATGTGAGAACCTGATTGCAGCGGCAGGGCAATATCTAAAAACTGTCTAGCGTAAGCCATGACTTTAAAGCCACGCACCGGGTTATACGCTTTTTGCTTTTCAGCGCCGTCTTTTTCTGGCAATAAGTCTGTGCCGTACAAAGCATCATAGAGCGAGCCCCACCTTGCATTCGCCGCATTCAATGCAAAACGCGCATTGCTTACAGGCACAACCAGCTGTGGGGCTGCTGTGAGCGCAATCTCAGGTTCAACGTGTTCAGTGGTGATCGTTGCTTCTTCAGGTTCAGGTACTAAGTAACCTATTTCAGATAAAAATAATTTATAAGCCTCTGCATCCCATTGACCTTGCTGCTTATGAAAGGCATCAATCTGCAACTGCAGTGTATCGCGCTTTGTCAGTAATGATTTATTGATTGGTGTAAGTTCATTGACCAGATCTGCAAAACCTTGCCAAAAAGTCTCTACTTGCAAGCCTGTACCAGGCAAAGCCTGTTGATTAACGAAGTCATAAAGTTGCTGATCTATGGTTAAGCCAGCTTGTTGAACTGTTGCACTCATGAATATCTTCCTAAGCATAAAATTTGAACGGGTTTAGACAAACCATATCTTAAAAACAGCGAAAACCTAACCCCTAAGTCATTCATAAAAAGAATACCCGGGATAACAACTATAAATTTAAAAAATCACAAAAATCGGCCTAGTGTTGAATTAAGCGCCAAACAGAGCAAATAACCAACAGCTTTATGGTGTCACTCTCATAAACATGAATAAAAAGTTATACAGCAACCCGTTCGAAGGATTTTTATTATGACTAGCTATCAATCAAAACTTGACCACTTCAGCACACTTTGCCAAACACAGGGTAATACATGGCAATCAATCAGCCCAGAGTTTGCAAGCCGTATGAACTTGCAAAACCGCTTTAAAACAGGCTTAGACATCGCAAAGTACACAGCAAAAGTGATGCGTGAAGACATGGCTGCTTATGACGCAGATAGCAGTCAATACACCCAGTCTCTAGGGTGTTGGCACGGCTTCACAGCACAGCAAATGATGATGGCTGTCAAGCGCCATCAAAAAACGACTAAGCGCTCTTATGTTTACCTAAGTGGCTGGATGGTTGCGGCACTTCGCTCTGAATTTGGTCCACTACCTGACCAAAGTATGCACGAGAAAACCTCAGTACCTGCGCTTATCGAAGAAATCTATACTTTCTTGAAGCAAGCAGATGCGCGTGAACTCGATCACCTATACAAAGAGCTAGATGAAGCAAAAGCAAACGATGGTGATGTTGAAGCTGTACTGAGCAAAATCGACAACTTCGAAACACATGTCGTACCAATTATTGCAGATATCGACGCGGGTTTCGGTAACGAAGAAGCAACATACCTACTTGCTAAGAAAATGATTGAAGCGGGCGCATGTGCTATTCAAATTGAAAACCAGGTATCAGATGCAAAACAGTGTGGGCACCAAGCAGGTAAAGTAACTGTGCCGCATGAAGACTTCTTAGCAAAAATCAACGCAGTTCGTTATGCATTCCTTGAACTAGGTGTTGAAGATGGTGTGATTGTAGCGCGTACAGATTCATTAGGTGCAAGCCTGACACAAAAAGTGCCAGTATCTAAAACACCGGGCGACTTAGCGAGTCAGTACACCGCATTCTTAGACACAACACCAGTGTCAAGTGGTGCAGACCTTGAAGAAGGTGAAATGGCGATGAAATTAAATGGTGAGCTTTGTAAGCCTGTTCGCCTAGACAATGGTTTATACCAATTCAAAGAGGGTACAGAAAAAGACCGCGTGGTACTAGATTGTGTGACTAGTTTACAATCGGGTGCTGACCTACTGTGGATTGAAACTGAAAAGCCAAACGTAAAACAAATCGCTGAGCTTGTTAATCGTGTTCGTGAGCAAGTACCCAATGCGAAGTTAGTTTACAACAACTCTCCATCATTCAACTGGACGCTTAAGTTCCGAGAGCAAGTGTACGCAGAATGGCAAGCACAAGGTAAAGACTTATCTGCTTACCCTGATCCGTCTCAAGACATCAGAGCATTGATGGCACCTGAACTAGATAGCTCTGAACTTGCAGCGGCGGCAGATGTACTAGTACAGAACTTCCAAAAAGATGGCGCACGTGAAGCGGGTATTTTCCATCACTTAATCACGCTACCAACTTATCACACGGCTGCACTAAGCACAGATATTCTTGCTGAAGGCTATTTCGGTGACCTAGGCATGCTGGCTTATGTACGTGATGTTCAACGTCAAGAAATCCGCCGTGAACAAGCGTCAGTGAAACACCAAGACCTAGCAGGTTCAAACATCGGTGATACGCACAAAGAGTACTTCTCAGGTGACAATGCACTAAAAGCAGGTGGTGAAGCCAACACCATGAACCAGTTCTAATTTTTGAGTCATATAGTTCCTTATCAGCAAAGGGCCCTATCGGGCCCTTTTATCATTTAGAGTAACCTAACTAAAAATATGTAAAGGGCCTTTACACTCCACATTTCAATCACAATTTGCGCTTAAGATTCAATAAATAATTCCCTTCAACAAAGCAACATGAAACGTTTTACCTTGTTGTTAGCGGCTTTGGCCTTTAGTTTAAGTGCCGCACCGTTAACATCAGAAATAATTTCTGAAGCCAAAAAGCTCACCAAGGAAGGTAAACTAGATGTCGCACTGAAAACGCTCGAACGAGAAAAACAGTTAATTTTTCAACCTCAGGTTAATTTACAAAGAGCCAAAATAGCTCGTGAGCAAGCGCAATATAACCAGGCCATAGAACTACTTTTACCGTTACTTACTCTACCAGAACAAACTCTTGAATTTAGATATGACGTGAACAAAGAGTTAGGGGTTAATTTCCGTAGAAACATGAATACGGATAAAGCGGAATATTATTACTTAGCTGCAAAGCAAATCGCGCTTTCGTTAAATGATGACGATCTTATAGCGCAATCAATGATAAACCTTGGTGTTTTGTATGAAGCCCAAGGTGCATTTGATAAGGCGATGGAACTGCAGATTAACGCACAAAAAATGTTAGAAAGCTCAGATGATTATGGGCTTAAAGCAGCTAATTACTACAACCTATTTGGTTTATCAAATGTATTACGTAATGGCAAAAAGGCGCGCTTTTTCCTTGAGCAGGCTCTGGTTTATGACAAAAAAACCGGCCACAAACGAAATATAGCATCCACGGCATTAACACTTGCACAGCTTTCAGCTAAAGGTGACGACTATCAAAATGCCATTCCTCAATTAAATGAAGCCATTTCATTATTAACCCAGTTAGATGCAAATGAAGGGCTATCAAGCGCTCACGGTACCTTATTTAATATTTACTTCAAGCAAAATAAGCCTGAAAAAAGTCTCTGGCATGCGAAAAAAGAACATGCTTATGCAGAAAAGACAGAATCAACTGTTCGCAAGTTTTGGTCTTATATTCATTTAGCCCAAGCCTATATTCAGCATCAGCAGCCTGAAATCGCCCTAGAATATCTTGCGCTGTCAAAACCACTTGCAGCGCAATTTAAGTCAGCTTTTTTTACTCATCAATATAACTTGTACTCAAGTAAAGCCTATTCGCAACAAGGAAACTATGAAAAAGCCTATGCATACTTACTAGATGCAACTGCCAACTTAAAAACCTATGCTAAAAATATCGAAGATCGTGATGCCGTCACTATTAAGAAGCGCTTAGATAATCTACTTAAATCTTTAAAGCTTGCGCAAGAAGAAAAGAAACATGCGTTAACGACTATCGAGCTAGAAAATGAAACCTTACAAAAACGCATTTGGTTATTAGCCAGTTTACTCATCTCAGCTGTGAGTGGTTTTATTATTTATGCTTACTACATAAAGCAAAAAAATACTCACTATAAGGCTCAAATGTATCAGCATAACCTTGAACAAAAGGAACAAATGCTTGCTGATATTTCTCATGAACTTCGCACTCCTCTAAGTGTACTCAAACTACATATTGAAGCCCTAGAACATAACCTGATTGACGATAAGCTTTTAGCCTACGGCAAGATCAATGACAAAATTGCACAGCTTAATAATCTTATTTCTGATGTATACCAATTATCTCAATTGCAAAACAAAGCACTCTATATCGACTTGCAAGAAATCAATTTACACCAGCTTACGCAAAAGTTTATGTCCGATATTAAAATGCTTACAGAGCAAAATCAGCTTAGGTTTATAAGTGACATCGACTTTACTGCAAATACGGTATTGAAAACGGATCAATCTAAGCTCGAGCAAGTGATCCTCAACCTTGCGAAAAATGCTTGTCTCTACACGGATGCGCCGGGACATGTCAGACTGAAAGTAAGAGCAAATGAAACAAAGGTCTTTATTCAACTCGATGACTCTAGCCCTGGTGTGAGTGATGAAGACTTACCAAGACTTTTTGATCGACTTTACAGAGTTGACAAGTCTCGCTCTCGGGCCTTAGGCGGTTCAGGGTTGGGTTTGTCAATTTGTCAAAGCTTAGTTCAGGCTTTAGCAGGAAAAATCGTACTCAAACATGGAAAGTCAGGTGGATTGTGTGTTCAGCTCACTTTGCCAATTAAGTGCAATACCTAGAGCTTAACAACTCAATTTGTAGGCTCTTCTAAGCCTACAAATTTACTCCACATTCACTCCATTTTTCTTCCACATTGGTTTGTTTTAATAACGCCATTAACACGGGAGAAAGAATATGTCTCAACCAACTTTAAAACATGGCGATTGGGCAAAAATCATTGAAACGCGCCAAAAGCAAAATAGCACCCAAAAATCTCGCAGCTCATCGTTCAAATTAGTCTCTATTGGGCTTGTCTTCCTGACTATTTTTGCGGTTTTTTATTGGGCTAGTGTACCCGCAACTCAAGCACAAACACCACTGTCAGATGACTCGCAGACTCGCATTGCACGCTATTTCTCAAAGCAATTTATGATGGGCACTTGGCAACTAGATGAAGTGAAGTTCAGTGAATACGGTGTTATCACACATGTTCGAGTACCTGAAAAGCTAAACATGGATGGTGAAGTACTAAGAAATTACATACAACACTCTCTTTGCCCACCTGCAAGCAGTGTAATTTGGCAAGATGTTAAAACACACCCTCTGACTATGAACTTATTTGTGTCATTGCAACGAAAAGGGCAAAAAGCCAGATGTCATAACCCTAATTTAAGACAAAACAGTTAACCCAACAAAACTGAGAGAACAAAGGAGCCAAAAGGCTCCTTTTTATTACTATTCTAGCTCTAATCGCGCTTTTTCTTGCAAAGACTCAGGAAGCTCTTTAGTGACTGACACGCCGAGCTCCTTAAACTCTGAAGCTTGTTTGATTAAATTACCTTTGCCAGCATAAAGCTGAGAAAATGCTTTCTCATAACTCTCTTTGGCTTTATCTAATTGAGTACCCACCCCTTCCATGCTATTGAGAAAACCATTGAGCTTGTTATAAAAACGCTCGGCACGTAAAGCGAGTTCACGACTATGCTTTGATTGCTCCTCAAAACGCCAAAGCTGTTTGACAATGTTAAGGCTGGTTAAGAGCGTAGTGGGTGTCGCCACTAATACATTATGTTCTAACGCATGTTGATAGATGGCTGGATTATGTTTGACTGCCGCAACAAATGCCGACTCTATAGGAATAAACATGATCACCACTTCGGGTGAGTTGATCCCAGGTAGTTTTTCATACCGTTTATCGCCCAATTCCTTAATACGATCTGCCACAGCCTGATAGTGCTGTGCTAAGGCGGTTTGCGCTTCAGCATCACACTGTGCATTCACATAGCGTGTGTATGCATTTAATGATGTTTTAGCATCAATGATTAAGTGCCTTTGTTGAGGAAGGTAAACCAATACATCCGGTCTAAACTTGCCAACTTCAGTGGTAAAAGACGCTTCTCTTTTGTAATCATCACCCGCTCTTAAACCCGCACTGTCTAAAACATTTTCAAGCATAAGCTCTCCCCAATTACCTTGGGTTTTCTTTTGTCCTTGCAGTGCAGTCGTTAATTTATCTGCTTGTTCAGTGATTGATTTATTATTAGCTTGTAGGTGTAACAGCTCAGTTTTTAATGCTGCGCGTTGTTTGAGTTCTTCACTGTGAATGGCTTCCATTTTGTCACGAAAGCCTTTTAATTCACCTTGAACTGGTTGCAGCAATTGACCAATTCGCTCTTGGCTCTGTTGTCCAAAACGCTGTGACTTTTCCTCAAAAATTTGATTCGCTAAGTTTTCAAACTCTTGTTTCAATTGAGTCTTAGTTTGCTCTAAATGATTAAGCTGAGCTTCTAATGCAGCTTGTTTTTGCTCTGATGACGCCTTTAATTCAGCTAACTCAACCGCTATGAGACTTTTCTCTTGCTGTAGCGTTTGTAAATTTTGTTCACCCTGTTGCCAAAGCTTATGGAATTGTTGCGCCTGAAGTTGTTTTTCACTTAAGCGAGCTTGAGTTTGTTGAACTTGACCATGTAGCTGCAACTTATCACTTTGTAGCTGTTGCGTTAATTGCTGCTCTGCTTTGTGAGCCTGTTGCAATTGTGCTTGTTGAGCAATGTGTTGCTCAAGTTGTAATTCAAGTTGATGGATTAAAGATTGTTTTTTTACAAGGCGTTGCCAGAAAAAAGGCAAAGGAGCAGCAACGCCCAGGATGCCTACAAAACCATGCACCCAAGTTAATTGCGAGAGAAATGAATCAATCATATCAACCTCTTAATATTATTATTAGGCTGATAATACCTTAGTCAAGGCGAGGGTTCACTAATGGGTTAAACTGCCGTGTCTATTTGCTGTTCATCAAAGCGATACCCAGCCCCGTACACAGAACCTACCAGCTTAGAAGATACGCCTATTTGCTTAATTTTCTTACGAATATTTTTGATATGGCTGTCGATAACACGATCTGAAATATCAAAGTTATCTGGTTGAATAAAGTCTAGAATTTGTTGACGAGAGAAAACACGACTAGGCGCTTTGTAAAGCAGTGCAAATATATCAAACTCAACTTTAGTTAACGGTAAAGCTTGGCCTTTAAGCTTTATCAATAGCTGCTCTTCATCCACCAGTATTTTTTCATCTTTAGCCTCTAAAGGGGCGCAACGACGAAGAATAGCCCTAACTCGCATCACAAGTTCAGCAGCACTAAAAGGCTTACAGACATAATCATCAGCACCAAACTCAAGGCCTCTTAGCCTGTCAGCTTCAGCGACTTTTGCCGTCATCATCAAAATAGGCACCATTGAAAATTGTCTGATCTGCTTCATACATTCAACCCCATCTTTGCTGGGGATCATAATGTCCATTAAAATGGCATCAGGTTTATGTTGAGCAACCCAATCGACAACCTCAGCACCATCGGCAATATGGGTGACTTCGAATTGAGCGGCTTTAAAAAATAACATCACCTGCTCGGCAATGTCATATTCATCTTCAACAATTAGAATATGTGGCATGGTTTCTTATTTTATTACTGAGTCTTTAGACATTTTAGTTGTTTAAGCTGAGCTTTAACACTTTGCTTTAGCTCATACGATAAAGTTTCATCAAATAAAAGCATAGTTAAAATGCTTGAAAGATCTTCACTACTGGCAACTTCTGAAAGTAAATCCTGATCACAAGGTGAAAGTGGCTCAATAAAACTTAATTCAGATTGTTGATGGCAAAGCATAATCGACTCCAAATCGGCTGCAATTAACTAAAGTAAGTAAGCGATAGGGTAATTAAAGCAACACAATGTGGATCAAATGTGGAATGATGAAAAACATTAAAAAAAATGGCCAACTATAAGTTGGCCATTAAAAACAAGTAAGTTAAGGGGGGAAATAAAACAGTAATTCTGCATCACTGTACTTATAGACTGCCCTCAATCGAGTTAGTTCAAAATAATTTTAACTTTTTTAGCTTTGTAATAGTGCAAGCATTTGCTCCTCGTTAAAACTATTGAAACTCATATGCTTATCATTAAATAAAGCATCGACCAGAGCCTGCTTTTGCTGCTGCATAGTAAACACTTTTTGCTCTATTGAGTCAGCCATAATTAATTTATAGACAAAAACAGGCTTATCTTGTCCTATTCGATACGCTCTATCAGTCGCTTGATTTTCTACCGCCGGATTCCACCAGGGATCAAAATGGATCACAGTGTCAGCTTGTGTCAGATTCAGTCCGGTTCCACCCGCTTTTAAACTAATCAAAAACACATTGCTCTCACCTTCTGTGAACGTCGAGATGACTCTATCTCTGTGACGTGTTTGACCCGTGAGCATACTGAATGTGATATTCAGTTCATTGCAATGCGCTGCTATCAAATCAAGTACTGAGGTGAACTGGCTGAAAATAATCACTTTACGACCTTGCGCAAGCATTTCAGGCAGGTGTTCTCCCAGCCAAGTCAATTTAGCACCTACTTCAGAAGTTTCACTATCTACCAATTTAGGGTGGCAACAAATTTGTCTAAGCTTCAGTAGGGCATCTAAAAATGCCAGTTTACTACGCTCAACACCTTGTTCTTTAAAGAGTTCTAATAGTTTGCTTTCTAGTTGTTTTTGTATGTTTGAATATAACTGAGCTTGTATTGGCGCAAACTGTAACTCTTTCACTAATTCAGTTTTACTCGGTAACTCAGTCGCTACTTGTTGCTTGGTACGGCGCAATATAAACGGCGAAATAAGGTCTTTAAGCTCCGAGACACGACTTTGGTCTTGCTCTTTTTCTATCGGTTGCTGGAAATAACCTTTAAATTGCTGCTTGGTGCCTAATATTTCAGGCATAACGAAATCAAGTAATGATTTAAGTTCAAGCAAATTATTCTCAACCGGCGTGCCACTGAGACAAAGCTTAAACTGTGCAGACAATTGCTTAACACACTTAGAGACTTGCGCCGCTTCATTTTTAATGTACTGCGCTTCGTCTAGCACAATCGAATCGAAGTCGAGCCCTTTATAATACTCCAAATCGCGTTTCAATAATGGATAAGTGGTTAAGATAAAACGTGCACCATGAAGGTTATTTAATACCTTATCACGTTGACTGCCATGGACGGTCGTCAACTGTAAATTCGGCGCAAAACGCGCAAACTCATTTTGCCAATTTCCCACCAAGCTGGTTGGACACACAATTAAGCTCGGTTTAGTCACTAAGGTATTATGCTGATTAATAAAGTAAGCGATAACTTGTAGTGTTTTACCTAATCCCATGTCATCAGCAAGGATCCCCCCTAGCTGATGGCGATGTAGGAACTTTAACCAATTTACGCCCAGCTCTTGATAATCCCTTAATGTAAATAAATCACAGTTATGATTACTTGGTTTCAATTGAACTTGATCAGGGCTATTAAGCTCATTTAAATAATCAAGCAGCTTCTTATCTTTACATTCAATGTTAAGTTCATCGATAGCAAACAGTTGCTTTATCACCGACAGAGGGAATTTAAATTGCGCACTCGATGCGTAATAACTAAACCGCGCTTTTAAAGACATCAACTTGTCATAAGCTTGTCTTTCTAGCGCATAAGTTTGTTTTGCAATTTCGACATAGTAGAACTGATTGGCAAGTGTATTCACTTCAAGCTCAGTATGTTTGTCCCAGTCAAGTAAGACAGGGTTAGAATCAAGTAATACTTTACCTGTGATATGATGATGCTTATCCCTTTTCAACAATAAAGAGACTTTAGTTGATATTACTGAACTCGATTCAGAGATCTCATCTACCTGCCAACCTTTGCTTTGCAAATGGCCTCTTATTTCATGGTTAAACCAATGGATAAATGCACCATCTTGTTGTGGTAAAACAAAAAGATCATCTTCAAAACGTAAGCCTAGACCTAGCAAATATTGTTCAGAGCGTTTTAATGTTTTGCTGATTTCGGTGTTTTTTGCATCAGACTTTAACGATGAAATCAGTTTAAAGCCAAAATATGCGTCTGAAGCAACTAATTTAAGCTTTAAAGGCACACCAGATGACTCTAGTCCAGTTTGAACACCATTTGGCATGCTAACGATATTATCAGCAAATACCTCTTGGAACCGCTTCACCACTTGCATCAGTTGATCGTTCGGTACCGCAGGCATGGTGTTTATATGTGCTAGCTCTTGGGCACTAAGCGCACTATTAATTCGACCTATGGTATGGGTATCTGTATCCAAATAAAGCGGTGGATCGGTTTTAATAAGGTGCCAAGTTTCGACTCCCTCAATCGACGAAACTAATTGTGACTTGTCATTCTTTTGATGCCAGTTCAGCGTAAGGTTGGCCTGGTGACCAAGCTTTAAAGAAGTTCTACTATTTTGCAAGAAAAGTCGCTTTGTTTGTAAAAGCTGATTAACTGCTTCGAAGCCCCACTTACCTGAAAGCTCATAATGACCTGGTGAGTTTTGCGAGCGAACCCAACTAAATAGTCTAAAGTCAGACTCGAGCAGACCAGGAGGGGCTACAGGGCTATTTAACTGGGGTTCAGTCAAAAGACGACCTAAAGGGTACTGACCATCAGGACGATAGGGTGACATTTTGGGGTAAAGCAATAGTTCCTGACCGATTGGTTCAAGCGTGAACAACAAGACATTATCAGTATCGATAGATTCGCCATGCTGCAAACTTGTTAATTCATTAAACCAGTCATTCACCAAAAATGCTTCACCAAAGCCACCTGAATGCTCAACTTTTAGCTTGAGGAGCACAGCTGCAATGTGTCGACATTTAGCATTATTAGAGCAGGTACATTGCGCATCTACACTCGGATTATTATTTACTTTAGTAATTTTGATATGTTGAGAGAAGGTATTACCAAAATTACCAATGACTTGACTATCGATCGTAGAAAAGTCTTCGCTATGCTCTAAAAAACTAATTTGGGAATTATGAAGGTACTCTTTTGCTTTAGATAAGAGACTACTATTGAAGTACTGCTTTAAAAAGCGCTCAGAAAGGGGAAATTGAGTCGCTTGCTCTTGTTTTATTTCCTCAAAAAGAGCAAATAATTGTTCTTTAGATAACTGCGTTGACATTTAATTCGCGTAAAAATCAAATCATCCGCCCAGTATATGGAAATATGAACAACGAATAAACCTAATAAACTTGATAAAGCAAAAAACTTAACTGGTAAGACAAGATAAAAATTTAACAATAAAACGTGGGAATCAAAAAGGGCCGAAGCCCTTTATTAATTGTAAGTAGCAAGCAGCTTTTGTAGTTGCTCTAAACGTTTGTCAGTAATGACCTGATTATTAATTTTAATTGTTATATCGCCGCTTTTGTTACTTCTTTGTAAATCAATAAATTCATTGCTAAACAGAGACTCGTTTCGGCGGACAGGCTGCTCAAAGTTGATCAGAAATTGAGTAATTTTAATAGCTCGTTTCTCATCACTCATTTCTTCAGACATAAAAGATTGATTTCGTAAATCTTCTAACAACAAGAAAAACATATCTTGATCTTTTTTAATTGCATCAATTAATTTCTTTGCAGCCTCACGACCTAAGTGATTTGGCGTTGGATAGTGTTGCAAAACTTTTAAAGGAATTTGTTCAAAAGCTTTTAATGAATCAGCGATTGCAGTGTGAGATACCCCTTCAAGCTCCGCAATCTCTCGGTAAGAGCCTTTCTTACCTTGAGCAATCAATTCTTGCTTAGTATCAGCATAAGCTTGTCCAAGCTCCCACAAGCTAGGTGCAATATATTGATCTGAAGAAACCGCTAACAGTTTTGCATCTTCATCAGTAAAATCAGGAGAAGAAAGAACGACATAATCAGCACCTGCAAGTAAACAGGCCTTGCGGCGTCTAGAACCAGATAAAACCCATTGAATATCGCCTTTTAGCCAGCACAATGCAGGGTGCAAGTTGCGTTGGTCATTTTTGATTGCTGGAAGAATATCAGCCACTGACTTTTGAGAAAGCAAACTTTGATCACGGCGATTTTGGCCAAATACTCTAGTTTGATATTCAATATCACTATGTTTGATCACCTGACACGTTAAAGTGATCATTCTATTAGGATCACTCGGTGCCGGCATAGTTAATACTTCACCAACTGAAGCTTGTTCTAGTAACTCATCCAAACTACTGGTACTTACAGGCGAAGCAAAAGGGTCTAAGCGAGTATCATTTTTACGTTTTTTAGCCATGTAAAACCTATTAACTTTGTTGTTCTAGAGACGATTGAGTTGAAACCCAGTTTGAACGGATCAGCATTTCAAGTTCATCAACAACATCTTTGATGTTTTCTTGAGACTTGATCAAAGATTCACGACTAGCAAGACTATCAGAAGTTTTTTGATCAAAGATCGTGTTGAAAGAAGAGGAACTCGCTGTAATCGCGGAGCTATGATTAATTGGATAGCTCATAACCTGACGCCCAAAAGCACTTCGAACATCTTTGACGATATCACGTTGTGAATGATTACCTTTAACATAGTTGGTAACAAGGAACTGCATAAAATCCCAACCTTCATGACCTAAAGCTGCAACTGTGTGGTAAATCTCACCTAAACGTTTTAAATACTTATTATTAGCATCGAAGTCAACGGCTTCAGGATGAACAGGAATAAGCATCGCAGTGGAAGCCATTAATGCGTTATAAAACATGAAGTTTAAAGAAGGAGCAGTATCAATAAGAATAATATCAAACTGGTCTTCTACGGGCTTAATCACTTTTTCCAATAGTTTGTGATAATGGCGTGTTTGTTCATAACCAGAAGATTCCTTTAATTCTGTTGCTGTTTCATGTTCAAAATAAAAATCATCCATCCCTGAGGGTAAAAGTCGAATATTGGGTATATGTGTCGATTGAAAAGCTTCACTAACAACGTCCGACCAAACTTCACCTTCATCTAATTCAATACAATCACGCATAAGATCCCCAACAGTAATAGGTTCTGGATCTTGAGATGGGAAGAAACTAGAAGAAGAACCTTGAGGATCGAGGTCAATGATACCGATGCGATAACGTTTAATATTTGTTGTTGCTAGTGCGGCTGCGATATTTACTAAAGATGTTGTCTTTCCACATCCACCTTTTAAAGAGTTGATGACAATGACTTGGAGTTTATCGTTGTCTTTTCGCTGATCATGAGGAATTCCCATAATCTCAGCCATAGCAAAAATATTAGATAATGTATAAGCATAATGACCGTTAGCTCCTTTTTGAATGTTTAATTCATCAAAGTCACCTTGGTCATGTCTTCGTTTTAATGTTCTATTATTGCAGCCAAGTAAGTCGGCAGCTGCTTTTTGTGTATATGTACGGAGCTCTTTTTCGTCGCTTTTTAAATGAGCGCGATAATGTTGGATCCTGCCTTCTAAAGACTGCTCAGCAACTTCAGCTGTTGCCTTTAAAAGCTTGTAGGTTGATAGTGCACGAGTATTAATTGACATACATAATATCCTTAACTTTATGCTAAAGATTATAATGTCCATAAATTTAATAGTAAACAACAAAAAAAGAAGACATTTATAAATTAATTACATATAAAGAATAAATAAGAAGTTTAAGTATGGTTAAAATATAAGGTAATAAAGGCTAGTGAAGCTAAAATAGCATATAAGCCATTGATTTTTATCACCAATAATAAAAACTTTAGATCACATTCTAACGAAGTAAAGATCAGATCTTTATTAACTTATGGATCTAGATTTTACTAACTAAAATATCTGATTAAGACTTATACACAGTTTATAAACAAAATTACAAACAGAAACCTGCTTGAGATCAGATTTTTACTAAGATAAATCAAGTAGTTATACACTGCTCCCATACATAAAATATTTAATTACTTAATAAAGATCTGATCTCTTCTTAGTACAGATCAGATCTTTATTAATATAGAACTAAGTTATACACAACAGAAAAGGGAAATAAGTAATTTGAAACCATTAAAATGTATGACAAATCGAAGCTGACTTAGTAAAATTTTGATTTGTAGAATAAGTTAGTAAAAATATGATCTCGATAAAAATCGTCTTCAGATCACTTTTTTACTAACTTTAATTATTAACTTTTGCTGTGGAATATGTTGTTATAGCATGTCGTCGAAATTTGGAAGTAAAACAATGAGCCGAAAGGTGAACATCTCAGTAGATAATCTACCTGATTCATTACGTGGGCAAATTCATGGAGTAGAAAGTGCAACCGATAATGAAAATTTAGCACTATTTACAGATAATAAAGATGTTCGTATCACACTTGACAGTGCTGCGCATGAACTTCGAGCATATTCTAATACATTCAACCATTATGATCTTTGGGGGCGCTTTGTCCGTTCAGGTCACAAAAAGTTGCCACTGGAAGAAGCACCTAAAAAAACAATAATAACGCGACGTATATCTGAAAAAGTTGATGGTATTCTTTACGAAGGTGAAATAAAAATTACGCCAGCTGTTGTGAGTACGAAACTAGAAGGCGAAGAAGTTGAATGCCTAGTTTGGCCATCTGATCGTGAAGAAAAAGTCGAAAGGGCATTAATTCGATTGGCTTCAAAGGGTAAAATTGTAAAAATCAATTTTAAGTCCGGTATTCAATATGCTGTGATATTTTCTATGAATGAATTGGCGCAGGAATTAAAAGCTGTTGGTCAATCTATGCCATACCCTCAAATTAAAGAATCGCTAGAAGCACTTCAAGGTTCTAAACTGTCGTTTAAATATTCAGCAACAGACACTAAAAATACAGATATCGATGATTCTTTCTACGAATCAAATATGAACTTTCTTTCTTCATTGCACTTTAGTGGTAAAAAAGGCCAGGGTGGTAATGTAAAATGTGTTGCTTGTTTGAATGCATTTGTTCATAACATGATCGATAACCTGGAATATAAAGGTTACTATTTCAACAGAGCGCAAGAATTAAAGCGGGGTTTATCTCGTTGGATGATGCTTCGTTTATATCATCTATGGCGATATGCTGCACCAGGTAAAACTTACCACTTCAGATTGCTTTCAATTATGGAAAAGTATGGTTCTATTTATTCAACAGATGAGATAACAGAGAATAAACTGAAAGCATTGCGTCGAGATATGACTACAACAATGAAGGATTTGATAGAAAAAGGTGCTATTTCAGAATACGACATAACAAATGTGAAAGATGATAAAACTGGAAAAATTATCGATTACGTTTATGAGATGCATCCTTCAGAAGAGTTTTGTGATGAAATTCTTACTTTGAATAAGCAAAACAAGAGAATCGAAATTCAGGGTGGAAAACGATTGGTTGAAGCTGTTGAAGTTATTGATGAGGATGTACTTGAAGAGATTGTAAAAGAGTAAATTTTGAATTTACTCTTTTTTCTCTAGATAGATTCTATCGACTAAAAAGTTATACTCCCGCTTTCTAGGGTCACTCAAACTTGCATCATAGTTAGGAAGACTGCCTACTTTTAATTTCTTGCTAGGATTTAACATAATAAAAGGCAATGCACCACTTACATGGTATCTATTAGTCGCAGTAAAACGGATATTTACTTCTGGCGTTACTCTAGTTGGTCTTCTTATCCTTAATTTTGAGTCTGCCTGTAAACTTTGAACTCGAATTTTTTCAGTTTCAACAGCCTTTAACCATGATTCTTGATCGATAGCTCGTGGGTTAGAATACTTAGAAGAACGATCGAGCATTTCTAAAGCTGCATCTTTGCTCAACGTTTTTGTTGCGTGTTTTTTCATCCAAGAGAATCGGACCGAAAAAGGTGATTCTGATTCACTGTGAATTTTACGATATGCAGCCAAAGTAATTAAATTTGGAACAGCTGAATGAACGGCTTCAAAACGAGCATCATTGTTAGGAATACTGAGGATTAATTCTTTAAACTTTGCTTTTTCAATGTTTATTGAATTTATCCTATTTTGTAAATGCTTAAATTTATCTTCAACTAAAACAATACCTGGGTGCCGAGTTAAAACTTTGCCACTTTTACCTGACTCTAGAAATAAATCATTGAATGCAAATATAATTTTTTTTAGGGCTTCATCGCCAGAAATTTCATTTACAGTTATTTGTTCAGGGGCAGTATGTTCTTGCTCTTTATTATATCCTGGAAGGGAATAATAATTAGCAGAAATTATATTAGCTGCTTCAAGTTCTTTAGAGAAAAGTTCTAAATGATTTTGCAGCAAATCGAATTGTGCTTTGATAAGAAAATTGATATTCATCTTAGATTTTAATTAATGCAATAATGTATGATGTGTTCTTTAATTATAACATAAAATAGCTCATTATAAAATTTATACTTGTTTTGCATTAGCGAGAGAGGAGTACTTATTTATCGTTATAGGCTAGTCTACATACTAAGAGTATTAAACTGAAAACAGGCTTACAAAATCTTTTTAACAACAATATATCAAAACGGGAGTAAGAAGTATTTCTTTAATAGAAGGATAGTAGAGTAAATAGTTACATAACCCTCAAAAAAGTATGAAGAATTTAGGAGATGAGAAGCATGAGGATTTTGGAGTTTTAGTGTCCGACTGAATATTGAAAAAATTTAAATGCAGAACTAAATTTGGGATTAAGTATCTATTGGTAAAACTATAAACTATAGATAAGAAAAGGATATGATATTGGAACAAAAGTAGAATAAATGAAAGGTGTATTAGGTAAACGTGAAAGCAACTTTTTTTCGTGTAAGCTTTTAATTAATGATATAATTCTTATTTTACAATAAAGTATGATGTGTTCCCTTCATAGCACAATAGACCAACGGTTGTCTAATGTTGTTTAGCTCTGAAAATTTAATGGTTAGCAAGTTATGTTAAATCACGTTATAAGTAATTTAACATTGGGACTTTATTCAATGAAAATAAGTATTACCTCTGATACAAAGCTGGCTAAATTATGCAGCTCATAATTTAATGTGTCATGGGTTAAACTTATTAAACGAAAAGTAAGGCTGATAACAACTAAAAAATGGATCAACAAAGTAGATGAAAGGCGAAGCTCTGAGGCCAAGTAGATTTATAAGAAAACAATAACAAAAATTGAACGTGAATAAATACAAGCTTTCGATTAGTAACTTAAGCACAAAGTTATCATCATTTAATTTTAAAGGTAAATTTTTTGAAGAGCTTTATGTAGATATAACTCTCACTAATTTAGCGCAGCTATTCATAAAATTATAAAACTAAAATAGTCAAAAAATGAATGACACTAAGATTAAAAGAGGAAAGTCAAAAATATAAAACCACTGATCTATTGATCTAAAAATTCACTTGCATCTTAGCTTTACTAAAAACTATAAATCTATCACCTCTAAACAGCATCTTAACGTTATAAAAATTTCATCAAACCATTAAGTTAAGCGTAACTAAGTTTTTCTAATTTTAACTTGATCGAAGTTTCTATCGAAAAATTAGATTGGATAGGAAATAAATAATAGGTAACTTATGCTGTTAATTACTGTAGTTTATAATTCTGAGTAAAAATGAATTAGACAAATAATGTTTCTCAAAGAAGTTAAGCTATTATCAACTCTAATTAAAATGCTTGTCATTTTAAATCATCGATTACTTTACATGGTCTAAAAAAGCTTAATTTATTGGTATAAAATTATCATCCAATATTTAAGTACTAAATGTTACTTGTTCTCTTGTTTATTCAACATCAAAAAAACTTAGGGGTAAATGTAATTTTTAATAAAACTAAATATGTTCAATAGAATGTTGGTCCCAAGAAATTTACTTTATAACGAATTATTTAGAATCGCTTTAGCTGTCAGTAACTAAGACAAAACTATATAGCAAAAGAAGTATGACTAAATTTTCAATATCTGAAAGATATTTTGTTTGTTTTAAAACTGAACAGCTTAGCTTAGTCCTGTAAATTTCATATCAAATGACACGTCGAATTAAACAATTTAAAAAGCGATTAGCTAATTTTCTATGTTTATTAAGCGATGAAGACATTAAGCATTTAATACTTTAGGCGGACTTTAGAATGTATGTTTTTCAGCCTTAGACCTTACAGTTTCATATTTTAAGCACTTTTTTAAAGTCTTTCTAAGCAATGCCATACTCTTAAGCACTATTGAGAAACCAAAATAGCTAATTCAACTTTAAAATTTTTTAACGTTAGTATGATTTAGAATTTAGGTGGTTTAAGTTAGTCAAAGCAAAATTCTATAGAATTAGAAAAGCCTAGTAGACTACATACATACAACAATATTTTAGAAGAACAGTAATAAAATTTATGAAATAAGCGAATGATTTAATTTAGTACTCCTTGAGTAAACTTACAAAATGAGCTTTAACTAGACTTTCAAAAAAGCATAAATTAAAAACTGTTAGCTTGTTATCTAAACATTAATTTTCTGATTTACTTATTACATGTATAAGATTGAGAAAATTTAGGCTAAATAATATCCCATTACAATTAACCTTTTCTTTGATTATTTATAAATTCTGCACCTTTTAATTTATAACTAAATTGTATGATGTGTTCTTAATTGTCGTGTTATCAGCCTTATGATGTGTACCGTGAATCCCGTTTGGCTTTGATAATTAGCTGTAACTCAATGCTTACGTCTAGTAGGATACATTGTATGTTGTGTTCTTTTTGGGTGCTTTAACTATTGAGTTCATAATTGCAATGTTGTAAGTTGTTCGTGTTCAAATTAAATATAGGAATGAGGAATGAACAACTGGAACCCAAATAGCTGGAGAGACTTCCCAATAGTCCAGCAGCCTGAATATCCGGATCAGGCACAATTAAAACAAGTAGAAAAACAGCTAAATTCTGCGCCACCTTTAGTATTTGCAGAAGAGACAAGAAGCTTATACAAAAGCCTTGCTGATGTGTGTGAAGGTAAAGCCTTTTTGTTACAAGGTGGTGATTGTGCTGAGTCATTTTCAGACTTTAGTGCTGCAAATATACGAGATACATTCAAAACACTACTTCAAATGGCTGTTGTATTAACATATGGCGGTAAGTGTCCTGTTGTGAAAATAGCTAGAATGGCAGGGCAATATGCCAAACCAAGATCATCAGATTATGAATCAGTTGATGGTGTCTCATTACCATCTTACCGTGGTGATATTGTAAACAGCTTTGAATTTACTGAATCTGCACGTATACCAGATCCAAACAGATTAATGACTGCATATCATCACAGTGCAGCAACATTAAATTTATTAAGAGCATTCGCACAAGGTGGTTTGGCAGATTTACACCAGGTGAACCGTTGGAATATGAGTTTCGTTGCAGCGAACCCGCTAAAAGAAAAGTTCCAGCAGCTAGCAGATAGAATCCAAGATGCGCTTCAGTTTATGGAAGTGTGTGGAATAGACTCGACTGTAGCTCCAAGTTTGAAAGAAACGTCACTTTATACCTCGCATGAAGCTTTATTATTAGGTTATGAAGAAGCACTTACAAGAAGAGATCACCTTACCGGTGATTGGTATGACTGTTCATCGCACTTTGTATGGATTGGGGAGCGTACTCGACAATTAGACCATGCTCATATTGAGTTTTTCAGAGGTATTAAAAACCCAATAGGTGTTAAAGTCGGTCCAGGCATGAAACCAGACGAGCTTATTGAATTAATCGACGCATTAAACCCAGATAATATACCAGGTCGTTTAACACTTATTACAAGAATGGGCGCAGATATTCTTCCTGAGAAGCTTCCAGCACTCGTAAGAAAGGTACAAGAAGAAGGTCGTAAAGTGATTTGGTCTTCAGATCCAATGCACGGCAATACTGAAAAAGCGACTACGGGCTATAAAACTAGAAGCTTTAACAATATCTTACGCGAAATAAGTCAATTCTTCGCTGTACATAAATCAGAAGGCTCATACGCAGGTGGTGTTCATCTAGAAATGACCGGTCAACACGTAACAGAGTGTACTGGAGGTGCATATGGTTTATCTGATGAAGATTTAGCACAACGATACAGAACTCAGTGTGATCCGAGACTAAATGCAGACCAAGTTTTAGAACTAGGTTTCTTAGTTGCTGATTTATTGAAAGATGCAAGAAAATAGTTTTACTATTGATTGAACAGAGTATCAATTAATTTTTAAACCCCACATATTATATGTGGGGTTTATGTGTTAAAAATTATCTAAAAATTTGAAAAGTCTAGATTAAAAGACTAGTACTTGCGCCTCACTAACCCAGCTTCAGAAATAATTTTTGCCGAAATCTCTTCTACTGAATGTTTTGTTGAATTAAGAAAAGGGGTCTTATGCTTTTTGAAAAGCATTTCAACTTCTCTCACTTCAATACGACACTGACGTATTGACGCATATTTTGAATTAGCCATACGTTCTTGTCGAATTAAAGAAAGCCTCTCGGGATCGATTGTTAACCCAAAGAGTTTATTTTTAAATGGCAATAAACATTTAGGAAAGTTGCCTTTTTCTAGATCATCTTCCGTCATCGGGTAATTCGCAGCTTTAATACCATACTGCAAAGCCAAATAAAGACTTGTCGGTGTTTTACCACTACGACTCACACCAACCAAAATGATATCTGCTTCTTCGTAGTTCTTTATGTTTGCACCGTCATCGTTTGCTAATGCGTAGTTAACCGCGTCAATCCTAAAGTCATAACTTGATTCATGTATTGAGTGAGTTCTATGTATACGGGGGACCGGTTCTGTTTTTAGTTCTTTCTTAAGAACATGGCTGGCTAATGTTAAGAAGTCATAACAAACAGCATTACTAGATAAAATAATATCGGACAATTCCGGATTAACGAAGGTGAAAAATACTAAAGGGGTTTCACCATCTGCGCTAACTGTATTATTGATTAATTCTTTAATTTCTTTTGCTCTTTCCACTGTTTCTACGAAAGGAATGGTTTTATGTTGAAATTCAACAGGAAAAAGTGAAAGAGTCGCATGACCAAAAACTTCAGAGGTAATGGCTGTTCCATCCGAAATATAAAAAGCAGTTCTCATAAATAAGCCTAATGAAATTTGTTTATTTTCCTTATCGCGGTTTACGCGACTAGCTTTGCCAGTGTAGAATGCACTCGACTATACTAATGGTCAAACAATCTCTCACATTTATTACAATTTGTTTATGGAGACAGTTCCGTGCAAGACTACGTTCTCTGGTATCAAGAGTTAGGTATGCAAGATGTACCTCGAGTGGGTGGCAAAAATGCGTCACTTGGGGAAATGATTTCAAACCTAGCAAACGCTGGTGTACAAGTACCAGGCGGATTCGCTACAACCGCCGAAGCCTTCAATGAATTTTTAGAGCAATCAGGCTTAAACGAAAAAATTCACAAAATCCTAGACACATTAGACGTTGATGACGTTAACACCCTCGCAAAAGTAGGTGCTGACATTCGTCAATGGATCATCGATACACCATTCCAACCAGAACTAGATAAAGCTATTCGCGACGCATATAACACGCTCCATGGTGATGCATCAGCAGACGTTTCTTTCGCAGTTCGTTCATCTGCAACTGCAGAAGATATGCCTGACGCATCATTTGCAGGTCAACAAGAAACATTCTTAAACGTACGTGGTATAGATGCCGTAATGGTTGCTATTAAACATGTATTTGCTTCATTATTTAATGACCGAGCCATTTCATATCGAGTTCACCAAGGTTATGACCACCGTGGTGTAGCACTTTCAGCCGGCATTCAACGTATGGTGCGTTCTGATAAAGCATCTTCAGGTGTAATGTTCAGTATCGATACAGAATCAGGTTTTGAAGATGTAGTATTTGTTACATCAAGCTATGGCCTAGGTGAAATGGTTGTACAGGGTGCTGTTAATCCTGATGAATTTTATGTTCATAAGCCAACATTAGCTAAAGACAAACCTTCAGTAGTAAGAAGAAACTTAGGTTCAAAAGCAATTCAAATGGTTTATTCAAGTGACGAGTCACATGGTAAACAAGTAGAAATTGTTGATATGGAACCAGAATTGTCAAACCGTTTTTCAATCACAGACGAAGAAGTACAAGAACTAGCTAAACAAGCCGTGATCATCGAAAAACATTATGGCCGTCCGATGGATATCGAATGGGCAAAAGATGGCAACGATGGAAAACTTTATATTGTTCAAGCACGTCCAGAAACAGTTCGCTCTAATGAAGATGCGAATATAATGGAACGCTTCCAGCTAAAAGCACAGTCAAATGTTATTGCAGAAGGTCGTGCTATTGGTCACAAAATTGGTTCAGGTGTTGTACGAGTACTTAACTCAATCGAAGAGATGGACAAAGTACAAGTTGGTGATGTTTTAGTTACTGATATGACTGACCCAGATTGGGAACCAATCATGAAACGTGCAGCTGCGATCGTTACAAACCGTGGTGGTCGTACATGTCACGCAGCAATCATTGCTCGTGAACTTGGTATTCCGGCAGTAGTTGGTTGTGGTAACGCAACAGACTTAATCACCAATAACCAAGAAGTAACTGTTTCTTGTGCTGAAGGTGATACGGGCTATATTTACGAAGGCAAACTTGATTATGAAGTAATTACTTCTGAAATTGACTCTATGCCTGATTTACCAATGAAAATCATGATGAATGTTGGTAACCCTGATCGTGCGTTCGACTTTGCCAAATTACCACATGCAGGTATAGGTCTTGCGCGTTTAGAGTTTATTATCAACCGTATGATCGGTATTCACCCTAAAGCTTTAATCAACTTTGATACTCAACCAGCTGATTTACAAGCTGAAATCAAAGAAATGATTGCAGGTTATGCTTCTCCAGTTGAATTCTATATCGAAAAATTGGTAGAAGGTATTGCTACTTTAGGTTCAGCATTTGCACCAGAGCGCGTTATTGTACGTATGTCAGACTTTAAGTCGAATGAATATGCGAACTTAGTTGGCGGTCAGCAATATGAGCCAGAAGAAGAAAACCCAATGATTGGTTTCCGTGGCGCATCACGTTATATTTCTGAAGATTTCCGCGAGTGTTTTGCACTAGAATGTGAAGCAATTAAGCGCGTTAGAAATGGCATGGATTTAACAAATGTTGAAATCATGATCCCATTCGTGAGAACTTTAGAAGAAGCTGCACAAGTAATTGAATTGCTTGAAGAGCATGGTTTAAAACGTGGTGAAAATGGCTTAAAAGTAATCATGATGTGTGAATTACCATCAAATGCATTACTAGCAGAAGAGTTCTTAGAATACTTCGACGGTTTCTCTATTGGTTCTAACGATTTAACTCAGTTAACATTAGGTCTTGACCGTGACTCAGGTTTAATCGCACACCTTTTCGATGAAAGAAACCCTGCAATCAAAAAACTTTTATCTATGGCTATTCAAACAGCTAAAGCGAAAGGCAAGTATGTAGGTATCTGTGGCCAAGGTCCTTCAGATCATGAAGATTTTGCTGCTTGGCTTGTTGAACAAGGTATTGATTCTGTATCTTTAAATCCTGATACAGTACTAGAAACTTGGTTGTATTTAGCTGATAAGCTTAAAGCAAACTAATTGTAAAGCCGGCATCAGCCGGCTTTTTTCATTTTGCTTTGTCTAATCTATAGCAAACATCTCTAAAAATACGCTGTAATTTCTTCAAATAAACTCTCGCTTTAGGGTAATAAGAAGAAAAACACATTAGTGCAGCCAAACCAAATATGATTGAAGGCCCGGGCACAACAAAAAAGATAATTGCTAATATTACAAATAGACAACCTAAACTCAAAGTAAGAAATTTCTTCATAGCAGCCTCCTGTATTAAATAATAGCAAGTTAAATATAATTTTCTGTTTCTAACTGTAACAAAGAATATAAAACTCAATTTTCTTAACATTCTACCGTGATACAATAGAGCCATAAGTAATAAGTAAAAGCCGTCATGATTGCTCAAATTTCTCAACAAGATAACGCAAATGAATTAATCAATCGCTATATAGATAAGCTTAAAGGTTCAGGCTTTACAGGTGATCTTGATACCAGTTACGCAACACGTATTGTTAATTCAACTGATAACAGTATTTATCAAGAAGTCCCTCAAGCTGTCGTTTTTCCAAAATCAAATAAAGATATACAAACAGCACTACAAATAGCCAACCAAGATCCATTTTTGTCTTTAACTTTTGGTCCAAGAGGTGGAGGCACTGGCACTAATGGGCAATCGCTTACACCCGGCATCATTCTAGATTTATCACGACATATGCGTGAAATTATAGAAATAAATGAAGAAGAAAAATGGGTCAAAGTTCAAGCGGGTGTGATTAAAGATCAGTTAAATGATTTTTTAAGACCCTATGGATATTTCTTCGCCCCAGATTTATCAACGAGTAATAGAGCGACAATTGGCGGCATGATAAATACTGATGCTTCTGGCCAAGGTTCGTTAGTATATGGAAAAACCAGTGATCATGTTTTAGGGTTAAAATCATATCTTGTTGATGGCACCGAATTAAACACAAGTAAAATTACTAAAGAACAAGCTGAGTTATTAGCAGAACAACAAACAAGTACGTCATCCGTATATAAGCAAGTACTTACTTCATGTGAAAGTAACAGAGAATTAATTCTGAAGAAATTCCCGAGACTCAATCGCTTTTTAACTGGTTATGATTTAGAAAATGTTTTTAATGAAGAATTATCAACATTCGATTTATCTAGAGTTATAACAGGAAGTGAGGGCTCACTAGCGATAGTTACAGAAGCAAAACTTAATATTACACCTATTGCACCATTTAAAACTTTAATAAATATAAAATATGATAGTTTTGATTCTGCACTCCGTAATTCTCCATTTTTAGTTGATGCCGAAGCAACATCCGTAGAAACCGTAGATAGTAAAGTTCTTAATCTAGCAAAAGAAGATATTATCTGGCATTCAGTTTCAGACCTTATTCAAGATGTCCCTGACAAAGAAATGTTGGGTTTAAACATGGTTGAATTCAATGGAGAAACAGAAAATGAAATGGATGACAAAATTAATAACCTTTGTAACAAACTTGACTCCCTTATCGAAAATAAACAAGCAGGTGTTATCGGTTATCAACTAACAAACGATAAATCTGAAATTCTAAAAATTTATGCGATGCGTAAAAAGGCAGTCGGGTTACTTGGTAATACAAAGGGAAAACAAAAACCTCTCGCTTTCGCGGAAGATACGGCCGTTCCTCCTGAAAATTTAGCAGACTTTATTTTGGAATTTAGAACATTGCTTGATAGCCATAATCTACATTATGGTATGTTCGGTCATGTTGATGCAGGTGTATTACATGTTAGACCAGCACTCGATATGTGCGATCCAGAACAAGAAAAGTTATTGAGAAAAATTTCTGATCAAGTCGTATCACTTACAGCTAAATATAATGGTTTAATGTGGGGCGAGCATGGTAAGGGCTATCGCAGTGAATATGGTCCTGAATTTTTTGGTGAAGAACTTTTTAACGAACTTAGAAAAATAAAAACAGTGTTCGATAAAAATAATAGACTAAACCCTGGAAAAATTTGTACGCCAATAGAAAGTAAAGACTCACTTGTTTCAGTTGATGGACAAAAAAGAAGTTGGTTTGATCGCAAAATAAATGTAAGTGTTAAAGACAGTTTTGAAAATGCGATGAATTGTAATGGTAATGGACTTTGTTTTAATTATGATGATGACACACCAATGTGTCCATCTTATAAAGTGACAAAAGATAGACGTCATTCACCAAAAGGGCGAGCATCATTATTTAGAGAATGGTTAAGACTTCAAGAAGAGCAGGGCGTTAATCTTCTAGAAGTTGAAAAGCAATTAATTAATAAAGAAAGTGATACTACCTGGTGGGAAAGGTACCGAAACTCTGGCTCTAATAATTACGACTTTAACCACGAAGTCAAAGAAGCGATGGATGAATGCTTGGCTTGTAAAGCATGTTCTTCAGCCTGCCCAATCAAAGTGGATGTTCCTACATTTAGAGCTCGATTCTTAAATTTCTATCACAGTATTTATTTGCGACCAGCGAAAGATTTACTGGTTGCTAATGTTGAATTAACAGCGCCATTAATGTCTAAATTTCCAAGACTAAATAATTTTATTGTTAATAACTTTCCTGGTAAACAATTCATAAATAATGTAATTGGCTACGTAGATACACCTAACTTGAGTGTACCTTCAATATCTGAACGTATAAAAACAAAAAACAAATTTGATTTAGAAACGATTAATTCACTTTCTGAATCTGAAAGAAATAATTCAGTTTTAATCGTGCAAGATCCATTTACGAGTTTCTATGAAGCAGAACTTGTTAATGCGACAATTAAACTTATCGAAGCATTAGGTATAAACGTTTTTGTTCTGCCATTTGTTCCAAATGGAAAACCTCAACACGTTAAGGGTTTTCTTAAAGAGTTTAAAACGACTGCAAAAAATTCAAGTCAGTTTTTGAATCAAGTTGCAGAATTAAACATCCCTATGATTGGTTTAGATGCATCATTGGTCATGGTATATAGAGACGAATATAAAACAATTTTAAACTCTGAAGATAGAGGTCGTTTTGAAGTTAAGCTTGCACATGAATTGTTTGAATCATTTGATTTTAGTGAGCTAAAGATAAACAGCTCAGAAAAGTTCACTTTGTTGTCGCACTGTACTGAAACAACGGCTATGCCGTCAGCATCAAAAACTTGGAAAAATATTTTTTCTCAGATAGGCTTAGAGTTACATACTCCCACAACTGGTTGCTGTGGTATGGCTGGTACATATGGACATGAAAAGCAAAATTATGAAAAGTCGAAGTTGTTATATGAGTCTTCTTGGAAAAAGAAGATAGAAAATGAACAATTGGATACTATTTTGTCAACTGGTTTTTCTTGTCGTTCACAAGTTAAACGATTTGAAGGGAAAAAACCACTTCACCCAATAGAATTAATTGCTTCTAAACTTTAAATATATGAGTAATGTGGTTGAAATAATTCAACCACATTCAATTTAATATAATCAAAATATGCTATTATAAAGTTCTCTTAGAGCCAGACTTTGCACGATCTGACACATTAGTTTGTATATAAATTTGGTCAGTCGTGGCAATTTTAGAATGACCAAGGTCTTCTGATAAATGTTTCAGTGGTCGATGTTTTGCATCATGCGTTGCACCTGTATGACGAAGCCAATGTGATGTAGCAGCTTTTAGTTGTTCTGATTCATCATCGAATCCATCTTTTTCTAGTTTTTCGATTGCAAGATCAAAACTTTCTTGAACAATTCTTCGGATCTGCCTGACATTCATACCACCTTGACCACGCAATTTATGAAGGATAGGGGATGGATCATCAGCGCGAGGTAAAGCTTCAAACCCTCTATGGATTCGATATCTTTTTAAATACTCTAAAAATTCCACGCTTAAAGTAACATCTCTAAGTTTGTTACCTTTACCCATCACACGCAAAAACCAATAATTGTCTGAATCTTGCCAAAAATGACTCATAACTGGTGACCACTGAGGCCTATCTGATAATTCTGAAATTCTAAGATATAAACCTTTTAAACAAGCTAACGTGAATAAATTCCTTTCGAATTTTGGCTCTTTTACGCATTTATCTTTTGTCACACCGAAGACATATTCCCATTGAAGGTCACTTAGAGTATCCGGCATATTGATTTGAGATTGCACAACTAAATATGGAGAATTTTTTTTAACTACAGGCACATAGTTAAAAGCTGATTTTTCTTCTAATTGTGCAAATTTATAAAATACATTTAACGCAGTAAACATGGCTGCAAGCGTTTGTTGACTGACACCATTTTCTTTTTCTATAAAAGGACGCCATTTTTCATTAATGCATTTTATGCCGTCTTTATCTTTAAACCGCCATTGTACAGAGTTTGTCGACCAAGCTTTTTCCGGCTTAACCATGAAATCAACGTAAGCTTCGATGTCTTCACGCTTTAAATTGAAAACTGATGACTTTGTAAAATACCAAGACCATAGATAGAATCGTTCGATTTCATTTCGAAAACGATTGAATGTTGCCTCAGATTTTCTTCCGTAAACATACAAAAACTTTAATAAAAATTCGTAATCCGAAGTTATAAAGCCATGTTTAGAGTTCAAAGCTGTAAGTAGAGATTCTAATTCAGGATATTCGGTTCTAAGGGTAGCATCTTCAACATGGGCAATCATATATCTTAATTGCTTTACAGTATCAACTAACGGGAAAATCATATTAAGTCCGATATTGGTTAGTATTGGACATAGTTTAGAGATTTAGAGAGGCTATGTAAACTAAAGTTTTTAACCCAGACTGCTCTTAAATATATAAACATCATAATTTAACATAACGTAAATTATAGGAAATTAACTATAGTTGAATTAAATGGTAAAATTCGTCTTCTCTTACTAGTTGGCCTATAAAAATGAATGAACAAACCTTTTGGGAAATTTTAGAAAAAGTAAATCAATCTCCAGAAGAACCAAATGAAACACTCAAATCCATTTTAGCTAAATTAACAAGCAATGACATCGAAGGCTTTGATACAATTTATACAGAAAAGCTTAGAAGTCTTTGGCATTGGGATAACTGGGCGGTTGCATTTATTATATGTGGTTGTAATACAGAGTATGATTTTTTAGATTTTTGTAATTGGTGTTTATTACAAGGAAAAGAATTTAATATAAAACTAACTAGTAAACCAGACGAGCTGTTCGATTATAATTTTCCAATTAAAGATATTTTACCTTACCCTTATATTGACGAACTTGATCTAGTACCAGGTTTATTATTTGAAGAACTAACTGGTGAAGAATTACCTTATCATCAAGTAGTTAACTTTCAACCTAAGGGAAAAAGGTTTAAAAATAAACCTAAGTCCCTTAAAGAAAATTATCCAAACTTATTTAATAAATTTTGGAAAAAGAATTAACCTATAATAATTCTTAACATTCTTCTTAATGGTTCAGCTGCTCCCCAAAGTAGCTGATCACCCACAGTAAATGCACTAATATATTTCGGACCCATAGTTAGTTTTCTAATACGTCCAACTGGTATATCTAATGTGCCAGTTACTTTTACAGGTGTTAATTCTTCTGCTGTAATATTTCTATCATTTGGAATAACACGAACCCATTCATTATGATTAGCAAGAATGCTTTCGATCTCTTCTACGCTTAAGTCTTCTCTTAATTTAATGGTCATTGCTTGGGAATGACAACGCATTGCGCCAATTCTTACGCATAGTCCATCAATTGGAATTGGTGAACGACTGGAGCCTAAAATTTTGTTTGCTTCTACTTGCGCTTTCCACTCTTCTTTTGACTGGCCAGATTCCATTGGCACATCAATCCAAGGGATTAAACTTCCAGCAAGCGGCACACCGAATTGATCTTTAGGTAACGAATCAGATTTAATTTTCTCTGCGACTAGTTTATCAATTTCAAGTATTGCTGAACTTGGATCATCTAACAGAGACTTAACTTCTGAATTAATTTCACCCATTTGTGTGATCAGCTCTCGCATATTACGCGCACCAGCACCAGATGCTGCTTGGTAAGTCATTGGAGAAACCCACTCAACTAAATCACGTTCGAATAGGCCGCCTAATGCTAATAGCATTAATGATACGGTACAATTTCCGCCTACAAAGGTTTTAACGCCCTGCTCTAACCCTTGCTTAATAACATCGTTATTAACTGGATCTAAAACAATAATGCTGTCGCTTTCCATTCTAAGAGCAGAAGCTGCATCAATCCAATATCCACTCCAGCCTGACTCCCTTAAATGTGGATAGACAGATTTTGTATAATCACCACCTTGGCAAGAAATAATAATGTCCATTTGGGACAAAGCAGTAACGTCATTTGCATCAAGCAACGGTTTAGGCGTGCCAGCAATGTTAGGTCCTAATTGACCAGTTTGAGAAGTTGTAAAAAAATGCGCTTCAATCTTATCAAAATCATTTTCTTGCTGCATACGCTCCATTAAAACGGAGCCAACCATACCACGCCAACCAACGAGTCCTACTTTATTCATAGTCTTTTACCTTGTATCAAATTATTTAGAATCATTGCGTGAGTCTAGACGTCTAAAACTAGCAAAAATCGACAAATATCACTAGCTTTATCTGGTAAAATTCAAAAACTTTCATCTATTTAATTTTAAAAACAATTGTAAGATGTGTTCTTATTGTGTTTAAAAATAAGCCCACTCACTTTAGTGGGCTTACTGACATTTTTTTACTCAGATTAGAATTCCATTGAAACATCTAAGCTGATTTGTTGAGCCATTTCTTTTTCTCGGATCACAACGTTATTTTGTTGTACTTCAAAGTTCTGACCTAATAGATTCTTCACTTTAAAAGTAACCGTTGTATTAAAGTTCGGATAATAACTATACACAAGGTCTAACGAGTTTATCGGCTGCTCATAAGCATCATCAAAATCATTAACACCTGCTGCTAAAATACGATCACCAAATACATTATAAATTACTGATGCCTGGTGATTACCATTATGTGAATCATAGTTAAGTTGGAAGTTAGCTACATACTTAGAATGACCTGTCATTCTGCGTTTGAGATTTGTAAGATCTCCCTTGTCAGCTTCTAATATTTCAACTTCAGAATCACTTAACGTTACGTTACCTGATGTAAATATTGCGCCACCTAGTGCATCAGCAGATAACTCAAGCAACCACTCAGCTTCAATACCATATACAAAGGCCGTATCAGCGTTGTCGAACTCTAAAGTGAAACGACCATCCGCTTCTGTTAACAAGGCTTCAATTGGTTTATCGATGTCTTTATAGAAGGCGCCGATTGAATAATTGTCACCATTTTCCATATAAAACTCGGCTCTGAAATCAAAGTTATCTAAATAGCTTGATTCAAGCGTTGGATTGCCGAGTGTACGATAATCTGTTAATGGATCTTGGTACTGAACTGGTGTTAATTCACGCAAATCTGGGCGTACAATTGTTTGACCATAACCAAATCGTAACTGATAAGACTTATCGCTATATGTGACAGAGAATGAACCAAAGAAATCATCTTCCATCACACTCGCTTGTTGAATAGCTTCTTCACTAAGTTTATCAGCAAGTAATGCTGGATCAAAAATAGAGCGAGAATATGCCAGTGCTACCTGGCGGAAGTCTTCATAACGAACACCACCAGAAAAGCGCCATTTTTCGCCCATTAGATAATCAAAGCTACCAAAATAAGCATCAATTTTCTGAGCTGCTAGATAATCATCTGCAGCCGGCTCTTGGAAAAGAAGTTCAACATCTGTCATATCAACAGTTGAATCATCCCTGAAGTAAGATCCTATTCCTAAAGCTTGAGTTGGCGTGTCAGCAAGAGATAGGCTTTCATTTTGACCAAAGCGATATTTTAAGAAATCTGTACGGTAATCTCGCGTTTTATCGACAAAGAAACCACCACCTTTTAGCTCTAACTCATGGCCATCAAAGTAAAAAGCTTTACTGGCATTCCAACCAAAGTTTTCTACTTCATCTTCCATCGCTACGTAACGATATAAATAAGGATTACCGCCTGAACTACCGGTATAAACCGTTTCTGAATATTGACCATTTACGTATAAATCACGTACTGATACTTCTAATTCGCTTGGAATATCAGTCGTTGCGGTTGAATCTGTGTAATGCCAATCGACACCTACACCATCAAGTAATGACCAAGTTAAATTATGTGTACCTCTAAGCTGAAGGATTTCAAGTTCACGTTGTTCAAATGAAGTCAGGTTTTTACGTGTAACTTGTCCACTTTCTATACTTAACGACTTTGATGGTTCTTGATACATTGCATATGACGCTTCATTCTCGGTGTCACGAAGCATCATATAACCCGCATTGATATCGTGTCCGTCAAGTTTGTAACCAACATTTAATGAGGCATTTAGTTTGATGTTGTTCTTGGTAGATTGTTTTTCTTCTTTTGCAGAATAACAAGTGAACGTATCTTTACTACACTCTAGTTCCTCAGTGTCTTTTGTTGCCAAAACTGAATTGAACTCTGTGCTATTAGACCATTCATTATCATAGGCAACAGAAGTTAAGAAACCTAGTTGACCACCAAAACCAAATACATCATCGAAACGATCACCAAACACAACTTTTGCACCAAAGTCAGGATCAATGCTTTTTTCGACCATTCCGAAATCACGAGGTAATGCTTTGATTAAACCCTTATTAAGTGCAATTGCAGCATCTTGGCCTATGTCTGAACCCTGCATTTTAGATTCTACTTGACGTATATTGCGCACAGACAAATCAGATAAGCCATTTATGTAGGTATTTAATGCCATTTGAATTTCTGCCGGCATTTGACGAAGACCATCGTCTTTACCTAGCCAGTCATCATCACTACCGTTATAAACTAGGCCAGTATCATTAGTGTCTTTATAAGCACCACCTACCTCAATTTTAAATACTCGATCCGATGGAATACTTTTAGTACGAATATTTACATCACCACCACCAAATGCAGCTGGCATATCTGGTGAATAAGCTTTTTGAACAGCAAGCGATTCGATAATACTAGAAGGGAAAATATCGAGTGGAATAACATTTCGGGTTAAATCAGGACTTGGTACGATTGCACCATTTAAGCGAACACTTGAATATCGTTCACCCAAGCCACGTACATAGATAAATTTATCATTTACCAAGCTTAAACCTGTTACACGGCGAAGTGCCGACGCAGCATCACTATCTCCGGTTCTTGAAATCTGTTCAGAACCCATGATATCTGCAACGAACGCTTGATTTTTACGCTCTTCAATAACAGCGCTCGCGCTTCCTTTAAGGCGACTACCAACAGCAACAACTTCTTCAATTTCTTGTGCAGTTTCATCTGCAGCTAAAACCTGTGATGCTGGTGCCAATAAAGAAAGTAAAGATAAGGTAATTAAATTTGCCTTAAATTGCTTTATTGGTTTCATTTTTAATTCCTCTAAACCAAATTGATTCAACAAGGGCGCAAAAGTGCGCCCTATCAGTTTATTTTGTGGTTTAGATTAGTTTTTACGTGCCATAGACGCTTTTACAAACTCAACCCACTCGTCGCTAGCGCCTTCACCGATTGCACCGATGAATGCAACATCGTCGAAGAATGAGTTGTCAGCATTCAGTTTTGCTGACTCGATAGCAACCGCATTACCATCTTTATCAGTAATTGTGCCTTTAGTCGTAACACCGTCTTCAGCAAGTACATTTGAGAAATCAGCAAAGCCGATTAGTTTGTTCATTTCACCAGCTAAGAACCACTGCTCAATATCGAAACCTGCTAGGTCACCAGTAAGGGCAGTGTTAATTTCTTCGAAGTTTAAACCACAAGCGAAGATAGAGTTCGAGAACGAAATGTCACCAGCTTTAGCATTTGCGTGAACACCCGCTTCATGTGATTGGTCTTTATCATTGAATAGGTCAAAACAACCTGCACCAGATTGAGTAGAAGAGTTAACAAATAGCATATTAACTAATTTCGCTTTGCCCCACTCTTTCATTTCCATACCAGCACCTGTGTTTTTACGTGCTTCAGCATCTACTTTACCATTTGTAACAACAGTAGCGTTTGCAATAGTAGGGAATGAAACAGAAGTTACTAATTCAGAGTCTGCACTTGGCGCTTTCTTAGCACCATCAGTTTCAAAACCATGGTTACCATGCTCTTTTGAATGAACTAAAATGAATTGGCCATTACCTTTCCAACCCTCATCCCAGTCAATACCATCATCCACTGATTCTGTGATAACAATGTGTTTGATATCTACAGAGCCACCGAATAATTCGATACCATCATCAGCACCATTATGGACATGGATGTATTCGATCTCAGTACCTGAACCAACTGCGTTAAGTGTAAGACCATTTAGTTCATTATCTGGTGTTACTTCGTAACCAGCGTATTTGATAACAACATGTTTTAATGTACCACTGTCGTCAGCTGCATCATTACCGCCGTAGTAAGAAACAATACCTTCTGCTTTGTGGTTACACTGACCAGCTTCAGCATCAGCTTTAGCACAACGAATTGATTGGCCCATACCGTTAATTTGAATACCGCCCCAGTCACCAATTTGTGCAGTCGTTGAATCGTCACCGTCAATGTCGCTGATACTTGTAAATACGATTGGCTTATCAATTTCACCGATTGCTTCGATGTTTGCACCACGTGCAATACGGATAAAACTTTCTGGCTTAGTGAAGGCAATGTTTACACCCGCTTCGATTGTTAAAGTAGGACCGTTGACATCAATCACGCCGCCTTTTGATGTATCTACATCTGCACCGATGAATAACTCACCTTCAAAAATGTGTGCACCGCCATCTGGTAAAGCAGGGATTAAGAAAGAAGCAGTAATATCTTTTGCGTTACTTGCAAATGCTTGGCTATACACACAATTTTTGTTTGCGTCATCTGCCTTACCTTTAAACTCAACACCATCCATTGTGTATGACGCACATTCAATTGCAGTAGCTGGAGGAGTTGTAGTACCGCCGCCATTATTTCCTGAGTTATCACTTCCAGTGTTATTTGTTACATTGCTGGTAGAGTTGTCTACTCGGTTATCATTTGTTGTTGGTGTTACGTTGATATCACCACCGCCACAACCAGCAAGTACAAGAGCAGAAGTAATTAGGCTAGCTTTAAAAAACCCAGAAAGTTTCATTTTAATCTCCAAAAATATAATAAGTCGTTATAAGCGCAAAAAAGCTTGATGCATAAAGTAATGGAGATTTGTTACTGTTGGGTTACATTAAATATAAAGTTAGATGACAGTATTAATACATCTTTGTGAATGGAATATTTATTAAGGAATAAAATTTTAATTGATTATAAATAGAAAAAGCCGTGATAGTTAAACTAACAACGGCTTTGGTGTTGCGATTCTTTAATTTATAAAAGCGCTTGCTTTAAGCTTTCTGAGTGTAATTTCTCTTTTTTGACAAACTTGATCCATTGTTTAGCAAGTCTCGAAGATTTTTTATGCTTTTCAGCTTGCTCAAAAGCCAAAATGGAGGCGTCAAAATTTTCAAGGTTGTACTGTGCCATACCAAGTGCTACGTATGCATTTGCTTCAAAATTGAGCTCGCCTTTATCCAGGGCTTCCCTAGCATAATCTGCAGCTTCTTCAAACTGCTCTAAGTTCAAATAAACCTCAGCTAACCTTTGAGAATAATTACCATGTTCAACCTTAGCAGCAGCCTGCTTAAAGTGTGAAATGGACTTTGCATCCTCTTTAGCTTGTACAAAAGCCTCTGCGATGAATGCCTGGTTTTTTGCACTATTTTCAATTTTACCGCTCGATATGCCCTCTTTTAAGACCGCGGCAGCCTTATAGTTCAGACCATTGTACATATACACCTGGGCTAACTGCATGATCTCGTTTTTAGAACGAATAAAACCTTGTTGCTTGGCAGCCTCTAATATAGCAAGTTGTTTTTTTCCATCGCCCACTTCGCCATACATGCCACCGAGTTGTACCCAATACTCAGGCTTATTATAAAGTTTAACCATTTTTTCAAGAACTTGAACCACTTGCTCAGGTTGATTCAAAGAATAATAAAGCGCACGTTGTAAAACCAACCAATTCTCTTTAGGTTGTTCGCCTTGGCTTTCAGCAAAACTTATCGCAACATTTATGCTTTCTAGCGCTTCACTATATTGCTTTTGCAGGTAATGCGCGTTAGCACGTAAAACATAATAACTGTTTGCAATCGGCTTCGTGTTACCCAATTTCCACTTATCAAGATACGAAATAACCTTCGGATAATCATTGTTTGCCATGGCAAGCTGAGCAAGACTAAAAGTCGTAGACTGCCTTAATGATTCTGGAATTTGTTCTTCTGAAATCACTTGCTCAAAAGATTCAATGGCCTTATCTAACTTGTTTTCGTTATAGTAAATAAAACCATAGAAGTTATACATCATCGCAACTTCGTAAGCATTCATACTGCTTGCTCTTGCTTTGATGTTGTCTAACGCTTCTAGGCCTTCTTGTACCTTACCTTCATCAGCCAGTTTTTGAGCTCTTGCTAATTGGCTATACACTTTGTTCCTAAGTGCAGGCACTCGTTTAGTTTTAGTTTCTGCGTAAACTGTATTGATGTCAGTGAAAGGCGTAACCGATAATAAACTTGGTAAAACTGACGCTGATAAAACAATACTAACGGTTAAAGTTAACTTTCTAATATTCATTTATATTTCCTCTCAACACACACAAAATCTAGCCATTGATCTGGAAAGAGATTTTGTTTTGTACACCGGCCACTTCAACCGCTTCGCCGTTCACAACACGGGGTTTATACTTAAACTTCAAAGCTGCATCCAATGCTGCTCTGTCGAAAATGCTCTGTGGTTCAGCAGTAATCACTTTAGGGTCACGAACAGTGCCTTGTTTAGTTACTATAAACTCAACAATCACGTATCCTTCAATCCCTCTTGAAAGAGCTCGTCTTGGATAGACGGGTGCTACTTTAACGATAGGAAGATACTCACCATCACTTGATTCCAAAGCTAAACCTCCACCCAAATCAACATCTGCTTGTACATCAGCACTAAAATCAAAATCAGTGCCAGCAGCATCTAGATTATTTGCCTGCATTTGAGGCGCCTCCATTGGTGGTGGTGGCTCCTTAGGTGTAGGTGGCTTTTGTGGTTTACGTTCTTTCTTTTGTACCGTTTCTTCTTTCTTTAACCTTACAAAGTCAAGTACTTGACCTTTTGCAGGCTCAGTCATTGCACCTTCGCCACTCTGGATCAAAGCCTGCATTCCCAGAAATAGGAAGAAGGTGATAGTGGCAGCAATTAATAAAGCGGTTAAGTAACGCATTTTTGCTCCTATGATTCCTGCGCAGCAATTGATACATCAAACGCGCCTGCAGCTCTTGAAGCATCCATTACTTTGATAAGTAGCTCAGTTGTCGCCTTCTTATCAGCTTGGATAACTACGCTGCCTTGTGGGTTTTCAGCTTTTAGACGTTCGATGTTTGCTTGGACAGCACGAATATCAATCTGACGTTTGTTTATCCAAATCTCACCTTTGTCAGAAATCGCCACTAAAATATTTGCACGTTGCTTTTTAACTGCTGTGGCTGCTTCTGGACGGTTTACATCAATACCTGCTTCTTTTACGAAAGAAGCGGTAACGATGAAGAAAATAAGCATGATGAATACAACATCTAGCATAGGTGTCATATTAATTTCTTCTGCTTCTTCTTCTTGAAAAACTTTTGCTAATGGCGCTCTCATAATTCTTTACCTCGTGTTGCTTAGTGATCTAGCAACAATTTATCTTCTAATAACTCAACTTCACGTTTTGCTTTACGCTGTAAAAATGTCACTGCAAATACACCAGAAAGTGCACCGACCATACCGGCCATGGTTGGAATGGTTGCTTTAGACACACCCGCAGCCATTGAACGTGCACTACCTGTACCTGTGATGGCCATTACATTGAAAACTTCAATCATACCTGTAACTGTGCCTAGTAGACCCAGTAAAGGACATAAAGCAACCATGACACCAATGTATGGCAGGTTTGTATTTAACTTAATCCCAATGCGTGAGATCTGAGCCTGTTTAATTTGTTCCGCATTCCAGCTATTACGCTCTGAACGTGCTTTCCAGCTAGCGATCACCTCTTTGCGCTGTTGACGGTATAAACCGAATAGATAAATAAAGCGCTCTAAAATAAGTAACCACATTGCGAAGATAAGGACACCGATGACCAGGAGTACCTGGCCACCTGTATCTAGAAAGCTGCGTAGTGCGTTAATTGCATCTAGCAATAAAACCACGTTTACGCTCCTTTCTCGCTACGCTCTGCAATAATGCCAGCGCTTTGTTCTTGCAAAATAAGTAACAAATTACGTGAACGTGTATTTAACAGCGTGTATAAGAATACGGTTGGGATAGCAACAACTAGGCCCAGTACAGTTGTAACAAGTGCCTGCGAAATACCGCCGGCCATCAGTTTAGGATCACCAGTACCGAATAAAGTGATTGCCTGGAAAGTATTAATCATACCCGTTACTGTACCTAGTAGACCTAGCAGTGGCGCTACAACTGAGATAATTTTGATAAGGGTTAGATTACGAGTAATTTTTGGCATTTCACGTAGAATTGCTTCACTTAGCTTTAACTCAAGCGTGTCGTAAGCAACATCTGGATACTGCTCTTTAACTTTCATCACACGACCTAACGGGTTATCTTCACGCGGTGTCGTGTCTTTAAGTTGACGACGAATTTTAGCACTCATCAACATTAAACTAATGAAGCGTTCAAGTGCGATAAGTAAAGCGATAACACCTGTTGCTAAAATCACATAACCAACAGAGCCACCTTGATGAACCTGCTCTTCAGTATTCGGCGCTTGAACTAATAGGCCTAAAATAGACCCCCCTGTTGGGTCTAGTGCAAAATCAACGACTCCGCCATTTGCAGCTTGTAAATCTGCCGCTGAAGTTTGATAACGCGCAACTGGCTGTCTTGTAAGTTCAGAAATTGTGTTTGTCACTGGATTGAAAGTTAAGTATTTGCCATCGGCAATTAAGTTAAACGCACCAACACGAAGAACTTCTTTATTTACTTTCTCGCCACCAGCAACAATGACCTCTGCGTTATAACGAGAAACCTTACCTTGTTCTGTCATTTCACGTTGTAGCTCAAACCACACCTTTTCGATGTCTTCAATTGACGCAAGTTTTGAGCTTGAGCCCATCTTTGCTGCCATCTCATCCATGAACGCACTACGACCAGAAATTTCAGCTGAAACGACAGATGTTTGGAATTTATTACTTGCATCACCAGAAACTTGTTGAAGCACACCAAATAACTCTTTCAACGTACCCATACGTCTACTTAACGTATCAGATAGGTTTTGAAGCTTGATTTCATTTTCTTCAAATGACGTTTCTAAACGCTCTGAGCGAGCTAATTGCGCATTTCTGTCTGAGGTAAGCTTGCGAAGTGCCGAATCTTGTTCATTACGTTTTGCGACAAATTCCGCTTCTCTCGCTTTATTTTCGGCAGTTTGTGCAACCTGACCTTGCTCTAGTGTTTTAAGTAACGCATCTAAGTTAAGTTCGTCGGCCATTGCTGCGCCTGATAAACCGAATGTCGTCGCCAAAATCGCAGCTTGACTAAATTTCTTTAACAGTTTCATTTTAAGACCTCTTATTTCGCAGCGTTGATTGGAAGCGTTAACATATCTGGGGCTAGTTGCTTACGTGCTATGCGTAGCGCTTTATTGATTTGGCTGATGTTTGTATCTGGTAATTCTTTGAATTGTTTTGTTTCTTTTTCCCAAATACCTGCCATTTTTCCATCTTTAGTCACATACATCAGTTCGAGTCGGCCGATACGTAAGAAGTCAACTTCACGCTCTTGACCAGCAACGTTAATTAGCGCTGGATAGGCTTCAATTGTGCGACCGTATTCAACTTCAACTTGGTAAGCTTCAAGTACACGACGGAATTTTTCACTTGATGTCACATCAGCACGTTCCATCATTTCACGAAGCTTTGAAACACGCTGCTTACGCTCTTCTAATAGGAAAGGCACATCTAAAGCAACAAATTGCTCAAGACCTGTGATCATGTTAAGCATTAACGGGGTGATTTGGCGCTCAATAACTGACACTTGGTCCATTGATGCATTGATGTCAGCCATCTCTGCTAATTGGTTTTGAATTTGTTTATCTAATTGACTGTTGTAAACCATCAAACCATCAATTTCTTTATTTAATGTTTTGAATTGTTGTAATTTCGACTGCATAGAGTCAGAAATAGAGTCAATTTTTCCCTGAGTTTTTAAAGCAGAGTCATTAATCGCTGCACTTTTTTCAACAACAGGATTTAAAGAATTGGCGTGAACACCAGTTACTGTTGCTAAAACACCTGCAAGAAGCAGAGGGTTAATGCACTTCATCGCATACACCTTAGATTGATTGTTATGAAATTGCGTGCAGTTTAAAGCGGTAAAATGACAGTGGTGTTGCGCAAAAAATACAATTTTATTACAGGTGTAATAATTGATATAAATACACCTGAGAGATAAAGATATAATTAATTATGGCTTATATCTCCTTTTAATCCGTATTTATATCTATCAGAGCCAAAAATATAAAAAGCCCCTACAGGAGCTTTTTATATTAGAGTTTATATGTAATTAAACTTTAAATTTTAATAACATCTCTTCTAAATTTCTAAATTGGGCTTGAAGTGTTCTACATTCTTCTAAGGTCTGATGAAGGTTATCGACACCTTGTTTGCTAATATCGCTGATGTGATGAATATCAGAATCTAAGTTATGTATAACATCGTTTTGTTGTTGAGTTGCGCTAGCCACAGCATGATTAACACCATCAATTGCATCAATGGCAGATGTAACAGATTGCATTTTATCACCTGCAGCAGCAGCTTTGCCTGCACTATCTGATGAGTCCTTCAATGCTTCAACCATAACTCCAACAGCTGTACTAGAACCAAGTTGAAGGTCTGAAATGGTATTTTCGATCTCTTGAGTTGACTCTTGTGTGCGCTGTGCAAGTTGTCTCACTTCATCAGCAACGACAGCGAAACCTCTACCGGCTTCACCCGCCCTTGCAGCTTCAATTGCGGCATTAAGCGCTAAAAGATTAGTTTGTTCACTGACACCTTTTATCACTTCAAGTACTTGTCCAATGCTAGCCGAATGTTGTTCAAGACTGGTTACTGTGTCTTGTGCTTGAGCCATCTTGTCACTCAAAGAAGAAATTCCGGCAATATTTGAATTAAGTACATCTTGGCTATCTGCACTGAGCTTATTTGCTTCAGAAGCAAGTTCAGATGCATTATGTGCATTACTACTTATTTCTTGCGCACTTGAAGACAATTCATTGATTGCAGTTGCAACACTATCAGTACGTTTCGTTTGATCGTTATACAAAGAAAGCGCATCATTCGCTTGCTCATTCATACTGGTGATAGATTGTTGTAGGGTTAAGGTAGATTCTCGAACTTGCTTAATTGAGTCATGGATCTTGTCAACAAAGATATTAAATTGAGTCGACAATTCTCCAAATTCATCTTCACTGGAGCAACTTAAACGTTGTGTTAAATCGCCTTCCCCTTGTGCAATGTCTTTAATGGCATCATTTAACTCTTTAACAGGTCTCATCAAGTATTTAAGCAATAATTGAAGCATCACAACAATTGCCACAACACCGATAACAAGATAAATCAAAGCCATGTTTCTAAATGAAGAAACCGATGAGTAAGCAATTTCTTTATTAATTACGACACCCAGATACCAATTAACGTTATTAATCCCTTTCATAGGCACGAAAGAGACTATTTTTTCTACACCCTCTAACTGCATTTCAATAAACTCACTTTGCAGAGAGAGACGCTTTCCAAACAAATCAGTCATTGGTTTGTCATTTAATCTCGTATTTGGATGAGAAAGAATTCTGCCTTCACTATCTAGTAAAAAGCCGTAACCAAAACCTAAAAAGTCAATTTCGTTTATGATGTCTGTAATGGTGGCCATATCAATATCACCACCAGCAACAGCACTTAGTCGACCACTTTCAAATAAAGGTACGACTGCAGAGATAGTTAACTCATTTGTCGTGACATCTATATATGGCGTAGTAAATGCTGTAGAGCGCTTTTGTTCTGCAAGTTTATACCAGGGCCTTGTTGTCGCATCATAATCTGCTGGTAACTGAATTGATGGGTCATCTAAAACGAATGTACCATCTGGCATACCGATGTAAGTATTTTTAAATTCACCTGCGATATCTGCTGTTTTTAGACGTCGTAAGATATCTGATTCAGTGTCTGACTGTTTATGGCCTTTTGCAACAGACTCAACAATTTTGAGTCTATCATTCAACCAGTTGGCGATATTTTGAGAAACTGAATTTGATATTTCGTGCAAAACAGCGGTAAGTTGTTCTTGTGTTTGGGCTCTCATAACAATGAAGTTATTGATTGTGAACAGCCCTAAGATGATCACTAAAACCAAAGATGCCGCGGCAGTTACTTTGGTAGAAAAACGTAATGATTGGAGCATGGGGATCCTACTTATTTTTATATGAACGCAACCTTTGCAACTCTTTTTTAACAAATTTTTTAGTGTTACGCTCTATATAATCGACAGAATTTCATAAATCTTAAGCTCATTTAGTATAGAACATGTATTTTTTGCGATTGCAGCTTAAGTACAATTAAGTAAAATACGCGATTTTTTGCAAGGAGCGAAATAGAGTGTCTATGCTCTCAAGGCTGTGGTTGTTTTGTTTTCTAGCTTTATTTACTACAGCTACACAAGTTAACGCTAAAAGTATTGCTGAACTCAAAGCAATTCAAAAGTTACCAAATAATGAGCTCAAACTTAGAGCTTTCGAGCAAATTGATCCTACAAACCTGGCTGATCAAATTGCGGGATGTGAATACTATGTTTCATTCTCAGATGTACTTAGTAATATGGGTCAAATTGATGAAGCAAAAAAAATACTAGAAGATGAACTTGATTTTCCTACCTATGAATACAGCCATATAAATAGAGCACGATTATTCAAAAAGTTAGCAGACATTCAGTATCACAACGATGAGTATGATATTGCACGTAAGACCATTAAAGATGCGATAAATCACTTCAAAAAATCAGATAGCATTGAACTTTTAACTGGTGCAATTTCAAGGCAAGCATCAATAGAACTTAGGACAAGTAACTATCAAAAAGGACTTGATATTGTTCGGGCTTATCACAAAAACAACAAAGAAAAATTGAATAAAAAGAATCTAGCTTCTATCTATTACTTTTATGGTCGTGCTTATGATCATCTAGGTGACTTTCAGATGGCATTAGAGTACAAATTAAAAGGCTATCAAATTATCACCAATCTCGAAGTGTCGGATAACAAAATGGCCAGTACTCTATATGGTATAGCCGATTCTTACAACAAAATTGGTGAACATCAACTATCCTACAAAAAATTTCAGGAAGCACTCGCGTTAGACAGGAAAACAGACAACAAACAAGACATCGCTCACAGCCTAACTAAATTATCTTATCAAGCCTATAAGATAAAAATGTATGATGTTGGAATTCAACATGCACAAGAAGCTATAGATGTTTTTGATTCTATCGGTAATAGACGGAATGTCGCCTGGTCCACACATAATATGGCTTTAAACTATGTTGGAAAAGGTAATTTAGAAAAAGCGATTTCACTAGAGGAACTTAATTTAATCTTCCTTAAAAATACCGAAAGAGACTTCCATTTGAAAACTTCTGTTTGGAATCATCTTGCTGAATTAAGCCTCGTAATTGACAACCCAAAAAAAGCGCTTAACTATGCTAAACAAGCGTTCGAATTTGGTGATGTAGATACATTGAAAGACAGAAGACAAGCAAGCCTTAGTATCATGCATCGAGCTTATTCAACAATGAAAGACTTTGAAAACGCTTATTTGGTACAAAATAAATTACTTGAATTACAGTCTATTGCGTATAAAGAAAACTATGCAAATAGATTAGCATTTTTGCAAAATACAATTGAAGCTAAAGAAAAAGAGCAAATACTTGCTGAGAAAGAACAAGAAAACCTATTAATCAGTAATGCGTTAGCGCAGCAACAAAATCAACAAATGGTATTTATCATTTTATTTATTGTATTCGTCTCCTTTACGATCATTATTTACATTAAAATAAGACAAAATCGTGTTTTAGAACAACAACAAAGACTACATCTCAATAAACTACTTGAACAAAGAAACCAATTATTCTCGCAAATAGCACACGACCTCAGTAACCCAGTTACCATCGCAAGCTTGCATATTGAAGCGATGCAACATCAAATCATCGAGTGTAAACCTGAAAACCTTTCTAAAATTAGTGAAAAGCTTACAGATCTAAACCACTTAGTTAAGGACTTAGCAGGTCTTGCTAAACTTGAAACTGCAAATTTCACATTAAGTACTCAAGAAACAGATTTAAACAAATTTGTTAGTGATATTCATGTTGAATTGACGGCTCAAACTACAGAACAAAAACTGACAGTTGCGAACAATGGATTTAACGCAACGATTGCACACATTGACCCATTTCGTGTAAAACAGTTGATAGCTAATTTATATAGCAATGCAAAAAAATACACTCATAAGAATGGTGAGATTGACGTTCATTTTGCAGCTTGTGAGCGTTATTTTAAAATAATCGTAAAGGATAGCGCCCCATCTGTACCAAAAGAGCATTTAGGACAAATTTTTGACCATCTATTTCGTGTTCCAAATATGTCGAACACAGAAACACCTGGACATGGCATAGGATTATCCATTGTTAAGCAAATTGTTGACTTACACAAGGGTGAGATTAACGCTTCAGAGAGCGATTTAGGTGGATTGAAAATAGAGGTTCATTTACCGCTAAAATAAAGATATGAAGAGCAAAAGCTAGATAAAAGAGATCTAGCTTTTTACTGAGTTTAATTAATCACAATCAAATTCAGGCCAATCTACTATGTAGTCTTCAAAATCTTCTTCAATATCGACCGTATTGTCTTTAGTGACTCTACCTTGAATACTGATCCCAAGGCCATTCATTTTGTCTTTTTTGCCATTATTCAGCAAATGATGCCAACTTGCTAAGCCCCTGCCCTCATAAAGGCGTCTGTAGCTACAACTATTAGGCATGAAAAAAATATCCTTTAGGTTTTCTTTGGTGAGTTTGACACATGATGGCACGAGCGTTTGTCTTTCTGTATAACGTGTACATGCACACGTCTGCTCATCGATGTACTGACAAACTAAACTTGAATATATAAGTGTTTCTCCCTCTCGTAGGTGATCAGTACTTGAAAAGTCTTCTTCATCACTGTCTATAAAAGAATGTAGACAACACTTACCGCACCCATCACAAATGCTTTCCCACTCTTGGTCATTCATTTGCTCAAGCGATTTAGTTTGCCAAAATTGTTCTGCGCCCATTGTTTTCTCAAATTACTATAAACACGTAAATTTTACTTGATGGAAGCATGACAAGCAAAGGGCCAACTAATGTTGGCCCTTAAAGACAAAATTAGCGTTGTGATTCAACCCAGTTTTTAATCTTAGATTCTAGAATTGGCATTGGCAGTGCGCCATCAATCAAGATTTGAGTATGAAATGCTTTGATATCAAATTTGCTACCAAGTTGTTGTTCTGAATAATCTCTTAGCTCTTGAATTTTAAACTGACCAACCTTGTATGAGACAGCCTGTCCTGGCCAGCCTATATAACGTTCAACTTCTGCCGTAACATCAGACTCAGCCATAGACGAGTTCTCTAGCATAAACTTAATTGCTTGCTCACGTGACCACCCCTTAGCGTGCAGACCTGTGTCAACGACAAGGCGCATCGCCCTTAATTGCTCGTCTACTAATCGACCATACCACATGAGTGGATCTGTAAATAAACCAAGATCTTTACCAAGGCTTTCTGCATAAAGCGCCCATCCTTCAGCAAATACAGTGTACCCGCCAAACTTTCTAAAGCTTGGAAGACCCTTTACTTCTTGCTGAAGTGCAATTTGAAAATGGTGTCCAGGTGCGGCTTCATGAATAGATAAGGTCTCTACTAAAAATTTCGGCTGTGCTTTCAAGTTATGCGCATTAATATAAAATACACCCGGTCGACTGCCATCAGGTGCAGGCGCAGCATATGATGCACCGGCTGCAGATTCTGCTCTAAAAGCTTCAACTAACTTTACTTCGTAATCAGCTTTGGGTGCTATATCAAATAACAATGGCACTCTTGCATCTATTTTTTTCTTAACTTCAACATAAGCGTTGATCAATTCATCTGCAGATTTGAAATAGAACTGTTCATCTTCTCTTAAAAACTCGAAGAAAGCTTGTAAGTCACCCTCGAATTTTAATTGACCTTTTACCCATTCCATTTCATTTCTTATACGAGCAACTTCTTTTAAACCAATTTCATGGATTTCATTCGCGCTCATGTCTAAAGTGGTATGGTTAGCAATCTGATATTCATACCAAGCTTTACCATTTGGTAACGAGCTATAGCCAACACTTTCACGGCTGTTAGGTAGGTACTCTGTCTTCAAAAAATGTGTCATTTTCTTGTAAGCAGGAACAAGCTTTCCAAGAACCATTGATTTGTATTTAGCTGTTAACTCTTCTTTTTCAGTTTTTGTGAAAGACTCAGGGAGGTTCTTAATTGGCCCCCAGAAAACTGATTTAGTTTCGTCCTCTACGATATGAGCTTCAAACTGAGGTATGAGTTTAGTGGTTAAAGCTTTAGGTAAGACAACACCTTTTTCTATGCCTAGGCGCATATTCGATTCAATACCTGAAAGCCATTCAATAAATCCATCTGCTCGAGAAACAAAGTTGTTATAATCTTCAACGCTATTAAATGGCTGTGCACTTTGTCCTGAGCCTAGGCCGGCAAATACATTATGCAATCCAGACATTTGATTGATTGGCATCATATAACTTGGAAATTCAAAACCTTGTTTAGAAAAGGCAAGATCACGTTTTAGAATTTCATAACTTAGTAATGCTTGACCAGACAAGTTATTTTTATCAATTTTATCTAGCTTCTGTTGATATGACGTTAGTAATTCATATGTTTCTTTAAGACTTTCGTCCGTTGCAGCCGAATCAAACTTATCATTAACACCTTGCCTGCCCATATACGTGCCTGAGATTGGGCTAAGTTCAACCATTGAGTTAAAGTAATCTTCGCTCAAACGGTTAACTAGTTCATTTTGATTAAGCTGTTGGATAGATTCTGAAGAACGCTGTGCGTCAGTGCCTGTGACACTGCAACCAACCAAATAAGCAGTTAAAGCGACAGCTATTAGAGAGTATTTAAACATCATGTGTCCTTTTTAAGGTATTTATGACAGTGTGCCAGAGCTTAATAAAAAAACCATGTGTAAATTTAAGTTTAAATGCTTTGTTACACTTTTAAAGGCAGCACAATATGAACACTTAATCCACCGAGCGGTCCGTTTGAGGCGAAAATTTTCCCAAGATTCGCTTCAATAATTTGCTTACATAAACTTAAGCCAACGCCTTTATGTTTACTTGAGTTTTGTCTTGCTTCATCTAAGCGCACAAGGGGGTTGAATATGTCTTTATAAAAATCTGATGAAATAGCTTCTCCTGAGTTATCTATATTTATGCGAAGTGCATCAGATTCATTATCAATATTTATTGAAATATTCATTTGTGAACCTCCATGTGCAATAGCATTGTCACAACACTCATTAAATACAGTGATCAGGCCTTGTTGGTCGTACTCTAAAACCAGCTCCATTTGCTTTGCAGGTAAAGCGTTCTCATCAGGCAAAGCTAAACTCAACTTAGTTCTGTCTACATTAATAGATTGAATGTGTGCTAATAAATCTTTAACCGTATACTGTTTCTGTTTTAAAGATTGCACATTTGGAGAAACTTGCATTAAGTGATCGATAAACGAATTGAGCTCATCAATCTTATTCATCAATTTACCGTAGCTTGTGTGCACATTATCTACAATATTATGCTGTAGTGATTCCACTTGTACTTTCATCACTGTCAGTGGCGTTCTTAGTTCGTGAGATAAATCAGCAAATAGCTTTTCTTCTTTTTGTTTAACAGCTTCAATGCTTGATTCTTGCTGAAGTTTTTCTTTATGAAGATTCTGATTTAACACATCAACTTGCGATTCAAGATATGTGACAAGTTGATTTTGTACTGATTTGTTTTGTATAGCCAGGGCGACTGTAAACAGGCTTACCTCTAACAAATACCCTATTTTTATATAATCCGAAATCTCTAGGCTTGGAAAAATATTGCCATAACTTGCACCGACAATCGTCAATACATTTACAAATAAAACATGGTTGAAGAGGCTTAACGAAAAAACTCTTATACCCGGGGCTTTTTGATACCAACTCCAATAAGCTGTATATAAAAATAGAGGAATAATCAAAGTGCTCAGGACTAAATTGAAAAATACTGTGTTGAACCACAATGAAACCGGGATCAAAACAAGATAAGCGTATAATAAATACGTATAGATCTTACAAAGCGCACGATTAAATTGCTTTAGCTGTAAAAAACTCTTGATAAAAAGCAAATGAAAAATCGGCACTGATGTCATTAACAGGGTGGAAAACAAACTGGACTCACCGCCTAACATAGGCCAAAAATACTTTGAGGTGAATCCAGACATATCCAATACAATCATTAAAAAAGTGAATGTCCAAAGTGCATAGAAAATATTGGTTCTATTAGGGTTAAAAAATAGATTTACACTAATGATGAGAAGAATAGCCATAACAATACCAGCTATTGCACCATTAATAAGTGTGCTTTTTTGCGAAGTGGCTAAATAATGATTGTAACTGTGTAATCGAATATTGGCAGGTGCGTTAGCAAACGTTCTGTATTCAACCAATAGTGTTTGTTTTCTATTTAAGTTTAAATTTATAGGAATATAAAGTTGAGGGTCGTAAATCGGTCTATCATAAAATGTATCATTTGCATCAAGTTCGAACTTTAAATTTAACCTCGCGTCCTCAATTTCATAAATTCGAAATAAAGGAAGTCTTGCATAACCAAAGGAAAGGTACCAATTTTCTAAATCAGACTGGTTATCAACTTCAAGTTTTAACCATTTACTGTAATTATGAATTTGCGGCTTCTGTTTTAGACTATGCGCTTCAAACCAATTTTTGCCATCTCTGATAGCATTATAGTCAAATAAGTTATTGTCATAGTTAAGGTGCAACAAGCCAAAGTCCTTAAGCTCATAGACCATACCATGCTTATCTAACACTAGGTCACTTGCTTTCACAGCAAAGCTGTAAAGGACAAAACACACACTTAAAACAATGAAATAACAAAAACGCATCAAATAGAATCAATTAAGAATTATTAATATTTACAATTTATGAACCAACTATGGATCAAATATGGATTGTATAAAATAATACATTAATCTCATTGTAAATGATTGTAAAACTCAATTAATGTAACTATCTGTTTTATATGCAATAAGAATCTCATATGACAAGTTACTTTGTCGTTTGGTTAATACTCCATCAAAATGAAATATTTCTGTAATATTTGTCTGTTCTAATGCCGCCTGAAACAAAAACTTCATGAAAATGCCATATAAGGCATAAACAAAACGAGAACATTATGAGTGCTTCTAATCAGCAAACACTTTTCAATAAAATCTTAAACTGGGCAGCAATTGCTTTCTTAGTTTATTTGGTATTAGTTGCCGTTGGTACTGTCAGTGGTGGTTTTAAATTAGCATCTGGTGGTAGTGCTGGTGCAAAAGAGATCTTCTCATTCGCAACCAACCCATTTGTTGCCTTATTACTTGGTGCACTTGCAACTGCACTGGTTCAATCATCTTCAACTGTAACATCTGTGATTGTAGGTTTAGTTGCTGGTGGATTGCCTATCAGTATTGCAATTCCAATGGTAATGGGTGCAAACATTGGTACTACAATTACTAATACATTAGTTTCTATTGGTCATATTCGTTCTAAAGAAGAATTCCAGCGTGCATTTTCAGCATCAACAGTTCATGACTTCTTTAATCTTCTTGCGGTATTAATATTCTTACCACTTGAAATCATGTTCGGCTTGTTAGAGAAATTTGCATCTAGCCTTGCACATTTATTTGTTGGTGATGCAGACCTTTCACTGAAAAGCTACAACTTCATCAAGCCACTAGTTAAACCTGCTGTAGGTTTAGTTAAAGACGCAGTAAGCTTCTTAGACGGCAAAGCAGTTGGTATTGCAATGGTTGTTATCGGTATTGCGATGATCCTATTTGCTGTAACTACGCTTGGTAAACTATTGAAAAAAGCACTAGTTGGTAAAGCAAAAGATTTACTACACGGCGCGATCGGCCGTGGTCCAATTGCAGGTATCACATCAGGTGCTGCAGTTACTGTAATGGTTCAATCATCTTCAACCACTACTAGCTTAATGATCCCACTTGCAGGAAGCGGTGTGTTCACTACACGTCAGATTTACCCATTCACGCTAGGTGCGAACATTGGTACTACCATCACAGCACTGCTTGCAGCAACGTCTATCACAGGTCCAGCAGCAGAAGTTGCACTAACTATTGCGCTAGTTCATGTAATGTTTAATGTATTTGCAGTAGCCCTAATTTACGGTATGCCTTTATTGCGTGAGATTCCATTACAGCTTGCTGACAAGCTTGCAAAGATTGGCGCTGAAAATAAACCAGCAGCGTTAGGTTATGTACTTGGTTCATTCTTCGTACTACCTGGACTAATCATGTTCGCAGTAAGATAAACAACTGTAGAACAAATGAAAGAGGAGCCCTGCTCCTCTTTTTTGTTTTTATTGATCTCCTTCATATTAATTCAATAATTTCCTTGCAATTAAATTCTGCTAAGTCTAAATTGACTTTCAAATTTTACTGAAACTTTAAAAATGATTTTATCTCAGAAATTAGAAAACTTTGTATTGCACTGTGGTGAAATGGGTAGCCGCTGGGGTTTTAACCGAACGATTGGTCAAATGGTTGGTCTGCTGGTTATCAGTGAGCAGCCTCTCAGTGCAAATGAGATTGCTGAAGCACTTAGAATAAGCCGTGGCAATGTCAGTATGGGCATCAAAGAGCTACAATCTTGGCAACTGGTTAAAGTCATTCATGTTCCAGGTGATAGGAAGGAATACTATGCACCAAACGGGTCTATTTGGGATTTGGCAAATAAAGTTTTTGAAGAGCGAAGAAAAAGAGAGATCGATCCAACACTTACTTTGCTAAGAGATTCGATTATAGAACCGGCTCAGTCTAATGAAGAAGCTTATGCCCAAGAGCAAATGCAACAGATCCATGACTTATTAGAAACGGTAACTAAATGGTCAGCCGAATTGCAAAGACTCTCACCTGAACAATTACAAACTCTCATGAAGCTAGGCTCTTCGGTTAGCAAAGTCATAGATTTAAAAGATAAGCTATTAAAGAAATAATTTCACACTTGCAGGCATTATGCCCAATCAAAAAAGGCAGCTATGAAGCTGCCCTTTTTATATGAGAATCATACTAGATTTTTGGATAGCCAATTCTATCTGATAGGTATCCAACGCTTGTTGCAAAGTAATAAGAGCGATTCCAATGCATTAAGGCTTTGTAATTATCATACGCTAAATACATACGACCATTAATGTCGTCAGGCATAACTAACGCAGCTGTAATATCTACTTTAGGTAAGTCTGAACCATCCGCTCTTCGTAAACCCAGAGCTTGCCAATCACTTAAAGAACGCTCTGAATCTTTCCAGTATTCTAGCCATTGTTTACGCGTTTTAGTGCCTCGCTTTAAAACATATTTATGGTCAAAGTTTTCAGGTAGTTGGATTTGACGACCCCAAGTAAGATTATCATTCCAACCAGCTTGTTTTAAATAATTAGCAATAGAAGCAAATGCATCAACTTCAGTCGTCCAAATATCTTTTCGGCCGTCACCATCATAATCAACAGCATAAGAATTAAAAGAAGTAGGCATAAACTGAGTTTGACCCATAGCGCCAGCCCAAGAGCCTTTGAATTTATCTAAACTAATATGACCATCTTTTAATATATCGAGTGCAGCCCAAAGCTGACGCTTATATAAAGCCTCTCGTCTACCATCGAAAGCAAGAGTCACAACAGAACTGATAACAGGGTGACCGCCTTGAATACGACCGAAGTTACTTTCAAGTCCCCACAGGGCAACAATGAATCTAGCTTGTACACCATATTCTTTCGCGATCGTTTCTAAAACAGGTTTATGTTTTGAATATAGGTTTCTGGCTCTATCAACTTTCCACTGAGGCACGCGTTTTGGTAAATAAGTTTCTAGGGTTTCAACCACTTCTGGTTGGTTTTTATCCGCTTTTATAACTTTCTTTTTGAATTTTACGGTTGCAAAAGCTTCGTCGATCAAGGTCTGACTATAACCCTTTTCTAGCGCTTCAACTTTCAGTTTTGAAACATATTCATCGAATTTTGCTTGTGTATTAGCTAAGGCTGAAAATGATAAACTCGAGGCGATTAATATAGGAAGAACAAATTTAGACACTATCTACTCCGTTTTGTTTTTTTAATTCATCCAAAAGATTCTCTTCTTTTGGTGGTAATTGTAAATAAAACCCTTTTTCAGTTAACTCAGACTGAACAAGAGCGATATCAGCAACACCTAAGCGCTCTCTCTTAGATAAATCGAACATCATGACGTAAATAGGTGTACCAAACATACCCATTAAAGGTTCAGGAATTTTGCTAAAATCATCACGTTTTTCTATGTAAAGGTAAGTATCTGCTCTTTTTGAGCTTTTGTAGACCGCAGTTAGCATTATAACCCTATAAATTCTTGCTTATATCTTGACAGCACTATAACATGACTAAAAATATAATTGGAAAGTTTAGCGAGCAACAACAAAGCCAAAATATGCTTTAGTTCTAAGCTTCATATTCTCTCTTTCTAATTTTATAAACTGGATAATTATAAGAACTGCGTAATATGTCTGAACAAACATTCGAGTTGAAAGGCAATCTTTTCACTCTTTCTGTATTACATCTATTTACTGTCGACTTAGCTCTATTACGCAAAGAGCTAGACGAAAAGATTTCTCAAGCACCAAAATTTTTCCAAGGTGCGCCTATCGTAGTTAATCTTTCTCAGGTTCAAGAAGAATCAATTAATTTCCTTGAACTTCGCGATGCAATTTCAGCTTTACAACTTAACCCTGTTGGTGTGTGTAACGGTTCTGAACAGCAAAATAGCTCGGCTAAAGAAGTTGGCTTGTCAGTACTAAATTACAGTCAAGACGTACAAAAGCCTAAATCAAACACTTCGACCGAGGTTGTAGAAAAAGAAGTTTATTTACCGCCTCAAGTTATTCAAACAACAGTCCGATCTGGCCAACAAATTTATGCTAAAGGCAGAGACTTAATCGTGCTTGGAGCAGTAAGTCACGGCGCTGAAGTGATCGCAGATGGTAATATTCATATTTATGGTACTTTAAGAGGCCGTGCAATAGCAGGCGCTTCAGGTGCACAAGATGCGGCAATTTATTGTCAGCAATTAAAAGCTGAGTTAGTTTCAATCAATGGTAGCTATTGGTTAAGTGAATCACTTCAAGGCGAATATTGGGAACAACCAGCACAAATAACACAACGTAACGAATCTTTAGAAATAACAGCTTTGGTCAAAGGATAATTCAGATGGCAAAAATTATTGTCGTAACTTCAGGTAAAGGTGGTGTAGGTAAAACTACCTCTAGCGCAGCGATTGGCACAGGCCTGGCGCTTAAAGGATACAAAACAGCCATTATTGACTTTGATATTGGCCTTAGAAATCTTGATTTAATTATGGGTTGTGAACGCAGAGTTGTTTATGACTTTGTTAACGTTATTAATGGCGAAGCAAACTTAAACCAAGCATTAATCAGAGACAAAAGAGTTGAAAAACTCTATATCCTTCCGGCATCACAAACACGTGACAAAGATGCGCTTACTAAAGAAGGCGTAGAAAAAGTTTTAAATGAGTTAAAAGAAGAGTTTGACTATATTGTATGTGATTCTCCTGCAGGTATAGAGGCCGGTGCTATGATGGCGCTATATTTTGCGGATGAAGCAATTGTAACAACAAACCCTGAAGTATCTTCTGTACGGGATTCAGATCGTATTTTAGGTATTTTACAGAGTAAATCTCGTCGTGCAGAGCAAGGTTTAGACCCTGTTAAAGAACATCTACTTCTTACTCGCTACAACCCTGAACGTGTGAACGCGGGTGAAATGTTGTCTGTTGAAGATGTACAAGAAATCCTTGCTATTGACCTTCTTGGCGTGATCCCTGAATCAACAGCAGTACTAAATGCCTCTAACTCTGGTCAACCTGTTATCCTTGATAATGAATCTGATGCTGGTCAAGCTTATGCTGATGCAATTAACCGCTTACTCGGTGAAGTCGTAGATTTCAGGTTCTTAGAGGTCGAGAAAAAAGGCTTATTCAAGCGTATATTTGGAGGATAGCATGTCACTTTTAGATTATTTTCGCTCAGAAAAGAAATCAAGCGCTTCGCTGGCTAAAGAGCGACTTCAAATTATCGTTGCACATGAACGCTCTAAGCGCGGTACGCCTGATTACTTGCCACAATTAAAGCAAGATATTTTAGATGTTATTAGAAAGTACGTTAAAGTAGATTCTGACGCAGTAAACGTCCAATTTGAACAAAATGAGGATGATTTAGCTGTTCTAGAACTTAACGTCACATTACCTGATGACGAAAAGTCTTAATTAAAAAAGCCTAGGTTCAAACCTAGGCTTTTTTTTACAGTAGACTTAACCTAAGTTTTACTGCCATTCAGATAACACATCCTGTAAATATTCCCAGCGCCACGATTTCAATAAGTCAGGTTTAAGCAATAGCCTTCTGGTCTCATCATCGTGCTTCCATTTCCAACTTATCAATTGATTGATTTGTTTTTTTGATGCAAAAACATCTGCTGGAATATCAGTTTCCATTGCTACTTTTTTAATTTGGTTTGAAATTTCTTTCGCTGCTTTCTTGTATTGAGGATAGTCTATTAAACGCAACAACTTCTCAGGACAGCTTTCAATATCTATAGACTTCCCCTGCTCTATAGCGTTTAGGATCTCTTTACCTGAACGATTCACTTCCATTTGCTCAACACCAGGTACATTGCGTAAAGAAGATAAGTTAGTCGGTCTACGTTTTGCAATCTCAACCATATTTTGTTCTTTTAAAACAAAATTTAATGCCAAATTTTTATTTTTTGCTTTTCTACGGCGCCAAGGCGCTAATACTTGCAATGTCGCTAAATCTCGAGGCTTCAGTTGCCAAGCGTTTTTAATATCTTGATAAAGTAACTCATCTGGTAACTCGTAAGACCGCTTTTCAATAATTAACTGACTTTCTTCTAGTACAATATTAATTAAGTGCTTATCTGAAATTTGTTTATAAATTTCATGAAAACAGGGTAATAAATGAAAAACATCACTGGCAGCATAATCTAGTTGCTTACTAGTTAAAGGGCGTTGCAACCAATTTGTTCTAGACTCACTTTTATCAATGTCTATTTCAAGGATTTGTTTAACCATATTGGCGAAACCGACACAATTTCCTTCACCTAATAACTGCAGAGCAAACTGGGTATCGAACATTGGTGTTGGTACAAACCCTGCAAAGTTATTAAAAACTTCAATGTCTTCTGAGGGCGAATGTAACACTTTAAGAATATCGTCAGACTTTAGAATTTGCCAAAATGATGAAAAGTCCAAATCCACAAGTGGGTCGATCAACGCAAGACTTTGCCCATCATAAACTTGGATTAGTGCGACTTCAGGGTATAAAGTGCGACGGCGCATAAACTCTGTATCTAGCGCTAATAACTTTGCATTGGCGATTGCTGCTACAAATTCATTTAATTGTTGTTGCTCTGTAATGACTTGGTACTGCACTTCCACTCCTAAGCACAAATGGGTTAAAAAAAACCGGCTTTCGCCGGTTTTTATCAATCTTTTAAAGCACGTCTCAAAATCTTTCCGACGTTAGTTTTAGGTAACTCATCTCGGAACTCGACTAGTTTAGGCACTTTATAATTGGTTAAATTATCTCGACAATGCGCGATTATATCTTTTTCTGTTAAAGAAGGGTCTTTTTTAACAATAAATACTTTAACTTGTTCACCACTCACTTCATGAGGAACACCAATTGCTGCTACTTCTAGCACATCATCATGCATGGCAACAATTTCTTCGATCTCATTAGGGAAAACGTTAAAGCCCGAAACTAAAATCATGTCTTTTTTACGGTCAACGATATAGAAGAAACCTTCATCATCGTATGTTGCAATATCACCAGTCGCAAACCAACCATCTTTAAGGCATTCAGCGGTTGCTTCAGGACGATTATAATAACCTTGCATTACCTGAGGACCTTTAACGCAAAGCTCTCCAGCTTCACCTTTAGGAGCTTCTTCACCGTTTTCAAGAACGATTTTCAATTCAGTACTCGGCGCAGGTAATCCAATAGAACCATTGTAGCCATCAAGATCGTAAGGGCAAATTGTTACAAGCGGTGCACACTCAGTAAGTCCGTAGCCTTCCATTAGCTTACTCTTGGTTACTGCCTGCCACTTTTCAGCCACAGGTCGCTGAACCGCCATGCCACCACCTAATGACATTTTAAGGTTTGAGAAGTCTAACTCTGCAAACCCTGGTGTATTTAATAGACCATTAAATAAAGTGTTTACACCAGTAATTGCTGTAAACGGATATTTCGAAAGCTCTTTAACAAAACCGGGCATATCACGCGGGTTTGTTATAAGTATATTATGACCACCGTACTTCATGAAAGTTAAGCAGTTCGCCGTTAATGCGAAGATGTGGTAAAGCGGAAGTGCCGTAATGACAACTTCTTTGCCTTTATCTAGTACATTATCTAGACAACCTGACACTTGTTCAAGGTTACCGACCATATTCCCATGAGAAAGCATAGCCCCTTTCGATACACCTGTTGTACCACCTGTGTATTGCAAGAATGCAAGGTCATCTCTGTGAATTTCAGGTTTTTTATATGTTCTATGATCAGCTGTTACAACATCATTAAATGCAATTGCATTTGGTAATGAAAAAGGCGGCACCATTTTCTTTACACGTTTAACAACAAAATTCACTAAGTGCTTTTTAACTCCGCCTAACATATCGCCGATTTGAGTTAAAACAACATGTTGTACGTTTGTTTTACCAATCACGCTTTCAAGTGTATGCGCAAAGTTAGCCAAAATGAAAATCGCTTTGGCTTCTGAATCATTTAGCTGATGTTCAAGCTCTCGAGCTGTATAAAGCGGGTTTACATTTACAACTGTACAACCAGCTCTTAATACACCGAGAATACTAATTGGTGTTTGTAATAAGTTAGGCATCATTACGGCAACTTTATCACCTCGGCCCAAACCTAAAGTATTTTGCAGATAACTCGCAACAGCTTTTGTTGCAATATCAATCTGTTGATATGTCATGGTTTTAGACATATTGCTGTACGCAGGTAAAGAAGCGTACTGAGTAAAACTTTCATCAAATAATTCAAGCAGTGAGTTGTAATGCTCTGGATCAATTGTTTCAGGCATACCTTTTGGGTAGCGCTTTAACCAAATTTTATCCACAGTAACTCCTCGTTTATCGTTCTTATTTTAATCTTAACCTTAATCTATCTAAGGCACTTTAACAATTGAGCAAAAGCTCTAATTTATCGATATTCCCATATTTTTCGACAATGTACAATCAAGTTTCATTATATGCGTCGAAATGAAATGAAATGCTTTGTAAAGTTTCACTGGCGTTTTCCATATGGCAATGATGACTACCATTAATTAATTCCACCTTTAACTGAGTAAAACACTTTTCAAAAACCTTAAGCTGCTGCTCAATCATTGGATACCCATCAGATGCTTTTAGAAACAGAGTTGGTACTTCGATATTTTCTAAACAAGCCATGGCCTGTGCTGCTGAAAATCTAAACCCTGAATGTTGTTTAAGCCTTGGGTCCGTTGTAAGTTTTACACCTTCTGGGAATATTTCAACATTTCGGCGCATCAGTAATGCAGCATTGTCATACTCTAAATCAGACACTTTAAGTCTTGCTGCAACCACTTCTTCAAAGTTTGAAAATAATTTGGTATTGCTTTGCTGTTGAGCTTTGCTTCTTTGTCTAAAAGCGTTTATTAATTGCTGTTTTGACTCACTTGGTTTCGTGGTCACAATACCAATGCCATCAATTAAAGCCATTGCTAAGACGTTGCTTGGGTAACAAGCTGCAAATAAATTACAGATCATTGCCCCCATGGAATGGCCGACCAACATAACTTTTTCACATCGCAATTTTTCTAATAACAATTTCAGATCATAAACATAATCAATAAAATAGTAGTGCGCATCATTGCTTCTCCACTGAGAACCTCCATGGCCTGGTAAATCAATTGCAATCCAAGTGAAGTTTTTATCCTCATCAACAAATTCGAGCATAGGCTTGAAACTATCACTATTGTCTAACCAACCATGTAAACAAATTACAAGCTGCTCACCTTGTCCATAAATTTGACCAGACAAGCCAATTTCTTTTAGCACATCTAACGTATTTTTTTTGTCACTAGTCATATTTTAATTATTTAATCGTATTTGAACTGGTAATATCTTCTCTTCACTTAAAAATAAAAGCAAAAGAATTCATCTACATCCTGATATTTATATTTTTAAAGATTTCTTAATATCAAATTTGTAGAAAAGTTTTACACGGGAATTTAAAGGAACACATATGAAATACGCGATGAGCGCATTAACAGCATCGTGCTTAATGGCATTTGGTAGTCATGCATTAGCTACCGAAGCACCAAAGAATATTATTTACATGATTGGTGATGGTATGGGCCCCGCTTTTACCACTGCATATCGATATTATTCAGACAATCCAAACACCAAAGTAGTAGAACCCACTATATTTGACCAAATCCTTGTTGGTATGGCGCACACCTACCCTGACGATGATACTTATGTCACCGACAGTGCAGCAGGTGCGACAGCCCTTAGTACTGCAACAAAAACCTATAATGGTGCAATTGCGGTCGATACACATAAGAAACCTTTAAAAACCATGCTTCAAGTGGCAAAAGAAAAAGGCATGCGTACTGGTTTGGTATCAACTTCACAAATAAACCATGCAACACCTGCAAGTTTTGCAGCGCATAATGAATCTCGTCGTAACTATGATGAGATCGCTGATGATTACTTCGACGTAAAAATTGCAGGAAAGCTACCCGTCGATTTAATGCTTGGTGGTGGCGTGCAATATTTTAAGCGCAGCGACAGAAACTTAATTAAAGAGTTTGAAAAAGCGGGCTATCAATATACTTCTGAGTGGAACAAATTAAATCAAATTGAACAATTACCAGCGCTGGGGCTATTTGCCGACAAAGCGTTTCCTCACGCAATAGATGAGAATCCAAACCGCTTAGAAAAAATGATTTATAAATCATTAGATTTGATTTCTAAAAACAATGATAAAGGTTTCTTCATCATGTTAGAAGGCAGCCAAATTGATTGGTGCGGTCACGCAAATGATATTGCATGTGCAATGAAAGAAATGCATGACTTTGCAAAATCAATTGAAATTGCCAAAGCGTATGTTGACCAAAACCCCGACACGTTATTAGTTGTAACCGCCGACCATTCTACGGGCGGTTTAACCCTAGGTGCGAATGGTAAATATACTTGGTTACCTGATGAGGTGAAAAAAGTAAACTCGTCTGTTATGACAATAACCAAGTCACTACTTGAAGCTGATGATTTAAAAACAGCTTGGTCTCAACATACAAGTTTAGTGCTTAGTAAAGACGATTTAGCTTCTCTGTCAAAAGCTAAAAAAGACGGTGATGAAGCGCTTTATAAGGCCATCAATAAAGTCATTAATACAGCTACTTATACTGGCTGGACGACAAGTGGTCATACTGCAATAGATGTACAAGTATTTGCTTATGGCAAAGGCTATGAGCAATTTATCGGGTCACAGAACAACACCCAAATTGCAGAAAAACTAATTCACTTTATCGAAAAGTAATTTATTGAGCAGTGATTTATATAGCAATAATCAGTAGTAAAAAGCCAGAACATTAATCTGGCTTTTTATTATTCACACTTTCCGAAAGGTAAGCTTATAGGGACTTCAAATTTAACTTTTTGAACAATTCCAGACTCTTCTCCGCTTTTAAAATCTCCTTTCGCAGAGAAAACAGCTAACTTAGCCCCTGCACCAGAAGTTGAACCACTGCTTTCTTTTACTTGTAAACTAACTTCAAACTTTACTGTCTGATTAGGGTTTTCTGGAGTAGAATCACAGTAGAATTGGGAATATCCATTTAATTCACCTGGGTTTATAATTCCGTTATATTTTCGAACCTCATGGGCTGCTTCAGACACTCCTTTAGTAATTTGAACTAAAGTTGTTTTTATATATTCATCTAATTCCATTTTATTTCAGTCTACTCTCTACCTGGTAATTTCTTCCATGTCACCGTATCTCTAACATAGTGCGGCTGCGCATCGGCTGCTTGTACAGTGTTACCTTTTTCAAACTCAACTTCTGCAATTTTTAGCATGTATGCTGCATCAGGTAAGGTGATTTCTGAGATGACATCTAAATTTAAATCGCTCGCTTGCTCAGCATAAGGTTCCCACGCGCTTCCTACCGCAGTTAAGCTTTTAATCGACTCAGGTAAATCAGTTGGCGCACACACCACTTCATTTTCATCAATGCTTAATTCAGCGAGCCCTTTTTCAGATTTACGATACTGTGCGAAATAAATCTCACCCATTCTTGCATCGATACCCGTAACGACAGACTCAACTTGTTTTTCGTCAATGGCTTGCTGTGCCATTGCTTGAAGCGTAGAGACTCCCACTAGCGGTAAATTTGCACCGTAAGCCAACCCCTGTGCGATTGCGACACTAATACGAACACCGGTAAAACTACCTGGTCCGCGACCAAATACAATGCCATCTAAATCTTGTAACTTACAGCCTGCTTCGTCTAATAACTCAGAAACTAAGGGCAACACTTTTTGACTATGTTGCTGAGGACAAACTTCAAAATGTTTAACTATTTGACCATTAAATTGAATGGCAATGCTTAGCGCTTCAGTTGAAGCATCTAACGCTAAAAGGTTATAACTCATATTATTCTATGTTCTCTAAAAACTGTAATGCGCTTTGAAAATCTCTTGTGCGGCGCATATTAGGTAAGCTTTGTAAAAATGTCTGCCCATATTTTCGCGTAACTAGACGGTTATCGCAAATGACAAGTACACCTTTATCACTGTGATCTCGAATTAAGCGACCGACACCTTGCTTAAGGTTAATGATTGCTTGAGGTAATTGAATATCTTCAAAAGGCTCACCACCGGTTAATTCACAATCTTTCATTCTCGCTTGTAATAATGGGTCGTCAGGTGATGTAAAAGGCAATTTATCAATTAACACACAACTGAGTGCGTCGCCTCGAACATCAACCCCTTCCCAAAAAGAGGCCGTTCCCATTAATACGGCATTCCCGTGACGTATAAACTGTTCAAGAATGATCCGCTTGGACGATTGACCCTGCATAAACACAGGATATTCAGTAGCAGTACTTAATCCTTCGTACACTAAGTGCATAACTCGGTAACTGGTGAAAAGTAAAAATGTTCGTCCCTTTGCCGCTTTAATTAGTTCTTTTGCTAGTTTTACCAAGCTATGTGGCATCATATCATCACTGGTTTCGGGCAAATATCTAGGCATACATAAAACCGCCTGATTTTCATAATCGAACGGACTTTCGACCAATAATTGATGTTTAGGTTTTAAGCCCAAGCTCTTATTAAAATGATCTAACGAATCATTTACTGACAAGGTCGCTGACGCGAACGTAAAACTCGCTTGGGTACGCTCTATAATTTCTTTGAATTTATTTGCGACGTTTAGAGGTGTGATATTGATTGTTAAGAAACGACGCGTTGTCTCGTACCAATAGCTGTAACCCGTTTGTGTGGTGTCAAATGCACGCTCTAATTGATTTTTGAACTGCAATACCTTTTCGAATGGGTGCTCAATTTTGTCGCTTCTATCAAGGCAGAGTTTTAACACTTTATACAAGAAATCTAAATCTGAAATAACACGGTGCAACGCATCACAAATGGTTTTGCTGGTTAGAGATTCTCGCCAATCTCCTCGAGAACTTTCACCTGCAAAAGCGAGTCGCAGATCGGCAACCGCCGTTTCTAACTTATTGAGTGTATTACCCAATTGCAACATGTCTGGAATATCAGAGCGGTAGATTAAACGCAGATCGTTGATTAATGCCACCAGCTGTTTGGTACTTATACTGTCACCAAAGTAATCACTGGCAATTTCGGGAATTTGGTGCGCTTCATCAAAAATATAATTATCAGCGTCAGGCATAAGTTCAGCAAAGCCAGAGTCTTTCACCGCCATATCAGCAAAAAATAAGTGATGATTGATCACCACAATATCTGCTTCCATCGCTTTAACACGTGCTTTTCTTATATAGCATTCAGCGTAATCAGGACACTCCCTGCCTAAACAGTTATCCGCCGTTGAGTTTACATAAGGTAATACTTTGGCATCTTCTTCAATACCAACACAATCGGCTAAATCACCCGTATTAGTTTGAGAGGCAAACTTTGCAACCATGGCAAGTTGATGCATCACATCAGGGTCATCGGTTGGAACATGGGCAACATGCTGCTCAAGTCGATAGGTACATAGATAATTTGCACGCCCCTTTAACAGGGCAACTTTTCTACCTTTATTCAATATTTTAGCAAGTTGTGGCAAATCTCGATGATAAAGCTGTTCTTGTAGTGCTTTAGAGCCAGTGGTTATGATCGACTTTTTATCGCTGAGTAACACAGGAATTAAATAAGCGAATGTTTTACCCGTACCTGTTCCTGCTTCGACCACACATTGAGATTTATTTTCTATTGCGGCATGCACCATCTCAGCCATATCAATTTGTGGCTGTCTTGGTTTATATCCAGGAATATTTAAAGCTAAAGGACCTGATTCTGAAAAAAGCGTTTTAATTTGCAAGAAGTGACTACAGCAGTGTTTTTTGCAATTGTACGGTTTAGTGTCTAGTTGAGCAACCGACTGTAAGCAAACATGATTAAGATGTTACGCCCACACATCTAAATGTTTACCATCTTCCTCGTCGTTTTCATTTTGTTTTTGCTTTTTGTTGCTAGATTGCTCGTTGAGTTTTCTTTTTGCGTCTTCTTTTTTGGCCTTATCGAGTTTTACTTTTTCAACTTTATTATCAACAACACCTGCAACATAGAAAGTCGGCTTATGCGAAACTTCAAGTCTAATTATGTTAGTTAACAAGGGCTTAAATACATCCATTATATCCTCCTACAAGCTTGTACCTACTTCTTATTATCGACCGTTATAATTTATACTTTAAAAAATCCAAAATTTTAGTTGCACTGAAACCGTAAAATATGTTCTTCTAAATACGTTATCAAAATTGATTAAGAGAATTTACATGTTTATTACACTGACAACTATTCATCATCACCATCATACACCCGAATAGCCTGTCAGGTATTTCGCTGGTGGGTTATTCCTAAAAGGAACCTCCCGGCGATTCAACTCAGAATTTATATCGCCCCGAGGTTCCCTCGGGGTTTTTCGTTTTAGAACAAAGGATATAAATTATGAGTACTAACAATCGTTTAAGAATCGCAATTCAAAAATCAGGCAGACTTTCAAAAGATTGCCAAGAACTTCTCAAGCAACTAGGTGTTAAATTAAACCTACGTGAACAGCGTCTAATTGCACACTCAACCAATATGCCTATCGATGTTTTACGTGTTCGTGATGACGATATTCCAGGTCTTGTAATGGACGGTGTATGTGACCTAGGTATCGTTGGTGAAAACGTACTTGAAGAAACTCAAGCGGAGCGCCAGAGCCTAAACCAATATTCTGAAGTACTAAAGCTGTCTAAGTTAGATTTTGGTTATTGCCGCCTTGCACTTGCATGGCCACAAGAACTTGGTCCACAAGATAAGTCTTGGTTTGAAGGCAAGCGTATTGCAACAACTTACCCTGAAATTCTAAAAGGCTACCTAAAACGAGAAGGTATTAATGCAAGTGCGGTGATGCTAACTGGCTCTGTAGAAGTCGCTCCTCGTGCTGGACTTGCTGATGCAATCTGTGATCTCGTTTCTACTGGCGCAACACTTGAAGCAAACGGCTTAATGCAAGGTGATACTATTCTTGAATCAAATGCATGCCTTATTCAAAACCCAAAACTGAACGATGAAGATAAGCTTGCACTAATCAATAAATTAATGCCGCGCTTAAAAGGTGTTAAACAAGCCAAAGAAAGCAAGTACATCATGCTACACGCACCTAAAGCAAAATTAACAGAAGTATGTGAACTACTGCCTGGTACTGGTCAACCTACCCTATTATCACTTGCTGGCTCTGACGATTATGTGGCGCTACACATGGTAAGTAGCGAGACATTATTCTGGGAAACCATGGAAGAGTTAAAAGCGCTTGGTGCAAACTCTATTCTCGTTATGCCAATTGAAAAAATGATGGAGTAACGACTGTGTTTAAGTGGAATGAGGGTTCTCAATCAGCACAGGCTGCAATTTTAGAAAGACCTGCAGTTACAGCCAGTGAGTCTATTGAGAAGCAAACACAAGCGATTATTGATGATGTCATTGCAAACGGTGACAACGCATTACTTGAGTTTGCTAAAAAGTTCGACAAACGTGAACAACCTCGTTTACGTGTGCCGAGCGAAGAAATAGTGCAAAGTGAACGCTTGCTTGAACCGTCTTTAAAACAAGCCATTGATTTAGCTTATAGCAACATCAAAGCGTTTCACCAACAGCAACAACCGGTGTCTAAAAAGATTGAAACCGCACCGGGCGTGGTGTGTGAATTAAAATTTGAAGCCATCGATGCTATCGGTCTTTATGTACCTGGTGGCAGTGCGCCACTGCCTTCTTCTGTTTTAATGCAAGGCGTGTGTGCACAGCTATCAGGCGCAACAACTGTAGTTTTAGCAACGCCAGTGAATGGTAATGAACGCATCCACCCTGCCATTTTATATGCAGCTAAACTTTGCGGGATCACCACTATCATCGAAAGTGGTGGCGCAGGTGTTATCGCTGCTATGGCCTATGGCACTGAGTCAGTCCCTAAGGTAAACAAAGTATTCGGCCCAGGTAATAGCTATGTGACCATGGCAAAACAACTGCTTAGTCAGTCTGTTCCTGGGTTTGCGATTGATATGCCAGCTGGTCCTTCTGAGGTTATGGTCATTGCAGATGAGCGCGCGAACCCGGCTTTTATCGCTGCTGATTTACTCTCACAAGCAGAGCACGGTCGAGACTCTCAAGTGCTGCTTGTATGTAATAGTGAAAAAATCATTGCCCAAACACAGCAGCAAATTGAGCTTCAGCTTGAAACCTTATCTCGCGCTGATATCGCACGTGCAGCGCTAGATAACAGTGCCTTGATATTAGTCGATGACATGGCACAGGCGTTTGACGTTTCGGCCAAATATGGTCCTGAACACCTTATTCTACAAATTGACCAAGCCGACCAATATGTCGGGTTAGTTAAAAATGCAGGCTCAGTGTTTGTTGGTGATTACACGCCTGAGTCTGCGGGGGACTATGCCTCTGGCACAAATCACGTATTACCAACTTATGGCTACAGTAAAGTCTACTCAAGTCTTAATTTAATGGACTTCTATAGAACATATACTGTGCAAAGTATTACCCCTTCGGGTTTAGTGAATTTAAGCAAAGCGATTTTGCCGCTTGCTGATGCAGAAGGATTAGACGCACACGCCAATGCCGTTAAAGTGCGTTTGGAGAATTTGTAAATGAGTGATGTGATCACCACGCTGTTACCAAAGAACATCAATGAGCTAAAAGCGTATAGCTCAGCTAAAAGCATGAAACTATCGGGCTCAACTTGGTTAAATGCCAATGAAAGCCCGTATGCTAAAACTTTTGATGTAAGTCTAGATAACTTAAACCGTTATCCTGATCCACAACCGCAAGCAGTGATTGATGCATACGCTGATTATGCAGGCGTAAGCGAAGAAAATGTATTAATGACTCGCGGTGCTGACGAAGGAATAGAGCTTTTAGTGAGAACATTCTGCGAGCCGGGCAAAGATTCAATCAGCATTTTTGCACCGACTTACGGCATGTATAAAGTCACGGCTGATACACATAATGTCGCATTGAATGTATTGAGCCAAGAGCAACTCATTAATGACGATAAAACTACAATTTGCGAAGCGTGTGCGCAATCAAAACTGGTCTTTATCTGTAATCCAAATAATCCAACCGGTGCAATTTTACCTGTTGAAAAAATCGCTGAAATTGCGGATGAATTGTCTGGTAAGGCCATTGTTGTAGTAGACGAAGCTTATATTGAATTTTGTGAAGCATATTCTTCTGTCAGTCTATTACAAGATTTCAAAAATATCGTTGTCTTAAGAACACTTTCTAAGGCGTTTGCTTTAGCGGGTTTAAGAACGGGCTTCATGCTTTCTAACAGCGAGTTATTGAATGTTGTCAGAAAGGTCATCGCACCTTACCCGGTTTCGACTGTGGTTGCTGCGATTGCAGCACAAGCATTAAGTAAAGATGCCATCACCCAAGTAAAACGCCAAGTGCAAATTTTAAACACAGCAAAAGCTGAGCTTTCATTAGCACTTAAAAACAATAAGCAAGTAGCCGCTGTGTTAGACAGCTATGCAAACTTTGTCACTATCCGCCTAAAAGACAAAAAATCGATTGATGTAGCCATGCAATCAGGTTTGATCATGCGCCCATTTGTATTATTCAACCAAGATGATTGGATCAGAATTTCAATCGGCACAGAGCAAGAATTACAACAAGTCACCGACTGGCTAAATGGCCTCTAAGTAGTAAGGAATAAAAATGAGTCAACCATATCTATTTATCGACCGAGACGGCACATTAATTGATGAGCCAATCACGGATAAACAAGTCGACAGCCTAGAAAAGCTAGTACTACTGCCAAATGTTATTCCTGCGCTTTTACAACTTCAAGCCGCAGGTTACCGTTTAGTCATGGTATCTAACCAAGATGGCTTAGGCACTGATAGCTTCCCAACCGCTGACTTCGATATTGCACAAGACAAGATGATGGAAATTTTTTCATCACAAGGTATCAAGTTCGATGACGTTTTGATCTGCCCGCACTTCGATGAAGATAATTGTAATTGTCGAAAACCGAAAACGGGATTACTTACAGAATTAATGCGCTCAGGTAAAGTCGACCTTGCTAAATCTTTTGTCATTGGTGACCGTCAAACTGATTTAGGCCTTGCTGATAACTTATGTATTCAAGGTATTCTTTATGAAGGTGATTGGCCGCAAATTGTCACTCAGTTAACCACTCAGAATCGTGAAGCATCAGTAACTCGAAACACCAAAGAAACACAAATTGATGTTGCAGTTAATCTTGACCGAGGCGTAAGCGGAGAAATTTCTACAGGCTTAGGTTTCTTTGATCACATGTTGGATCAAATAAGAACCCACGCCAATATCTACCTTAATATTAAAGCCTCTGGCGACTTACACATAGACGAGCACCACTTGGTTGAAGACATCGGTATCGCGCTTGGCCAAGTTGTAAAACAAGCCCTTGGTACAAAAACGCAAATTAACCGATATGGCTTTGCGCTGCCAATGGATGAATGTAAAGCAGAATGTCAGATTGATTTATCGGGCCGCGCCTCATTTGTACTTAATGCGGATTTCTCCCGTGAAAAAGTCGGGGACTTAGATGTACAAATGGTTGAGCACTTCTTTAAATCGTTCTCTGATAATGCAGCTGTGAGTTTGATCTTATCTGTTTCTGAGGGTAATTGTCACCACCAAGTAGAAGGGTTATTTAAAGCTTTCTCAAGAGCATTACGTGTGGCAATCCAAAAAGATGCAAGCCAGTTAACAGCAAGCTCTAAGGGGTGTTTATGATAGCAATTATAAATACCGGCTGTGCCAATATAAACTCTGTGCGTTTTGCATTTGACCGTCTTGGTGCTAATCCTGAAATAATTACCGCTCCTGAACAACTAGCACAATTTGACAGAGCAATACTTCCTGGTGTTGGCCACGCGTCTGTTGCAATGAAGCGTTTACTTGATAATGGTTGGCAACAAGCCATCGATGAATATCAAAAACCATTAATGGGCATATGTTTAGGTATGCAGCTTTTGTGTGAGAAGACTTCAGAAGGTGACGTTGACTGCTTGAACAAGATCCAAGGTGCAGTTACGCAGCTAGAAGTAGGCAAGTTAACTGCACCACACATGGGCTGGAATAATTTAGGAATTGAAAAACCTCACGCGTTGACACAAGGGATCACTGCACAGGATCAAGTGTACTTTGTGCATAGCTTTGCTCACAGTGTAAACGACTACACTTTGGCATCTGGTGAATATGGTCAAGCCTTTTCTGCCATCGTCTGTAAAGACAACTACGCAGGTATGCAATTTCACCCTGAAAAAAGTGCACAAGTCGGCGCTAAGCTTTTAACAAACTTTTTAAATTGGAATGTATAGGCAGAGGTAAACATGATAATTCCAGCTTTAGATGTACTACAAAATCAAATTGTTCGCCTCTACCAAGGTAAATACGACACAGCCCAGTTCTATCCATTTGAATTAGGTGAACGTCTGCTTGCCTATCAGAACTCAGGCGCAGAAAAATTACATTTAGTAGATTTAGAAGGCGCTCGTGACCCGCAAAAGAAACAGTGGCAACAAATTCAAGCAGCAACAAAAGCATTAAACGTTCCTTACCAAGTCGGTGGCGGCGTACGCAGCTATGAAGATGTAAAACAATGGATTGAAGCTGGCGCGGCTCAAGTTGTTATTGGGTCAATGGCAGTAGATCAACAAACGCAAGTTGCAGAGTGGATCAAAGAGTTTGGCCCTGAAAAATTTGTCATTGCACTGGATGTGAACAAAACAGAATCTGGTTGGGCACCTGCAACACACGGTTGGTTAAGCGATGCCGACAAAGACCTATTCACCCTACTCGACTTTTATGTGGAATTAGGAGTTGTTGACTTTTTATGCACGGACATCAGTAAAGACGGTACAATGACTGGCCCCTCTTTTGCCCTATATGAAGAAATCGTTGCACACAATAACAGCATAAAGGTACAAGCCTCTGGTGGAGTGAGTTCATTAGACGACATTAAACGACTCGCTGAAATCGGTGTCGGCGGTGTCATTTTAGGTAAATCACTTCTTGATGGCGCTTTTACAGTTGAGGAGGCACTTGCATGTTATCAAAACGCATAATTCCTTGCCTTGATGTAAAAAATGGCCAAGTAGTAAAAGGCGTTAAGTTCAAAGGTCACGAAGTTGTCGGTGATATTCTTGAACTTGCCGAGCTTTACAGTAAAGCCGGTGCTGATGAGTTGGTTTTCTATGAAATTTCTGCCAGTGTTGAAAAACGTTTATTAGATGTCACTTGGGTAGAGCAAATCGCCCGCCACATCGATATTCCATTTTGTGTTGCTGGTGGCATCAAGTCTGTTGCTGATGCCGCTAAAGTACTTGAAAGTGGTGCTGATAAAATCAGTATCAACAGCCCTGCAATACACAGGCCTGAACTCATTAAAGAATTACACGATGAATTTGGTAAACAATGTGTTGTAGTTGGTATCGACAGTTTTTATGACGCAGAAACAGATCAATATCTTGTTTATCAGCTCACTGGCGATCCAAATGCGTCTTCAAGGACCCGTTATAAAACACAAGAATGGGTTAAACGTGTGCAAGATTTAGGCGCTGGTGAAATTGTATTAAACTGCATGAACCAAGACGGTGTGCGTAAGGGCTATGACAATAAACAGCTATCTGAAATAAGAGCGATTTGTGACGTGCCGCTTATCGCATCTGGCGGTGCAGGTACCATGCAAGACTTTGTAGATGTATTTGAGCAAAGCCAAGTTGACGGTGCTCTTGCAGCAAGCGTATTCCACAAAAACGTAATCGATATAAACGAACTTAAACAATACCTTACAAACAATGGAGTCGCAGCTAGATTATGCAACTAACCAAAGAAAACTTATCAAAACTTGATTTTAAAAAGTCCGATATGCTGCCTGCGATCATTCAAGATGCAGCAACCGGACAAATTCTGATGCAAGGCTTTATGGACCAAGCGGCCGTTGAAATGACCTTTGAGAAAGGTCTAGTCACCTTTTATTCTCGTTCTAAACAACGCTTGTGGACCAAAGGCGAAACTTCAGAAAACTATTTAGAGCTAGTGTCAGCTCACACTGACTGTGACTTCGACTCTATATTAGTGCTTGCCAACCCGAAAGGCCCCACCTGTCATTTAGGCACAACAAGTTGCTTTGGTGATGCAAAACCTGACTTAGCTTTTTTAGCTCAGCTTGAGAATGTTATTGTTGAACGTAAAGATGCAGATCCAGCATCGAGTTATACAGCGTCATTGTTTTCAAAAGACTTGAGCCGTAGTTGTCAAAAAGTGGGCGAAGAAGGTGTAGAAGTCGCACTAGCCGCAATGAAAAAAGACAATGAAGAACTGCTTAATGAGTCAGCTGACTTGCTTTATCACCTTACCGTTTTATTGCAACGTAGCGAGTTAAACTTAAAAGATGTGATTGATACACTTGAGCAGCGCCATAAGTAATTAACCTGAGCTTAGGTTAAATATCAAAAAAAAATAAAAAAGCCCAAGTTATAAAAAAATAACTTGGGCTTTTTTATTACTTTTAAAAATGAAAATTAATACCAATCCTCTTAATTAAGTGATCTATTTTGAGGCAAGTAAAACTTGTCGGTAGCAAGGCGAAAATTTTGCAATTTAGTTGTTCTAAATGAGAAATTTTCAACGAAGCTAACGTCAGTTTTAGTCCCTCTAAATGATTAAGTATTATTGAGGATTGGTATAAATTGCATTTGGATGTTCTACACCCGTCCATGCTTTATACAATTTAGCCTGACGTTCAGTCGGGGCCTTAACTGCTTTCACCTTTTTAGGTTTATCAAAGTCAGATGTAAGCTTTACTGTTGTTGTCATAAGTTGATGACGTCTAATAAAGCTCACAGTAACTTCTTGCTCTGGCTCAAACAAAGCCAGCGTCTCTTTTAATGACTTACGTACTTGACGTCCATCTAAAGCAACTAACTTATCTCCGGCTGTTAAACCACCTTGCCATGCAGAACTCTCTCTCGCTACATGATTTAAAATAAGTAGCTCGCCATTAGACTTAGCCATCACATCCAAACCAGCAACGGCTTTACTATTGTCTGGGCGTATATATTCTAAGCCAACAGTTGCAAGCATCGCATCAAAGTCAATACTCAGCGGTGATTCAACATTCTCTTTCCACCATGTTGAATAATCACGACCAGAAATTTGCTTTAGAATATTTTGAACATCTTGGCTATTAAAGCTTTTAGGTAATTTAAACTGTTTATATAGTTCTGAATGCACATCTCTATAACTTACTTTACCTTCACTCTTATCTAATAAGTCAATATCTAGTGCTAGTGACACTAATGACCCTTCTGAGTAAATATTAGTACTGAAGTTACGCCCATGGTCGCCACCTGCGTTGATCCACTTATCAAAACTGGTTTCAGCAGCAGACTGCACTTCTCTACCCGGCGTTTTTAAATGACGTGAAATTGTTTTATTCAGATCTTTATAAAACTCTTCATTGCTTGTTATGCCAGCGCTTAACAGTAAATAGTTTTCTAAATAACTGGTTGAACCTTCAGACAACCACAATAAATCAGAGTAATTTGGCGCGATGTAATCATATGGCACTAAACCAGCTGGACGATAGTTTTTTACATTCCAAGTATGGATAAACTCATGTGCGGCCGTTGCGATAAAACCGATGTAATCATCACGCTTAGCAAACGAATCTCTATGCCTTTGGATTATGGTCGAATTTAAATGCTCAGTCGCACCACGAGCACCGCTGGTCGCATGTACCATAAATACATAGCGTTCATACGGATAGTCATGCCAAATTAAACTACCTGTTTTAACGAGCTTTTTAAGATCAGAAAGCATTAATTCAACATCGTAATTACCCTCGCCCCAAATAACAAGTTCATATTTACGACCATCCACTTCAAATTCATATAAGTCGTTAATACCAGTTTCGATAGGAGAATCTAATAAAATATCGTAGTTATCCGCTTTAAAACTGTGCTTGTCATCAGCGAAATCCATCCCTGAGACTGAACGCCACCCTTTTGGTACATCTAGATCTACAGTTACTGGCTCTTGTCTAAATGAATCACTGAACATAAAAAAGCCTGATGCATCAATAAATGCGTGGCTATCATCAATATGACGAGAACGCATACCCAATTGATTAGCATAGACTTGGTATGAAATGTTGACTTCTGTTGGCTCATTTAAATGTACGCGCCATGTATTTTTATCAACCTTTTTCCATTGAAGATCTTCGCCGTTTGCACTTTTTGCATCAAAAAAACGAATACCATTGGCAAGGTCCAAAATTTCATAACGACCCGTTCGCCAATCAGGAAGATGCACATCTAAATGCGCTTGCGCTGTTTTAGGAAAAGTGACTTTAACATCACCTAGATGATGCGCAGGTTCATCTATCGATAATTTATATTCCACATCAGCAAGTGCAGGAAGAGCTGCAAAAGCAGCCAGAAGAGAGAGTGTAATTTTATTCATACTGATATTTATAATATTCATAGAAAAGTATAAGAAAAGACTAACAAACTCCCCTTATAAAGTTTAATAAAAGAGATAAACTGCATGTCTTCAGGCTTGTTGTGATATGTAACAAACAAATTGCCTTCAAAAATGAGATAATTGTTGTAAACTTAAAGTGTTAATGAATTTATAGATGGCAAAATTTGTGACCAATAAAGATGCGCTAATAGAAAAAAAACTAAAACAAGCAGTTAAAGTACGAGCTCAGCTCGAGAATGCGCATAAAGATCAAATACAGACTCTGAGTAATTTTGCTGCGAAACTCGCAGTGAGTAGCAAGGGTCAGGATGTTGCTCTAGATAATCTTTTGGCTAAATTTAGACAAGCACTTAGTAAAGGCGTGAGTTTTGATGATTTAGCTCCTCTTATTAATACCATTACTCAATCCCTTAAAAATCAAGAATCTGTAAACGCTGAAAATCATCAAAAGCTTTCAAACAGTATTTCTGACGCGGGCAGACAACTGCAAAAGCTTAAAGGTATCCCAGATGATACCCGTCGCAAGCTACGAAACTTATTAGATCACGAATTGACTGAAGTGAATGTAAGTTATGAATTCTTGCCGGTTTTTGAAAAGCTCATTGGTATTTATCAAAAAGTGTTAGCTGTTAAAACAAGCTCTGACGCTTCAGCAAAAACAGCAACAATGCAAAAGCCTGAATTAGCCAGTGAGTTATTAACTTTAGCCAATGAAATTACATTCGAAGACGATGTATCAAAAGAAGTCATCGATATTAAAACGACATTATCTCAGTCAGCAGAAGTTGATGTATTACTTGATTGTGCGATTGCTATCATAGAGATAATTGCCAACAGCATTGCTAGAGAACGTCAATCTGCTCAAGGTTTTTTAGTTTCACTAAATCAAACTCTAGAAGAATTGCACGCATCAATCCTTAGTACGACTAATTCGACTAAGCATATGAGTGCCGAGCTTTCAGGTCTCAATAAACAAATTGAGACTAAGATCAAACTTTTAAATGAACAAACGCAAAAAGCGACATCGATTTCAGATTTAAAAGAACTGGTTGACGGTGAGTTAAAGCTTTTGAGAAAAGACTTAGTCAAACGAGAAGAATTAGAACAAAAAGATAAAGCGGATTTACTCGCCAGTTTTGAGCAAATAAATTCACGTATCAACGTTTTAGAGACTAAAGTTAATACTTACAAGAAAAGACTTTCTGAGCAGCAATTTAAAAGTTTACTAGACGGCCTAACAAAGCTGCCTAATCGTGCAGCGTTTGATGATCGATTTAATCAAGAGTTTCACATGTTCGAACAACATGGTAATGAAACCACTTTGGTTGTTATCGATGTCGATTTCTTTAAATCTATCAACGACCAATATGGCCATAGTTCTGGCGATAAAACACTACAAGTAATCGCTAGAGCTTTAAAGAAAGCAATACGTAAATCTGATTTTATTGCCCGTTATGGCGGTGAAGAATTTGTTTTATTAATGCCAGGTATGCCTTTAACTCATGCCAGAGCACCATTAGAAAAGATTAGGAATACCATTAAAGCAATTCCATTTAAGTTTAAAGATAAGCAAGTACAAATAACTGTGTCTTTAGGAGCGACGCAATTTAAAAAGGGTGATACACCTTTGGCAGCTTTTGATAGAGCTGATGATGCACTTTACGAAGCAAAAAACAGTGGTAGAGATCGCCTTTGCATTCGTAAATAACAAGGAGAATGCCTATGCAAGTCCAACTAAATCCAACTGGCGTACTTAATTTACTTTCAAAGCTTGAAGTCGACCTTTTACAAGCCTCTTCGAGTACAGAAAGGTATAAACTTTTTAGAAACTGCGTATTAGCAGTATTAAACGTAGGTAGTCATACTGATTCTAGCAGTGAAATTTACGACAAATACCAAGATTTTGATGTAAAACTCATCGCTAGAGAGCGCGGCATAAAAATTGAGTTAGACAATCCCCCCGAAACTGCCTTTGTAGATGGAAGAATAATCACAGGTATCCATGAACATATCTTTTCTGTGATCCGTGATTTGTTATTTATTTATCAACGCCACGAGCCAACTGAAGACGAGCAGCAAATTACTCATATGGTCTTTGATATGCTCAGAAATGCCTCTGCGTTACCAGTTAATACAGACCCAAATATGATTGTTTGTTGGGGCGGTCATTCAATCAGTGAAATCGAGTATAAATACACAAAAGAAGTCGGATATGAATTAGGCTTACGCGGTCTCAATATTTGTACAGGCTGTGGACCTGGTGCAATGAAAGGCCCTATGAAAGGTGCAACCATTGGTCATGCAAAACAACGTATTACAAGTAACCGGTATTTAGGCCTAACTGAACCGAGTATTATCGCAGCTGAGCCCCCTAACCCTATCGTTAATGAGCTTGTAATATTACCCGATATCGAAAAACGTTTAGAAGCATTTGTCAGAACAGCGCATGGCATTATCATTTTTCCCGGTGGTGCTGGTACAGCTGAAGAGCTTCTATATTTATTAGGCATACTGTTACACCCTGAAAATCAGAAACAATGCCTACCCGTTATTTTAACTGGTCCTGAGTCCTCAGCTGATTATTTCAAAGAGATCTGCCAATTTGTTGAAGATACGCTCGGTGAAGAAGCTTTAAGTAAATTTGAAGTGATTGTTGGCGATCCACAAAAAGTGGCTGTCACTCTTAAGCAAGCTATGCCTAAAGTTAGAGAATATAGAAAATCTCAGGGCGATGCTTATTACTTTAACTGGACGCTAAAAATTGAGCACCAGTTCCAAATGCCATTTGAGCCAACTCATGAAAACATGGCGAATTTGAACTTATCCTTAAATCAAAATAAAGAGCTTCTAGCAGCTGATTTGCGTAGAGCATTTTCGGGTATTGTCGCTGGTAATGTTAAGGATGAAGGCATTAGAGAAATCAAAAAGCATGGTCCATATCAGCTTCATGGTGAAACCACATTAATGGAAAAAATGGACACCCTCTTACAAGCATTTGTAGAGCAAGGCCGAATGAAATTACCAGGCAGTAAATATACGCCTTGTTATGTAGTGAATAAATGAGTAAAACTTTAGTACTAATCGATGCGCTGAACCTTGTTCGGCGCATTTTTGCAATTGAACCAAACCAAAAAGATATTACTGCTGTAAATAACACCGCTCAACGGGTTTCTTCAGCCGTTAATAAGTTACTAAACATTACTTCAGCAACTCATGCGATAGCTGTGTTCGATGGTGATGGAAGTTGGCGGTATCATTACTACCACAAATATAAAGTCACAAGAAAACCAATGCCTGAAATTTTGTCTAGCAATATGGAAACTATTGAAAAGGCATTTGAACAAACTGGTATACCCGTTTATAGACCAGATCACGATGAAGCTGACGATATCATTGCAACCCTTGCAACTAAGGCAGCTGCTGCAAACGTAAATGTAGTGATAGCCTCAACAGATAAAGGCTTTCTTCCTCACCTTACCCCAAGTATTAGAATATATGATTATTTTAAAAAAACCTGGATAGATACACAGCAGATAAGTGATAAATTCAAAGTTGAAAAACATCAACTTACTGAACTTTGGGCTATGGCAGGTGATAAAACAAACGATGTACCAGGTATAGCTGGAATTGGTTTAAAGACAGCACAAAGACTATTAAACCAATGTGGTGACTTTGAAAATATTTTAGCTTACGAATCGCTAAAACCCGCTGAAAAGCAAAAGATTCACTCTGGTGTAGACGATTTTATTACTAGTAAGAATTTGGTTTCATTAAGAACAGATATTCATTTAGGGTTTAATTTACAAGACTTAAGAGTTAGCCGTTAATTGTCTAAGAAAGTTTTAACTCTTGAAGACTTTGATATACTGACTTGGATTTAATTCTTGGACTTGTCATGATCAAAAAAGTACTGCAATACATAATTTTAGGCCTTGCTGTTTATGCAAGTATTGTCATGCTAGTGATCAACTTCTATAAAGATGACCCTCAAGCTATGATCTGGCAAGATAGAGAGGCATTCAATAACCGCTTTATTTCAAAGCTTGATGAGTCTGAAGTCATGCCTTTGGAGGAAGTACTTGAAACACTGGGAAGTCCTGATCTGACCTATGTATCTAAGCAACAAGATAATGTTTTTCAAATTGTTTACTATAGAACACAACTTGTTAAATCTGATGGCATTACAACCCAAGACGAATGCACGGGCCTGTTATTTAAGAATGGTGTTTTGCTCGTTTGGGGTGATAATGCGTCTCTTGAATATACGAAAATAAGTGGAGAATAATGCCGCCGTGAAAGCATCTCCTACACAATTAAAAAAACTTTTCGAGCATTCACATCAAGTACTTAGGCTCTACTACAACAAAGAAAAATGGCCTGTTATATATCCAAGTATTACGCAACTGGCTGAAAGGTTTGTTCAGTGTTACAGTCAACAACCTGGTGCATTGCATGCTCACCTTCACTTTTACGCAAAGCATCAAGGCTACACTACCAACCTAGTTGTAAATCAATGCATACTTGTTACTGCAATCTGTCACGCATTAAATTTTAATAAAGAAATCACAGAATCATTAGTTATTGCTGCTATATCTGACCAAATTTGTACATCAAATGAAACTAATAAGCTTGCTGCAGGGCAACACCTAACAGAGCAAGCTCAAAGGTTAGTTCAAAACCGACATGCACTCGCTGTGAAAATGCTGAATAAAGGCAATGTACCCACTGGACAAGTACAAAGAATACTCGCCCGTTTGGATAAATATGCCTCAGCCATTACGGGTATTAATGCAATACCTCTTTATGATAACCCAAGCATTATCGTTGCAATCGCGATGCGCATTGCCAAAGCAATTACACCTAGACCAAAAGTAAAAACGTTTAGCCTTAATCAAGCGATAAAATCACTCTATTTAAGCTGTTATAACGAATTCGCACAGAATGCATTGTGTGAATTAAGTGCACAGCTTGTTGCACACCCTTCAGGGCTGGCAGTGTCTTATAAGAATGAGCAATGTATTGTTTTAGCAAAAAATGGCAATATTCATTACCTTGCGCTAATGATAGAAAATAAAGCCAGAAGGATCATCAGAACGTCTCAGCCCATCTTTGGTGAATATCGAAGTCAAATTATCAGTGATCCTATTCTACTTTATAAAATTTGGTTTAATGAACAGTTACCAGAAACCGAAGTTAAAGCTTTAGACGATAGTGAAAACCTTGAGTCTATTGCACAGCTCGGAAACACTAAATACCCTGACTTTAAACAGCTAGAAAAAGTAGTTACTAATTTTGAACATATAGAGCAAGCACTTAGAACTGCAGCTAAGCAATATAATCGTCAAGGACAAAAAGCGGGGAGTTTGAGGCATAGTTTAACAATGGTGGGGTTAGATACAGCAGCTTTACTTTGTCAGCGTGTATTACTAGAAACCATGATTGCAAATATTAGTCACCCTTTTGCCTCTGATATTATTAATAAATACGCGCATATTAATAAAGTTATCACCTTATTAATAAGTAAAAAGCACAGTGAAAAATTTGAATTTTATCTCTGCCCTTTTTCTGCTTTTATTTACTTCTTACTTCATCAGCACCCCGAAAAAGTGATGCGTTTTATTCAACTAGATGAGGATGAATTTTCGAGTAAGCCGCTCTCAATTGCACAATTATTTGGGCTAAAGGATTACCAACATGATTCATTAATAGATTATGTGAACAATTATTTTTCTGAGTCATTTTCACATCGCGCACTGTTAAATACTGAAACAAAAACTAAAAGTCAGTTGAATGACGTTGACAAAGAATTTGTTGCTATTAAGTATTTGGCAATGACAACATTATTCGATATTGATTTAGGAACACCATGGCAAAAGCAAACCACAACGGATGTCCTTAAACACTTCGAGTGGGAAAATATTGATGTGTTCAAAGTCGCTCTGCTAGACCTATCACCACATTGTGTCATTGAGTGATATTTATTCTATAAATATTATCAATGACAAACATAAACACTGATTATGCCTATTTCTCATTACTTGCTGGCATAAGACTGCATAAATTGTTATAAAACGCGCTTAATTTTTCAAGCGAACACACACCTTCCTTCTTTGTTTACTACACTCTGTATTTAGTGCCCAAGTGGCTAGGTGTGAAAAATATATTGATAAAGGAAACCATAATGGCAAAGCAAACTATCACTGTGATCAAGGGCGATGGTATCGGTCCAAGCATTATTGATTCAGCAATTGAGATCTTAAACGCTGCAGGCTGTGATTTTGATTATGAATTTGTTGATGCAGGTTTAACTGCACTAGAAAAAACAGGTGAGCTTCTACCTAAAGAAACACTAGAAGTAATCGAAAAAAATAAGATCACTTTAAAAGGCCCATTAACTACACCTGTTGGTGAAGGTTTCACTTCAATCAATGTAACACTACGTAAGCAATTTGGCTTATACGCTAATGTTCGTCCGGTAAAATCTTTTGCAGGCACAAAAGCGCGTTACGACGACATTGATATTATTACTATTCGTGAAAACACACAGGGCATGTACTCAGGTCTTGGTCAGGTTGTTTCTGAAGATGGTAATGAAGCAGAAGCAATGTCAAAAATCACACGTGATGGTGCAGAGAAAATTGTTACATTTGCGTATGAGTTAGCACGTCGCGAAGGTCGTAAAAAAGTGACCGCTGTTCACAAAGCGAATATCTTGAAATCAACTTCAGGTTTATTCCTTAAAGTTGCACGTGAAGTCGGTGAGCGTTACCCAGATATCGAATCAGCAGAAATGATTGTTGATGCTACGTGTATGAAACTTGTTATGACGCCGGAAGAATTCGATGTAATCGTAACAACTAACTTATTTGGCGACATCTTATCAGACCTATGTGCTGGTTTAGTTGGTGGCCTTGGTATGGCACCTGGTGCAAACATTGGTGAAAATGCTGCTATTTTTGAAGCAGTTCACGGTAGTGCACCTGACATTGCAGGTAAAAACCTTGCAAACCCAACTTCAGTAATCTTAGCGTCAATCCAAATGCTTGAATACTTAGAAATGGGTGAAACAGCTGATCGTATCCGAAATGCAGTAGCTGATGTGATCAAAACAGGTGACAGAACTACACGTGATTTAGGTGGAAGCCACGGTACTACAGATTTCACACAAGCTGTGATCGATCGCCTTTAATAAAAATAAAACTACGATTTATTTTTGTTTATTATATAAAAGAGCTGCCAAAGGCAGCTCTTTGATTATGATTAAAGCTTAAACCTTCGTAACAATAACAAGCCTGACAACAATAGCACAAACATACTACCGCCAGAGCTCGACTCTTCACTTTGATTGTCAGAAACTGTCACAGTTTTTATTGCTGTCTTCGTTTTATTACTCTCTGTATCTGTTAATGTTGCTGTTACATTAAACTGCCCACTCGCAGAATAAGTATGTGACACGCTGTCACCATTTCTCTGAATACCATCACCAAAATCCCAGCTAACACTGTAATTTCCTGTCCCGCCAGACAAAGTTGCTGAGGCAGATAACTGTAGTCCGTTGGTCGTCACTGAAGTAGTTATTTCAAGTGGAACAGCCAAAGAAATCTGCTTGGATTCAGAAACAGAATTATCATTTCCATCTGTCACTGTCACTTTAACCGTGTAAGAACCGCTCAATGAATAACTATGGGATATTTCATCACCATTTAAACTATTTCCATCCCCCATATCCCAGTCAATTTTATAGGGTTCAATTCCCCCATTAAACGAAACCTTACCTGTCAGAACACCATTTGCATGCGCTAAATCAACCTCTGAAACCTCTAGAGGTTTACTTAAGTTCACTTCAGTTTCGGCACGATTAATTTGGCCATTTTCTTTACGCTGTGTGAATTTAACCGTGTATTTTTGATATTGTTCAAATTGAATAGTTGGGTTAAGAACTTCACTTGATTGACCGTCGGAAAACTCCCAAGTGAAGCTATCTGTCTCAGAGAACAAAAAGCCATTTGCAAAAAAGCGCACTTGGTTATCGTTGATGATATAACTTATGTCTGTTTGTCCTTTAGTATAAGAAATTTGAACTTCAGCATTATCGAAAGATTCTGAAGTATCCAGAAGTTCTATCTTGAAGCCATATTTAGGAACCTGAACACCAGACTCTGGCTGTAACTTGAATGTATAATCTAAACTGTCATCAAAAAAGTTTACTGACGAAAGGTCATTGTCTCCTAGTCCTGCTGATTGTGCAGTTAGTCGCATAGCTGCGTCGCGGACTTGTATCATTGAACTAGCAGCATCAGTACCATTAGACTTAAATATAGGTCTCTGATCTGTATCTATAATAAGTAAATCACCAAAGCCTTGATGTTCAGAAGTGTTATTATTTTCATAATTTTCATTAGAATACCAAAGCGTTAAGCCAGCAGGGTATTGGGCTTGCTGTAAACCTTTATCTAATCCTTGATGGCTCCTTAGTTGTAGGTAGTAAGTGTGTTCATTGCCTGACTTATATCGGCCTATTTTTCGAAAACCGTTGAATTGGTTACTATTATTACTTTCAGCGTTGTCTGTTAGTATTATTTCTTGTGATGAGGAAATTGATATGTCGTCAAGCACGATGCCAAAGAAAGAAACTGCTGCATCAGTTTGATAAACAAAGGTAATTGTCACTTTTTGATTAGCATATGAAGAGAGATCATAAGTTAAATCAACAAAGTCAGCATTTTGTACATTATTTGCTGCCGAGCTACCATCAAGATAATGCCTAACACTTGGGTAATTAGGGTGAGTTGTTTTCGTTGAATTACCAGCTAAAGGTTCAGAGTTCACATATACCTGAAAAATATCGTAGTCAGATTCAATACTAAACTTACTCTTCATTTTTAGTGTTAACAGATCAGAGTCTGGTAATGACACCTGAAATGACATTTGGTTATTAAGGTTATTACCATCGCCAGAATAGTATTGAAGTGAGCCAGAACTTGGTACGATAAAATCTTCTAGTATAGGAGGTAAGGTAATTTTAATTTGATTTGTAGATTCATTGAAAACGCTAGCATGATTTATAGTATGACTTTCAGTGCCATCTATTGAGGTCAATTCAAGCGACTTTTGATTAACCCAGTTACCAGCAAAACGATTTTGTAGATATTCTAAATTTTTAGGGCTAAACATAACTGGGGCTGAGCCTCTGACTTCCCCCATCCAACTACCACTGGACATGACAGACCAATTAGCAACAGGTTCACCTATTTCTATATCTTTTAAGTCGTATTCGTCTGGCAGACCTAGATCATGACCAAATTCATGCACAACCACACCAATCCCAGCATCAATTGGGTTAATTGTATAATTAAATGCTTTTATAGATGAACCTGTTACATTGGCGGGCTGATTTGAGCTATTTGTCACAAAGAATCGATGTGACCAAATCGCATCATCACCGAGCACACCGCCGCCAGCTTCTTGTCCAATGCTTGAGTGAAACAATAGAATATGGTCAATGACACCATCAGGCTCATTGATTACCCCATCGCCATCAACGTCATTCAGATCCGTTTGATCGTACTCAGTAAGGTCTACACCTTGCGAAACTAACGCTTCAACAGCTTCTAAAACCAGCTCAGCTATATTCTCATCTCTAATGTCTCCACTTTTTCGACCATAATAAGCGGCCTCTTCCTTTACAGTAACCCAACCATAAACGCTGCCTGTTAAGTCAAAATTGTTTCCTGTGACATTTCGATAATATTGTCTGGCACTGGGAAGGTTCTCTTGGTTAGGTCCACTAAAGCCGTCAACAGAGAAAAGTAGTTTTTTATAATGTTCAAGCGGATAACTGTTATAAAACATATCGGTATCGCCGGATTCGAGTCTAGGATCACTTGACCTCAAGTCTGGGAAATCTACAAGAATGCCTAAAATCTTTACTTTATGCAGCGTATCGGTGTTGTCACTTTGCACAAATTGTTTTAGATATTTACGAGTTTGTTTGACTCCTTTAAAAGGTATAGTTAACGAAGATACTTTTGGCTTTCCGCTTTGTGAAATATAATTATTTAATAACTGTTTTTTTTCATATTCGCTTAGAGCACGTCCAAGTTTCTTTTCTTTCCAATAAACAACTCTTTCTTCATCCAATCGTAATAAATCAGGCATAGCATTGGCATGTATACTAATTAAAATGCCAAGGTTAATTAGAACAAAATACTTTAAATTCATATATTTCACCGATATCCGTTTATTAGTTCGATACTATCACTACAAAGGGTACACGTCTGTACCAAGATAAAATCGCAGTAAAAATACTTTATTCATTCAATTATTAAAAATAGACCACAAGAACAACCAAATCATCACAAAAAAATAAATTTATAGAAATTTTATGCAACTTTAGTTTGAATCGTCTTGACTTATGCATATAAAAAACCTTTAATGTTTTTGTTTAAATTTTAATAGTATTTTTATTTCAAGTTATGATTTCTAATTTAATTGTAAATGTCGTGCTCGTACTGGTCTTTTTAATAAGCTCAGCGGGGACGTATTAACTTGATTTACGATGAAACCCCGCAATTGCGGGGTTTTTTTTTGTTTAATTTTACGATTGCACCGAGGAATGAGGATGGTACAAACGCAATTTAACGGCTCAGAGTTAGTCGTGAAAGCTTTAAAAGCTTTAGAAGTAGAATATATATTTGGCTACCCTGGTGGGTCAGTACTGGATCTATATGATGCATTATTTCAACAAAGCGACATTGAGCATGTTTTAGTTAGGCACGAACAAGCTGCAACACATATGGCTGATGGCTATGCCAGGGCAACTGGTGAAGTCGGCGTTGTGCTAGCCACATCAGGTCCCGGTGCAACAAACTGTATTACTGGTATAGCTACTGCGTACATGGACTCTATTCCTATGGTCGTACTGTCAGGGCAAGTGCCTTCAAATTTGATTGGTGATGATGCATTCCAAGAAACCGATATAGTTGGCTGTTCAAGACCAATCGTTAAGCATAGCTTCAACTGCCGAAGTGCAGAAGAGATCCCTACGGTTCTGGCCAAAGCTTTTTATCTCGCTAATTCCGGTCGCCCAGGTCCCGTGGTCGTTGAATTACCTAAAGACATTTTAAATCCACAATTAAAGTTCAACTTTAATATGCCTAAACAGATAGAGATGCGTACTTACAATCCTAGCGTTAAAGGTCACGGAAAACAGATAAAGAAAGCCGTTGAAGCTATCTTGAATGCAAAGCGCTTAGTTATCTATTCTGGCGGTGGTGTGGTTTTATCTGATACAGCAGATAAGTTGAAAGAGCTGGTAGAAACTCTGAACGCCCCCATCACAAATACCCTCATGGGGTTAGGTGGCATTAGTGGCACTCACCCTAACTTTATTGGCATGCTTGGTATGCATGGCAGTGTTGAGGCGAACAAAGCGATGGCCAATGCAGATGTAATTTTAGCACTAGGTGCACGATTTGATGATCGTGTTACCAATAATGTTAAAAAATTCTGTCCAAATGCGACCATTGTGCATGTCGATGTTGACCCTACTTCTATTTCTAAAACCATCAAAGCACATATTCCAGTAGTTGGATGCCTTGCGACTGTATTTGAGCAATTGTTAAGTTCAATTAACGCCAGCTCAGAACGTATTGACCGAGCTGCACAAGAGGTTTGGTGGGAAGAAATTACAAAGTGGAGAGCACAAAAGTGTCTTGCTTATGAAACCAACCCTGAAGTTTTAAAACCGCAAACTGTCATCGAGAAAGTATACGAGATTACTAATGGCGATGCCTACGTATGCTCTGATGTTGGCCAGCATCAGATGTTTGCCGCCCAGTACTACCCGTTTAAAAACCCGCGCCAATGGATTAACTCAGGTGGCCTTGGCACTATGGGCTTTGGCTTACCAGCTGCAATGGGGGTCAAAATGGCTTTCCCAGAAAGTGAGGTATTGTGTGTAACGGGTGATGGCTCTATTCAAATGAATATTCAAGAGCTATCAACATGTTTGCAATATGGCTTAGCAGTGAAAATTATTTCGTTGAACAACCGCTCCTTAGGCATGGTGAGACAATGGCAGGATATGCAATATGGTGGTCGCCATTCCAGCTCATATATGGAGTCTTTGCCTGATTTTGTTGCTCTGGCAGAAAGTTATGGTCATGTCGGCATTAAAGTCGATAGACCAGATCAACTTGATGAAGCACTTGAAAAAGCATTCTCTATCAAAGACAGATTGGTATTTTTAGATATTCGAGTAGACGAAAAAGAACATGTTTATCCTATGCAAATAAAACTGGGTGCAGTTGACGATATGTGGTTGAAAAAAGGAGTAAAAGCATAATGCGTAGAATCTTAAGTATCCTTTTGGAAAATGAGCCTGGCGCATTATCAAGAATTGTTGGCTTATTCTCGCAGCGCGCCTATAACATCGATAGCTTAACGGTTGGAACGACTGACGACCAAACCTTGTCGCGTATTACAATCACCACCCATGGTGACGATAGAGTCGTCGAACAAATAACTAAACAAGTAAATAAGCTGGTAGATGTGCTGAAGGTACAGGACTTAACTGAAGTTCAGCATATTGAAAGAGAGCTGTTACTTGTTAAAGTGTATGCCAGAGACGAAACCATGCGTGCCGCTGTGACGAGAATTGCCGATGTTTATCAAGGTGCTATTATCGACATGGGCAAACAAAGCTATACACTTCAACTACTTAGTAGCTCTGAAAAAATTGAATCGTTTTTAGACATGCTAAGACATGAGAGCGATATTATAGAATTAGTACGCTCTGGTGCAGTCGGCATAGGACGTGGTGATAAGGCCTTAAGAGCCTAGATTTATAATAAAAAAAGGGGCTGAGGCCCCTTTTTAGTCAATTCAATATAAGTAAATATTACTGATTTACTTGATCTTTAAGACCTTTACCTGCTTTGAAGCTAGGAATATTTGCTGCTGCGATTTGGATCTCAGCACCAGTCTGTGGGTTACGGCCAGTGCGAGCTGCACGCTCTTTTACTGAGAAAGTACCAAAACCAACCAGTGCTACTGAATTACCTTCTTTTAAAGAAGTTGTAACAGCACCAGTGAATGATTCAAGCGCTCTTGCTGCAGCGGCTTTAGAAATTTCAGCATCAGCTGCCATCTTTTCAACTAGTTGAGCTTTATTCATTATTTAATTCCTATTTATTGTAATTTTGCCTAAGCAAAACCTATGTTTATGTATTTTTCGGCTTAGTGCAACTATTTACTACAGATTTTTATGAAAAATCGCATTAAATACCGTAAATAAAGGGCTTTCGAGTTGTTTTAGAGTTTATTTTAATCAAGCCATTTAAATTCTTTTAAGCTCACTTTATTATTTAGAAAAACCACGCCCTCATTTTCAAGCCTTTCTTTCTGTTCAAAAAACTTACTGCTATCCACCGGAAATGATATTTTTCCTTGAGCGTTTATCACTCGATACCAAGGCAGTTTAGAATCTTTTGGCATCGTTTTTAAAATACTCCCTACTTTTCTAGAGTAATTAGCTTGTCCTGCCAATTTGGCGATTTGTCCGTACGTTGCAACATGACCATATGGGATTGCACCAATAATGGTATGCACCCGTAATTCAAAATCATCCATCATATTTTTCACCTAATAGTTTAAATCTAGACCAGATCGCTCTAGCTACAGGCCCATGGTGTCTCGTATGCTTTCTAAACACATGAATGTTAGCTGTGAAACTGTCTTGTCTGTCTGCAATCCTTATTCTTTCCAATTCACCGTTTTCAATTTCATTTTTACAATGCTCAAGACTGGTTAGTGCAAACCCTAAGCCTGACAGCAAAAATGACTTCATAGAGGTCAGGTCATCGACTTTCATACGGTTCGTGTTTAGCGTGTAAGCCAAACGCTCACTGTCAAAAGCAAACGCACTTTCAAACATCGCAATACATGGATAAGACTCTAAGGCTTCGTAATGTAAAAATGGAGGTAACAAACCTTTTTTTGCAACAATTCCAAGCTCTATCTCCCCTACTTTCATCGTTTCAAGCTCACCTGTTGCGTGAAACAAATCAAACCAAGGACCTATGCCTAATTCAGCTCTACCACTGTTCACTTGCTGCAGAGCTTCAAAACGCGGGCCACTGGTAATTGAAAATTCAGTAGATTTATACGTTTTGAAAATATCTCCAATTGCTTCATTATATATATTTTGGTATGAAATGGGTTCATAACAAATACTAAACTTAGCTTCATTACCCTCAGCAAATTCATTCGCCAGAATTTTCAAATCATCACGAATAGCCAACAACTTGGTTGCCTCTAGATAAAAATGCCTGCCTTGCTCTGTGAGTTTTAATCGATATGCATCCCTATCGACAATGCTAAACCCAAGGTTTTGTTCTAGTCTTTTAATTGACTGAGAAATGGCCGGCTGGGTCTTGTGCATTCTTAATGCGACCTCTTGTAAGCTTTTAGAATTTGCAACTGCATCGAGAATTTCGAGATCTGCCAACTTCATAAATTAAACTTATCAACTTTACAATTTTTAATAATTTTAATTTTATCAGGTTTTTTCTTATCCTTAGCGAAAATTTTCAGAGCTAACTAAATGGAGTGAACCATGTTGAGGTTAAGTGTTATCGCACTGATTACAGTTTTGACACTAGGCTGCGGTCAAGAAAATGAAAAGTCCGAAAAGATAGAGATCGTACGACCTGTGAAATTATTCGAAGTGAAAGATCCTACTGCGCACAACATTCGCAGCTTTCCTGCAGAAGTCGTGGCTAATCAAGGCTCTTATCTGGCTTTTCGTGTCAGTGGTGAACTAATAGAGTTCCCCGTTCGCGCAGGGCAAACTATTATTAAAAATGACCTACTCGCTAAATTAGATCCAGAAGATTTTCAGTTACAGTATGAACAACGTAAAGCACAATTCGAACTTGCTAGTGCTCAACTCAAACGTATCGATTCATTATTTAAACGTTCTATTGCAACTAAAGCTGAATTTGACCAGGCCCTTGCTAACAAACAAGTCTCTGAGTCGGCATTTAAAATCGCTAAAACAAATTTAGAAAATAGTGAGCTTCGTGCGCCTTTCTCAGGAACGGTTGCCAAAGTCTTTGTTAAGAACTTCGAAAATATCGTCGCCAAACAAAATATTCTGCGTCTAGAAAGCAGAGATAGGATGGATGTGGTCATTTACGTACCTGAACGTTTAGTTGCCAGAGTTAAAAAAGATTTAGATTATCATCCTTCAGTTACCTTTGATGGTTATCCAGACAAAGCGTATGACCTATCAATCAAAGAATGGGACACACAGGCTGATCCTGCCACTCTTAGTTATAAGGTGGTTTTCTCATTACCCATACCTAAAGACTTTAATCTATTTGAGGGAATGACGGGCCAGGTTTCGATAGACCTTTCAAAAATCACCGAGCATCACAGCAATGCAATCACCGTCCCTGCATCTGCAGTTTTCTCTTCTGATACAGAGCAATTAAACAATAACGCGTATGTATGGGTTTTTAATCCAGATACTCAGAGTTTGTCAAAGCGTAAAGTTTCGGTTGGCAATATCTATCAAGACCAAATTGATGTACTTGAAGGCCTTAACATTGGCGAACAAGTTGTATCGGCTGGCGTATACCACCTTTATGAAGGTCTAAAGGTAAAACCTTGGGTTAAAGAGCGAGGTTTATAATAATGAGCCTAGCTAAATGGTCAATTGATAACAAAGTCATCAGTTGGATGTTTGCGTTATTGCTTTTAATAGCAGGTGCAGCCTCTTACTTAGACTTAGGGCAGCTCGAGGACCCAGAGTTTACAATCAAAAAAGCCATGGTCATCACCTATTACCCAGGTGCGTCTCCAGAACAAGTAGAAGAAGAAGTCACTTTTGTCATAGAAAATGCCATTCAGCAATTGCCTTATGTCGATACTATTTCTTCAATTTCTTCTGCTGGAAAGTCACAGATAACTGTTGAAATGAAAAGCACTTATAGAAAGCAGCATTTACAACAGATCTGGGATGAGCTAAGAAGAAAAGTAAACGACCTATCAGGACGTTTTCCTAAAGGCGTTTCTACACCAAATATAATTGACGACTTTGCTGACGTGTATGGTGTGTTATATGCGATAACAGGTGATGGCTACTCTTACAGTGAATTAAAAGATTATGTTGATTACTTAAAGCGTGAACTCGTACTTGTTGACGGGGTAAGTAAAGTCACCGTCTCTGGTACTCAGCAATCTCAGGTTATTGTTGAAATATCAACGCAAAAATTATCGCAATTGGGCATTCCTCCATCGCAAATTTTTTCACTGTTACAATCTCAAAACCACGTTTCGAATGCGGGCAAAATTCGTGTTGGCGATGAGTCAATCCGTTTTCACCCAACTGGTGAATTCCATGATGTGTTTGAATTAGAAAGCTTATTAATTTCAAGCCCTGGGGCCAATGAGCTAATCTATTTAAGGGACGTCGCCACAATCAAAAGAGAGTTTGCAGAAATACCTACCCATTTAACTAAATACAATGAGCAGCAAGCACTATTATTAGGGATTTCATTTAATTCAGGTGTGAATGTTGTTGATGTAGGTAAAGCAATCGATAAGCACCTTGCTGATTTAGAGTATCAACGTCCACATGGTATGGAAATATCGTCTATTTATAATCAGCCAAACGAAGTAGAAAAGTCAGTTAACGGTTTTATTGTTAGTTTAGTTGAAGCCGTCGCAATTGTAATAGTGGTATTACTGGTATTTATGGGCGTGAAAAGTGGCATTCTGATCGGTGGTGTACTGCTCCTTACCGTACTTGGTACCTTTATATTCATGAAATTATACGCCATAGATTTACAAAGAATATCTTTAGGTGCACTTATCATTGCATTAGGGATGTTGGTTGATAATGCCATAGTCGTCACTGAAGGTATCTTAATTAATCTAAAACGTGGGCAAACTAAAGTTCAAGCCGCTGTAAATATTGTTGCTCAAACTAAATGGCCGCTACTTGGTGCGACTATCATTGGTATCACAGCATTTGCGCCTATTGGTTTAAGCAGTGACGCTAGCGGTGAGTTTGCAGGTTCATTATTCTGGGTATTGCTCATTTCATTGATGTTGAGTTGGGTTACTGCAATTACGTTAACGCCATTTTTCGCAGACCTTATGTTCAAAGAAACGAAAAATAGCGATGAAAAAGCATCAGACCCATATCAAGGGATAATTTTTACTGTCTATAAAGCCCTGTTAAGTACCGCGCTTAAATACCGAGTTTCAACCATATTACTCATGATTGCACTACTCGTTTCTTCTGTTATCGGTTTTGGTCAAGTAAAACAGTCGTTCTTCCCAGCCTCAAATACACCAATGTTCTATGTTGACTATTGGCATTATCAAGGTGCTGATATTCGAAGTACCGCACAGAACATAGCTAAGATAGAGACTTTCTTGTTAAATGACGAACTCGTTGAAGATGTTACAACAACAGTTGGTCAAGGTGCTCCAAGGTTTATGCTTACCTATGAGCCAGAAAAACAATACAACGCCTATGGACAGCTTATCGTCAGAGTAAAAGACCGTGACTCTGTTGCGATTATGATTGAAAAGTTAAGAACGTTTGAAATGAATATGCCAATTGATGGCAAAATCAAAGTGAAGCGTATGGAAATTGGTCCATCTACGAGCGCAAAAATTGAGGCTCGTTTCTCAGGTGGAGATCCAGTTGTACTTAGACAGCTCGCAGAAAAAGCGAAACACGTTCTACAGCAAGATCAAGGGGCATTTAACATTCGTGATAATTGGCGTCAGCGAACGAAGGTGATCCGCCCTCAATTTAATGAACAAAAAGCCAGAAGACTGGGTATTAGCAAGACTGATATAGACGACTTACTGCTTACCTCTGTAACAGGTAAAACAGTTGGTTTATACCGAGAAGGCACAGAGCTGCTACCAATTATTGCACGTTCTCCAGTTGATGAACGTAATCAGGTAAATAACTTATCAGATTTACAAATATATAGCCCTATCCTCAATGTCTTTGTACCAATAACAACGGTTGTTGATGACTTTGAAGTAACTTGGGAAGATCCACTGATCATGCGTAAAGATAGAAAGCGTACTATCACAGTTATGGCTGATCATGATGTCATAGGCGACGAAACGCCAGCTAAACTATTTGCACGTGTGAGAAGTGATATTGAAGCCATACCACTCCCTAAAGGCTATCACTTAGATTGGGGTGGTGAATTTGAGGCCTCAAGTAAAGCGCAAAAAGCAATTTTTGGCTCATTACCCTTGGGTTACTTGGTCATGTTTATCATTACTGTTTGCCTGTTTAACTCTGTAAGACAACCGCTTGTGATATGGTCGACTGTACCGTTAGCCATTATTGGTGTTACTGCCGGGTTAGTCGTATTTCAAGCACCATTTAGCTTTATGGCTCTTTTAGGCTTATTAAGTCTATCAGGTATGCTTATTAAAAATGGGATTGTGTTAGTCGACCAAATAAACCTGGAGTTAAGTGAAGGTAAATCACCATATCAAGCAGTTTTTGATTCAGGTGTGAGCCGTGTTAGGCCAGTTTCGATGGCTGCTATCACAACTATCTTAGGCATGATCCCATTGCTATTTGATGTGTTTTTCAAATCAATGGCTGTGACTATCATGTTTGGATTAGGATTCGCCACAATCCTGACCTTGATTGTTTTACCAGTGATTTACTGTTTGTTTTTTTCGATTAAACAAAAATAAAAAAATGGCCTTAATCGGCCATTTTTATGCATGCAATTACTTTAGTATTTGCATGCATAAATAATTCAGATCTAGTTAACTGAAACTATTTTGATTTCCGATTTAAAGATAAGGTACCTTTTTTTCGTTCAGTAGGCTTTCTTGAATTCTTCTTAGGCTGCTGCTCATCTCTTTTAGACCTTGCATCGGTATAACGTGTCACAGCTTTCTTATCTGATGGCTTTCTGACTTTTTTATTGCTATCCACTGAGCCTTCTTCTGTTTTTGCTGATCCTTCAATTGCTTTGTTTATTTCAGCCATTTCTTGCTCAGTTAAATGACGCCATTGTCCAGGTCTTAATCCATTCAAGTTAACATTCATAATTCGTACGCGTTTCAGCGCTGTTACCTCGTAACCAAGGTATTCGCACATTCGACGGATCTGTCTGTTTAAACCCTGAGTGAGGATAATGGTAAACGTCTTATCGCCGGTCTGTTTCACGAAGCATTTTTTGGTTACCGTATCTAAGATTGGCAAACCACCTGCCATTCTTTCAACAAAACGTTTATTGATGCTTCTGTCGACAGTAACCACATATTCTTTTTCGTGGTTATTACCGGCACGTAGAATTTTGTTAACGATGTCACCTTCATTTGTGAGAAATATTAACCCCTCAGAAGGCCTGTCGAGTCGACCAATTGGAAATATACGCTCTGGGTAATCTATTGCACTGACAATGTTGCTTTTTATTTTTTTCTCAGTCGTACAGGTCACGCCAACTGGTTTATTGTAAGCAATGTAAACACGTTTAGGCTTTGCTTTAAGTGGCTTGCCATCAATCAGGATTGTATCTTCGTCAGAAACCTTCACACCCATTTCAGGTGGTTTGCCATTTACCTTAATACGTCCAGCATCAATAAGCTTGTCAGCTTCTCTTCTTGAACAAAAACCTGTTTCACTAATGTATTTATTTAAACGTGTTGTAGCAGTCAAAAGACAATCCCTAAAATTCAATTGGCAGTATTTTAAAGGATTAGTATTTAATTTTCTCTAATTTTTCTGCCAAACCTTGGGAATTAAGTGAAGTTGATATTCAGATTGTTTATTTAGGTGCAGACTTTTAGATTTATAGTCAATTTGCCCCCAATTAGGATTACTTTTCATCCATTGATAATTGTGCACATTATCTTTCGTAATAATACCCATGGGTATCACTAACTCTTTGTGTTTAGTCCAATAAGGGTGATTTTTTTGATGATCGAACAGACTAACAAGCGCCCATGCCCCCATCATAAAATGCCCTCCGACGCTTGCTTGTACTTCACCTGAGGCTATTTTTTCAAGGCCAACCGATAACCAGTCAAACCCTCCAAATGCGATATTCTGACTTTCAGCGCAAGCTTGTTTACATGCTTTCATCGCACCAATAGCCATAAGATCTGATGCAGCCCAAACAATATTAATATCTTTATGCCTTTTAAGCAGTTTTAGACTTTGTTCAGTTGAAAGAGTTTCAGACCAAGAGGCATGAACCTCTTGGGCAACATCTACATTATGTGATCCGAAATAATCAACTGCGCCTTTTGCCCTCATATCAGATTCGGAACCATAATGACCATTGATAATTACAGCTTTTGATTTTAAATTTTTATCACTGAGCTGGTGTAAAGTTTTGGCCAATTCATATCCAGCTTGATAATTATCGTGGTAAACCTCACCAAGCCAAAACTTAAACTTCTTCCCAGGTTCAGAGATAACTTTTTTTTCATCACCAGAAATTGTTTCTTCCAAGGTAATTGAGGACACTTGATGTTGTTCTAGTATTTTTAACGTTTCTTCTGCTGCACCGGGGTAAAGTATCAAAATGGCGTAATCTGGTTTACTTTGATATTCAAGATATTTTTTTAGTTCTTGAATTTGAATATGCCTATTTCCTTCTCCATAGATAACTTGTAAGTCAAAACCTAATTGCTTTGCCGTATTTTGACTAATAGTTTGGACTTTACTCCAAAATGGATCGTCTACCACTGATGGGTTTACAAATAGCACCGTTTGTTTAGCCATAACATTAAATGCCATAGAAACGAACAATAACAAGATGACTCTAATTATATATTGCATCTAGTTGTGATTAACCATATGTTTAAAAAGCCTTATCTTTATACATATCAGCCCATAAAATCGCTGATGCATGGAACTCGGGTAAGCATTCATCACTGATATTTAAATACTGACACGCTTTTTGTAATTTCCACCAGCTACCAGATTCATAGGCTTTGACAATATTAAGTACATAGTAATGGAAGTTCGCTTCGCCCAATAACGCATTTTGTAGCTCCTCAGGAAAGGGTAACTTATCAACAACCTTTTCCATGGGTCTATCTAAAATGGCATCAAGCAATGAAAAAAGCCCCACTAAAAAACAAGATGAGCCTGAATTTGGTTGAACCTTATTGCCTATAAGTTCACAAAACCGAGCGCGTACAATGCTCATCCGGGTTAACTCTGTTGGTTTGCCTTTGGCAACATGCGCCGTCATGATCAAGCCCACAAACTTTTTTGTACGTTCGTACCCTAAATAAACCAAAGCTTGCTTAATAGACTCAATTTTACTTTTTATCGGGAAAACACCTGAATTAATTAATCGCAACAACTTATAAGCTAACGCCGTATCTTGGGAGAATAATTGCGCAATTTTAGTCACATTGAGATTGGGTTTTAAAACTTCGGTATAAATGAGCATGACGATGGTGTAATTGAATTCAATGTCATTCTCTTCAATAACACGGGGTTTGGCAAAAAAATAACCTTGAAAAAAATGAAAGCCCATTTTTTTTGCTATTTCATACTCTTCTTCAGTTTCTATTTTTTCTGCTAACAGCTTAATATTCTTTTTCTGTTTTAGCTCTTCAACAAGCGGTACTATGGTATGCAAAGGGTTTTGCATAACGTCAAACTTGATTAAACGCACCAGTTTCAAGAAAGGCTGCCATGCATCTTCATACTCAAAGTCATCTAACGCTAATTTATAATTTTGATGAAATAAACGTCGAACAAGCTCGTAATTATCTTTAGTAGGCTGAATTGTTTCGAGTAACTCTAAAATAACATCATTTGCAGGAAGAAAAGTTGCAAGCTCTTGTTTTAAAGACTCAGGACCAATATTAATTAAGGCTTTCTTACCAGACGTAAGATACCGCGTGCCAAGATTCAATTGATTATCAAGTATTAGCTTTGCAGTTGCTTTGTCTTCTGCAATGTTGGGAAAACTGTTGCTAGAACCATCTCTAAAAAGAAGTTCATACGCTACAACTTGCATTTTCCTATTAAAAATAGCTTGTCTTGCAACAAAAACTTTCAAGCATAAGCTCCTTTTCCCAAATACGATCTTTCAAGTACAAACACTTAATATAATAGCACTATAGCCCAGCAAAAAAACCACACTAAATCACTAAAAACAAAGTCTTTAATCTAAAATTATAGCAAATTATAGGAGGGATTACGGCTGAAGTAGATCCAATTTTGTGCCCCAGCCGTATAATTGAAGTTTATTTATACAATTTAGAAATGTACTGTTTAGCTAAACCCGACCACTCAAACCGTTTAGCTTTTGCATTCATTGAAATATTTGAGAACACTTCCTTATTAGAAGCAAGCAAAGACAAAGCGTTTTCAAATGAATCCGTTAATTGTTTAACTTGTTCAGCTAATGACTTACCATTAAAGACAAAGCCTGTTTCGTTATGCGAAACTGTATCTTTTAACCCACCGACACCATGCACTAAACATGGCTGTCCATCACGCATAGCAAGCATTTGGCTTATGCCACAAGGCTCAAATGAGCTCGGCATTAAGAATAACTTGCCTAATGGATATAATGTATCTCCAAGCTTTTGATCATAGCCATTTAAAAATAAAACATTGTCTCTTCTTGCCATCACTTGCATAAATTGCGATTCGATATATGGATCGCCACTTCCTAGTATAACTATGTTGCTATTAAACTTATCCGCAACTAAAGCTAAGTCATCTAGTACAATGCCATTTGCAGATTTTTGCATTAGCAATAACACTTTTTGATCCGTTATACGGCCGACACTAGAAACAATTGCTTTTTCTTTCTGAGCTTTCCATTTAGACACTCTTTGATGAGCAATATAGTGCTTAGTTTCAATAAGGTGAGACTTTGACATCCATTTAAATATGCATTTTTCCGCTTCAGTTAGATATTCACTATAAGAAAGCTTATCCTTTTCTGCTGCACTGTAATTACATCCATTTAGAATACCAAACAGCCTACCTTGACTCGCAGCCAAACGCATATCATGTTCTAAGCCTTCCCCTCCAAAAAAACCTTCGTCAGGTCGGCTTGTCTCTTGTACCTCAAAACTGTAAGTAGGAGAAACGACATGGATCACATCACATAAGTTGAGACCACTACGCATCGGATTATAACAGTGAGGATACTGATGATCGCAAATTTGATGACCATCATAATTTAAGGTTGGAAACCAGGCTTCTAAGCTTGATTCATCATGATTAAAAGGTCTTATACCTTGTAGGGCTAAGTTGTGGACTGTGTATACAAGCTTCAACGTTTTCAGATACACAAAGCGTGGGCTAAACTTCGCAAGCACAGATACACCCGCAGCATGCCAATCATGTAAGTGAACAACATCTAGATTATCAATTACCCTGTGCTCTATAATTTCACAAACAGCAGCACTAAAAAAAGCAAATTTCGTTGCATCAGAGGCAAACGGCCTGTTTGCACCATCATCACAATATATCTTCCCACCATTGTCTGAAAACAAAGAATGTGAAATTACATATTGATTTACACCTTCACTTGATTCAACTAACCACAAACTCGCGGTCTCTAAATGTTGCCTGAATGGCACTGCTATGTCTGCGATGAAGTGTCGATTTAATTGCTCTTGACCATAATCAGGTACTACAACAGATACCGTTACACCATGTTCAGTTAAAGCGTAAGGGATGTCACGGATAACATCCGCAACCCCCCCAACTTTACAATTTGGCAATCGGTCATTCTCAGCACCGACCATTAAAATATGCATACCCTGCCTTTTAAACTACTGAAAGCTCTTGTTTTTCTTCATTAACTAGTTGACGTTGATTATACGCAGCAAGCATATCTCTCGTCACCAATACAATGCCTTTTTTAGACACTCTAAAGCCATTCTCTTCGTCAACTTTTGAGTCGTAGCCAATGACTATGCCTTCTGGAAGTTCACAGCTACGGTCGATTATGGCATTTCTAACTTTACAATTTCTGCCAATTTTAACGCCTGGAAGGATCACTGAGCCTTCGATAGTACAATAAGAATGAACATGAACATTTGAAAACAGTAATGATTTACGGACAACAGAGCCAGATATAATACAACCACCAGAAACCGTTGAATCTACAGCCATACCACGTCTTTCCTCGTCATCAAAAATGAACTTGGCTGGAGGTAGCTGTTCTTGATAAGTCCAAATTGGCCAGCTCGGGTCGTATAAATCTAATTGTGGCTCTGGAGAAACGAGCTCCATATTTGCTTCCCAAAATGAGTCAATTGTGCCCACATCACGCCAGTAAGCTTGACCTTTTTGTGTTGGCTCTCTGAAAGGAAATGCAAACACGTTATGTTCTTCGATGATGGCAGGAATAATATCGTGACCAAAATCGCGACCTGACCCCTCTCGTTCTGCGTCATTTTTTAACTGTTCGAATAAAAATTCTGTATTGAATACATAGTTACCCATTGATGCTAGACAAGTCCCTTCTTTTCCTGGAATAGAAGAAGGTTCAGCTGGCTTTTCGTCAAAACGTCTGACTCGATTATTGTCATCAACCGTCATCACACCGAACGTATTCGCAGCTTCTTCACAAGGGACTTCAATACAACATACTGTCATATCTGCACCGGTTTCAACATGCTTTGCGAGCAATGCGCCGTAGTCCATACGATAAACATGATCGCCTGATAAAATCATGACATATTTTGGCAATTCATGACGAATAATGTCCATGTTTTGGAATACCGCATCAGCGGTTCCACAATACCATTCATCACCATAACGCTGAGATGCCGGTAAAATCTCAACAGACTCACCGAGTTCCTTTTTAAAATGTCCCCATGCTCGATTAACGTGGCGAATTAGTGAGTGAGACTTGTACTGTGTGGCAATACCGACACGTCTGATTCCTGAATTTATGCAATTTGAAAGCGGAAAATCGATGATCCTATGTTTACCGCCAAAGTAGACAGCAGGCTTTGCACGCCAGTTAGTTAACTCATGTAAACGAGAGCCTCGGCCACCAGCCAATATCAGGGCATAAGTCTCTCTGGTTAAATTACTAATATAACGATTTTCATAACTAGGCATGTTGCTTCTCCATTTGTTCCTTGTCTGTAATCTGTGCTGTATCCGGCAATATTTGCCAGATCTCTTCACTATATTGTGAAATAGTTCTGTCACTTGAAAATTTGCCACTGGCCGCAGTATTGAGAATACTCATTTGAGTCCAATGAACTTTATCTTGGTAAGCTTTGGCTGCATTACTTTGAGCCTGACAATAACTGTCAAAGTCATACGCAGTTAACCAAGGGTCGCTTGGGCATTTAACGGCATTGATAATGTCGTCGAAGATGTTGGGTTCGAATAAATTAAAGTGACCGCTTTCAAGCAACTTAAACACCGCGCTTAAGTTTTCACTGTCACGAATAACTTTCTCAGGGTCATAGTGCGACCTGATAGCGTTGGTCTCTTCTGATTTTGCCCCAAATAAGTAGAAGTTGTCTGCACCAACATTTTCTAAGATTTCGATGTTGGCACCATCGAGGGTCCCGATTGTAATGGCTCCATTCATCATAAACTTCATGTTGCCTGTACCCGATGCCTCTTTACCAGCCGTTGAGATTTGCTCTGATAAATCGGTCGCAGGACAAATAGTCTCCATCGCAGTAACATTGTAGTTAGGAAGAAATGCGACTCTTAGAAAAGGTTTAGCCCTTTCATCTTTATTAATGACTTCAGCAACATTGTTGATCAATTTAATGATTTGCTTAGCCATGTAATACCCGGGTGCAGCTTTACCACCAATTAATACACATCGCGGTGTCAGGTTTTCTGTATCGCCCTTACAAATCTGAATGTATAAATGAATGACATGAAGAATGTTCAATAATTGACGTTTATATTCATGAATACGTTTCACTTGCACGTCAAACATCATTTTTGAATCAAACTCAACACCACATTGTGATTTAACTAAAGCAACAAGCTTGTCTTTGTTCGCTTTCTTGACTTCAAACCATTTAGCTTGAAACTGCTTATCATCGTAGTAGCGACGCAAGTCTTTAATTTTACTGAAATCAGCAATCCACTCATTGCCGATATAGTCACTGATTAATGATTTGAGCTCAGGATTGCAATGCGCAAGCCACCTACGAGGTGTTACCCCATTGGTTTTGTTATTAAATTTCTCAGGCCAAAGCTGATAGAAGGTGTTGAAAAGACCACTTTTCAATAACTCAGTATGAAGCGCAGCAACACCATTAACAGAAAAACTGCCCACGATTGCCAAATAAGCCATACGAATTTGTGGCACATCCCCTTCTTCAATTAAAGAAAGCTCCCTTTGTTTTGTAATATCGCCTGGCCAATGAATGGCGACCTGCGCTAAGAAACGGGCATTAATTTCATAAATAACTTCTAATAAGCGAGGTAAAAGCCTTTCAAATAAAGGAACTGACCAACGCTCTAATGCTTCAGGTAACAAGGTATGATTCGTGTAGGCCATGGTACTTGTGGTGATTTCCCACGCTTTATCCCACTCGATTTCATAATCGTCAATCAGCAAACGCATAAGCTCTGCGACAGCAATGCTTGGATGTGTATCGTTTAACTGAAATACATGAAATTTTGCAAAATCATCAAAATTTTCACCATGCTCGGCCACCCAATCATCTAGAATGTCTTGTAAACTAGAACTGGTTAAAAAGTACTGTTGTCGAAGCCTTAACTCTTTACCGTTTTCGCTACTGTCATTGGGATAGAGCACCATCGAAATTTGCTCTGCTAAGTTTTTTTGCGCAACAGCATCAGAATAGCTACCTTCATTAAATTCTCTTAAATTGAATTCATCTGTTGCTTCTGCTTTCCAAAGCCTCAATGTATTTACTATGTCATTTTTATAGCCAGGAATTGGCACATCATAAGGCACAGCAAGTACATCCTGAGTATTCACCCACGCTCTATGTGTTCTTCCATGCTTATCGACATATGACTCAACATGACCAAAGAACTTAACTCGCTTTGACTGTTCAGGCGCACTCAGCTCCCAAGGGTGTCCCTCACGTAACCAGTTGTCTGGATGCTCGACTTGATAACCGTTTTCAATAGATTGATTGAACATGCCATATTCATAACGAATACCATACCCAACAACAGGAAGTGCTAAACTGGCACAACTATCTAAAAAGCATGCTGCAAGTCGACCTAAGCCACCATTACCAAGACCTGCATCATGCTCTGCACTACTTACACACTCCAATTCTGCACTATATTGCTCAAGCGCTGTTTTTACATCTTGTTCTAAATCAAGATTCAAAATAGCGTTACCAAGCGCTCGGCCCATTAAAAACTCAAGTGAGATGTATGCCGCTTTTCTAGTAGGCTGCTTGTTTCTCTGCTCATTGGTTTTTCTACATTTAGCTACCAGCCTATCTCGAATAGTTAATGCCAGTGCATGATATAAATAGAGCCTTGATTCGACATTTTTATCTCGCCCTAAGGTATAGTAAAAATGTCGATTTAGATCTTCACTGACATCAGCTAACAAGGTGTCAACCTTAGCTGTATCAGGCACTTGTCCATTTGAATTTTTATGACTCATTATCATTTCCTTCAAAATTAGTAGAAAAAACCCAGCTTGATTGCGCTGATATATCTAAAACTTGGTCTATTTGATTTAATTTATCTGAGGGTTCAGAGGTGATTTGTAGTTGCCACTTTTGAGCAGTCTTAGGGAGACTGACATTAACGGCTGCCTCGCCTGCATTTAAAAGTAATAAAAGAGACGTTTTATTGTTGTTATCATCCAAGCGACACATTAAAAATTGCGAAGTTGGGTCATGCCATTTAACGGTATCCATAGGCTGAGATAGTTCATCAAACCAATGCACCGAAAAGTCGCTATCTTCTTGATGTACATAAAAAGGGTGCTTGAAAATAGCAAAACAACGCCTTATCTCGACAAGTCTAGCAATAAAGTTTCTCAGATCTTGGCTGTTGTGTTCTTCCCAATTTAACCAGCTAATGTCGTTATCTTGGCAATAGGCGTTGTTATTACCTTTTTGAGAGTGACAAAGTTCTGTACCTGCGGCAATCATAGGCACACCACAAGACATGAGTAGCGTGATAAGTGCATTCTTTTGCTGCTTTAATCTGAGCGCATTAACGTCAACATCTTTGGTTTCACCTTCAATACCACAATTAAAACTGTGATTGTCATTGTGACCATCTTGGTTATTCTCACCATTTTCAAGATTGTTTTTATTTTCATAGCTCACCCAATCAATGAGTGTAAAACCGTCATGGCTGGTGATGAAATTGATTGAATTTAACGGACCTCGCAAGTTGTGTTCAAATAAGTCATTTGAACCATGGATCCGTTTTGCCAATTCAGGAAGAACATGTTGCTTGGCTTGCCAGAACTGACGAACAGTATCTCTGTATTTATCGTTCCACTCACGCCAAGGAGCAGGAAATGCACCGAGCTGATAGCCTCCTGGGCCGATATCCCAAGGCTCAGCGATGAGTTTACATTGACTTAAAATCGGGTCTTGATGGATTGCTTGAAAGAAGGCGTGACCTTTATTAAACCCTTTGCTACCTCTACCGAGAATACTTGCGAGATCAAACCTAAAACCATCAACCCCGTAATATTCAACCCAATATCTTAGGCTATCTAGTATGAGTTTTAGTGTATGTGGGTCATCTATATTGACTGTGTTGCCACACCCCGTATCGTTAATATAATCACAGTTTTCTTCTAACAATCGATAATAACCAGAATTATTGAGTCCTTTAAAAGACAACGATGGCCCTTCAAGCCCAGCTTCAGCGGTATGATTAAAGACAACGTCAATAATAACCTCTATACCCGCTTTATGAAGTAGCCCAACCATTTGCTGAAATTCATTAATATTTCCATCAACAAGGTACTCTTTATGTGGGGTAAAAAAGTTAAGCGTATTGTAGCCCCAATAATTCTGTAAGCCTTTGGCTGTTAAAAACTGTTCACTGATAAAGCTATGAACAGGCAATAACTCGATTGTATTAATACCCATAGACCTTAAATGACAAATGAAGTGCTCATGTGCAAGGCCAAGAAATTTACCTCGCAGCGCTTTGGGTATTTTGTTATTTAATTTCGTAGCGCCTTTTACATGACACTCATAAATAACAGTCTCACTCCATGGAACATTTGGCCTTTCACCTTGATATTTTTCAAGTAAAGTTAATTTCGACTTCGTCATATCAAAGGCATTATCAGCATCATTGAAATGCCCAACTGGTAAATGACAAAAGTGCCTTTCGCTCCAATAAAAATGACCGTGAAGGTCTTTTGCGTAGGGGTCTAGCAATAATTTATGTTCATTATGTAACTGGCCTGAACTCAAATCATAATTACCAGAAACCCGGAAGCCATAAATACAGCCTACTTGTAGGCCTTCAACACTGACTGACCAGACGCCCCCTTCGTGTAAATGCATAGCCAAACGCTCTGTTTCAGCATAGCCACTGTCATCAAATAAACAGAGTGAAACATGTGCAGCTTGTGGAGCATATACTGCAAAATTCACTGAATTATCTGACTGTGAAGCGCCTAAGGGTGAGCTATTACCTTTACCAGAAATCAGCATTCTTACCCCGTCACGAACTGTAAATAAAGCGTAGATAAAGGCGGAATAGTTATTTGAATGCTTTGTTCAAAGCCATGACTGGCGATATCTTGTGTCTCGATAAGCTGCTGGCTGTGTGCAACTGCATTAACGCCACTGCCCCAAAACGTCTTATCGTCAGTGTTTAGGGCAACTTGATATACACCTTTAGCCGGCACCCCCATTCTGAATTGATGGTAAACTTGACCGGTGAAATGAGAAATTACGACGACATGATCATTTACAGATTTTGAAAAACGAACAAAGCTGAAAATACTCTGCTGGCTATTATCACTGTCAATCCACTTAAATCCATCTGGTTGCTGGTCCAACTCATAAAACGCAGGTGATGTTTTGTAGACTTGGTTTAACTTTTGTATTGTCTTAAATACACCGTGATGCGCTTCAGAGTTAAGTAAATCCCAATTTAAACCAGCATTGTGGTTCCACTCTTCCCTGGGTGCGAGCTCAGCGCCCATAAAAAGTAATTTTTTACCTGGGTGCGCATACATAAATGCATAATACGCTCTTAAATTAGCGAATTGTTGCCAATCATCCCCTGGCATTTTAGATAATAAAGACCCTTTACCATGTACCACTTCGTCATGACTGAGTGGCAAAATGTAATTTTCTGAATAAGCGTATGCCATAGAAAAGGTCATTTCATGGTGGTGGTATTGCCTATGAATTGGATCACGCTTCATATAATTTAGCGTGTCATTCATCCACCCCATATTCCACTTATAACCAAAGCCCAAACCATTATTATCAACAGAATTGGTCACACCAGGCCAAGCTGTCGATTCTTCTGCAACCATCATGATGTCGTTTTGATTGGCATAACTGCGGGTATTTACTTTTTGTAAAAGATGTATGGCGTCAAAGTTTTCTCGACCACCTAAATGATTTGGTACCCATTCATTTTCTTCACGGCTGTAATCTAAATACAACATGGAAGCAACGGCATCAACGCGTAAGCCATCTATTTGATATTGTTCTAACCAGTAGATGGCATTTGAAAGTAAATAAGACTGAACTTCAGGGCGACTATAGTTATAAATATACGTATTCCAATCAGGGTGGAATCCTTGTCGTTTGTCTGCATGCTCATATAAATGCGTGCCATCAAAACAATGCAAACCATGTGGATCAGACGGAAAGTGCCCTGGCACCCAATCCAATAAAACGCCCAATTCAGCTTTTTTGCATGACTCTATAAAATAAGCAAAGTCATCTACAGAGCCAAATCGACTTGATGGAGAAAATAATCCAACAGGCTGATAGCCCCAAGAGCCATCAAAAGGATACTCACTGATAGGCATTAATTGAATATGCGTAAAACCTAAGTCTTTTACATAGTTGACTAAATCATCTGCCAATTCTCGATAAGTAAGATAACGCTCACCTTCGTTTTCTCTTCTTTTCCAAGAGCCTAAATGTACTTCGTAAATACTGATAGGCGCATCAACTCTGTTAAGGGTATTTTCAACTTTACTCTCTTTAACGGAGACTTGAGGGATCGATTTTTGAATTACGGATGCTGTACCCGGTGACTGTTGTGTTTTTAATGCGTAAGGATCTGCCTTTTCAAAACGATTACCATGGCAATCTGTTATCGAGTATTTATAGCATTGCTCGGGTTCAACTTCAGGCAAAAACAATTCCCAAATACCACTTGCAGGGTGTTTGCGCATTAAGTTCTGATTAGCATGCCAATGATTAAACTCACCGATAACAGATACAGACTGTGCATTTGGTGCCCACACAGCAAACCGTACACCTGAAACACCTTGTTGCTCGACACAATGCGCGCCTAATAAACGATATGCATGCTCGAAGGTACCCTCATTAAAAAGGTACATATCATCCTGGTTTAACGACGATTTAAACTGGTAAGGGTCGTAAAAAACGTGGTCTGCGCCATCGTGGTATAAAGCCCTCAGTTGATATGGCTCAGGTAAATCAACATTTTCTAGCGTTAGAACAAATAAACCCGAATCATTAATGTTTGAGAAATCAATATTTCCAGAGGGACTCACCAACTCGACAGAGTGTGCCCCTTTAATAAATGCTCTTATTTCAAACTGCTGTTCAGAATTAGCATGTAATCCTAAGAAAGAAAAAGGATCACTAAATTGACCTTGTTGTAATGCTTTTATTTGCGCGTCGTAAGTAATTTCTTTGCGGGCCAAAGAGTCAATCATTGCTTTTCCTTAATGCTGTTAAATCATTGAGTAAACTTTGCTGTGCAGTAAACACATCTTCTATCGGTGTGAGAATTCGGCGTCGCCAATTTTGATATTCTTTATCTGTACCTGGAATGTTAATCGGCAAGGTTTGCTTTGCTAAATCATCAAAGTTTAAGCTAAAAAGTTTAGGTGGGGTTTGTATGAGTGTTTTAACTAGCTCATTAAACAATTCGTGTACATCGCTATCTAAATTAAGGTGCGATTTATTGAGCCAATTCAATACACGTTGTTTATCAATTAGTCTTTGCGACTTTAATGTATTGGCTTCCAGCTCAGTACAAAGAGAAAGACTTAATTTCAAGTCAACGTCTTGTGCATTCCACCAAGAAATAAATGGGGGCACATCATGGTTCGAAAGCATTAACATACAATTTTCGCGGTAATCATTACCATGCTTGAACTCACCCATGTGGTTTTTTTCGAAATAAAACAAAGTGTTTCCGTAGATACCACTTAATGCTAAGGCTTCCGTAACTTCAGGCGGCACTACCCCTAAATCCTCTCCAACTAAACCGGTATTATTGAGGTGTGATTCAATTTTCAAGATAGCTAAAAGATGTTCGAACGGATAGTAGACATAACAACCAGTTTGCTCATTATCGACTGTTAAACACCACCATAAACGCCTTAATGACATTACATGGTCAATTCTTAAAGCCCCAAAATATTGCATGTTCTCTTTTATTAATTGCTTAAAGTAAGAAAAGTTATTATGAGCCATTTTTTTAGGGTCAATAACTGGTAATCCCCAATTCTGACCAGACTCAGCCCAAGGATCGGGTGGCGCACCTATTTCAGCATGCTTTGCAAATATTGATTGATTTGTTAAGAATTCAAGACCATCTTTCGCGCAACCAACCGCTAAATCATTGATCAAACCGGTTTTCATCCCTAGAGACAAACAAAGCTTTTGACATTTATTTAGTTGTTCATGAGCGAGCCATTGCCAGAATTTTGCCCGTTCATCATCTGCAAAAGCACTCAATAAATTACTTTTAATTTGACAAAATCGACGAAAGTTGCGCTGTAAATTCAAGCTAGCGTTTTGCTTGAATTGACGATAAAGAGACTTTAATAACTTGTATTTTGTCTCTGTGACTACTTCATAGTCTATGTATTGCGCCTGTTTTTCAGCATTTAAAATTGCTAATGCCGAATTATGCTCATCTACTAATTGTGCAAAGGTAGGCTGAGTCAGACATTCAGCTATTGAAATATAGAGTGGATTAATTAGCCCTCGATGACTTGGGCTATATGGGCTGGCTCTTTGTGGTTCATCTTCAAACAAAAGATGTAGTGGATTCAACAAAATAAAATCAATGCCAGACTTGGCACTATTGTTTATCAATTGCTGCAAATCCGAGAAATCACCGAAACCATAATTTCCAGCTGAAGTTAATGTATAAAGTTGAACGCTAACACCAAATTGCTTATGTTCATTAAAAGCCACAGCTTCTTTGGGTGTCACCCACAACTCTGTAGAATATACCTCATCATTAAGTGTCACCTCCGCGGTGAAATAACCCGTAGGCAGGTGCTCCGATATAGGTAACTTTAGTTCAATAAAACGAATGCCAGCATCAATATATTCACCTGAGAAAACCGCTTTTTTAAACGATAATTCAACACTTAAATTGATCTCAGATACCGCTAAATGTAATGGACCGTATTCTTGATTGTCTTTTATCCTAATCGTAAGATGAGGGTCAGCCTGTTCAACTAAACTAATACTTGGTAATAACGAATGCCATGGCGCAACGTCTAACTGATAGTTCAAAGCATGTATTAATTCATTAGAAGAAAAATCTATGTCACATGCTTTGAGCGCAGCTTCTCTAGCAGGCTGAGAAAACCTAACAGTTTCACCAGTATATTTTGTGAACTCAGAACCTATACCATATAAATAACAAAGTTGTTCAAATGCATTCATTCTGAATACCAACTTCCTTTGTGGTAGACACTAAACTGTTTTCTGAACCAAACCCATTTGCTTTATAGCCATCAGCTTGATTATCATTTTCCCAAACTTCACCATCTATTAGGTATCTAAACTGATACTGTTTATTTGTTGGTAAGCGAAATTTACTTTTGAATACTTGACGTGATTTAACAAATTTCATCTCAACTGGTTGCCAGTCGTTAAACTCTGCAACCAGTTCGATTTTATCCGCATTTTTAAACCCACACTCGAAAGTTATTTCAGCTTCTGCTTTGGTCTTAAAGAATCGCTTATTTAGCATTGCCTTGCCTTATTCCTAAAGAATTTACGCATCAAGTTCTTGCTTCTGAAACAAACTGCATTTCAGCTTTGAAGATTATTAGTCTATTTAATCAACTGAATGTTTATCTTATGTGACAACTCCAGTGTCATCAGCGCAAGATTCAATGCGCAAGTTAAACAAATTCAACATTACGTTGAGTGGTAAGTATGTGTGAGAGAGAATTTTAAATTAGACCAAGTTTTAAACAGTGTAAAGTGAATATTCTTAATAAGTACGCAATTTTTACTCATAGCTATTCAGTTTGTTGCTAAATTTAAAATCTTACTTTCATAAAATGTCATAAATATGATAAAACTTAAACCTGATATTGTTTCTCCGCATGGGAATTGCTGGAACCAGCTGATATGTTAAAAAAGCTTAAATTACAAGGACTACTCATTCTCTGTGTGATCTTGTTGGGTTTTATATTCAACTTTTTATTCACCAAGTCTCTTATGGATATAGCTGGCGAAGATCAAGTTAACGTAACTAAGCTTAGTTCGGCATCAAATATCACCCCTTCTTCAGCCTGGTTTAGGTTTATCTTGCCATCTCATGAATTCATTGAATTGGACAACACCGTACACGTCTTAACGCGAAACAAAGGTGAGCTACTCGCAATCAAAGCAGAACATGCTTTTATCGAAAGCCTACTATCTCCCTACGCCTTAATCTCTGTTTTACTTATAGTCATATCACTTAGTAGCTTAGCCAGAAATCAAAAAAATCATCAACGTCAAAAAGTTGCGTTAGATGAGATCAATAAAGACATACATAAGCTGCTAAAAAGCTTTGAGGTTGATGAAAAGAGCCTGAGGTACGGCTCCACTGTAACTCAGATCAGACATGCAATAAATTTAATACACGAACAAGTTGGTGAAATTCAACAACAAACAGACCACCACGTTTATCAAGATAAACTCACGCAGTTAATCGATAGACATGCTTATATTGAGCACCTTGAGAAGCAGCTCAAGCTTGCAGAGCAAAACAAACTTAGGTGTGGACTTTTATTTATAGACTTAGACGGCTTTAAGCAAGTGAATGATTCTTTTGGACATAGCTTCGGAGATGAAATTTTAATTCAAGTTGCTAATCGTTTAAAAGATATAGTTCGTCAATTTAAGATCCAGGACCTTCACCCTCAAAACGGCATTGATCAAAACTTATCTAGACTGGGAGGAGATGAATTCTCAGTTTTTGTGCCTGATATTAGAGATCCAGCATTTTGCACTGAACTCGCCCAAGCCGTCTTGACAGAGATAGAGCGCGATTTTGTTCTTGGTAACAAACTGGTGAAAATCGGCGCTAGTATTGGTATCGCTTCTTACCCAGAAAGCGCATCTCAACCTCATGCATTATTACAAATGTCTGATGTTGCCATGTACAGAGCGAAGACTGATGGTCGAGGTATCTTTAGGGTTTATTCTCCAGAAATGGGAAATAAAATGCGCAGGTACCACTATCTTCTCGAAGAACTGCGGCTCGCAATTAGCTCAAACAGCTTCCATATGTCTTTTCAACCGATTGTACATGTTGAAGATTGTGCCATTGATTACTTTGAGGCGTTAATCAGGTGGCAACATCCTATAGAAGGGCTTATTCCACCATCTGAGTTTATACCTATTGCAGAAGAGTCAAATCTTATCTTAGAGCTAGGAGATTGGATTTTGCTTGAATCGTGTAGGCAAATGTCAGCTTGGCACAACGCTGGTATGAAGAAAGTTAAAATATCAGTTAATGTATCAGGCATTCAACTTAAGCACAGAGATATTTATAACTGGGTAATGGATGCACTTAATAAGACAGGGCTTCCTGCTAGCTCTTTAATGCTAGAGATTACTGAATCAACTCTTATAACTGCCAGCGAACATATAATTCAGCAATTAGAGTCTTGTCGTAAGGCTGGTGTAAGTGTGGCAATTGATGACTTTGGTACAGGCTTTAGCTCTTTGAGTACACTTGCCGATTTGCCTATTGATGTAATTAAGATAGATAAACTGTTCATCACCCAAGCCAATGAAAACCCTAAGTACCTTAAAATTTTGAACTCTATTAGTGAGTTAGGACACCAACTTGGTTTAAAAATCGTTGCTGAAGGCGTTGAACAAATCGAACAATTTGAGTTAGTTAAAAACTTGGGTATTCGTTGTGTTCAAGGTTACTTAGTAAGTAGACCAGAAACCTCTTACAATGTGGGCTCAAAAGTTTTAACTGGCAATGTGAACCATATAGCAACAACTGGTACCAGTGTTTGGTTACCCGAAGTGCAAAAGAACTAAATACATGTAAATTTCTTTACTGCACCTCTCAAGTTATTACCTTATAAAAATCTGAACCTTTAACATTTAACGTTTAAACTTGGTCTCTAGAATGACTGATGAGTTTGTTCTCTCTACTCCATCTAAATCACCGATGTCATCGAGTATGCTGCTAAGTTGTTGGAGGCTTTGTGCTTCTACAATTGCTATCATGTCGTATTCACCACTGATCGCATACAAGGCAGATACGTTATTATGATTTTTTAAGGCAACCGTTGTTTGCGTAGTTAACTTCTGCTTTACCTTTATAGATACATGTGCTGAAACAAGTCCTTCAAGATACTCTTCTCCAAACTCAACACTATAACCTTTAATTATCCCAGCTTGCTCAAGCTTGATGAGCCTGTTCTGGACTGTTGAACGTGACTGATCGAGCATTCTAGCCAAATCTGAAATACTCGTTCTTGCATTCGTTCTTAACAGAGCTATCAACTTTTCGTCTTGTGTTTTTATCATAATGACCATTACACTGGTTAAATTATCAAAATTATCTATCAATTTGAGAAATATTGCACTGCAAATTTCTTGGCATCAAAGCAATAATTAGGAAAACTATCAAACGATAGAAAAGAACAATTATTAAACACATGTTTTAGAGGCAGTATTATGCAAGTAAACCGCGAACTTTTTGACCACGTCATGGTGCCAAACTATAACCCTTCAGAAGTTATCCCTGTTAAAGGTAAAGGATCACGAGTGTGGGATCAAAAAGGTGATGAGTACATCGATTTCGCAGGCGGCATCGCTGTAAACTGTTTAGGACATAGTCACCCAAATCTTGTTAATGCATTAAAAGAACAAGGCGAAAAAATTTGGCACTTATCAAATGTAATGACCAATGAACCTGCGCTTAGACTTGCTAAAAAAATCACCGATGCAACATTCGCTGATAAAGTCTACTTTGCAAACTCGGGTGCAGAAGCAAACGAAGCCGCACTTAAACTTGCTCGCCGTTTTGCACTTGATAACTTTGGTGAGCACAAGTCTAAAATTATTGCTTTCAACAAAGGCTTCCACGGTCGTACTTTCTTCACTGTAACTGTTGGTGGTCAAGCTGCTTACTCTGACGGCTTTGGCCCTAAACCTGCTGATATCGTTCACTGTGATTACAACGATTTAGAAACATTAAAGTCACTAATGGATGACAACACATGTGCTGTTATGATGGAACCGCTTCAAGGTGAAGGCGGTATTATCTCTCCGACGCAAGAATTTGCTGAAGGTGTAAGAGCACTATGTGACCAGCACAATGCATTGCTAATTTTCGATGAAGTGCAAACTGGTGTTGGTCGTACTGGTCATCTTTATGCATATCAAGGTTTGAATGTGACACCTGATATTTTAACAACAGCAAAAGCACTTGGTGGTGGTTTTCCAATTGGTGCAATGATCACAACAACTGATATTGCAAAACACCTTAAAATTGGTACACACGGTTCAACATATGGTGGTAACCCATTAGCTTGTGCTGTCGCTGAAGCGGCTTTTGATACAGTAAATACCGAATCTGTTCTTACTGGCGTTCAACAAAAAGAAGCCATGTTCCGTGAACTGCTAGAAGCTATCAACACAAAATACAATGTTTTCAGTGAGATTCGCGGTAAAGGTCTACTGTTAGGTGCGGTTCTTAATGAGCAGTTTGAAGGTCGTGCTCGTGACTTCTTAGTTGCGAGTATGAAACATGGACTAATGACACTCGTAGCTGGTACTAATGTTGTTCGCTTCACGCCATCACTTGTGATCGAAGAAGACGATATTAAAGCGGGTCTAGCTCGTTTTGAGCTCGCAGTTGCAGATGTTGTAAACGGCTAAAATAGGATTGGGGTCTATTGGCCCCTCACTTTATTATGCAAATCTTAAGACCAATCAAAAACACTGACTTTGCAGCTTTAAAGCAAATCGCAATAGAGTCTGGTCATGGCTTCACGTCTTTGCCTGTTGACGACAACTTACTACAAGATAAAATTTCACGTTCAGAAAATAGTTTCTCAAAACATGTTGAGACACCTTTTGATGAAGGTTATTTGTTTGTATTAGAAGATACAAAAACGAATGAAATTGTTGGCACAACAGCGATTGAAGCAGCTGTTGGAACACAAGTCCCTCTTTACCACTATCACATGGGTAAAACGGTTCATCATTCAAGTACATTGAACGTGTATAACACGGTTGAAATATTGAGTATGTGTAATGACTACACGGGTTGCTCTGAAATTTGTACTTTGTTTTTACGCGAACAATACCGTAAGGGTCTTGCAGGTCGGTTTTTAAGCCGTATTCGTTTTGCTTTTATGGCAGATCAAAGTAGTCGCTTTAGTGATACCGTCATTGCAGAAATGCGTGGAGTAAGTGATTCGCAAGGCCATTCTCCATTTTGGCAATGGTTGCAAGAACACTTCTTTTCGATTGAATTTCCTCAAGCAGACCATTTAGTCGGTTTAGGTGACAAGGTATTTATCAGCGAACTAATGCCTAAATACCCTATTTACGCGAACTTACTCAGTGACCAGGCTCAGGCCGTTATCGGTCATGTGCATGAAAAAACCAAGCCTGCACTTAGACTCCTTCAAAAAGAAGGGTTTGAGCATAGAGGCTACGTTGATCTGTTCGATGCGGGCCCAACAATAGAAGCAAAACTGGACAATATCAGAACAGTACAAGAGTCTTACGTTGTCCCTGTCATTATAGTCGACTCTGTAAACAGTGAGAAAACCTTCGCCATATCGAATCAAAAACTCACTGATTTTAAAGCCGTGTTTACAGATAACGTACTGTTTGACAAACAAGCGCTATCACTCACGATTGCGCGTGAAGAAGCTGAAGCACTTAGCCTAAAAAATGGCGATACAGTAAGAATTTTTGCGCTATAAAACGCAAATAACTAATTAAAATTGGTATGAGATTATGTGTCGTGCTTAATCGATACATAAACTGAGCGGCTAAGCCGTCAAATTAAGGAACCATTATGCACAACAATGTTGACACACTATTTGATAACCTTTGGTCTAACTATTTAGAAGTTACACCTTCGGCCATTAAAGTTCATGAGCTACTAGGCTCTACACAACAGTCTGACGTTATCAATGATCATATTGCTCTTCGTACTTTTAACATAGAAAAAGTGGGTTTAGAAAAGTTAGCGGCGCATTTTCTAGCGGTTGGTTACAAAGAATGTGGTGAATACCATTTCGAAGCAAAAAAACTATATGCAAAACACTTCGAGCATACTGATCCAACTAAACCTAAAGTATTCATCTCTGAATTACTTGTTGAAAAGTGCTCTGAGTCTTTACAGAAAACTGTTAAAGAAATGGTCGATCAAATTGATGAAGATGCAGTAACTGCAGACAATTTCTTATACTCAGGCACACATTGGCAAGTAAGTAATGAAACCTACAAAGCTTTACTAGAAGAAAGTGAATATGCTGCTTGGATGTCTGCATGGGGCTACCGCGCTAATCACTTCACTGTAAGCATTAATCACCTGGCGAACTTTGAGACTATTGAAGCGGTAAATACATCTTTAAAAGATGCTGGGTTTGAATTGAATGCTTCAGGTGGTGAAATCAAAGGGTCACCAGAAGTGCTATTAGAGCAATCATCTACATTGGCCGATCATGCAAATGTTGTATTCACTGATGGTGAGTTTGCAATTCCAAGCTGTTTCTATGAGTTTGCACTACGTTACAACAAACCAGATGGTGAAATCTATACTGGATTTGTTGCAGCGTCTGCTGACAAAATATTCGAAAGCACAAACGCTCGTTAATTCGTTGAGTTTATTGGGAACTTGATGATAAATTGAGTTCCCTTGCCAACAATACTGGAACAATTAATCGTGCCGTTTAATTGCTGAGAAATAATGTTATAAACCAAGTGCATCCCTAAACCACTTCCACCATTTTCCCTATTCGTAGTGAAAAACGGATCAAAAATACACTCTAACACATCACTAGGCATACCTTTGCCGTTGTCTGAAATCAAAATGCTAACTTCATTACCTGATTGAGAGAGTAGTACATTAACTTCACCAGACTCATGTTCATTAAAGGCATGAACTAGCGCATTTTCTATAATATTTGTAATAACTTGCGCTATTGCACCTGGGCTGCAAAGTACTTCAATTTCAACAGGGTTAGGCTCAAGATGAACCTTGTGCGATGAGTTTTTAATCCTTGGCCTTAAAGTACGGATCACATCTTCTAGATAAGCATTCAACTCAATCTTTCGTAGTAATTCAGAAGATTGATCTACAGAGACTTGTTTAAAGCTGGCTACCAATTCAGCAGTTCTATGTAAATTACTTTTAAGGATAAAACAGCCTTCTTTAAAATCAGAAATAACCTTAACCAATTGGTGTTTTGTTAACTGACATGATTGCAGTTTCTCTTCTAGATGTATCACTTCATCTTCAACAAATGAAGCCGCTGTGATGGCAACGCCAACTGGCGTATTAATTTCATGTGCTATCCCAGCAACCAATCGCCCGAGTGACGCATGCTTTTCTTGTTCAATCAACTTTTTCTGTATAGTTTGCAAATCAGAAAGTGCCTTTAATGCTTCTTCAGTTTTGTAATTAAGCTCATCTGTTCGCGATTTGACTTTTAGCTCTAGGTCAATGTTGAGCTTATCTAATTCACTCTGTGTCTTAGTAAGCGCACTATTGGCTTGATTAATTTCAGTTATATGTGTGTTGACTTGCTGATAGACAAAATTTAACTCAGTAATAATTGGCGTGAATTCGTTTTGCTCGTCATAAACAATGTTTTGAACGGTTACTTTTTCATTATCTGTATGCTTGATGGACCCTTTGATCTGGCTAAGCACTAAATCAAAAGGCTTAAAAAGGTGCTTCATGATAAAAATAATCAAGACAATGAAAGTGATACCGATAATTGCACCTCCCAATAAAGTGACTTGAGATACCGCCCTCACTTCTTTATCGATGTCTTTATGCGGGCTGAAAAACCCCAATATAAAACCGCTTTTTGTCTCTAGAAAATACAAGTCATACAGCTTACCGTTTATCGGTAAACTTTTAAAAGTATTGAACTTAGTATTTGATGAACCAAGATACAATGGCTTAACCCATGCTTCATCGGGTGTCGTTTGCATCACCAACTCAGACTTTAGAGGAAAGCTGATAATTCTATTTGATGCTTTATGGATTAACAGTGGTGATGAGTTATCGGTGATCTTCACTGTTTCTAAAAATGTAGTAAGTGCAGCCAACGACCAATCTACTGTTGCCATACCAATCATATCCCCATTAGTTAGAATAATTGGCGCGTCAACTGTCATCATTGGAGCTAAGCTACCCGCTTCGTCGACATAAGGATGTGTCCAGACAACTGGAAGCGCGTTTTTTGCAGCTTGTTTTCCTAACTGATACCAATCTTGACTATGGTAATCATATTGCTCACTACTTAGCTCCCAGCTAAATAGTATACGTTTATTATCTCGATACACATAAGGACCGAAATATTGTGTATCTTCGAACACTCGCATAGGTTCAAACCAAACACCACCACCTAAGGCAAGTTCAAAAAATGAAAAGTGCTGTTCTAAAATGACACTAAATTTCTGCTTTAATTCTGCTTTTTCAAAATGCGATTTATTGTGCTCAAGATAAAGAGAAAGGCCGTGTTGTGCTAGATTGTAGGCGCTTTGTTCCATCAATGTGATTGTGTGGTCAATTTTATTAGCACTAGATTTGAAGGTTTGAACGATTTCTTGTTCTTTGACATTAGATAACGCGCTGCTGTAGTAAACGTTACTAAAAAGTACAATTGACGAATATGCCAATATTTCAAAAATTACCACAAACAGTAGAATACGTGTTTTGATATTTAAAGTAGGCATATTCACTAAACGAAATTGTATCTGTTTTAAGCATATATCAAAGTGAAAGATGCGCTATTAATATGCCAAATTATTATTGCTCTAAATGCAATTTTATTTTCTCTATCGAGAAAGTAAAAAAATCTTCTGCGAGAATTAAATTTCCACAATAGTAGTGATTTGCTTCTCGCCTTAAACTTTCAAGTCCATGCTCTCCATGATATCGGACACTAAAATGAGTTAAAATTAGCGTTGGGATTTTATGAAGCTGCGCAAACTCTGCAACTCTTTTCGCATCTGAATGGCCTGTATGAAAACCTAGCTTGTGAAGGTCATTATGTGTAAAAGTTGACTCATGGACTAGCACATCAATATCAGAACACCAATTTGCAACAAGAGCAGGTTTTTCATTATCTCCGCAAACAATGACTCGACGTGTTTGCCAGCTTTGAGATGTGTAATCTTTACTTAAAAGTACTTGTGAACCAAATTCAACGTTTTCCCCTTTTTGCAATTTATTGTAATGAGGGCCACTTTTAATGCCGTCTTTTAGTAACTTTTCAATTTTGAGCTTTTTTGGGATCAGCTTTTCTGAAACCTTAAAACCAAAGCTGAAGACTCTGTGCTTTAAAGAGATGACTTCAATATCACAAAAATTGAAATCAGATGAACCTGTCATTTCACTAATATCATGCGTGATTAAATCGAAGGAGAGTCTGGTATCAGACATATGAAAAGTTACATGCAACCATGCAATTACTTCTTTGGGCGCGATTAGGTGAACAGCAGATTTTTTGCCATTCATCGACATAGACGACAATAACCCAGGTAAACCATAACAGTGGTCTCCATGTACATGGCTAATACAGATAACATCTAAATGGAAAAAAGAGAGAGAAGACTTTAAGAGTTGATGCTGTGTTGCTTCGCCACAATCAACCATAACCCATGATTTTGTTTTATCGAATGAAATTGCTGTAGACGATGTATTTCTAGTTTGACTAGGTACACCTGATGAAGTGCCGAGAAAGTGAATGTACATATTGAATACGGTAAACGCTAAGTTGAGTCTATATTGCCAAATTGTCAGGTTTTCGTCATGGTGTTTGTCCTGTTTTTACTGTGAATTAACGGTAAAAAAATGATTTCAAATTAAAAAAGTGATAGGTTATGCGGCAATTTTGGTATTGAGTATTTTTCATTATGTCGAACGCAGTTGAGACAAAACCTGAAAATCAACAATCAACAGAACAAAAACCACAGGGTTTGTTTAATCGCTTTTTAGCAACTGTTGAGTTTTTAGGTAATTTGTTACCCCACCCTATCACGCTATTTGCTATGTTTTGTATTGCCATTGTTATTTTCAGTGGTATAGCAGATTGGTTTGGCTTAAGTGCCATTGACCCTCGCCCTGAAGGCGCTAAAGGACGCGATCCTGATGGGGTCATCGAAGTTGTCAGTCTTTTAAGTGCTGAAGGTCTTCAGCGCATCGTTACAGGGCTTGTAACTAACTTCACAGGCTTCGCACCGTTAGGTACTGTGTTGGTTGCACTTCTGGGTGTAAGTGTTGCAGAACACTCAGGTATGCTATCAGCTGCGATGCGCGGTATGGTGATGGGTGCTTCAAAGCGCCTAGTTACTTTCATGGTTGTTTTCGCCGCAATCTTGTCAAATACAGCATCTGAATTAGGTTATGTTGTTTTAATTCCGCTTGCTGCAATGATTTTCCATAGTCTGGGTCGTCACCCACTTGCTGGTTTAGCTGCGGCGTTTGCCGGTGTTTCAGGTGGCTATAGTGCAAACCTTCTACTTGGCACAATCGATCCGCTACTTGCCGGTATTACAACACCTGCAGCACAGATGATTGACCCAACTTATGAAGTCGGCCCAGAGGCGAATTGGTACTTCATGATGATTTCAGTTTTCCTAATTGCCACTGTTGGTACATTGGTTACAGAGAAGATTGTTGAACCGCGTCTTGGCAAATACAACCCTGAAGAAGCAAGCATCGACTTAAGTGAAAACAACATTGAAAAATTAAGCGCGAAAGAAAAGTCTGGTTTGAAATGGGCTGGTGTATCTCTTCTTGTTGTGTCTGCGCTTCTTGCATTAACCATCGTGCCTGAAAATGGTATTCTACGACACCCTGAAACTGGTGAAGTAGCGGGTTCTCCATTCCTAAAAGGTATCGTGGTATTCATCTTTGTTACCTTTGCGATCCCTGGCTTCGTATATGGCCGTGTTGTTGGTACCATGAAGAATGACCGCGACGTCATTGACGCAATGAGTAAGTCAATGGGCTCTATGGGTATGTACATTGTACTTGTATTCTTCGCGGCTCAGTTCGTTGCTTTCTTTAAGTGGACTAACCTTGGTACTATTTTAGCAATTAATGGCGCAGCACTACTTCAAGCGCTTAATCTAACTGGCCCTGAGGTCTTTGTGCTGTTTATCTTTATGTGTGCATTAGTCAACTTAAGCTTAGGCTCATCGTCGGCTCAGTGGGCTGTGACTGCACCAATCTTCGTACCTATGTTAATGTTGATTGGTTATGCGCCAGAGACTATCCAAGCCGCATATCGTATCGGTGACTCTGTGACTAACCTTATCACGCCTATGATGAGCTATTTTGGTCTCATACTCGCTGTTGCGACTAAGTACAAAAAAGACATGGGTATAGGTACGCTAGTTGCTACTATGCTTCCGTACAGTATGTTCTTCTTTGTTGGCTGGGTTGCTCTGTTTTATATTTGGGTGTTCGGTTTTGGTTTACCTGTAGGCCCTAACTCGCCGATTTACTATACGCCTTAGTCAGTAACTAAATCAGCATTTTAAAGCGATAAAACGGCAACTCAGGTTGCCGTTTTAGTTTGTAAAGTGAAGTAATTTCTTGATTAAACAGATTATCTCACCTAAGTTTTTCAAGTATCATTTAACTGAAAGGACACTGCTATCGAAAAACTCTAACTATCTAGGTGAAGTATGTATACTCTGTTTTACTACCCTTGTAATGCCAGTCTTGCCCCTCATTTTGTTTTAAAAGCAATTAATGTCCCCTATCAACTCGAGCTGGTGGATAGAAAAAAGCTTGCCCAAAAGTCTGCCCAATATTTATCAATTAACCCAACAGGACGGATCCCGACATTGGTTGATGATGATTTTATTCTTTTCGAAAGCGCAGCGATATGTTTATATCTTGCAGAAAAACACCCCGAAACATCTCTTATTCCTTCTGATATAAAACAAAAAGCTGTTTTCAATCAGTGGTTGATGTACTTAACTAGTACTCTTCAAACAGAGCTTATGACTTACTTTTATCCAGAAAGGCACACACAAAACGCATTAATTTACGATGACATTGTTAGAACACAGCAAACAAGATTAAAAGATGTGTTACAGATCATTGATAAACAGCTAAACGACAACACCTATTTGGTTGGTGAATCAATGACTGTCTGTGATTACATTTTATTTATGCTGTGTATTTGGGGGGATGAAATTCAGCATCCACCATTAAGCTTTAGTAATCTAAATAGATATTTAAAAACCATGGCAAGAGATGAGGCAATACAACAAGCCTGTAAAATTGAAGAGATAAGCCTCGCAGCTTATGCAATTTAATCATTTTACTTAAAAAATAAAAAAGGTTGCACTTGGCAACCTTTTGAATATTTTGCTTAAAAAGAATTTATTTACTCAACTTTAAAGACTTACCTTTAATCTGCTTTCTCACATTCGCGATACGCGCTCTGTTTTTCGCTCTCGCTTCACCACTTGCCTGATTACTAGGGCGGTTAGTTTTTGGCTTTCTACGTTGATGTGAAGGTTTTTTACTTAAGTTTTTAATTAGACTTTCACGACTACTTACTTCATAGCCAGGTAAATAATAGCGCTTAATTTGCTGTCCTATTAATTCTTCAATATGCAGTAAAACTTGCTCTTCTTCACGTGCAACAAATGAAATTGCTTGGCCCTGCTGACCCGCACGACCTGTTCTACCAATACGGTGAACGTAATCTTCTGCAAGATAAGGTAGATCATAGTTAACAACGCGAGGCAGTCCTTCTATATCAATTCCACGAGCAGCAACTTCAGTGGCAACTAATACGCGAACCTTGCCTTCTTTAAACTCACGTAAAGCACGACGTCTAGCACCTTGCTTTTTATCGCCATGACACACAGTTGCAGGAATACCATCAAGGTTCAGCTCTTTAACAATATCGTCAGCAACATCTTTCATGTTCACAAATACAAGAACTTGTTGCCAATTCTTCTTACCAATCAACTCAGAAAGCAGCTCTTGTTTTCTGCCTTGCTCGACAGGATAAACAATATGTCTAACCGTTTCTGCCGTTGTATTTTCAGGAGTGACTTGCACAAACTTTGGGTGCTTTAATACTTGACGAGCAAACTGTTTCATTGCCGTTGGGAAAGTTGCCGAGAAGAATAGTTGTTGTTTCTCTTCATGACATAGCTCTATCACTTTTTGAATATCAGTAATAAAGCCCATATCGAGTAGCCTGTCGGCTTCATCTAACACTAAGTGTTTTACCTGAGAAAGGTTTACACTGCCTAGACGTAAGTGATCGAGAAGCCTACCAGGTGTTGCAACCAAAATATCACAGCCAGCGTTCAATTGTTCTTCTTGCCCTGCAGTATTTACACCACCAAATAAAGCAACCACATTTAGGTCAGTATATTTAGCAAATTGTTTGCAGTTATTTGCAATTTGTTCTGCTAATTCACGGGTTGGCGCTATGATCAAAGCTCTAGGATGTTGCTCAGATTGCTCAAAAATATTCTGAATGATTGGCAAACTAAAAGCGGCGGTTTTACCTGTACCTGTTTGAGCTGTGGCAAGTACATCATGCCCTTTTCTTACAACAGGGATAGCAGCTTGCTGAATTGGTGTAAGGGTGTGAAATTCTAATTCGTCTAGTGCTTGCAGAATAAGCGGAGAAAAACTAAAAGATTTGAAATTCATAACATAAACCTGCGGCCAATCATTAAAAGGCCGCAGATTATACGTCAATTAGTCAGTTCTAACAAAGAATAATTGACTCAGTGTCTAGTAAAGTTGGTGCATGACCAACATAACTACCACTTACTAGTTCAGAGATTAATTGCAAGCCTTGTTGTTGTTGAGATGCACTTAATGGTACATAAGGTAATCTAAAGACAGGCTTTACAGCACCAGTCATCATCAGCGCCGTGTTTATCGCAATCGGGTTAGGTTCGCAGAATAACCAAGACATTAATGGTTGCAATGACTGATTCAGGTCGTCATTACGTTCATTCATCAAACTTCTAAATTGCTTAGGCACAATATTAGAAGTGACTGAAATGACACCGTGCGCACCATGTAAATGTCTTGCATCGTGTGCTTCATCATCATTACCCGACCAGCATGCGATACCTTGTTTTTCATAGTGAGCAATACGCTCATTACCCGAACACTCTTTAACACCAATAAAATTGTCATGTTTCGAAAGAGGCTCAATGATATCTGGTGTTAAGTCCTGCCCCGTTCTTCCTGGTACGTTGTAAATAAATGCAGGGCCAATCTCGAGCACTTTTTCGAAGTGTTTAACAACACCTTCAACTGAAGTGCGACCATAGTAAGGGTTTATCTGTAATGCGGCATCCATTCCCGTTGCAAAACCATATTCTGTTGCTTTCACAGCTTCACGGGTATTATTGCTGCCCGTATTACCGATAACTAATATTTGTTGCTTGTACTTACTCACCGTGTGCGCAATTAACATTAGGTGCTCTTCCCAATTCATTAACTGACCTTCACCGGTAGTACCACCAACGATAATACCATCAACACCTGCTTCGATCTGTAGCTCGACTAATTTGTCGTAGGCTGCTAAATCAATTTCGCCGGTTTCTAAGTAAGGGGTTTTTATCGCGGTGATCAAGCTTGCTTGTTGTAGTTTTTCGTTAATCTGCATATTTACAAGTATTCTTATTCCAAGTCCCAATATTCTTACATAAAACAATAGCAGTTCCGAGCTTTCTTTAGGCTGAATGACTTGTAAATTGGTTGTATTACTGATTTAATACAAATACTGTATATTCAACCAGTACCACTATGAGCTTACTTAATCATTTCAATGAGAATTTTTATCAAACTATAGAAATATGCCAGTCTGCGAGAGTAGATGAAGATATCTTATTTGAGTGGCAAGAGTCAGGTTTGTTTCCAGCGAGCAGTTTCGTTATAGAAAATAAACTTCAAGTCAATTCTTACTTAGGGATCACAGAGCATACAGAGCAGATTGAATATTACCCGAGAGGATATCTAGCTTGGGCTCAGATACTTATAAAGCATAATATTGAGTCATCAAGTCAAGCATTCATGTATTTTGGGAATCTTTATCAACAGACTTTGAATCAGTTAGTGCATGATTTACCTGAAACTCTTATCGCCTCATTTACAGAAGATCTGGAAGAATCCATTCAGTCGAGTTGGCAATATTTCTTAGTAGGAAAATATGGCGCAATCAGTTCTACAGGAAAGATAGAAGAAATCGTTGCTATCGATCTATTTAAGTATGTTATTTCATTTTTAACTGAAGATTTTAGCTTAGACATACTCGATGAGGAGACACGAAAAATACTTCATGTTGCACTCAGACAACTTAATAACTCAGTTGCACTAGACAATCCACTATTACCAAAACAGCTTATTCGACAGCGTTATATTGAGCGTTTAATAAAGCAATATGATTTGTCGGTAAGAAGAGCTCACGACTCTAAGTGAGCTCTCATAATTTCAAATGCCTTTAAAACTTTTAATTTATCTTCGCAAAGACCGTCGTACCAAGCATCAAAGCTTTCATCATCTTGTTCAGCTAACACAACATATTCTGCAAGTAACTCAATGATGTCACTATGAGAACAACTCAACTGATCAAGCTGTTTGTTAATGCCACTGTGATCTTTATTTTTGAGTGAATCAATCACGGTGTTATCCAAATTATTATTTAGCTCTTCCATTGTTGCTTCCCTTTAAAACTTACACCTTATTTATAACAGGCCTACAACGAATAGCTAGAGACAAGGTGTTTGTTTGCACAACAAACCATCAAAATCAACAAATTTACCCAAAACCCATTTGCAAATAATTTTCATTTAGAATAACATGCGAGATATTATAACAAAACATAAGAGCATTCTATGAAACCTAATATTCATCCTGATTACGAACAAGTGGCATTTCACGATACTTCTATCGATAAATACTTCATTGTTGGTTCGACAATTAAATCTGATAGAACAGTCGAAATTGATGGCGTAACTTACCCATATGTACCGATTGATGTTTCGAGTGAATCACACCCTTTCTATACAGGTAAGCAGAAAATTACAGCTTCTGATGGTCGTGTTGCTCAATTCAACCGCCGCTTCAAAAATCTTGCAAGCAAAAAATAAAAGGAAAACTTATGAAAGTATTGAGCTCTTTAAAGAGTGCAAAAAATCGTCCAGGCTGCCAAGTAGTAAAAAGACGTGGTCGTGTTTTTGTGATCTGTAAATCAAACCCAAGATTCAAAGCCGTCCAAGGCATGAAGAAAAAGAAAAAATAAAAAAAGCGGCATTTATGCCGCTTTTCTCTATCCAAATAATAGCTCCCAAACACTTGGTGGCTCGTGTAGCTCATGATATTTCTCTCGAAGTACATCAACTTTCTTTAATTTTACCTTAGCTTTGGTAATTTCACCTTTCTCTACAAAACGCTTTGATTCTTGTAAAACGGTGATGACCTTATCTAATCCCTCGATTGATTGCTCTTTTAAATCAGCTTTGAAATTAGCCTTTTTACTTTTTTGAATCAAAAAAATCATTTCATCTATTTGACTGATTATTTCTTTACCGTCAGTTGAGCGAACTGCCTTTTTGTAAGCATGGCCTATGTTTTTCATTGTTACAGATAAATCGCTTGTCTGTGCTGAGGTACTAAAACTGAACATACTGGCTGACAAAAACAATAAAACTAAATACTTCATATAAACTCCGAATAATCGAGAAGACATTATAAGTTTTCTAGAAAAATAGAAAAGCGCTTTGTAAAGCCCCTTTACATGAATAAATAAGTTGCGAATAAGACAAAGCAAACTCCCACGACCTGTTTATTAGACAATATTTCTTGGTAATACACGCGACCAATAATGACAGCGAGAACAATCCCAATTCCGCGTTTTATAGCCTCAACTACACCCGGGTTTAGATATTCAAGCGCTGCGAATTGAAGAAATACAGCCCCAAAAAACACCATCACTGCAATAAGCCACCACTTAAAGTTTTTAAGCAAGGCTCGCCATTGGTAGTCAATTCGTAAACTAATAGACAAAACAGCAATTATTATGGATGTTAGAAACATGCCATGGAACGAACTTGAGCCGTGAGTTAATGCTTGTTTATCGAATACAATGCAGGTGCCCCATGCAAGTGCAGTAATTAATGCATATAAGCTTGATTTTTCACGTGTGTTAAATGATGTGCCAGCAAGAAGCATGGTTGCAGATACAACCAAGACTATGCCTAACCACTCTAACTTAGAAAGTATTTCGTCTAAGAAAAAGAATGAGAACACTGCTGAAATAAACGGTGTACAAGCAGTAATAGATAATACAATTGCAAGTTTGCCTTTCGAAATGGCTAACATAAAACAAACACTGCCTATTGCAGCAAGTACGCCACTTATCGTTGCTGGAAAATAATAAGAACTACTCGGCAATTGAAACCCTTGAAATCCCCACAATAAGAAGAACAAAGGCAGAACACTGACACTCATTGCAAGCGACAAGAACTTTGGATTAATATGCTGCGCCAACTCTTTTCTTGCAATATCAAATAAAGACCAGCAAAGCGCACTGAATAAAGAAAAAATCATATGGTGTTTAGAACTTCTGAAAACTTATTTTGCATGAATTGCGTTATTTTTTTATGTTCAGGTTTCCAGCCATTTAAAAAACGATAGAAATCAGACCACACTATTGGCCATAGAGTACGCCATTCATGCTCTAAAAGTTCATATTCTTTTATGCTCATGGTATTACTCAGTGCTTTATTCAAACTTTCAAAGTATAAATTAAGTAATGATTCTTCATACTTTGCACACGCATCACCATTAAACACGCTGGTCATAAACAGCATAACGTCTTGTAACCCTATGCCTGAACCAACATACTGAAAATCATAACCAAGGACCTTGTAGCAGTCATCAAACGCGTAGTTTGCTAACTTGGAATCGCCATGTATTAAAGTCTGATACTTAGCTTTATAAAGTGAATCAGCCAAATACCTTGCATGGCGTTTTAAATCAATGAATTCCATCCTTTCAAACTCATCAGGCCTTGTTTCTAAATGCCAATATCCGCCTAATGGAAATGGTTTTGAGTTGATAAGGGTAAACCCTTGCGCATGAAACTGGGCTAACCATTTCACAACTGCATAGATATGTTCAAGTTTATGATCATCTATGTTTTGAAAGCCATTTGATTTAAAGTCTTCTAAGATCAAAACATTTAAAGCTCCTATTCGCTTTGCAAAGTAACAATAGGGTCTTACATTCTCAAAAGCTGTATGGCATGTCGGGTCATTGTAAAAATTGAGTTCGTTGAGATAAGACTTATCTTTTCTCTGTTTGGCAAAATTAGATTGACTGATGACTTGATGATTTATGTTTTCAGGAATTTCACTGAGTTTAACTACCACTGGCTGGGAGCTATATAAACCTGATTGAATTTGTCCACATCCACTCCAGAGTGAAATAGATAAATCAATGAGCTTGAGCTCAGGTATATGCTTTTCTAAATGACGTGTACTCAAGGGGATTACTTTTAAATTTCTTTAGGATATTAATTTATTGTACGCGCCTAAAATAAAAACGCCCAGCGAATTACTGGGCGTTGTTCTCCACGATTGTTAACTGGCCTGCTGAATATCAGCATTCAACGGACAATCATCAATAAGGTTTAAGTCGAAATCAAACTCATCAACTCGAATCGCTTTTTCACGCTTCTTGTTGTAATCAATTAACTTGGCATATTGCTCACTAGTAATAATATTCGCGGCTAAAGCGTTATCTAATGTGTCAGCAAAACGCACTCCTGGTTTTACTTGTTTTGAACGAAGTGCTTTCTTGAGTACTTTAAGTAAATCAAGACAAGCCATTTTCGCTTTATATGCCTGCTCGTTAATATCGTGACCATCACCAGCAGTTGGTTTAACAAGTTTAGTGATTTGTGACTTAAATGCTGTGTCTTGTTGTGCGGCAGCAGCTAGTTCACGAATTAAATTGTCGTCAATTTTTGCCATTCTGTGACTAAATTGTAATGTTGCTACACGTAAGAACTTACGAGCAAAACTTGCTGGGAAGTTATCTAAGAATTTATGTAATGCGTTTTCAGCATTTTGTAATGCCCAGCGCGTTGCATAATGGAAATAAGGTGCCGCTTGTGCACGCTCTGATTCAGATACTTTCTGCTCATAATACTTAATTGAGGCCATTGCTGCATATAGGTAACTCATTACGTCACCAAGACGTGCTGATAACATTTCAGCTTGCTTTAACTTGCCGCCTAGAACTAATAATGAGAAATCAGCAAACAAAGCTAAACGAGATGATAATTGCATAACCGCTTTCTCATATTGCTTAACTTCAGACAATGAACTCTGACTGCCAGCCATAAATGGCATTAAGCCTAACCCAAATGCACGTAAGCCATTCGAAATACCGTAACCCACAGTTTGACGGAATTTCTTATTAAACTTCTTATCTGCGTCAGCTTGTTCACTATGAATTGCTTCAACCATTTCTTGAAGATGCGGGTGACAGCGCATTACACCTTGACCAAAGATCATCAGGTTTCGAGTTAGAATGTTAGCGCCTTCAACAGTAATTGCGATTGGTTGAGCCACATAGCCACTAGCTAACGTGTTTTGGGGACCATTCTGGATCGCTTTACCAGCTAGAATGTCCATTGCAGAGTCAAGTACATCACGACCAATTTCAGTCATGTGATATTTTGCGATAGCAGTAACAACTGATGGTTTTAGACCCATACCTAGACCTTCAGTGGTTAACACACGCATAGACTCTTGAAGGTAAGTTTTACCCGCTATGTCAGCTAGCTTTTCTTGAATACCTTCAAATTGGCCAATAGATAGACCAAACTGCTCACGAACCGCGGCATATTCTGAAGCTGACTTAAGTGCTACCTGACTTGTTGAAACACCTAAAGCTGGTAACGAGATACCACGGCCTGCACCAAGACAACTAACAAGCATCTGCCAACCACGACCAATGTTTTCCTGCCCGCCAATGATGAATTCCATTGGAATGAAGACTTTATTGCCGCGCGTAGTACCATTGTAAAAACGAATTCCCATAGGGTCGTGACGATTACCAAGCTCAACACCTGGGTGTGATTTTGGAATTAACGCACACGTAATACCTAACTCTTCTTTTCCACCTAATAGACCTTCAGGATCAAATACTTTGAATGCCAGACCTAGTACTGTCGCAATAGGTGCTAAAGTGATATAACGCTTGTCCCAAGTTATCTCTAAACCTAAGACTTCTTCACCATTGTGCATACCCTTAGTCACAATACCCTGATCTGGAATACCACCGGCATCAGAGCCCGCTTCTGGGCTGGTAAGTGCAAAACATGGAATATCAGTACCATTCGCAAGACGAGGTAAGTAATGCGCACGCTGCTCTTCAGTACCATAATGCATTAATAACTCACCCGGGCCTAATGAATTAGGCACCATAACAGTTACAGCTACAGCTGAAGATTTCGTTGCGATTGTTCCTACGATGGTTGAATTAGCATAAGGGCTGAACTCACGGCCACCGTATGATTTTGGAATGATTAAAGAGAAGAAACGTTCTTTCTTCAAGAAATCTAAAATATGCTCAGGAAGATGCTTACTGTTTTGAATAACAGAATCATCAATCATAGCCATTAACTCTTTCACTGGACCGTCAATGAAAGCTTGCTCTTCTGCAGAAAGTGTCGCTTCAGGCACGGCACGAAGCGCGCTGAAATCAGGCTTACCTTGATAGATTGAACCTTCTAACCAAACATCACCTGCGTCAAGCGCTTCTTGTTCTGTAATTGAGATACTTGGTAATACTTTTCTAAATTGTGTTCTTAAACTCATAACTAACTCATCAGACCAGTTGAATATACCTACATTACGGCATAAAAAACGCGTTAGATCAATTACTCTATGCAATAATTTAACAAGAAAATTACTCTGCCTTTGCAAATGACGGTTTAAGTCATTGAATTAGATAGGCTTACACGTGTAAGCTCAAGTTAGAAAATTTTTGAATATAAAGCGTTTAATCTGCATTCTTTGGTTATTAAAACAACATTAAAATTTTAAAACCAAGTCGGAGTTAGAATCTTTAAATTGAATTTTAGTTTATAAATCAGTCACTCTAACTTTCATAGCTAAAGAATGTGAATTTAAGTGCTTAGTGCTAAACATTAGATTTTCAAGATACAGTTAGAATTCAGAGCCAACACAACACGATCCTTTACTTGAACAATACCGTTTAAGCATTAGACTAAAGTCTAATACTTATGAAAATGAGGTGTCACATGTGGCTTAAATCAAAGCTTAAAGTGCTAACCCTTTTCATAGGCATGCTAACGGTTTCTTCTGCTTTTAGTTTCATGAACGACGAGTATGTAACATGGCGAGATGCAATGGCCTGTGAGGCGAAATGCCAATTGTTTGGTTGTAAATCTGGAAGTTTATTTGGTCAAAAGGATGGTCAATCACAAGCATGTCGATGTGAGGGTGAACAAGACTATCTATTAATTTTAGATTAAAAAGAAAAACGGCGCTGCGCGCCGTTTTTGGTTCAACAAATTTTACTTTGTTAAGTCATCGAAGAACTTCTTAACACCATCAAAGAAACCTTGTGCTTTCGGTCTGTTTTTACCGTTGTCAGCACCCATACTCTCTTCTAACTCTTTTAACAGCTCTTTTTGTCTGTCATTTAAGTTTACTGGTGTTTCAATTACTACTTTACAAATTAAGTCACCGACTGAACCGCTGCGTACAGATTTAACACCTTTACCACGCATGCGGAACATTTTACCTGTCTGGCTCTCAGCAGGAATTTTTAGGTTTGCTCGGCCATCTAGGGTCGGAACTTCAATTTCGCCACCAATAGCTGCTGTAGTGAAACTGATAGGTACTTCACAATACAAGTTATTGCCATCACGAGTGAAAATCGGATGTTCACGAACAGAAACCTGAACATACAAATCACCTGACGGCGCGCCATGCATGCCTGCTTCACCTTCACCCGTAAGACGAATACGGTCACCAGTATCAACGCCTGCTGGAATTTTTACTGAAAGCGTTTTGGTTTTCTCAACTCGTCCTTGGCCGTGACAGCTGTTACAAGGATCTGAAATAACAGAGCCCGTACCTTGACATGTTGGGCATGTTTGCTGAACAGCAAAGAAGCCTTGTCGCATTTGCACTTGACCAGCACCATGACAAGTTGGACAAGTCTTAGGTTTAGAACCCGCTTTAGCACCGCTTCCGTCACAAGGTTCGCAACTTACCCAAGTTGGTACCTTGATTTCAACTTCTTTACCACGAACGGCCTCTTCAAGGCTAAGTTCCATATTGTAACGAAGATCTGAACCGCGTTGTTGACGTGATTGACGACGACCGCCGCCACCAAAAATATCACCGAATACGTCACCGAAAATATCACCAAAGTCACCATGGCCTCCGCCAAAGCCACCATGGCCGCCGCCACCATTTTGATCAAAAGCTGCGTGGCCGTATTGGTCATACATCTGACGTTTTTGACTGTCTGTGAGTACTTCGTACGCTTCTTTTACTTCTTTAAACTTGGCCTCTAAATCCGCATCACCTTCAGTTCTATCTGGGTGATACTTCATTGCTAAGCGTTTATAAGCTTTTTTTATGTCACGTTCACTGGCGTCTTTTGCAACACCTAACACTTCATAATAATCACGTTTTGACATAGTTTTGTTACTCAGTTAAGGGTAGTTTAAACTACCAGAACATTAATTTTTACGGATTTTGAATAGACTAAGGGCGCATTTTAAATGCGCCCTTGAAGTTCAACAATTACTTATTGTCTTTTACTTCTTCAAACTCTGCATCAACTACGTCGTCATCTTGCTTAGCTGAACCTTGCTGCTGTGCACCCGCATCAGCACCTTGTGCTTGTTGCGCCTGTGCATTCGCTTGAGCAATTTCCATAAGCTTCTGAGATTTCTCAGCTAAAGCTTGGACTTTAGCGTCGATTTCTTCTTTGCTTTCACCTTTAATTGCAGTTTCTAGTTCAGAAAGTGCGGCTTCAATTGCAGTTTTGTCTTCTGCTGGTAATGCATCACCCGCTTCTTCGATTTGCTTGCGCGTACCGTGAACCATTGCATCAGCTTGGTTACGTGAAGCAACAAGTTCTTCGAACTTCTTATCTTCTTCAGCATTTGCTTCAGCATCACGAACCATTTGCTCGATCTCATCATCGTTTAGGCCAGATGAAGCTTGGATAGTGATTTTCTGCTCTTTACCAGTGTCTTTATCTTTTGCTGATACATGTAAGATACCATCAGCATCAACGTCAAAAGTAACTTCAATCTGTGGTACACCACGTTGTGCCGGACGAATACCTTCAAGGTTGAATTGACCAAGAGACTTGTTGTCACTTGAACGCTTACGCTCACCTTGTAACACGTGGATTGTTACTGCAGATTGGTTGTCTTCTGCAGTTGAGAAAGTTTGCGACTTCTTAGTAGGGATAGTCGTGTTCTTCTCAATTAGCGCAGTCATTACCTGACCCATAGTCTCAATACCAAGAGATAGAGGACAAACGTCTAATAGAAGTACGTCTTTTACGTCACCCGCTAATACACCGCCTTGAACTGCAGCACCTACAGCAACCGCTTCATCAGGGTTAACGTCTTTACGTGGCTCTTTGCCGAAGAACTCAGTTACTGTCTTCTGCACTAATGGCATACGTGTTTGACCACCAACAAGAATGATGTCGTTAACGTCGCTCACAGAAAGATCTGCATCAGCAAGTGCACGCTTTAATGGCTCAATTGATTGAGTTACTAAATCTTCTACTAAAGACTCAAGCTTAGCGCGAGTTAGTTTTACATTCATGTGCTTAGGACCAGTCGCGTCTGCAGTCACATAAGGTAAGTTAACTTCTGTTTGCTGTGCACTTGAAAGCTCAATCTTCGCTTTTTCTGCTGCTTCTTTAACACGCTGCATTGCAAGCGGGTCATTCTTAAGATCAATACCTTGGTCTTTTTGGAATTCAGCTACTAAATAGTTGATAACACGGTTATCGAAGTCTTCACCACCTAAGTGCGTGTCACCATTTGTAGCAAGTACTTCAAAAGTGTGCTCGCCATCTACTTCATCGATTTCGATGATTGAGATATCGAATGTACCACCACCAAGGTCATATACAGCAACAACATTGTCACCTTGTTTCTTGTCCATACCATATGCAAGTGCTGCAGCAGTTGGCTCATTGATGATACGCTTAACTTCAAGACCGGCGATACGGCCAGCATCTTTTGTTGCTTGACGCTGAGAATCGTTGAAATAAGCTGGTACTGTGATTACAGCTTCTGTTACTTCTTCACCTAAGAAGTCTTCCGCTGTCTTTTTCATTTTCTTAAGCACTTCAGCAGAAATCTGAGGTGCAGCACGCTTTTCACCACGTACTTCTACCCATGCATCACCATTGTCTGCTTTAGTAATAGTGAAAGGCATAATGCCAATGTCACGTTGTACTTCTTCGTCTTCAAAACGACGACCAATTAAACGCTTAATTGCAAATAATGTGTTTTTAGGGTTTGTAACCGCTTGGCGTTTAGCTGGCTGACCAACTAAGGTTTCACCTTCTTCAGTGAAAGCAATAATTGACGGGGTTGTACGATCACCCTCAGCATTTTCAATAACGCGTGCGCTATCACCATCTAGTACTGCAACACAAGAGTTAGTAGTACCTAAATCGATTCCAATAATTTTACCCATGAATCTTCTCCGACTTCAAAATTCGTTGTTCGTTTCGATGACTAGTAAATAGGGGCAGTGTTTTTGAATTCAAGCGTAAAAATAAAAAAAAATGCATTTTTTTGAAATTATTTTTCTTTTGCCTGTTTTATGAGCACATTTTCTTTTTTAAAAACCAAATAACGCAATTATCTTGCTTTGTGTACTGCAGTAAATCAAACTCAACAGAAACTTGAGTAGAATAAAACTAGCCATTTATGATCCTCGCCTGCAAACATTGTGACTCACTAGTGCGTGTATCTTCACTTGGAGAACATCAGCGTGCGATTTGTCCTTGCTGTAAAAATGAGATAGTCAGTTATCAAGCTAATCAACAACAATGGTTGATTGCATTCAGCCTCACCAGTTTATTATTCCTGTTTTCTAGTCTATACCCCTCTTTTGTAAGCTTCAGCCAACATGGTCTAGTTCAAGATATAAGTTTATGGCAGGCTTTTAGTTTACTCGCTGATAAATATAGTGTCGTTCTTTCTGGAATTTTTGTGCTCAGCACATTTTTAATCCCCCTATTTGTATGCTTACTTGTACTATTAACTAATAGCCATTATTGGCAAGACCTAAACCCTCATAATGCTCGCTACCTGGCTAGATTACTCAATAAGACAAAAACGCTTAATCTCGCAGATATATTCCTAGTAGCCGTTTTAGTCAGTGTTTTCAAATTAATGTCACTCGCTGATATTGGGTTTGGTCTTGGTTTTTGGGCTTATATTCTATTTGTAGTTTGTTTTATAGAGACTTTGTCTTTAATAAATGAAACTGAATTATGGGAGAGACAGCAGATGCTGTTTCAACCCGCGTTGCTTCATGATGGTAAAAGCGCAAGAGCACAAGAGCTCAAGCAATGTTTGACTTGCTCTCAGCTAACCAGAGAAACTCATTGCCCTCGGTGTTATACTAAAACTTATTTCCGTAAACCAAACTCAGCGCAAAGAGCAATTGTTTGGATGGTTACTGCAACGGTCTTTTTAATCCCTGCAAACCTGCTGCCCATTATGAATACTGTTAACCTGGGCAATGAAACACCGGCTACTATTTTCTCTGGCGTAGTTGTTATGTGGCAATCAGGCTCCTACCCAGTTGCTATACTGATATTCTTAGCCAGTGTCTGTATTCCGATTATTAAAGCCATGGCATTGTTCTACTTAATATTACAATCGAGAAAGTGTACGCACCCAAAACGGGCAAGCACAATTTATCGTTGGTTAGAAATAATGGGTAAATGGTCAATGATTGATGTTTTCGTCGTGATTATTTTGGTTTCTCTGGTACAACTTGGTACTGTGCTCAGTGTTGAACCTCAAATTGGTATCGTATTTTTTACTATCATGGTGTTATGTCAGATCGTTGCCGTGAATAGTTTTGACCCTCGAATCTTATGGGACAAGTTTCACAATCATGAATGAACACGCTTATATCGAGTCTAAGCCAAAATTTACTGTGATTTGGATTATTCCAATCATCGCACTGCTAATAACTGCTTGGATGTTATTTAAATACCAAGCTGATCAAGGTCATACTATTTATGTCAAAATGACAACAGCAGATGGTATCACAGCAGGAAAAACTGAAGTTAAAGTAAGGAATGTTAAGGTCGGTTTAGTAAAAGGCCTTGAATTAGATCTTTCTCAAAATGGTGTGTTAGCTAAAGTTCAAATTGACAATCAATATGGAGATTTATTAACTGAAGATGCCAAATTCTGGGTAGTTAAGCCTCGCATAGATCAATCAGGCATATCAGGAATGAACACCTTACTTTCAGGAGCGTATTTAGAGTTAGAGCCTGGACAAAGTCAGAGCCTATCATATTTATTCACTCTGCAAGATGAACCTGCTTTGATAAGTAATGATATAGAAGGTAAACGCTTCAAGTTAACAGCGAGCTCAGCAGAAGTGCTCGATGTTGGTACATCTATCTATTTTAGGGGTTATCGAATAGGTCAGATTGAATCAGGGCGATTTGATGTTGATACCTTATCTATGCATTACGGCATTTTTGTATTTTCTCCTTATGATAAACTGATCACCAACAACACAATATTCTGGGTTAGCTCAGGGGTTGATTTCAGCCTTAATACTTCTGGCGTACAGTTTTCAACTGGAAGTTTATCAAAATTGATAAAAGGCGGTATATCAGTTGATTACCCTCCAGAACAAAATCCAAATGGTGTAGCGCTCGCCAATAAAACTTATGCTTTACATAAAAACTATGCGCAAGCATTAGAGAAACGCTTTGATGATTTCGACTTTTATATTGTTGAGTTTGAACAGTCAATTCGTGGCCTCAATGCTGGTGCACCAGTGGAATACAGGGGAATGAGGATTGGCACTGTTGAACAAGCCCCCGCCCAAATAGAGAAAAATGGAGAACCCATATACTTTGAGCAAGACAACACTCAAGTGCCTGTGCTGATAAAAATTGAATATGGTAGAATTTATAAAAACGAGCAGTTAGCAAAACAATATTGGCAACAAAATATAGACAAATGGATTAACTCTGGATTACGAGCATCACTAAAAAGTGGTAATTTATTGACCGGTGCGGTATATATAGATTTTGATTTTTATAATAATGCTAATGAGATGAGTTATGTCACTAAAACTGACATATACCCTGTTCTTCCAAGCATATCGAGTGGGTTCACTGCTTTATCGGAACAAATGACAGCCTTGGTTAACAAATTAAATAAGCTGCCATTCGAACAAACCACCAACACATTAAACAATACATTAGTGGCATACCAATCTCTTGCAGAAGAACTAAAGGCCATGATCCACGAACTAAATAACAACGAGACTGCAGATAAAGTGGCTAAAAATTTAACACAATTAGAGACAACACTTACTCAACTAACCAGTAGCTTGAAGCAATTTGAAACCACACTGTCTAGCTACCAACAAGACTCAGGTGTTGTCGATCAGCTAACCAATACATTGCAAGAGTTAGAAAACTTATCAAATACACTTAAACCACTATCTAAGGGGTTAAATGAGCAACCAACTATGCTGATATTTGATAAAAACACTCCAAATGACCCAATTCCAGAGAAGCAATAATGCGTAATTTAACTATTCTATTGGTACTGCTGACGTTAACAGCTTGCTCGTCAGGCCAAAACATTCAGTTAAAATATTATGATTTTGCATATCAGCAAGAAGATGGTGCAACGACTTCTGAGCAGACGGAAACTAAATATCTACATATCAATCAAGTAAAGATCCAAGGCGTTGCGGATCAACAGCCTCTAATACAGATACTAAGAGATAACTCTGTCAATATTGCCAATTATCACTTTTGGTCTCAGCACCCTAAATATACGTTTACCGATTCCATGGCACGTGGCTTGGTAAAAAAGGTATCAAATTACAAAGTGATCCCTGCCGGAAAAACAGCGCCTCAAGATGGTGAGTTCATGCTCCAGGTGATTGTTACAAAACTTGCTGGCCACTATGAGCTTGGTTCATTGATTGAAGGCCAATGGTTTATTTATCAATTTAATCCCGAAGGAAAGATATTATTAAATTCAGAGCTGTTCTCAATTTCAACCCCACTAGAAGATTCAGGATTTGATGCGCTCATCAAAGCACATCAATTTAGCTGGGAAAAGCTTACTGATAAAATAACTGGAATCATTCTATCGAAATCTATTTAAGTGAAAGTTGATACAGATTACTCACCCCCTGCTCTTCATTTAATATAACTTGTGTTCCTAAGTTGAACTTACATTTTTTTAGTAAGTTTATGCTTGCCCTGTTTTCAGGATCAGTGAGTGCACAGAGATATTTTAGTCCTAGCGTATTGAGCGAGTAATCAATGACACATCTTGCCGCTTCGCTCGCATAACCTAACCCAGTAAACTCATCTAAAAACGCATAACCAAGATCTGGATACTGTAATGCTGGTCTTTTGTATAAGCCACATACACCAATTTGCCTAAAATCTTTATCATTACTTTTCAGACACACAATATAAGGTGAAAAAGTATCTAACTTATAAGGTGTTAAAAAAGCGGTTTCAATGTAATGTTCTGCATCTTTATGAGTTTTAATGCTTTTATCAGCTATATTTTTTTTAAAACTATTTTGATTCAATAATTTATAAATAAAACCGGCATCATTTAAAGTTGCCTGTCTTAGCAATAATCTTTCTGTATTCAATTTCACGATAGAACCCTAATCATTTACTCTTGGATATGCGAAACAAAAACTGTATACAATCTACAACAAATACTATTAATTAAACAACTAATTATCTAATGTAAAGAGAACTCTTAAAACTACCGGTTATTAAAATTAACCTTTCCGTAACGTTTTGTTCTTTTATTTTAATCTGAGTTTGATAGGATGCAGTGGCTATAAAAACAACAGAAAAGGTTAAGTAATGAATACTGAATCACCTATTTGTGATTTCGGCCTTCATCAAGGCGAGAAATACACTAGTTTGCCTGCAAGCTTTTTAAACTGGATGGTTGAGATTGACCATGAGAAATGTGCTTTTGCAAAACAAGAATTATTAAGAAGAGAAACTGCCGCGCTTAAGAGTTGCTCAAAAAGAAATTAGTGTCTACCTGTAGCGCTTTAGAGCATATAGTTTAAACTAAGCGCGTAATTACTACACACGGGTTTATTATGCGCAAATTATTAGCTCTCTCGGTAGCTTTAGCACTTTCAGGATGTGCTACCTATTCAGTCCAACAACCAAAATCTGAATACCTTACTATTCTTCATACTAATGATAACCATGGACGTTTTTGGCAAAACGAAAAAGGTGAATATGGCATGTCAGCAAGAAAAACACTTGTTGACAGGCTTAGAAATGAAGCCGAAAAAAATGGTCATGCCGTGTTATTACTTTCGGGTGGTGATATAAATACTGGTGTTCCAGAGTCAGACCTTCAGTATGCGGAGCCTGATTTCAAAGGTATGCGTTTACTTGGCTATGATGCCATGGCAATCGGTAACCATGAATTTGATAATCCATTACATATTCTTGATAAACAAATTGAATGGGCTCAATTCCCTATTCTATCGGCGAATATTCTTAATAAAAGTGATGCGTCTCATGCTTACCAACCATACTCAATTATAGAAAAAAATGGTCTTAAAATTGGTGTGATAGGACTTACTACAGTCGATACGGTTAAAATTGCCAATCCCGAGTATGTTGGGCATTTGGACTTTATCAAACCGAGTATCGCTGCGAAAAAAGTACTAAACGATATAAATAATAAATATGAAGATATCGACGTTACAATTGCGGTTACTCACATGGGCCATTACCACGACGCAAAATTTGGTATTAATGCACCCGGCGACGTCACTTTAGCAAGAGAGCTGCCAAAAGGCGCACTCGATATGGTCATTGGCGGACACTCTCAAGAACCCGTTTGTGTAGATTCACTCGGTAACCCAGATGAAGATTTTGCACCTGGAAAAGCTTGTAAGCCAGATAATCAAAATGGTACTTGGATCATGCAAGCCCATGAATGGGGGAAATATGTTGGTAAAGCAGAATTTAAAATCGTAGGTGAAAATATTACGCTCGTGAATTATCAGTTAATTCCGGTCAATTTAAAAAGTGATAATGGTGAAGTGATCGGGGAATATATTCCAGAAGATCAAGACATGTTAGATTTATTAAAGCCATTCCAGAAAATAGGTAAAGGTCAGCTTGATTTACCTATCGGTTTTACTGATGCCTATTTAGACGGTAAACGAGATACTGTGCGATTTAAGCAAAGCCCATTAGCACGCCTAATTATTAAAGCACAAAAAGAATCAGTAAAAGCAGATTTTGGCCTGATCAGTGGTGGGGGAATACGTCACAGTATTGAAGCTGGCGAGATCAGTTATAAAGACGTTTTAAAAGTTCATCCTTTTAAAAATAGAATTACGGCAATGAATTGGATAGGTAAAGATCTTATTGATTACCTTGAAATCGTTACTTCTTTTCCGATTGATGCTGGTGCTTATTTACAATATGAAGGTCTAAGTTTTGAACGAAAAGATGGCAAGTTAGTTAATGTGAAAATTAACGGTCAAGCTTTAGAACTTAACAAAACCTATAGAATGAGTATAAACAGTTACAATGCAGCAGGAGGTGATGGATATCCAGTTCTTGTTGGACGAAAAGGGTTTGTTCCTTCAGAGCGAACTGATGCTGAAGTATTAAAAGCCTATATCGAAAAATACTCTCCTATTAAGGTGAGCGAACTATAAGTTCAAGTCGTCTTGTATTCCATAATGGATGCCAGAACATATCTGGCATCTTCAACAAATTACTTACCTCTTATCTCATAATCACTATCTAAAAAGTTCTTAAGACCGTAGCTATGTAACTTAGAGCGCGACCCTTCACCATGCGCTTTAGGTGGGTAAAGTTTTGCTTTTAATTCCGGGCTCTCTCTTAAAATTTCGTCAAGTGCCGCCCTAATTTCGCTAAGGGTTTTTTCTAAGCTGTTCGAGAAATTTGGCCTTTTTCTAACTGTGTGTCCTAGAACAGATAATCTATGAAAATACTTTTCAGCGATAGTAAGTAACTCAGCTGGCACGTCTTTATTTAAATGAAGGTTTAAATCTGGGTAAGCATGGCTAAATTCGATCATTGCCAGATAAAAGCAAAGTGGCTTATTGGCTAATTGACTTTGAAAATCATTAGAGCCCTCTATAAATAGTGACTTTGAATATAAATCGATTACTAACTTTGGTTTTATAGTTTCGACTGAAACCGCTCTTTTTTTCACTCTGTTTTCAATATGTTTTCTAAATACTTTGCGATAGAGTAATGCGTTGGCGAAGGTAAGTAACATCACTATAATGTAAGTGTATTTAACATGGCTTCTGTCAGCAATTAAAACCAAATAGATAGTTTTATAATTCGCGAACAATTCCAAAAACACTTTATTACTTGGCTTAACAGTAGATATAGATTCAACTTTTACTCTAGAATCAAGCGAATCGAGTTGTTGATTCAATTGTTCAATATAAATATCTACTTTTTGCTGATTGCCTGCATAATTAAAAAGTGGTTCTGCTAATGGTAAGCTGCTGACATCGAGTGAGACACGCTTAGCTACTTGTTCGCTCTGCAATTCAACCGTCTGTGCTATTTTATTCTCTTGACCCAAATAAAATAGCAAGCTTAACAAAACGAAAATGGCTGCTGTGAAAATATAAATTGGTTTTATGTTTATCATTATTTTTCACCAATAAATTTATAAGGTGAAAGATCGCACTGCCAGAACTTTTCTAAAGATTCAAAATAGGCACTGCCTACTGATTGCGCTATTTGTGTAGTAATTGTTTGAACAGCACAAGCGAGATCTGTATTGTTTTCTGTCAATTTAAGGTACCAACGGCTGCCAGTAATATTATCACCAATGGGGGTAATATAGTTATGAGAAAACTTTTCGTCATCCGTCTTATCATTCCAATAAGACGCGATGATATCTACTTCATTATTTGCAAGCTTTTCTCTTAGTGCGGTGTGAGAGCTAACATAAGTAATATTTAGGTTTTTAATATCTAAATCTAATTGTTTAAATGCTTTCTTTGGCAAAATATGGCCAGAACGACTGGTTGGGTAATCAAGCAAACCAATACGTTTATCAAGGAAATAGGCCTTTTCAAGTTTAGGTTTTTCTTTGTTCGAGATAAAAAATGCAGAGTAACTTGAATAGCCGATAATCGGTGTGTAATTATGTGTCGCATCGGCACGAAGTGCTTGCATAATACTGTCTTTGCTCAATATGAGATCTGCGATACCTTTACCAAAAAATTCGATTTGTTCAGCTAAACTCCCGCCCCAAAAAACTTCAACATGACCAAATTGACGTTTAAGAACACTGTTTTGACAAAGCGCCGGGAGTAATTGCTCAGCAAGTTGTCTTGTAGGTACTTTAACTCTAAATACGGCTTGGTTTTCACTAGATGCAGTTTGGCAATTGAATTTATGTTGCTGTATCGGCATCAGATGTATAGATGTATCAGAAATAACCAATTTTGATAATAACCAAACTAACCATGTGCTTGTGATAACAGACAGGAACAAGATAGTTTTTAACGATAATTTATATTTTTTTAACAAAACAAAAAGTAAGTTTATTGATAACTTGGCCATTAGAGCAAGTTTGTTTACTTATTACAATAGGTAAAGTTATTTAAATTCCATAAACCATTGATTTAGCTGCTTTGTTAACAGGTAATGATGAATAAACTTGAGTCCTTTATTCAATCTTCAAAAACACGGACAATTGACCTTAATAAGATTACGTTTTACACGGGCAATCCATGTTAAATTTGACAACAGTTACTAAAACACTTGCTTTATCACTGACAATGTTAACAGCACTTAGTTCACACAAAGCTATTGCTTGGGGCCAAAACGGTCACAGAGTGATTGGTGAAATAGCTGACATGCATTTAACTGATAGCACTAAATCTGCCCTACAGCCTTTATTGGCTGGTAGTTCTCTAGCTCAAATCTCAACTTGGCCCGATGAAATGCGCTCTAATCCGGAGCACTTTTGGCGAAAAGAATCTGGCAAATGGCATTACATTAATATTAAAGATGCAAAAAAAATGCATCAATATGTAAACACCTCTATTGACTCCAGAGATAAAGTTGCACATATTTTAGACGGAATTTATTATTCTATTAATATTTTAAAGAGTAATAAGAGCGACTTAGAATCTAGAAAGTTTGCTTTAAGTTTCTTAGTGCATTTGGTAGGCGATAGCCATCAGCCTTTCCATGCGGGACGCTCAGAAGACCGTGGAGGTAACTTAATCAAGGTATCTTTCTTCGGTAAAGAAACAAACTTGCATAGCACGTGGGATACTCATCTTATTGAAAATGAAAATTTATCTTTCACTGAGTTTGCAGATTTCATAAAAACGTCAAATAAAAAGACTATAAAGGCATACTTAAATAGCCAGCCTGCTGATTGGTTGGTTGAATCAAACAAAATAGCTCACCGTGTGTACGGTGAAAAAGAAACAAAGCTCAGTTATGGCTATGTATACAAGCATATGCCTGTTATCAAAAAGCGCTTATCACAAGGTGGTATCCGTTTGGCCGGGCTTCTTAACCAAATTTTTGACAGTAACGCAAAGCCGTTAACAGAAGCGCTTATTAAAAAGCGTGGTTAATGGCATGCAAAAAAGTAAGTTAAATAATCTCAACACGGGAAACAATAAAATGAAAACTCAACTACGCAAAACGGCACTATCGCTTGCAGTTATTGCTGGCATCGGTGCAAGTGGCGCTGCGTTTGCTAACGAAACCTCTTCTGCAGTGAAAGGTCAGATCGTTGGTCCTCAAGGTAATCCAGCTACTGGTACTACAGTAACTATCATGCACTTACCTTCTGGTTCAACAAAAGTGGCAACTGTAAATGATGCAGGTTACTTCTCAGCAAAGGGTTTACGTGTAGGTGGTCCTTACCAAATCATCGTTGATTCAACGACTTTTGAAGATCAGCTTATCGAAAACGTATATCTTTCTCTTGGTTCTGACTACCCAGTAAACGTTCAGTTGAAAGCTCCTTCAGATATCGAGCAAATCGTTGTAACAGGTCGCCCTATTAGCCAGATGTCTGGTGGTACTGGCCCTGCTGCGACTTTCACACTTGAAAATCTTCAAGAAGCACCAGCGATTAACCGTGACCTTCGCGATATCGTTCGTGCAGACCCACGTGTTTACGTAGATGAGAGCCGTGGTGCTATCCAATGTGGTGGTGGTAACCCTCGCTTTAACAGCCTGACACTAGACGGCGTTCGTATGAACGACAACTTTGGTCTAAGTTCAAACGGCTACCCTACTGTTCGCGCACCTTTCTCTTTTGATTCAATCGACCAGGTTGCTGTTGAATTAGCACCTTTCGACGTTCAATACGGTGGTTTCACTTCTTGTAACATCAACGCGGTTACAAAATCAGGTGGTAACGACATCAGCGGCGGTATGTTCTACGACTACACAAATGACTCTATGAAGGGTGATAAGGTAGAAGGCGAAGACATCGACAACGGTGATTACTCTGAGAAGCGTTACGGCTTCCACGTTGGTATGCCTTTAATCGAAGATTCATTATTCCTATTTACTTCTTACGAGAAGTTAGAAGGTGTTGAGCAATTTAGCTACAGTGCTTTAAACAATACTGTAAGCCAGTCTGACCTTGACCGTATTATTGCAATTACAAAAGACAAGTATAACTACGACCCAGGTACAATGGTTCCTAGTATGCCTGTTGAAGATGAAAAACTTCTAGTTAAGCTTGACTGGAACATTAACGACAGCCACCGTGCTAACGTAGTGTACAACTGGAATGATGGTTTCCGTTTATCTCAGTCTGACCAAGCAAGTGATGAGCTACCGCTAAGCAACCACTTCTACGAGCAAGGCGCAGAAATGACGTCAATCGTAGCGTCTCTATACTCAGACTGGACTGATGAACTTTCAACTGAAGTCCGCATCGGTAAAACTGATTTAGATGGTCGCCAAGCATCACTAGATGCTGCATCTGGTTTCGGTGAATTCCAAATCACAACTGAAGACGAAGGTACTGTTTATATTGGTCCAGATGACTCTCGTCAATCAAACGATCTAGACTGGGATAACTTCACGCTTAAATTAGCGGGTACTTATTACCTTGACGAGCACACAATCACTGCTGGTTACGAGTTCGAAGAATTAAATGTATTCAACCTATTCATGCAGCATACACAAGGTGAATTCCGTTTCAGCTCTATTGAAGAGTATGAGAACGGTGCTGCATTCACGTTCTACAACAACTCAGCTGGTACTAACAACCCTAACGATGTAGCTGCTTCATTCTCTTATGCTCAGCATACTTTCTATGTTCAAGATGAATACGCATTCTCTGACATCGATGCAACACTAACGTTCGGTTTACGTTATGACCGTTACACAAGTGACGACAGCCCAACAGAAAACAAGCGTTTTGAAGAACGTTATGGTTTCATGAACACTAAAAACCTTGATGGTGTTGACTTACTTCAACCACGTGTAGGTTTCAACTGGTATGTTGATGACGCGTTAGAAGTACGTGGTGGTATTGGTCTATATTCTGGTGGTAACCCGAATGTATGGCTTTCTAACTCATACTCAAATGATGGTGTAACTCAAATTGGTAAGCGTGGTTTCTATGCTAACTTATTTGAAACTGAGTTAACGAACATGCACGGTGGTACACCAGGTTATGATGTTCCTAAAGACATGTTCGACGCTATCGGTAACACTGCTATCGGTGATGGCGATGGTGCTGTTAACTCAACTGCGCCTAACTTTGAAATTCCTTCAGAGTGGAAACTTGCTTTAGGTGCAACCTACACAACTGAAGACGAGTATGTATTCAGCGTAGATTACCTATACACTGATAAGCAAAACTCAGCGCTTGTAAAAGACATTGCACTTCAGACAACTGGTGAAACAGCACCTGACGGCCGCCCTCTAATTGAAGCGCGTGAAGATGGTCGTGATGGTGACTACATGTTAACTAACGTATCAGGTCCAGATGCTAAGTCACACATCATCTCTGCTGCAATGAGCAAACGTTTTGATAATGGCATTGACTTAACTTTATCTTATGCGTTCACTGACTCTCAAGATGTGAACCCAATGACAAGCTCAACAGCTGGTTCAAACTACGGTAACATCGCGACATTCAACCCGACTGCACCAAGCTTATCAACGTCTGATTACGAAGTACCGCATCGCTTTACTTTACAACTTGGTTATAAAGTAGAACTAATTGATGGCTTCAAGACTAAGTTCAACCTATTCGGTCAGGCAAGCAAAGGTCAGCCGTACAGCTATCTATTCTCAGGCAGTGACAGCGCGTTTGGTGATGCAAGCTGGAATTCACGCAGCGGTCGTCAGCTTATGTATGTTCCAGAAATCAATGATGACAAAGTAACTTACAACATGTCAGCTGCTGAAATCGAAGATTTCCATAACTGGATTTCTGAGCAAGGTTTAGATCGTGGTCAAATCGCAGCACGTAATAGCCAAAATGCTGATTGGTTCAAAAAGCTAGACTTCAAGATCACTCAAGAAGTACCTGGATTTATGGATGGTCACAAAGGTGAAGTATTCTTCGTTATCGACAACTTAACTAACATGTTAAACGATGACTGGGGTGTGATGCGTAAAGGTAACTTCGTTGGTAACCGAGTTGTTAAGGCAGCTATTGTTGACGGTAAGTACGTTTACTCTGACTTCAATCCAAATGCAGCTAACCAATCTGTTCAAAAAGATGTATCAGTTTGGGAAATGCGTTTCGGTGTGAAATACACTTTCTAATTTAATATAGATTTATTTAGGCCAACATATGTTGGCCTTTTTTATATGTGTTCATTAAGTTTGTGTAATACGGCTTTCAATGTCACTCTCTCTTCTTCTGTTAGATGCTTTAACAACGATTTTTCCCAAGCTTTAGCAGAAACTGACAGTTTTTTATAAATTTCACGGCCTTCTTTCGTTAAAAACAGTACTTTGCTCCGCTTATCTTTTGCGTCGGCTCTAAGGCCAACTAAACCTCTTGACTCTAATTGTTTAATTGCTCTTGATATGGTTGATTTATCGATTCGAGCAAGGTCAATTAACTGTTTTGCAGTAAAGCTCGATTGTGCCAGATGTGCCATAACACGCCATTGAGGCGTAGTTAAATCGGCCTGCTCTTGATACACATTTGCAAAGTCGTCACTTACTTTATTGGCTAAATGTACAAGTTGATAAGGTAAAAACTCTGTAATTTCTAACATAAACTGTCTTTTAATTTCTGCATCTCATTGCCTTTGTAAACTAAATTATACAAGCAAAGTTTGTTTTTTGATTTGAATATAGTCTCACATGAGAGTATCTTAATTGCAAACATCAAAGGAGCAAGTTCTATGAGCACAGAATTTCAGTACTTAACAGGTTTTGGAAACGAATTTGAAACCGAAGCTTTACCAGGCGCATTACCAATAGGTCAATTCTCACCACAAAAAGTAAAATACGACCTATATGCAGAACAATTTAATGTAACCGCGTTCACAGCACCACGTGCTGACAATCGTCGTAATTGGTTCTACCGCATTCGTCCTTCAGTTGTTCAGGGGGACTATACGTCGATGGACAATGGCTTATTAAGAACAGCGCCAATTACTGAAGTGCCAACGCCCCCTACTATGTTACGCTGGAATCCTATTGACATCCCAAGTGAAGCAACAGACTTTGTTGATGGTTTAGTAACCATGGCAGCAAATGGCAGTGCAAACGGTCAAGTGGGTATTGGTATCCACGTCTATGTTGCTAATAAATCAATGCAAGGTCGTTATTTTTATAATGCCGATGGTGAATTGCTATTCGTTCCTCAACAAGGCGAAATGGTTTTACATACTGAGTGCGGTAAACTTGCAGTAAAGCCGGGCGAAATTGCAGTTATTCCACGTGGTATCAAGTTCTCAGTTGAAGTAATTGGCGACAGTATTCGTGGCTATATCTGTGAAAACTACGGCCACCCTTACATTCTGCCTGAGCGTGGTCCTGTAGGTGCTAACGGTTATACTAATGAACGTGACTTCCAATATCCTGTAGCAGCGTTCGAAGATCTTGAAGGTGACTTTGAGCTTGTGGCTAAGTTCAACGGTAACCTTTTCCGCTGCGACATTGGTCACTCACCACTAGACGTTGTTGCTTGGACGGGTAATAGCGCGCCTTACAAATATGATCTTGCGCGTTTCAACGTAATGAACACCGTCAGTTTTGACCACCCTGATCCGTCAATTTTTACAGTCTTAACGTCTCCATCTGGTACTGCCGGCGTTGCCAATGTAGACTTTGTGATCTTCCCTCCTCGTTGGATGGTTGCAGAAGATACTTTCCGTCCACCATATTATCACCGTAACATCATGAGTGAGTTTATGGGCTTAATCGAAGGTGTGTATGACGCTAAGGAGCATGGCTTTGTTCCTGGTGGTATGAGTTTACATAACTGTATGTCACCACATGGACCTGAAGCCGATGTATTCGAAAAAGCTTCAAATGCAGAGCTTGAGCCACAAAGATATGAAAACACTTTGGCTTTCATGTTTGAGTCTCGTTACGTCATCTCTCCAACAAAATATGCACTTGAAGGCAAAGAAAGACAACAAAATTACCTTGATTGTTGGAAAGGTATTAAAAAGTACTTCAAGGGTGCTTAAGCTTTCTATAATGTTATAAATATTAGGCACGCAATCGCGTGCCTTTGTCGTGATTAAGGATCTGAATATGAAACTTTACACCTATTTTCGCTCTTCTGCAGCGTATAGAGTACGCATTGCGTTGAATTTAAAAGGCATTGCGCATGAAATGTCTGCAGTCAACCTTTTGAAATCAGAACAAACTTCTGAAGAGTACACCAATAAAAATAGCCAAGGTTTATTACCGGCGCTAGAAACTGAACAAGGTGTTTTGGGGCAGTCTCTAGCAATCCTAGAGTGGTTAGAAGAAACATATACCAACACGCCTCTACTACCGAATGATCCATGGCATAAGGCTCAAGTGAGAAATTTTTGTTATGCCATAGCATGTGACATACACCCAATCGATAACCTGCGTGTGCTTAAATACCTATCAAATGAACTGAATGTTGATGATAATCAAAAAAACACTTGGTACAGACATTGGGTCATTGAAGGGTTTAAGAAACTTGAAGCTATGCTAACCGGTGATAAGTTTTGTTTTGGAGATAAACCAACGCTCGCAGATGCGTGTTTAGTGCCTCAAGTATTTAATGCGTTACGCTTTAAAGTAGATATGAGTCAATTTCCAAAAATTGAAGCTATTTACAATCACTGTAATACGCATAAAGCATTTATTGATGCAGCGCCTGAAAATCAATTCGACGCCGCTTAACCTTTAATTCATTGTGCGCTTATTGAAGCGCACAATGGACTTGGTCTAAGTGTCCAATTAAATCTAAACCTAAGTCTGTCAAATACCCGCCATCAGGACTGTCAATGACACCTTTCTTATAAAGCCTCTCAGCCGCTGCTATCAAATTTGGATCGGCATCTTTATGGATTTTGATCCCCATTTGCATACTCGAACGTGGAAATTTCGCTAAAAGTGTTAATTCAGCCATAAAATTGCTATCTATAGCCATAACCTCTCCCATTAATTTATTGTTGTTGTGGTAATATAGGTTCAAATTTTTATGAACTAAACTAAGGTTAGCTAAAAATAGGAGTTATGCCATGACTTACAACAAATTTAGTTATTTTAGCCTAGTTATAATCTCTGTATTTATTTCAGGCTATGTTTACGCTAACCCCAGGTTAAACAAAGCTAATTTATTTTTAGACAACCTCAGCCCTGTCTGTTGGTATAAAGATGCCAAATACAGTGAAGGTGCATTGATTGTCATGGCTGAAAAACTATTCGTTTGTGCTAATAAGTTCGATAATCAAACAAATGGTCAACTAACATGGCGAATTGCTGATGAAAATGGGCAACCGATCCCACACAAGCCAAAGAAATCCATTCGCATTAACTAAACAAGAAGTCATTATTTATGGAACAACCAAATAACCCACTTCATGGTGTAAAACTAGAAGAGATATTAATTAAGCTTGAAGCAGAGCTTGGTTGGGAAGAGATGGGAAATATTGTCAATATTCGTTGCTTTACCCATGATCCGAGCATCAAATCGAGTCTAAAGTTTTTGCGCAAAACACCTTGGGCAAGGGACAAAGTTGAACAACTCTATCTTGATACTTTTCATGGGTTTAAGTGGTCACCTATTAAGAAGTAATTGCGGATACAAACTTTTATATGAACTATGCAATTTATCTAAAATAAAATCAGGTACTGACTTATTACACGCAAAATATAACTGATTGTTAATATTATCGAGTTTCAATAAAGGTTCTAGGTGCTGCATGAGTTTATTATCTTTCGAAGCATCTTGAACCTGGCTATTCCCCAAAACGACCAAGTCTAATTGATTCTTTCTTGTTTCTAGAATTTCTAACACTTTGCTAAAACTAGATATGACAACTAATTGCTCTTGTTCATTAAACCCATGCTCTTTAAGGTACTGATGGCTAAAGTTATTTCTAATAACCGCTGTTCTATATTTTAATGCATCCTCTAATACAGAGAGTTTTAAATTGCGGCTTTTGAGCGCATAAAAAGAGCTAGTAAACTGACCAACAGGGAACACCCAATTAAACATATTTTCACGTTGGTTGTTTCTACCTATAGAAAAGATACATGTATTTTGATCTCGTTTAACGGCACTATATGCCACATGCCAAGGCTCAACTGAAAGGTTGTATTCAATATCAGCATCTGCCAAGATATTTTTTACTTTAGTTACAGTTGGACCTACCAAGTTACCTTGATTATCTAGATATTGATAAGTCGGAAATAACTCTGTGACGATATTCAATGTATAAGCAAAAGTTTTTGTTGATAACAAAAAGAGGAAAAAAAACAACGCTGATTTCATATCGCTCCCTATAATAAAAAGGTGATGGTTTTCAAACCATCACCTAATACTATAGCTTAACTTCTATTAATCGCATCTAGAAGAAATGCTGATATTTTCGCGCCTTCACGTAAAGTTGTCTCTGAACTTGATTGACCGACTAATGAGCTATCAGTAAATGGAGCGATTTCCATCATATCAGCGCCTGTAATTGGGAAACGTTCAGACAATGCTTTCAAAATAACCATGGCTTCATCAGGCGTCATGCCATTGCCTTCAGGTGTGCCAGTTGCAGATGCCCACTGCTCATCTAAGGCATCAATATCAAAACTAACGTATAATTCATCAACATTGTCTGCTTGAAGCTGTGCGATAACATCGTCTACGATTGCCTGAGCACCACGCTCTCTGATTTCATGTGCCCAATGTTGCTTAACACCAAACGTTGACTCCCAATGCGACTTATCTTTACCACTTGAGCGAATACCAAACTGAATTAAATGATGCGGAGCTGGCAAGAACTCAAGAATATGCGTACACCAAGAGCCAAAACATAGATCAATACCTAAGCGCTCAACTAGCAAGTCTGTATGAGCATCGAAGTGAATAATAGCGGCACGTTTACCTGCATCTCGTTTCGCTTTCAAATACGACTTTGTTAGTGGGTAACTTATAGAGTGGTCACCACCAATACCGAAGATACCTTTATTTGGGTAGTGCTGATAGAAACCATCACATACATCTTCAGTAATAGAGAGAGGTGATACGTGGTACCCTTCTTCAGTACTTTGATAAAGCGCCTTTTGACAATTCTCTATGGTGCCCTCATTAAGATATTTATCGTGCAATAGATGTGGAATAACACGAACATCACCTAAATCAAACGCATCAATATGAGGCTGCTGCTCGATTAAAGTGCTTCTTAGAAATAATGGCCCCCAGTTAGCGCCTCTTAAAATACCGCCGCCACAGTCTGAGCTGATACCTAAAATTGCCGCTTTATACTCTGACTCTTCAATCTTTAGTAGCGACTCTCTCCAGATTTGCTCAATACCATCTGTTTGTCCATAAAGCTTTGTGCGCAGTGCATCTTTTCTTTCTTTTGCAGTATTAACAGTAAACACACCATCTCCCGGAGGACATAAACACTGGGTCATTTTATTGTAAAATTGTTCTTTGCTAATACTCATAGAAACCTCTGCTTGCTTTGCATATTCATGCTAAAACTTTGTTAAGAAAAAATATCTCACCTAATACTGTGCTCACTAAAGCGCACAGCAATATACGTTAAAAAAGACAAAAACATTTTTATATATTTATTAAAATACAATGCCTTAGGTTTAATTTGACGTTAAATGGTAAAACAGAATTTTTGTTTATGGGCAGAGATATAGCATGCTGTCGTTGTATGTCAACAAGGGCCGCTTTATTGCAAAACAGCCCTTGGTTTAATATTCAGTTTAAATGAATATTTTACTCATAACCTCTTGGTTTCTTGGTCTTTATGATTGCAATATAACCATGCCAGCTGGCATAGCTTAATAATGGCATAATCACTATAAAGGCCGTTCCACCTGTGGCAAAACCAAACAAAACTAAAAATAAGATGATGAATGCCCATACTATCATGGCTGATGCATTGTTCTTAACCGCATTTATAGACGACACCACGGCAGTCATAATATCAACACGGCGCTCCATCATGATCTGTGGTGTAAATGCTGATATTGCAAACACACTCATTAATAAGATACCGCCAATTAAACTGCCTAGCGCTAAAAATGATTGTAGCTGCTCAAATGTCGGATTCGGCACGTTCGGATATAGTGCGTGTACAAGCGCCGCTAAACGCATCCAAACAATCATAATGACCATGAGAAGTATCGCAAACCCCCATTCTCCCGCAGGATTTCTGAACATAGATTTCAAACTATGTCCTAGCGTTGGTTTATGACCTTTTTCTAACTCCCATGCGACATCATATAAACCGGCAGCGAATGCCGGGCCAATCAATGCAAAGGCAACTGCGGCAGGAAGAATCACAAGGTGTGTATCTAATTGGTAAATTAAATATAAAATAGTGACGGGTATAGCAGTAAAAACAAGCCCGTATATTAAGCTCAATAATGGCGCTCTCACCATATCTGAAACTGCAAGTGATAACCAATGAAATGGTGCAAGAGAGCTAATTTTGTTACTTTCGAGACAGCGAGCAAATTCTGTATGTTTATCGATTGGTGGTGAAGCTGGCATAATAACCCCTTTTTTGTTGCGGCTATATTAATGTTTAGAAGAACAACTCCAATCTTGCAAGGAATTGCATGATCGTGCACAAAGACAATCGGACATCTGTCCTGTACTTTATACGCTAATCTTTCAAACTACGGTTTTATAATAAATAAGGTTTACTATGGATAAGGTATTTCATTTGGGCCTAAGCACCGAGCAATTAAAAGGTGCTAATTTAGCAATTGTACCTGGCGACCCTGAGAGAGCTGAGCGTATTGCTAAAAAACTCGATAACAGTATTTGCCTAGCAAAAACTCGAGAGTTTCACGTCTATCTCGCAGAACTAAAACAACAACCTGTCGTGATCTGCTCAACTGGGATCGGTGGCCCCTCTACGTCAATTGCAGTTGAAGAGCTTGCTCAACTCGGTGTAAAAACATTTTTAAGAATTGGCACAACAGGCGCTATTCAACCTCATATCAACGAAGGTGATATCTTAGTAAGCACGGCGTCAGTGAGACTTGATGGTGCTAGCCAGCATTTTGCTCCTCTATCTTACCCTGCAGTCTCTGACTTCCACTCAACCGCTGCAATGGTGCAAGCCTGTGAAGAAATCGGTGTGACATATCATGCAGGTATAACGGCATCGAGTGATACATTCTATCCAGGCCAAGAACGTTACGATACATACTCGGGTTATGTGAATAAAGCGTTCCAAGGCAGTTGCGAAGAGTGGCAAAAGCTCAATGTGATGAACTATGAAATGGAGTCTGCAACCTTATTTACTATGTGTGCAGCTTTAGGGTTAAAAGCGGCTTGTATCGCGGGTGTGCTAGTTAATAGAACACGTCAAGAGATCCCTAATGTAGATCATCAAGAGATTGAACAAAAAGCAATTGCTGTGGTTTTAAAAGCTGCAGAAATTGTGTTAGAAAAATAGTCTCTAAGATTTTGAAAAAAGCGTATGTAAGCCTAGCTCACATACGCTTTTTTTATTTCATAGTTGCCAGTAAAACTGTCTAATACTACGTCAGTTACACCCGATTGATTTTTATACTGCTCAGTTTCAACTAGTGTAATTTCAACCACTTCAACTTCATCTAACTTAAGCCCAGATAGTGCCATTTGACTTAAAGCGCTTTGTAATGGCGAAAGGCTCGGGTTGTAAGCCACATTTTCAGCATAGCGACCATAAAAATTTCCATGCTGTGCCGTTTTTATTTCTACTGCTGATTTGTTACCTGAATATGGTGCATATGAGGCCTGGAAATGTTTTAGCAATTCAGGTGAAACAGGTAGTTTTGAATCGCGAGCATGAAGCTCAGAAACATCAAGTAAACGTGTTTCATTGCCCAGATCTGCAGGACCAAATGAGTGAGGTAATAACTCGGGTAAAGAAGTATTCGTATCTGGTAAAAGTATTTCTATCTGTTCTGATAGCTTCACTTCATTGATAAATTGTCTGCAATGACCACAAGGCGCATCTGTGATGGCAATGTGTGAGATATGTGTTTCGTCATTTAACCAGGCTGTATTAATAGCCGATTGTTCAGCATGAACCACTAAACACAATGCGGCGTGATTAAACTCTAAATTTGATCCTATATATGCACAACCAGAGGTGTCGCTGTACGCAATCGCGCCGACATTAAAATTAGAAATCGGTGCTATTGAAAATCTGGCTGCAATAGGTAGTAGGCTTTGTAAAAGAGGTTGGATTTCTACGTCAAACCTAGCTATTAACGAATCAAGCAATGTTTTAGGAATAACACCGCCATTAGATTGAATTTTTTGTTGTAATTCTTGTTCTAGTTCTTTTGGTATCGTTAGCATAAAAATGCCACACGTTATGAAAAAGGCCGAATAGTTTATCCCTTTATCATGTGTTAGACAACCAATGCTTGGCACTCTTGAAACAGTCGAAGTTCTCTACCGTGATCCCAAAACGTTTTGCTTTCTGCAAAAATAAATCATGCATGTAACCATCAAAGCTAACAACACGTGCCAATTTTATATTCTGCAAAGCATTTGCCACTTTAGGCATTAAAGAAACGATATCAATCGCGGCGAAGTTATGTTCAAGCTCAGTCACATCTATCAGCAATTTTGAAGACTTATAATCTTGTGCATAATTGTTCGCTCTTTGATAGGTCTTTATTACGTCCTCAGCGGTCACAACACCTCTGAGTGTCATCATCACAAGCGAAGTTGATTCATCATAAGTAATACTGGTAGATAGCGTTTGCATAGAACCTCAAATAACGTGTTAACTCTAAAACGCCATCTCCTTTACCCTAAGATCCCATATGTGTTTAACGATATTCGATTTGATGCGTGTACTTATCATACACAATAAGCGTTTCATTATAATAAAATGCGCTTATTCGAATGACGGGGGCATAGACGTCGGATGAGATTCTATGTATACAATCTAAACAGTCAATAAAATTAATACAAAAAAACCAACTAAAGATTAAAAAATAGCAAAAAGTATGAGTTTTTATTCATGCTTTTTGCTAACGAGTTAACATTTGATCAAAAATCATCACTTTAATTAACGCGGTATTTATCCTGAATTTCTCATTCCTGCAGCAACGCCTGTCATAGTGACCATAAGCGCCTGATCAATTCGTTCATTTTCATGCTCTCTGGTGCGTTTTAGTAGCTCTACCTGAAGTAAATTAAGTGGATCGATATAAGGGTTTCTCAATTGCAGAGATTGTCTTAACCAAGGTTGCTCTAATAATAAGGTATTTTCTGGTGCCAACTCTGTAATCAGTGCTTGAGCTGATTTAAGGTCTAGTCTGAGCTGCGCACCAAGTGCTTTAGCATCTGTTGTCATCAATACTTTTTCATAATGCTCAGATAGCCAACTGTCTGTTTTACAAAACACCATTTCTAGCATTTCTAAACGTGTTCTAAAAAACGGCCATTGCTCACGCATTTCATGTAACATTTCAACGCCGTATTTATCAATTGCGGCTTGTAAGCCTTGATACACACCAAGCCAAGCTGGCAGCATTAATCTGTTTTGACTCCAAGCAAATATCCATGGAATGGCCCTTAGACTTTCAACGCCGCCATTAGGGTTACGTTTAGAAGGTCGTGAACCAAGGGGTAATTTGGCAAGTTCCAACTCAGGGGTAACTTGTCTGAAGTATGCGACAAAATCTGGATTTTCTCTGACGATTTCTCGGTAATATTTACATGAACTTTGGGCAATCAGCTCAACCACTTCAATCCAATGAGATTTAGGTGATGGTACTGGGGTTAAGTTCGCTTCAATGATTGCACTGGTATAAATCGAAAAGCTTTGCACCGCGACTTTCGGTAATCCATATTTGAAACGGATCATTTCACCCTGCTCTGTCACCCTTAAGCCATTACTCAAGCTGCCAGGAGGCTGTGATTGTAAAGCCTGAGCCGCAGGTGCTCCGCCACGACCCACTGTGCCACCACGACCATGAAACAATACCAGCTCAACGCCAAAGTCTTTTGCAGCTTTTAATAGTTTGTCCATAGCTTGATATTGTGCCCATCCAGCGGCCATCATACCCGCATCTTTCGCTGAGTCAGAGTAGCCAATCATCACGTATTGCTTATGATTGATATGAGTTCGATACCAATCACAGGCTAGCAATTGGGTTATGACATCTGCCCCACGATTTAAATCGTCCAAAGTTTCGAATAACGGCGCAACGGGTAAATTGAAACGACACCCTGTTTCTTTTAAAAGTAATTTAACAGCCAGTACATCGGACGCGTATTGTGCCATTGAGATAATATAAATGCCTAACCTATCAGAGGTTTGCTGACTTACCAATTGGCAAGTTTTTAAAACTTCTTGAACCTCATCAGACGCAGAGAAGTTTTTTGGCAATAGTGGTCTTTTTGACGCTAATTCTTCAATCAAAAACTGCTGCTTCTGGGCTTCGCTCCAAGCATTATAGTCGCCCAGTTCTAAGTGCTCGACAATGGCTCCTATTGCATCAGCGTGTCGAGCAGAGTCCTGACGGATGTCCAAGCTACAAAGATTAATACCAAAGCACTCTAGTCTGAGTAGCGTATCGAGTAGCAGTCCATCTGCAATTTGCGACATATTACAGTTATGCAGCGAGTTATAAATGAGCATAAGCGGTGATTTTACTTGCTCAATATGTGTGATCACTTCTTGCTCTGAGCCTACTTCACCTTTTATTTTATTCTCGAGCGCTTGAATGGTTTCATCAAGTTCGCCTTTCAACTGCTTCAATAAATAGCGATACGGTTCGTGTTGCTCCCCTATCAAAGCTTTCACATGCTCATCTGCTTGATACATAGAAAGTTCGCTACTGAGCATATCAATGTCACGAGAGATTAAATCAATCGCCATCCAGCGGCCATGATCTAGCACAGATTGAGTCACTTCAGAGGTCACAAATGGATTACCGTCTCTATCGCCCCCCATCCATGAAGTAAAGCGGATTGGACTATGAATTTTCTTTAACTGAATACCTAATTTATCTTGAGTAACTTGGTTGAAGTAACGAATAAACTGAGGGACGGCATGCCATAGACTATTTTCAATAACCGCATAACCCCATTTCGCCTCATCAAGCGGAGTTGGGCGTTTAGCCCGTATATCATTGGTATGCCAAGCTTGACTGATCAATTGCTCAATTCGGCTAATAATGACTTTACGCTCGTCTACATCAAGACACTGTAACTCAAGGGCTGATAAACAGTCACTCAGTTGTACGTGTTTGTTAATAATGGTTCTACGTGTCACTTCGGTGGGGTGAGCTGTAAGTACTAAATCGATATCTAACCCTGCAAGCACAGACTCAACTTGCGCATGATTTAATTCGCCGTTTGCTAACATATTCGAGAGCTTTTCGACTTGCTCATTCAATGCTTTGTAAATACCTTCAGGCGCACCTGTAACGGAAATTGTATGGAATTGTTCTGCTACATTCGCTAGATTCAAAAAATGGTTAAATGCACGTGCAACAGGTAATAGTTCTTGGTCAGTCAGGCTATGTAAAGTGTCTAGCAATCTGACTCGGGCATCACTATCACCTTGACGAGATGACTTTGCTAAAAGACGAATTTGTTCAATCTTTTCTAGCATTCCCTCACCCAGTGTTTGCTGGATAATACGACCTAGACAGCCACCTAATTGGCTCACATTCGCTCTCAGGCTTTCATACTGCTCTCCCATAACGACTCCTTTTAATTATTATTTCTCAAAAAAAACTGCTTAAAACACAACTTACTCTAAACACTCATTGTTCAATAATTATTCTCTACTATACAGAGAATTAAAGGCAGATCGAGTGATCTCATTATGAATTTTAAGCGTAATTTTAACTACTTAATTACTAAGCAGCATAAAAGCAATGCAACTACTCTATGACGGCCAGTGTCCTTTGTGTGCCAAAGAAATGAGAAAACTCAAGCAGTTCGACGTTGAAAACAAACTCACTTTGATTAACGTACATGATATTCATGAACTCGATTTCAAACGACTTTATCCAAACATCACCAAATCAGATACGCTGAAAATATTACATGGTTACTCTGATGATGGCAGGTTACTTTTAGGCTTAGATGCAAACGTACAAGCTTGGCAAACTGTCGGTAAATATCCTTGGTTAAGACTGTTAAGAGTGCAACCAATAAAGTGGTTCGCCGATAAAAGCTATTTATTTTTTGCCAAGCATAGAACGAAGATTTCACGCTTTTTAGTCAAAGACGGGTGTAATAATGGACAATGCCAAAGATAAATCACTGCATCTTGTTATCGGTGCAAGCAGTAAAATTGCTTTAGCGTTTATTAACAAACTTACCGCACAAAATCCTGCTGACTTAGTGGTGAGTTTTAGCCAGAAGTCATTAAATTTTGATTCTAAAAATATTCATCACCTCACCACAGATTACTCTGATGAATCTATTTCTGACTCTGTATCGACTTTTCAAAATGCTTACTTGTCAGAAAATGTAAAAATAAAAACCATCACATTTTTTAATGGTCAATTACATTCAGACTCACATGGCCCAGAAAAGAGCATCCGACAATTTGACCCAGCTTATGCTCAGTCGCTGTTTAATTCGAATGTCATTACTCCCATGCTGTGGCTTAAGCATCTTGTTAAATTGCTCAAGCGCTCTGATAAATGCGTTGTTACTGCGCTGTCAGCTCGTGTGGGCAGCATCGAAGATAACGGACTCGGTGGTTGGTACAGCTATCGAAGCTCAAAGTCAGCCCTTAATATGATGATGAAAAGCTTTGCGATTGAACTAAAACGTCAAAGCCCTCAAAGTACAGTGTTACTCTTCCATCCGGGGACCACTGATACCCCACTGTCTAAACCTTTTCAAAAGAATGTACCGGTAGGCAAATTGTTTGAACCCGAGTTTGTCGCTGAGTGCTTATTTAACCAAATCGTAGAATCGAACAGTAACGATTTAATTAATTATCTTGACTGGCAAGGTCAGTTAATACAATGGTGAATTATGTTTTTTAATACCCAGTCTCTCAATGAATTAGAACAAAGATATCGTGCTCATTTGATTAATAGTTTGTCAGGTTTTAAAAGTGCAAACTTATTAGGCACCGTTGACAAAAATGGTCAAGAAAACCTATCTATTGTCAGCTCTGTTTTTCATTTAGGCGCTAATCCAGCCTTATTTGGTATGATCATTCGCCCACATTCGGTGCCAAGACATTCATTTGAAAACCTGTTAGAAACAGGCTTTTATACCCTTAACCATGTGAGTGAAGAAATAGTTACACAAGCACACCAAACATCAGCGCGTTACGAAAAAGAACAATCAGAATTTACTGAAACAGGTTTAACTGCAGAATATTTATATGACTTCAAAGCACCGTTCGTCAAAGAGTCTAAAATTAAAATGGGCCTAAAATTAGTTAGCGAGCAAGTTATTGAACTTAACCAAACTCATTTAGTGATTGGTGAATTGATTGCGCTTCACTGTCCTGACACTGTCATACAACCTGATGGTTTTATCGATATAGAAGCGGCAAACACCGTCGCAATAACTGGATTGGACAGTTATCACACTACAAGCAAAATCAACCGTTTAAGTTATGCCAAACCTGATTCTAAGCCTAAGCCTTTAGTTACACTTTAAGGTTTGTTTTTTCTTTGGGTTGCTTTAAACTCAAAAAACCGACCATCAAAGAGAATAACCATGTGGCGTAATAACTTAAAGAAGTTGGCACTCGCCGGCTTAATGAGCGTATGCTTTACTGCAACTGCAGGATTAGAGGAAGGGATTGAAGCTGCAAATGCAGGTGATTTTGAAAGAGCCTTACAGGAATTTCAGTATCTGTCTGACATGAATTATGCACCAGGCATTTATGAGTTAGCTAAATTACATGAAGGCGGTTTTGGGGTTATTAAGAATCAGCGTAAAGCTGCTGAGTTATTTCAAAAAGCAGTAAAATTGGGTAGTGCTGATGCCATGTTTTCATTAGCGGTTATGCATGAAGAAGGCCGTGGTGTGAAGCAAGATAAACAACGTGCTATTGAGTTGTTCACTCAGGCTGCAAACAAAAACTTAGCTGCCGCGCAATTTAATCTTGGTGTGATGTATACCAATGGTGATGGCGTGTTAAAAGATTACGCTGTCGCAATGGACTGGTACGAAAAGGCCGCTGCGAGTAACTACACTTTGGCTATGTTTAATCTTGCTTTAATGTACTATGAAGGCTTAGGTGTTGAGAAAAACATCGAAAAGTCATTTATCTGGAATACATTGGCTGAATATAATGGCAACCGCCAAGCAATGAAAAGCCGGGAACTTGATGAACAACAGCTTTCACCTTCTCAGGTTGAAAAAGCGATTGAAAAAGCCAACAAGCTGTATTGGCGTATTCAAGAAAAAACCTATTTCCCAGGTTCTAAAATCGACTAATGAAAAAAGCGCTAAGGCGCTTTTTTTAATATCTACATTATTTCTGTAATTTTTTTACAAACCAGGTAAGCAGTTTTGACCTTGATAGCAATAGCTGCATTCTAGGCTTACCTAAACTGCCGCTTTTAAAAACACTCTTAGCATGACTGAAAGTCAACACGCCTTCTTTACCATGGTACTGCCCCATACCTGAGGCCCCTACACCACCAAAAGGTAAATCTTCAACTGCTACATGCAGAAGTACATCATTTATCACTAATCCGCCGCACTGTAGTTCTCGCTCAGCACGCTTAATGAGTGATTTATCTTCGGTAAATAAATATGACGCGAGTGGATTGGGGTTTTCTTTTATAACCTTTAAAGCCTCATCAAAACTAGATACGGTTTTTATTGGTAAGAGTGGGCCAAAAATTTCTTGACTATTTACCCGAGCTTGATTCGAGGCATTATCGATGAGATGTAAGCCTAGTTTTCGAGTTTCATTATTTTCGCTATGCGGTTCGCTCCAAACCTCAGCGCCGTTATGCAGTGCATCACCAATTAATTCAATCAGTCGCTCATACTGTTGTTGATTAATAATTGAGGTTAAATTGTCTGAGTTTGCACCTAATTTAAATTGCTTTTTATACTGCTTTTTAATCTCGGTTATTAACTCGCCCTTACATTTCTCATGAACAAGTAAGTAATCTGGTGCAACGCAGATCTGTCCTGCATTGGCGGTTTTACCAAATACAATACTTCTTGCGGCGTGTTTGATGTCTGCATCGTCCATCACGATAATGGGAGACTTACCACCTAGCTCTAAAGTGACAGGCACTAGATTATTTGATGCGGCACGCATCACATGCTTGCCGATTTCTGTACTACCTGTAAAAAATAAATGATCAAAAGGGATGGCACTGAAGCTTTTTGCAACAGCTGGGCCCCCTTCCACAACACAGCAATGATCTGAAAAAGGCTCTAGTACACTTTTGATAACTTGATTTGTTGCAGGCGTATACTCACTGAGCTTTAACATGACTCGATTACCCGCTGCCAACGCTGTGAATACTGGCATCAAAGCAAGCTGTATCGGGTAATTCCAAGGAGAAATAACACCCACTACACCTTTTGGCACATATTCAACATGGGCTCTTGAGGGTGCAAACTGAATACCGACTTTGCGTTTGCTCGGCTTAAGCCAAGATTTTAGATGCTTAGTGATATTATCGAGCCCGCCAATCACTGGCATAAAATCTGCCATTTGTGTATCAAACGTGCAGCGATCTCCAAAGTCTTTGTTAGAGGCTGCAATAAAGTCATGCTCGGCTGCAACAAGCTGAGTTCTTATTTTCTTTAATAAAGAAATGCGTGTTTCTACGGATGAATTAGGATGATGCATAAAAGCAACTTTGAGAGATTCAAGTTGCTTTGTCAGTTGGGGATCTATCTCGTATTGCACAACATGGCTCATTTATCGGTATTTGAATAAATACACTATAAATGAGCCTGTTAGTTGTTTCAAATTAGAAAGAAAGGACGCTTCTTGCAACGGTTAGCGTTAGTACAGTAATAAGTACAATCGCGATAATATTCAACACAAAACCTGCACGGATCATATCACGCATTTTTATTTCGCCAGAGCCAAATACAATGGCATTTGGTGGCGTTGCAACTGGCATCATAAAGGCACAACTCGCTGCAATGGCGGCAGGAATAACCCATACTAATGGGGTGCCAGTAATAGACTCTGCGACAGGACCTAATAATGGTAAAAAGCCAGCAGCCGTTGCTGTATTTGATGTGATCTCGGTTAAGAAAGTAATCAAACCTGCCACCAGCAATACACTTACTACCAATGGAATGGTGTCAGCCGAAACCAATAGATTAGCAATGTAAGTAGCCAAACCTGACGATTTAATTTGTGAAGCCAACGTCAAACCACCACCAAACAGTAGTAAAATGCCCCAAGGTACTTTTGCCGCACTATCCCAATCCAAGATACGCTCACCGGTTTTCTTATCAGCGGTGATCACAAACAACAATAGCGCTGCTGCAATCGCAATTGACGTATCTGAGATCTTCAGGCCAGTCCAATCACCCAGTAGCGGTCTGAAGATCCAACTTAAGGCTGCGAAAATAAATACTGCTAAAACGCCTTTTTCCGCGCGAGACATGTCACCTAATTTATCTAGCTGTTTTTTAAAAAGCGATTTGGTATCGACTTCTGCGTCAGAGTTATCGACTTTATAACTCACTTTAGTCAACCAAAACCAAGTAATGAATAACATGGTGACAGATAAAGGTAAGCCTACCGCCATCCAAGTCGCAAATCCTATTTCGATTTGATAACTGTCAGCTAAATAAGCTGCCATCAATGCATTTGGAGGCGTGCCTATCAGGGTAGCAATACCACCAATACTGGCACCATAAGCAATCGAAAGCAGCAGCGCTTTACCAAACGCTTCGTTGCTGCTGTCACGCTCCTTAACAAGATGAATAACCGATAATGCAATCGGCAACATCATCACCGCAGTGGCCGTATTCGACATCCACATAGATAAGAATGCCGTCACTAACATCATAGCTAGAATTTGTACACTTGGCTTTGAACCGGCATAAAGCATGGTTTTTAAGGCAATACGTTTATGTAAGCCCCATCTTTCCATAGCAATTGAAATTAAAAAGCCACCTAAGAATAAGAAAATAAGTGGATGCGCATAAGGTGCTGCAACCGATTTAATTGGCGCGATGCCAGCAAGTGGTGATACCACCAAAGGTAACAATGATGCCGCAGGAATAGGCACGACTTCGCTTACCCACCAAGAGGCTAGCCAAAAGGCCAAACCTGCTGTTCGCCAAGCTTCAACACTCATGCCCTCGGGTGGAGACACAAGGCAAGTAAGTAACATTGCCAGTGGTCCTAAAAACAACATGGCATATTTGATTGGATGTGCAGATGAATAATCAGACATTCTTTAACCCTTAAAACTTATACTTCATGCCAACAGCGATTGATGTATCATCGTCTGACTCAAGGTCTAGTTGTGTCACTAATGCGTACAAATTAGTTTGTTTATCCAAAATGTAGTCTGTACCAAGGGTCCATTGTGTGGCTTCTTCGGCATGACGTAATTTACTGGTATCTTTACCTAATTGAATTTTAGGTACCCAGCTGCCCGCTTTATAACTTGCACTGACTAAATAGCCTGTGCCAGATTTGCTGCCATCTAGGCTTTCACTGTCTTGAACGATAGCCCCCAGTTGAAATGCATCAAACTTATACGCCGCAACTACACGTGTCGCAACCAAATTATTCAAGCTATCAGTGTGACTTAATGAGATATAATAAGGCTTAGTCTTTAAAGCTCGATCGCCATAAATCGCGGTTGCTGCGAACCCAGTTTCTTCATTTGAAGCATCATCTTTAGGTGCATAGGTGAAAGAGAATGACAGGTCATTATAGGTTTTACTGCTATAAGTGAGGGTATCGCCGAGTCGGTCTTGACCCGGTAAGATTTGCGCAATATCACTTTGAGTTTCGTTAAATTGGTCAACTTTACCTTCACTGTATTTAAAGCGCGTATCGTTACGGCCAACAACCAAGGTACCCCAGTTGCCAGCCAAACCTACATAGGTGTTACGCGATGAAAATGGCGATTTAGTGTCGTCATTTTCAAAGCCTTTTACTTGTACTTCGTATTTAAAGACCACTTTAAGAGAATCACTCAGTTTGTGATCACCCTTAATGCCGATACGTGAAAATGGTGCGTCAATTTGCGTGCCCGCTTTGGTATAACGCATTAAACCTTTATCAGTATCTGCAATTTGTACTTCTGCTTTGCCATACACATTGTAATCGGCCGCAAAAGCGGTGCTTGAAAATGTGGCCATCACACCGAGTGCGATTAAAGTTTTACTTGCTGTCATCTTGTTTTACCTTTTTTATGTTTATTCTCTATTGTTACAAGATGGTTGCCAAAAAGATAAAAACCAATACTTTCATATGCTTATTGAATTATTCAACAATAAAACCCAAAATAATGTGTGGATTTTCACACACAGTTTTATTGCACTTGTCACCAAAACCACACATTTATTCTGACTCGGTAAACATAGTGCGGGTTAGCCCATATTTTGCCATTTTGTCGTATAAGGTTTTACGCGGCAATTGCAACAACGCCATGGCTTCTTTGATACTGCCTTGTGATTGAGAGAGGGCTTCTTCAATTAACGATTGCTCAAAGTAACTGACCTTCTCTTGTAAGCTCAGTGACTCATCAGTTTGCAAGACTTGCTCTAAATCTTTAAGGGCCAATGCTTTACCCAATAAAACCGTTCTTTCAGCATGATTTCTAAGCTCTCGTACATTGCCCGGCCAAGGCTTTTCTCTAAGGAGCAAGGCTTGCTCGGGTGTAATAGGCTCAAATGTCTTATGAAAACGAGTCGCCGCAATTGAGCAAAAATGCTTATACAACAGCGGGATATCTGCTTTTCTCTCACGCAGTGCCGGAATAGGCACTTTAAGTAAATTCAAACGATAATAAAGATCGGCTCTAAACTGCTGTGCATCAACCAAGGTTTGTAGGTCTACTTTTGTTGCAGCAATGACTCTGACATCTAAATCAATCGGCGTGTTTTCACCAACGGGCGTGACTTTACGCTCTTCTAACACCCGTAATAACTTAACTTGTAAGCTAGGTGACATAGCTTCAATTTCATCTAAAAATACAGTGCCGCCTTGCGCATATTCAAACTTACCAATACGCGAACTATGTGCTCCCGTATAAGCACCACTTTTTGCACCAAACAATTCACTTTCAATCAGCTCTTCTGGAATGGCACCGCAGTTAATGGCAACAAAGTTATGTTTACCGCGGTTACTGTGCTCATGAAGGTAACGTGCCACCAGCTCTTTACCTGTTCCAGTTTCCCCCTCAATTAACACATCAGCTGGGGTATCTAACACCGCATCGAGTAGATGTAGCATGTCTTGCATGACTTGAGTTTGACCTAAAATTCTAACCCCAGGTCCCGAATGTTGTTTCACACTTTGCTTAAGGTCGCGGTTTTCAAGCACCAAAGCGCGCTTTTCACAGGCTCTTGCTATGCAATCTAACAACTTGTCGGTAATTGGTTTTTCAAATAAGTCATAGGCACCAAGGTGCATGGCCTGAACCGCAATGTTTACATCAGCAAACCCTGTTAGAAAAATAACCGGTAGCTCGCTATCGAATTGCTTAACTTGTTCAATAAATTCGAGGCCATTGAGTTTAGGCATATTAATGTCACTTAACACCACACCATTAAAACGACGACTTAATTTGGTCAACGCAGCATTGGCATCGCCATAGCAAAACACCTCATAGCCTTCTAATTCTAATAGCTGTTTTAGGGCATCACGAATGCTCTTTTCATCATCAATAACAATGACGCTGGAATGACTCATTTAAATTCTCTTCTCATTAGAAAGTGGCTCTGAACCGATTGATGTTTGCAGTGTAAGGATAAAGCTCGCGCCGATATCAGGATTATTTTCAGCGCTCAGTTCACCTTTGAAAGAGTGTATTATTTGTTTAGAAATAGATAAACCTAAGCCCAACCCATTACCCGATTTAGTGGTGAAGAAAGGCTCAAAAATACTCTCAAGGGTATGCGACTCAATACCTGTGCCTGTATCAGATATTTTGATTGATGATTTATCTTCATCGGTATGGTTAGAGATTGTTAGTTTTTTTATTTCGACGTCTTGCATCGCATGACAGGCATTTGAAAGTAGGTTCACAATAACTTGCTCACAGAGAATTGGGTCAACCCACACTGCTATGTCATCTAATTCAAGGCTCAACTTTATATCATGTTTTTTAAGTTCAGGACCGATGATAATTAATGCATTAGAAAATAAGTCCTTAAGTTTATGCAATGCTAACTTAGGCTTTTGAGATTTACTAAAGTGCTTAAGTTGCGCAACGATTGTATGGGTGCGTTTTATTAGCGCTTCAATCAACACTAAGTTTTCTTGGACTTTTTCAAACTGACCTTTGAGCAATAATCGCTTGCTACTGGCCAAATAGGCACTCATAGCCGTAAGTGGCTGACTGATCTCATGGTTAATTCCGGCACTGAGTTGACCTATGGTTGCCAATTTCGCGGCGCGCAACAAGGCTTGTTGTGTTTCAAGTAGCTGCTCAGAGCGGGCATTAATTTGCGCTTCCAAACTTCTTTGAGTAAAGAGTAACTGCTTGTAGCCTGCCAGCTTAACTAAAATGACTTCAAAAATTATAAACAATGCCAGCAATAACACTGAGCTCAGTGCCAAGCGGCTCCATTGATTGGCTGTCACATCATCAATGGCTGAAAGTAAATACAATGACGCATTAAGTGGATCAAGTGACTTTTTGGCATACACAAAGTGTTTTGCTAAACGCCCTTCTATCGAAATTTGTAACTGCTCTGCTTGCTCGTCAAAGCGCCAAGGCTGCGTGTTGATCTCACGTCCCGAGAACTGCCGTGAAGCATCAAATTCAGCAATGTCAGTTTGGGTTAAAGGTTGCGTTGAGATTAATCGCCATTTTTCTTGATCGGACATCAATACAATGCCTGATTTATCCATCAAGATAAAACTATGCTGATGACCTGTATCTAGACTGTCACGAACCTCTTCAAAATGACTTGCATTTACCTTAACAACAATAACGCCTTTGACTTCGCCTTCCTGCTCTATTGCCTGAGAAATATAAATGCCTCGTGCGCCAGAGCGCAGCCCAACGGCAAAATCTATCGCACTGCCGTTTTCAACCGCTTCATAAAAGTATTTTCGAAATGCAAAGTTACTCCCTATGTAACTATGCGGTGTTTGCCAGTTACTACTGGCAGTCACCCATCCTTGCTTATTCAACACATACACATCTGATGCGCCACTGGCAATTTGAATGTCTGCAAGGTATTCATTAAGCGGCTTTAAATCATGTTTAGTTTCTTCATCGAGCAGATTCAACATGTGCGTGTTTTGTCGCACTAAATTTGGAATTGAAGTAAAACGCGCAAGTTCTGAGGTAAAATATTGATGAAGCTTTTCTAGATTTTCAGTGCTGTTTTGACGAGTCTGTTTAAGATCGTATTGCACGCCAACATGATAGATGGCGCACAACCCGATAATTAAACCTAAAAAATAAACAAATAGTTTGGTCGATAGTTTTTGCTGCAAAAGTCTGCCTGTTTTAGTAACCGAATACCCAAGAGCCGAGTGTCATAGTTAACAGGGTTATGAGTAAGACCGCAATGATATTCATCATAAAGCCGGCTTTTACCATGTCTTTTATCTTTATCTCCCCGGAACCAAATACAATAGCATTAGGCGGTGTTGCAACTGGCATCATAAATGCGCAGCTCGCAGCGATTGCTGCTGGAATCACCCAAATTAGTGGTGTACCTGCAATTTGCTCTGCAACAGGGCCTAGTAAAGGCAAGAAACCAGCGGCTGTGGCAGTATTAGATGTGATCTCAGTTAAAAAGCAAATTAATGTTGCAACCACTAATACACCTAAAATTAGTGGGATAGCTGATGCGCCAGACAACATATCCGCAATATATTGCGCTAGGCCAGAACTTTTAATTTGTGCAGCAAGCGCAAGACCACCGCCGAATAACAATAGAATACCCCAAGGTACAGCTTGCGCTGCTTCCCAATCCATCACCTTGGTTTTATTGTCTTTCTTTGCTGGGAGTACAAAAAGCAATAACGCCGCAATAATAGCAATACCGGTATCTGTGAAATTTAACCCTGTCCAACTTGCCAAATAAGGCCTTAACACCCAGCTCACTGCAGCAAAAACAAACACAAACAGAACGTTCTTCTCGGCAAGTGTCATGCTACCCAGATCATCTACTTGTTTTTGAAACAGTGTGTTTAACTGAGCATTATTGCCGACTTGCTTCACGTTAAAAGCAAATCGAGTCAACCAATACCAACAAATGACAATCATGGTAAAGACGAATGGCACAGCGAAAATCATCCACTGAGCAAAGCCGATTTTGATTTGATGGTTTTCCCATAAATAAGCGGCCATCAATGCATTTGGCGCAGTCCCAATGATAGTCCCTACACCGCCTATACTCGCACTGTAAGCAATCGCCAATAGCAGCGCCTTACCGTAATTATCACAACTACTATTGTTTTCTCGTAAAACATAGATAACTGACAAAGCAATCGGCAACATCATTAGGGTTGTTGCTGTGTTATTGATCCACATTGATAAAAAGCCACTGACCATCATCATGGCCAAGATCTGGAATTTTGGATTATTACCACTTTTCAGCATGGTGATCAGGGCAATTCGTTTGTGTAAGTGCCACTTTTCCATCGCAATAGAAATTAAAAAGCCGCCTAAAAATAGAAAAATAAGCGGATGAGAGTACACACTCGTCACGGATTTTATATCGTTAATTCCTGCCAATGGCACAGCAATGATGGGCACTAATGAGGTCACAGGAATAGGCACAACCTCACTCACCCACCACACACCCAACCAAAGTGCTAAACCTGCGGTTTTCCAAGCGACGTCAGGCATACCCGATGGCGTTTCAATTAAAAAGGTTGATAAGAAAATGGCTGGTCCGAGTAATAAATAAAAAAAGTGGAAAAGTGTTTTATTGTTATCTGAAATCATATTCGTACATTACTTTATTATTTTCGTTATTTTGTTTGTAAATACATTCAATGCCGTTTGTATTGAAAGTAACCGCTAGAGATAAATTTAGTATTCAGCGTGCAGATTACTTCGTAATTAAGGAGTGAGTATGAATGAGTGGGTTTTGAACGACAAGACGCAATTCTAAAAAAGAGGGATCTAAAAGAGAAAATGCGCTTTCAGTCGTTAATAACTGAAAACGCAGCAAATTTTACCTGTGTTCAGAATGAAATTTCTCAGTGGTATAGAATTTAAGCCATAAAACTGATCAAGTGATTATCCCACCGGATCTGATGTTGATTAATCGCACTTAACGCTTTGTCTACACCAACTAAATTACCCCGCCCTGTTGTTGCGATAAATGTAGTTTTGCTACTCGCAACGCCAGCAGTATCATCCAGCGTTAATAAAGACTTTAATTCTCGCGTACTTCTATCCCAAATACTCACCACGCTCCCGCGAGGAGAAGTGACAGCCAGCTCATTTTTTTCATTAACTGAAAGGCTCGCAATGTACTGTTTAAAACGCATCCATTCATTATCAGTTGCTTGCATTGGCTGGAGCTGCTCACCAATTCTATGAACATAAATAAGCGGATTCACCTGATATACAGCACCTTGATACTGACAACCAAAGTAAACGGTATCATCACTCGCCACGCACAAATGTCTAATACTTAAATGCTTGTCGCGTAACTGGTGCTTAGCAACAAGTTCACCATTTAGCGTATTTATATAACTTAAGTTTGGTTGCATGGTGTCTAGATTTAGCTTTTCTCTCGATTTAGCTGGATGAGTATGAATTCCACCGTTGGCAATCACTAAAGTTTGATTGTCACTTAACAGTGCAAGTTGATGTGGTCCTACTCCGTGACTTGAAAACTGCCGAACAATAGAAAAATCTTTACTCTCACGAACGGTGATTAAACCATCTCGCTCTGTCATATGTTCATCGAAGTAGTTTTCTGTGGTGAACAATAAACTTTCGTCAGCATTTAATACACCATGCCCAAAAAAGTGATGCTGAGGCTGGGCGTCAATTTCTTTAACTACCAGCTTCGATGCGACATCAATAACGTGCAACTTAACGCCGGGCCTTCTAGCAAAGGCGATTATTCTATTTTGCGATTTAATATAGGCTAAATCGTGGGCGCGCTCAGAGATCTCAACGCGTCCATGTAAATGACCCTGCTCGTCAAACCAACCAACATAATGTCGGTTGGCTTTATCTGTGAACGCACTCGCAAACAAGGTTTTCGGCGATACAAAACACGCCGACAACCATGGCATTAGTGTCGAACATGCACTTAATGCTATTGCGCCCTTTATAAAACTACGTCGATTCATAACGCCACCCTATTAGTCACCATCGTTGGTATTAAAACCAGGCGCTAAGTCGGTTACTTGTACAAAATCAGATGCCATAAGTGCACGCAACTCTGTGATCGAAGTACGAACAGCTGTCAGTTTTTCTCTGCCTGCCTCTGTTGCGATTAAATCAGCCAGAGTTTCGTTTTCAAGCGCTTCTAGGTCCGAATTAACCGCTTTAAAGTGTAAAGTAATTTCATTTTTGACGTCTTCTCGGTCATGTAACTCAACCAATAAATCATCAAAACCAAACTCAGTTGCACCATTAAACTGTTGCTCTAAAGCGGTGATGTTAGTTTTAATGTTATTCACAGACACATGGGCAAACGGACTTTCTAATAATTCTGGGTTACCAGGTAATGATGTATCTAGTGTCGCTTTTAGTTTTTCATCATTGATAATTTCCAGGTATTCAAACCAAAAAGTTAAATACTTTTCGATGGCGCCCTTATGGCCGCTAAAACTCCCCGTTCCAGCCTTAAATTGTTCGCCATACTCACCTTGCCACTGTGTAACTACTTCATCCATCAGTGTGAAAGTGTTATTTGCAATCACATTTAAATATGCACAGCGTTGCCCTTGGTTTTGAGATGAAAGAAATACATTGGCTTCATCTTGATTAAAGACCACATATTCAAATGCAGGCAGACCTTGGAGTTGGTGTTTTGAACTTGGAAAGCCATCTGTAAATGTTTCCCCCTCAATCAAAATAGACTCAACATCATTGGCTAATTTAGTTGCTTCAATAGGCATATATTGAATTTGTGAGTAAATATAGGTGTCTGATATAGGCCCAAACTTAATGGTACGTGCTACCTGCCAAGCACTATTTGCTTTGTTCCAAGCGTTTTGCAAGCGGGTTAAATCTGCTTCTGTAAACTCCGACTTATTACACACTTCACTGGTTGTATTTTGCAGGGCTTCGCTTTCAGTCAGCATGAGCTGATAACTCGGTAAGATCACATCATCAACTAACACTGTTGTTATTTTTTCAAGCGCTTGTGCTTCAGTCAAAGCATTCGAGTTATCTGTTGACCCACTTCCTTGATCTGTTGTTGGCGAAGTCGTAGGTGTTTGCTCGTTAGAGCCGCCTCCACCACAACCTGATAATAAAAGGCTTAGGACGACTGCAATTGTTGTTGGCATTAAAGCGTTGATTGTTTTCATTGTTTATCCGAATTAAATTTGTTTTAAGAAGTACAACAGTGCTGCTCGTTGCTGCTTCGTTAATGATTTGAATTTTCGTTGATGTGGCTGTGCTTCACCGCCATGCCAAAGCACCGCTTCTTCAATAGTGCGTGCACGACCATCGTGTAAAAATGCAGAAAAGCCCTGAACTCTATGCTGTAAACCTATCCCCCAAAGAGGCGGGGTTCGCCATTCACTCCCTAATGCGAGGTTTTCAATGCCTTTATCTGCTAAACCTTCGCCCATATCATGCAAAGCTAAATCGGTATAAGGCCAAATAGTTTGCCCTGCTAACGCTTTTACCTCGTATGAGGTATCTGTGGTAAAACTGGGTGTATGACATTGCTGACACTGCAATTTGTAAAATAGAGTTTGCCCTTGCTTTGACTTACTACTTTGTAAATCTCTTGCAGGAGGGGGAGCAATCAATTGACTCATATACACGGTTAAATAATGGAGTTTTTTTGGAATGTCCAGTACATGTTCAGGGTCGACACTTGCAGCTTGTTTACAAGCAACTTGGTGAGCTAAACAGGTTTCGTTCTTAAAGATAGGATTAGTAATACCAATATCATTAACAAATGCGCCTGCGACTTGTTGTTCTAGTGTGCTATGTAAGCCCTTAAAGCCAAACCGACCTATGCGCTTTTCGCCACTTACCGCATCTATCACCTGATTATATTTACCACTAATACCATCTTTATTAGCGTCGTTAATATCTTCAAGGATAAGTAAATCTTTCTCCTGAATTGCATTTAATAAGCCCATACCATATACAGCTGGGGCATAGCGGGCAGATAGATAAGTGCCTTTTTCAAGCGATCCGTAGGCGAGATTTTCAATTTCGTAACGAGGCTTTCTGAGCGTATAAGTTTCGCCGTCATCGTAATGCCCTGTTATTTCCTCATAAAATACGCGTACTTGTGCCTCACCTTGAACAGGCTTAGTAAGCTTCTCATGAGACAAACGAATTGCCAGAGGCTGAAGTTGCCCGCCATATCTGCTATCTCCTTTGCTTGCATTTGCCTGTAAAAACCTAAATAGCAATGCAGGCTCTGCTATCTCCCCATGTTTTGACGGCCTGCCTCGTCCACCATCGGCATGACAGGTTTTGCATGAACGCGCGTTAAACAGCGGCCCGAGCCCATCTCTGTCTCTGGTAATCGAAGGTGAAGCAACCCAAGGATCTCGAAAAAATGAAAAGCCATCCCAAAAATCCAACTGCTCCATGCGCGGTATATTTTTAGCGGGTTCAACAAAAGAGCGATAATTCAATCGCCCTGTTGCATCCCCGCCAGGCTTAGCCGCTTGCTCGTTTGATTCTGATGCATTGACAGGCATAGACAAACAAATAAGAGCGGCTGTAAGCAAACTGCTTTTTTGTAGATTTAACATCATAGTGAATTCAAGAAAGCCAACAGCGCATCACGTGCTGGTTTATCCATATTTAAATAAGCTTGCTTTGCTGGTTCAGCTTCACCGCCATGCCAAAGGATCGCTTCAGATAAGGTGCGTGCACGGCCATCATGCAAAAATGTTGCTTTTGGTGTCACCGTTTGAACTAAACCTAACCCCCATAAAGCTGGCGTTTTCCATTCAGTGCCAGATGCATCACCTTCAGGACGACCATCAGCAAGTCCCTCACAGCGCTGCACGTAATAGCAACTTTCACCGCTGTCACACGCTTCACCACTTGCCAACTCACGAGTTACTTTGCAACTGCCGCCCATGTCGTGGAGAAGTAAATCGGTATATGGATAAATCACTAAATTTTGTAAAGCTGAAATGTTGGTTCGTGTGTCTGTAGACACTTGCACTAAATCTACATCACCAAGCAAGCTCCCTTTCGCTTCACCCGTTTTATGTCTTGGCACATGGCAACTGTGGCAATTAGCAGCAAAAAACTGGCTTCTTCCTTTTAGTACATCATCATTCCAAAGGTTATTCTCAGTATCAAAACCACGACGATTTGGTATTGCTAGTGTACGGTTATAAAACTCGACTTGAGCCAAATCGACGTTGTTTAAATCAACACCATCATGGTGCTTGTTTTGTTCTTTTTCAGCTTGAGCAAGGCACGCAGTTTGAGCTTCAGTACAAGGCTCGCCTGTTGCAACCGTATTCGTTACGCCCATATCACCTCGGTATGCACCAGAAATTTGTTGTAATACAGATGCTGTTACCGCTTTTTGACCGAAACGTGCGAGCATCTTTTCATTATTGATTGGGTGAGTTGTATAGGCTGCTTTACCAGATATACCATCATTGTTTGTATCATCTGGATCGGCATAAGCTAAAATACTTTGTGCTGGAATACTCTCTAATAAACCTGAGCCATAAACATGGGGAGATACGCGCGGAGAAAACTGCACATCTTGATTAAACTCACCATAAGCAAGGTCTTTTACTTTATAGACGGGTTTTCTTAAGGAATAACTTTCGCCATCTGCGAATTGTCCGGTCACTTCTTCATATTCGACCCAAGTGTATGCTTCGCCATAAGCCAACCCTTCTTCTATGGCTCCGTTATGTTTTGCTAACACATCCGTTTGACCATCTATGGTGCCAAAAACTTGAATTTGGTCGCCATAAACAGGGTCAACTTTGCCATTACTATCGCCTACTCTCAAAAACATGCTGATCATCGGCTCATTGGCTGATTTAGGCACAACGCCTCTACCATCTTTGATATGACACCCTTGGCAAGTGGTGTTATTAAAAATAGGACCTTGCCCTTCATGATTAGAGCGAAAAACATGGTCGCCCGCTTTGAAAACGGCATCAAGACTTGGCGTATCAACGATTTCAGGCAGTGCTTGGCTAAATGCATCTTCATTAAAAATATTAACCGATGCTTCCCCTGCTGCTAAGTGCTCAAACTCGTCAGGTGTATCTTTGAGTAAATCAGGTAGGCCATCATTTAAGGTGAGATCAGGAAAAGCCAGATTATCTTTATTGCCTTGATTGCCTTCGGATGTATTGTCGCCGTTATTGTTTGAATTTGTTGGAGAGTTTGTATCTTGCGTGCTACTTCCACCACCACAGCCTTGCAGAAAAATAAGCGCGATGATTAAAGCTAACATTGATTTTTTATTACTCATTCAGTGCCCCTGAACTGCTTACTACTGTAACCAGAAACTGAAAAGGCCGGCACAAAGGCCAGCCATATTAAATTAGATATCTTCTTCAGTATCTTGTTTTAGGTCTTCAGCTGAAACACCAAGCTCATCGATGGCTTTTTGGATCAGATCTGTTTGTGTCGCAAGTGCAGAGATAGTCGCATACACTTCTTTTTTACGGTCTTCATTTTGAATTTGAACGTCAAAAGACACACCTAGCTTGGCATTCGTATCAATAACCGAGGCACTTGCCATTGACGCTTCAAGGGCTGCGCGTAGCTCGTTAGCAAGCTCAGGCTTACCCTCTTTTACTAACAGGTCATGAATACTTGCGCCTACTAACTCTTCACCATTAATACGTGTATATTTGCCTAAATAATGGTTTTGAACACCTTTGGCATTTAGATAGATATCACGGTGTGTGTTATCTGAAAAACAAGAGTGCTCATCTTCTTGACTATCGGTGCGAACAGCAATACTCATTCGCTCACCCGCAAGTTCACCGAAGCTTAAACGTCCCATACTCTCTAGCATTGCACCTAAGTTTTTCTTTGCATTTTCAGGTTTTACATATTCTAAATAATGGAAGCCTGTGCCAGGAGTCCATGCTTCAGTCACCGCTTGCAGGTCATCAACTAATAACTCAGCGGCTACTTTTAAGTATTGACCACGACGCGCACAAATTGCGTCAATTGCGCCTTGCTCGCCAGATGTACAAGTTGCACCATTTGAATCTGTTGGCATATTGTCAATAGTATAAAAATCAGAGGCTTTACGGTGACCTGCTGTATAATCACGTGCAGCTGTGTAAGTAAGATCTTGGTTTAAATCTTGACCCCACAGTAAGAATTCGATTGCGTGATAACCTGACGTTACATTGGCTTCTTCACCATCTAATTCGAATTTATCTTGTAATAACTGCTTTGTAATTTCTGGGAAGTTTTCTTGATCTGAAATGATATTACCACCGGCTTGATAAACCGCAGCAGTACCACGCGCCTGATGACCGTCCATATCAATCGTGTAGTCGATTAACGCTTCTGCTAAAGGCCAAGCATTAATTGCGCCTTCTGGGCCTTCGCCATCAACTAATGCTGGTTGACCATCAATTTCTGTAAGTGCGTCGATTGGGCCTTCACGGAAACGGTACACTTCAGTTTGACCATATGGTTCACGTGCAAAAAGCCAAGCTTTTTTTGCAGCAATGAAGTTTGCTTCTGTCGGATTTGCAACAAATTCGTCAATCGCTTTTTGCATTGTTTTAGCTGCAATCAGAGAGTCAGCGAAAACAGCATAGGCATGCTGTGCGTTAGTTTTAACAACATCTTCCGCTGTTACATAATTAGCAACACCATTTTGACCTGCAGCACCTTGCTCCCCTTGAGGACCAACCGCACCTACAGCACCGTCTTTACCATCATCACCATTACATGCAGATAATACTGCTGTACAAACTAGCGTAAGCGCAAATTTCTTAAAGTTTTTCACTCTTATCCCTTTAATTATCAGTTTATAGTTTATTATTCAGCAAATATTAACGAACCAAACAAATGCATTCAAGAATTATTTTTATTTGCATTTATTTTGGTGTTTGTTTTTGAGTTAGATCAAATATGATCAGCTCTGTTTGAATTCGATTATTTAATGAGAAGTACAACTGAAGGATATTAGAGAGAATTTGAAAGCTTTTTATACCAATCAGCTTAACTAAGTGGTCTATTTTGAGGCAAGAAAACCCTGTTGGTAGCTAGGCAAATATTTCGTTATTTAGTTGTTCTAAATGAGAAATCTTTAACGCAGCTATCATCAGGTTTAATCCCTCAAAATGATTAAGTGTTATTGCGGATTGGTATTATTAGGCTAAAAAACAAAAAAGCGCCGACACCGGCGCTTTTGATGAACTTTGATATTTAGAAAGTTTGGCGATACTGAAGTAGTAACTTTCTTGATTGAGTCGGTACAACGCCGTCAGTCATTCTTGGATCAAACACTTTGTATTGCTTATCGAGTAGATTTTGAGCCTTAAGAATTATCGAGCTGTCACTATCAATATTCCAACTGGCGGTTAGCCCTAGCAAGAAATAATCTGACTGTTTAAAATCTGCTGAGACTGTTTGATCTTCAGATTCAACAAATACCTCATCACGCCAAATTGCATTCACACTCAACTGTACTACATCGAATTGATGGGTAATGGCTGCTGCAGCAAATCGCTTAAAGCTCGGGTTAATGGGTTCATCAAACAATTGAGTGAAGCCAGCTTCAAACCAAGTACTTTCTGTAAGGTTAAAGTTACTATTAACTTCAACCCCTTGCATACTTGCTTCAAATACATTATCAAAAGTAAAGCGAGTTTGAGCTTGATCTGTCGCCACTAAATTTATGAAGTCTTTCAACTCATTATTGAAAAACACCACATCCATCTGCCAGTTTTGGTTTTCAGTGTGCCAGACCAATTCCGTCGTTTTAACATACTCTGATTTCAGATCAGGGTTACCGACAGTCACATCGTCATTTGAGTAAAGTTCGTTACTAACCGGTGTTCTAAAAGATTCGCCATATTGCAACTTTAAAGTATGCTTTTCATTTAGGTCATAAATGAGAGCAAGCCTGGGTGATAGCTTGCTATCTATACTTTTCACTTCATCAAAACGTGCGCCAACAAACATCGTTAATTGTTCTGACGCTACATACTTAGCCTGAGTATACAAAGCATAAGAATCAAACGAGGCCAACAAATTTTTGAACGGGGGATGAGATTCAATCGTTCTAGTCTCTCCTAAGTAATATTGGTTTTCGACTAAGGTATTACCCGATTGATAGTCATAATAACTACTGATCACACCAGCTTTAAATTGTTCTTCTTCCGAATATTCAGCACCAAAATTGACTTGTAAGGAGTCACTAAATTGATAACTGCCATCAACTTTCACAGCCATATCTTTGGTTGACCATGCTGGACCAACAAAAAAGTCACCAGCCAAGTTTGTGTTTTGTGCAGAAACAATTAACCCCTTACTTTCAATTTCATGACGGATAAAATCGAATGAAGTAGATAAATGCCATAAGTCATCGTTTAACCAAGTATAAGTCGCCTGCAAAGCGGTGTTTTCACTGTGATGATGATTGCCTTTCGACGCACCGGCAAGATTGATGAACTCATCTAATTGTGTCGCGTTTTTCCTTACATTAATGTCTAGATTATGCCATTGAGCACCTAACTCAAAAAAGTAGGATTCTAAGGGGTCTTTCGTACCAAAAGAGTAGGTTTCACCATCACGCTTATTTAGAGATAAGTTACTGTGAATTTTTAAACCTTCATGCAGCTCTTTATTAAATGAAAAGCCAGCTTGTAGCTCACCGTGCTCACCGATTGAGGCACTGAATTGAGTACGTTCAGAAGTGGTCACAACATTCATAACGCCCAAAAATGCATTACTACCGTAGAGCGCAGAACCAGGGCCTCGAATAAACTCAACACGTTCAATCAGTTCAACAGGAATAAAAGGCATATAAACAGATGCCTTGCCAAAAGAAGGGTCATTCAGTCTCTGCCCATTGATCATGACCAGTACATTACCACTGTCTAGATAGATGCCTCGCGTATGCTCTTTAGGCACAGCCCCTACCCAATCACCTCGAGTTGACTGAAAGCCAGGCACAAAGTTCATTAACTCATAGGCATTCGTTACGCCTAAAAGTGAAATATGTTGTTGATTAAATACGGTAATACTTGATGGAACAGACGAGCGAGTTTCGTCCGTTTTAGTGGCAAGAGAAATATTAACGTCTAAAAGTTGCTCAAATGATAAGTCAAATAGATCTTCATCACTTTCAATATTTGATAACACATGACCAGAATACAAAATTGAAAGTAAAGAAATCGTAGGTATTATTATTCTCATAGCTTGGCTCATTATTTCAGCGACAGAGCAGCTAAATGCAATTCCATGCACAGCCTATTTACATAGTTTAATAATACTAATGTTAACAGACTGTGCAAGTTTTATATTTCTATTTTGAGAACATTATGCGAGTTGGGTGCGTTTTCCTTTGAAATATTTGTATAAACCAATTAAAGACGCGGCTATCCAGAATAATTCAATAACAAAACTAGCAAGATTAAAGTTATAGCACAGGCTAATAAGCAAGAGTATTGCACCGCTTAAGTTCATTAAGTTATAAACAATACCGGTAGGTTCAGCTTTGCCTAGTTGAAGCATAAAGAAAGCACCAACCACAAGCGCAGTTCCAGTCATACCAATGACATCAAAAAGAATATCGATCACGTTTTGTATCCACTATCAATTGCTACCTGCCCGCTTAGCAGAGTTTGAAGCAATATAAGATTAGCTAACCCGAAAACACTGGCCCATTCCATGGGAAGGGTTACTTTCACTCATTGAAACAGCAAAACGTATCTAAGTTAAATGAGAGAGAAAAATGAAAACAGGGCAAATGTCCGCCCCGATGAGATGATATGTATTTCAACAATTCTGAGTTGTTATTACTAGCCTGTGACACTCAGTATCACTGCCATAAGAATAAACTGGAAAGTATGGTAACCCCCATTAACTAAAAACAAACTAAGGGGTCTTTGTTCAAAAATATAGGAAATCCCTAATGAGCTTGACGCTAAACCAATACCTACTGCCGCGCCAATGATGATTGATTGTGTAATATTAGGATCAGGTCCTAATATAAATGCCAAAACAAACGCAGCCAACAATGACAGTATAAATGCTAAACCATAAATCAGTTTTGGATCGCTATTTTGTAAGTCAAGTTCAGTTAACCCACACCCCTCTAACCAAGTTTTGCCAAATAAAACCGGGGAGTACCATAAACCGCCCAGCATAAAAGAAGATAACGCGGCAAGTAAAATTGCCCAATAATTAAGTTCTGCCAACTGCATAATAATGAAGCATCAAACCATTCGTAAATTCAAATCTAGTTAATAAACTTCAAACTCGCAATTATTGACTATTTTTGTACAGGTTTTTTCTGTAATTTACGTTGTAGCGTTCTTCGATGCATGTTTAACTGTCTTGCAGTTTCAGACACATTACCATGGTTCGCTTTTAGTACCTGTTGAATGTGTTCCCATTCTAACCGTTCTGCTGACATTCTCGTTTCTGATTGCAATTCTGCTTTTTGAGCACCCTCTGTCCCTAATAACGTTTGAACTATCAACAAAGTATCAGCCGGCTTAGTTAAATAATCGTCAGCGCCCAGTTTAACCGCTTCAACTGCAGTTGCGATACTTGCAAACCCAGTTAACAACACAAGTTTGATACTAGGTTTGTATGCCTTAATAGGCTCAATGAAATGTAATCCAGATTTAGTCTGCAGTTTCATATCTAGTAGCACAAAATCAGGGGCAATTTTCTCAAGCGCAAGCATGACATTCGCTTCGTTGTTTTCAACATGACTATCAAATCCATGCTTTTGCAATCGTCTGGCAAGTGTTCTTGCAAATGCTTCATCGTCTTCAATGATAAGTAACTTCATAACTCATTTTCTTTAATTGGCAAAGTAATTGTTGTTTTAGCGCCATATTTACACTGGTTTTCTAATCGAATAGTCCCTTTTAATCGCTCTATTGATGCATGAGATAAAACCAAGGCCATACCAAGACCTGATTCACTTTTTACTATTGTATGACCCAAACGCTCCATCTTTTTTGGGTCGATCCCCGGGCCATGATCTGTTATTGATAGCACCCAAGTACCTTTTTCAATTGAACTTTCTAAAATTATTTCCTTTGCATTGGTTTTAGTATTGGCCTGCGCGGCATTTGCAAGTACATTCAATAAAGCAGGGATCAGCATAGGATCATCACTGACGAAAATATCAACTACTTCGTCCATAATTAGGCTCTGCTCCGGGAATTGTAATGCCATCAAGGTTTCAAGCTCTTGCAAGATAGCAAGTGTGCTTTGTACACCAAAACTATCTGAAGATTTAAATTTTTCGGTTTGTGCTCTAAATAAATCAAGTTGCTCTTTACAAGTATCAATCGCTTTACCCATATCTACTAAAGCTGGATGTTCCGGGTAGTCTTCTTTCAACTCTTCAAACAATAAATTGATGTTACCCAGTGGCGTTGCCAATTGATGAGTTGCCTGCGCAGCGGCACTGCCCAACGCAATGAGCTGCTCATTTTTAAGTTGTTTTTCTCTTACCTTAGCTAAAGACTGCTCTTTAACCCTTAATTGCTTCGCCATTGCCATGACAACCATAACAACAATAAATACACTTAATACAAAATTTGCCCACATGCCTTTAAAATGTAGCTCCATGTCCATGTGATGCATGTGATGCCCCCCCATAGTCACAAATAAATAACCATATGCGACTAATGAACAGAGCGAGATAATTATCACAAACTGGCTAGGCAAGGTCACAGCAGCAATGACGATTGGGATAATCAGCATTGACACAAACGCATTACTCGCACCACCTGACAAGCTCAGTAGAACCGTCATAAACATAATATCGGCTAGTAACTGCAGCATCATACCCGAAGGTGCAGCTTCACTGGTTTTTCTATAAGCGAACACGCTGACTAATTGAAAACAAGATTCAATAGCAATAACAGTCAATACTGGTAAAAGCTCAATGGACTTATCAAACCAAAATGCCGAAGCTAATACCAAAAGCAACTGCATTAAAATGGCGATAGTTCTAAGTAATAATAAGCGACCAATGGCGGATTGCGGCGAAAAGCTGATCATTTAACATGCTCATAAAAAATTTGAGCGATACTTTAACGGACTCTGCTTAACGGGTAAAACTAAACCTAGGGTTCGTTGATATAAAACAAAAAATGCACCTACTCTTTATAGCTCAAGGTGAACTCAGGGCAAGGTGTGCCTTGATGGAAGAATAACTGCCACCCTTTCTCAGTCTTAGCCCAAATTGACATTCGAATTGAAAAATTCAAGGCATGATGAACATTCATACGATAAGCTGCATGATAGGTCAGTTGAGCAAGGGTGTCGGTCAACACTTGTCCCTTAAAGTCTTGGTTATAGATCTGTGGAATTTTCTCAAGCGGTAACCGACCAATCACATGTTGCTTATTAAACATTAAGCCATTTGCCGAAATCTCATAAAAGTCATCATGAAGTAAATGGCTTAATTGGTTTTTCGATGCTCTAACAACTGGGTCCAGTAATCGCCTCTCCAATTCAATAAGGTGGCTTAATAGCGAAGTCGTCATTTTATTTGCCATAATCACACCAAATTCAAAGACTTTAATCTAAGCTTAGACTACTTCTTAACGCTTCATAAAGTATCCTGACTAGAATTACAAAAAGAAGTTTGTTATAAACTCCCGTCTGGTCAGATGAGATATAAAACTATGCAATACGCCAAAATTATTGGCTGGGGTAAATGTACACCCCCAGCAACACTTTCAAACGAAGATATAAGCACAGTAGTTGACACCACCGATGAGTGGATTTCAACTCGCACAGGCATAAAATCGAGAAGAGTCAGTCATGTTGGTACTGGTGAATTAGCGACTGTTGCAGCTAAACGTGCATTAGATTGTGCTGGTATTGCAGGAGAAGACATTGACCTTGTTTTACTTGCTACTTGCACCCCTTCAACACTTGTTGCAAATACAGCCTCATATGTTCAGCAACAAATCGGGGCAACCGGTGCAGCGGCATGTGATGTAAATGCAGCGTGTTCTGGGTTCTTATATGCATTACAAAATGCAACCGCACAAATTCGCGCCGGTATGGTAAAGCGCGCAGTAGTTATTGCTGCCGAACGAATGCTTTGGCATGTAAACTGGGCAAAGCGTGACAGTGCCGTTTTATTTGGTGATGGTGCAGGTGCTGTTGTACTTGAAGCCTCAAGTGAAGAATTTGGCCTGTTAGCAACAAAAACAGGCTGTGATTCAGAAGACAGAGAAATTCTTCATATCCGAAACTTCGGCACTGACATAGATAAACATAATTCAGCTCAACCTTCTGATATTCTGTTCCAAGGTAAAGATATCTTTAAGCGCGCGGTAAAAGGTATGAGCGAGGCCTGTGATGATGTGCTGTCACAAGCAAATTTAGCACTCGAAGACATCGATATGCTTATTCCTCATCAGGCAAATCTAAGAATTATTCAAGCCATTGCCAAACAATTACAGCTTAACGATGACAAAGTGATGGTCAATATCCAACACTATGGAAACACCTCTGCTGCTACTATTCCAATTGCACTGTGTGAAGCGTTAGAGCAAGGCAAAATCAAACCGCACAGTCATATAATGAGTGCAGCATTTGGTGCAGGATTAACTTGGGCTGCAAGTTATATAAAATGGGGCGAGCGCGTTACGCCTATCATTGAAAGTAAAGCTGAGCTGCCAGAGTGTAAACAAACTGGGCTAGAGATAATGGCTGACGCCATCAAGTACTGCCAGTAAGCTATCCCCAGCCCTTATTTGAATGGTAATATTAAACCGTTACATTCAAATAAGGGCAAAACATTGAAAACATTGTTCACTCCACATTCAGAAATTAGCCAACTAGAACCTCAAGCAATTTGGCAATTCTTCGATCAAATTTGTTCTATTCCGCATCCTTCAAAACACGAAGAAGCACTTGCACAGTTCATTATTGAGTGGGCAAAAAGCCAATCTCTAGAAGTTAAAAGAGATAACACGGGTAACGTATTTATCAAAAAGCCTGCATATCCGGGCATGGAAAATAAAAAGCCGGTTGTGCTTCAAGCTCATATTGATATGGTGCCACAAAAGAATAACGGCACTGATCATGACTTTGTAACTGATGCAATTAAACCTTACATCGACGGTGAATGGGTTACTGCAACTGACACTACTTTAGGTGCTGACAACGGCATTGGTATGGCGTCGTGCCTTGCTGTATTAGCCGCTGATGACATTAAACACGGTCCACTCGAAGTACTTCTAACCATTGATGAAGAAGCAGGTATGACTGGCGCATTCGGTTTAGAAGCTGGCTGGTTAGAAGGTGACATTCTTCTAAATACAGATTCTGAGCAAGAAGGTGAGATTTACATGGGCTGTGCCGGTGGCGTCGATGCAAGCCTTACTTTGCAATTAGAACGTCAAGCCATCAATGAAGATACAACTCGTTTAAAGCTTGTTCTTAACGGTTTAAGAGGTGGGCACTCTGGCGTAGACATTCATACTGGCCGTGCTAATGCTAACAAACTCCTTGCACGTTTTTTAAAAAATCACACAAACAACTTTAATGTTCAGTTAGTCGGTTTTAATGGTGGCTCACTGAGAAATGCTATTCCTCGTGAAGCGTATGCTGAAGTGTTAGTTGAAAATGCACAATTAGACGCATTTCATAACTCAATCTCTGAGTTTGAAACACTAACAAAAACCGAATTAAGCGCCATTGAAGCAAACTTATCTTTTAAAGCGCAAACATTTGAAAGTGATGCCTTGCCATTAAACGCAAGCAGCCAAAATACTGTGTTGTCACTAATCAATGCCTGTCCAAATGGTGTAGTACGCATGAGCGATGACATTCAAGGTGTGGTTGAAACATCATTGAATATTGGTGTCATTGAAACAAGTGAATACAGCATTGAAGTACTTTGTTTGATCCGCTCTTTAATTGATTCTGGTCGAACTGACGTAGAAGGTACACTTGCTTCACTGGCAAACTTAGCAGGCGCAACGATTGAATTCAGTGGTGCATATCCTGGTTGGAAACCAGATCCTGATTCTCAAATTTTGCATACATTCCGTGACGTATATGAAGATATTTATGGCCACAAGCCACATATCATGGTTATTCATGCTGGCCTTGAGTGTGGACTATTTAAAGAACCATACCCTGAAATGGACATGATTTCATTTGGCCCTACAATCAAATTCCCGCACTCTCCTGATGAGAAGGTAAACATTGAATCTGTGGGTTTATATTGGCAACAAATGAAAGCTATCTTAGAGAACATTCCAGCTAAGTAATGCCTCTTAATATAAAAATGCGAACCAATGGTTCGCATTTTTGTTATATGAATTTTCGAGTACTATTTATAGCGTGTAGCTAAATAGTCAAACGTAGCACGGAGCCCTAAGCCTTCACCACCCACTGGACGACCCGGTAATGGTCTGATGTTATAAGCCATCACGTCAAAATGAAGCCAAGGCGTAGTTGCTGGCTCAACAAACTCTTTCAAATATAACGCTGCAGTAATTGACCCACCAAATGGCGTTGAACCACAGTTAGCAATGTCTGCAACATCACTCTTAAACAAAGTTTTATATTGATCGAAAAGAGGAAGCTGCCAAACTGGATCTTGGTTTTGTAAACCTTGAGCCATGATGTCACTTGCAATTGCTTGGTCAGTTGAATAAAAACCTGGAAGTTCTGTACCTAATGCAATGCGACAAGCGCCTGTTAAGGTTGCAAAATCGATTAGCAGATCAGGATTTTCGGTTTGTGCTTCAGCTAATGCATCACACAATACTAGGCGACCTTCAGCATCTGTGTTATCAATCTCAACCGTAATGCCCTTACGTGTTTTAATCACATCGCCAGGTCTAAACGCATTACGAGACACTGCATTTTCAACGGCAGGAACAAGCACACGAAGTCTAACAGGTAGGTTTGCAGCCATGATCATTTGTGCAAGACCGATAACATGAGCAGCACCGCCCATATCCTTCTTCATATTACGCATGCCTGCAGCAGGTTTTAAATCTAAACCACCTGAGTCAAAACAAACACCTTTACCTACAAGTGTCAGTTTTGGTGCACTCTCATTACCCCATACTAAATCGAGTAATCTTGGTTTGTTGTCGCTTGCACGACCCACCATGTGAATTGTTGGGTAATTTTGCTCTAATAATTCGTCACCAATAATTTGGCTAAACTGACCATCAAAGCGAGCTGCTAATTCTTCCATGGTTTCAGCAAGGTGCTGAGGCATCATGTCTGCTGCTGGCATGTTAACCAAGTCACGAACCAAATAAATGGCCTCAGCTTGCTGCTTTACTTTATTAAAGATTTCTTCATCTGCAATCGCGATTTTAGATTCAATAGCTGGTAGAGACTTATAGACGGCAAATTGATATGCACCTAATACAAAGCTCAGCGCATAACCTAGCAAGGAGTCATCGTTAACATCTAGCGTGTACTGACCCTTAGGTAATTGTTTTGCTAAATCACCGGCATTCCACATATCAGTTACATCAGTAACAATTACAACAACGAATTCAAGTCCAGTTGCGTTTTGTTTAGGCACCACAATTATGTTGCTATTTGCAGAGCGCGTTGCATCAACATAAATTTTTACAAAGCTTTCTTGCGATGAAAGCCAAGTATCAAAATTTGATTTTTCAATAAATTTAATCGGTGTGCCTGTATCGGCATGAATGATTGGAAGTTGCATATTATTCTCTGTGTTTTTGCGTCTATTTAGAGAATAACAATTTAGCGTAAAGAGATCACTTATTTACGTGATTTAGAAGATTTGTTAGATAATGAAAATGAGCTTGGTAACACATCAACACCAACCCACTGACCCAGCTTAACAATTAGCGGAATAGTAATGGGAGCGAATGGAAGGACAGCAAATACGCCTAGGCCTAACCCTTTAAGAATATCGACAAGTTGCTCATTGGCTACTTTTAGCTCTGATTTATGTGCCTCGCCAAAACTGTAGCGCTTGTAAATATCTAGCATTTCTTTAGTTTCTTGTTTTTCTTGTGCAAGCGCAATTTTCAAAGCCAGCATAGAACGTCTTAACCTAACCTGCTGTCGCCTCTTACTGATCCTGGCGACCCTAATGGGAGCTTTGTGTACAACTTTAATTAGGCGCATTATTCACCATAATATATTAATCACTCTGATAGTTTAGCAAAACTTGATAAACTCTCACCAAGTATTTAAACATTCTCTCACTACTTATGTTAAAAAACTCAGAAACACAACAACCTACAACAGAACCACAAAAACCCAAACCTGATGAATGCTGTGGCGGGGGTAGTTGCTGCCCATGCGTTTGGGATACCTACAGAGCGCAAAGAAAAGCATGGTTAGAGGTTAACGAAAAACTTAACAAGACATAAATTAGACCAAAGCATAAACTTTAGTAGGAATGTACATGCATTCCTCGCCTTCCCTATTTTAGAAAACTATTTTATATTTAACAAAAAGTTACGTTTTCAATTTGCGCTTTCCCATTGTCATGTCTACTTTTAACTTTAATGCAAATTTTATTTGCATTATGTGTTAACTAAATGTATCAATAATTAACAGGTTAAATTTGCTTTCTGCAAGATAACAACGTGCTTGTTAAAAATTTAAAAGAAACCTTAATGACAACATTAATCTGGGGAAACAGGATGAAGTTAAAATTATCAAACGTAAGCCGTGCAATCACTTACGCATTAGCATCTACTGCTACAATTGGCATGTTAAGTACAACAGCCTACGCAGAAGAAAGTGATGAAGGTGCAAAAAAGAATATCGAAAAGATTGCAGTTGTAGGTTCTCGTGCTGCTCCACGTTCAGTTGGTGACTCGCCGGTACCGGTTGATATTATCGGTGGTGATGAGCTTTCAAAAGCTGGGGGTGACGATATGCTAGAACTATTAAAAGGCTCAGTTCCGTCACTTAATGTGCACCAAAACCCTATTAGCGACGCAGCCTCATTAGTCCGTCCTGCAAACTTACGTGGTTTACCAGCAGACAGTACATTAATCCTTTTAAATGGTAAACGCCGCCATCGTTCATCGGTTATCGCTTTTCTTGGCGGTGGTATTAATGATGGTGCGCAAGGCCCTGATATTTCGGTTATCCCAAGTATTGCATTAAAACAAGTCGAAGTACTTCGTGATGGTGCAGCCGCACAATATGGTTCAGATGCAATTGCTGGTGTGATGAACTTTGTTTTAAAAGATGCCTCTGAAGGTGGTTCATTTGCAGTAAAACAAGGCCAATATTTTGAAGGCGATGGTGACACAACAACTATTGAAGGTAATGTGGGCTTACCATTTTCTGATGACGGCTTTGCCAACTTAAGCTTCCAATACAAAAACGCAGATGCGACTAGCAGAAGCTTGCAGCGTCCTGATGCTGCAGCATACGATGCCGCTGGTGTACCTGGTGTAAGAAACCCAGCGCAAGTTTGGGGTGCACCTGAAATTAAAGATGATTTCACTCTTTTTGGTAATGTCGGATTAGAACTGTCAAACAGCTCTGAGTTTTACATGTTTGGTAACTATTCAGAGCGAGATGTGAAAGGTGGTTTCTACTATCGTAACCCGCAAACTCGTCCTCAAGTTTATTCAAACGATGGCGGTGACACATTACTAGTTGCTGATTTAGACGGCCTTGATACTGGCATATCTTGTCCAACAGTTAACCTTAAAGATGCAGACGGCAACCGTATTTTAGATGTTACGCAAATTGCAGCGTATCAACAAATTGCTTCAAATTCTGACATTGGCCAAAACTGTTTTGCATTTAATGAAATTTTACCAGCAGGCTTCACCCCATTCTTCGGTGGTAATATCACTGATACATCATTCACAGTTGGTACTAAAGGCGAAATCGAAAGTGGTACATTTGAAGGTGCATACTATGACTTGAGTGGTTCAGTGGGGCGTAATGAATCTCGATATTTCATCACCAATACAGTGAATGCATCGCTTGGTGCTGAAACACCAATGGATTTCAGCCCTGGTAAATATATCCAATTAGAAAAGAACTTTAATGCTGATATTTCAAAAGGCTATGATTTCGGTCTTGCGTATGACGTTAATGTCGCAGCAGGCTTAGAATGGCACGAAGAGACTTTTGAAGTTATTGCTGGTGATGAAGCCTCATTCATTGCAGGTCCACTTACTCAACAAGGTTTCGGTATTGGTTCGAATGGTTTCCCTGGTTTCAAACCTTCAGCAGCAGGTGAATTCACTCGCCGTAACTACGCAGCGTATGTTGATATCGAAACACCATTTACAGATGAGTTCTTAATGGGTTGGGCATTGCGTTATGAAGATTATGATTCATTTGGCTCTACAACAAACTACAAAGTTACAGGTCAATATCAGTTGACTGATGACCTATCACTACGTGGTTCAATGAGTACTGGCTTCAGAGCACCAACAGTAGGTCAAGCAAACGTAAGTAACGTACAAACAAACTTAAGTAGCGGTGTGCTTGTTGATTCAGCATTACTTCCTCCAACAAACCCGGTGTCGCAAATCCTTGGTGGTACAGAATTACAACCTGAAGAATCTGAAAGTTACACATTTGGTGCGGTATATCAATCTGGCGATTTATTCCTGACTGTTGATTACTACAACATTCAAGTAGAAGACCGTATCAGTCAATCAAATAAAATTGATTTAACTGACGCTCAAAAAGCTGCATTAAAAGCAGATGGTGTACCGAATGTTGACAGTATTGCTCAGGTTAGTTTCTTTACAAATGACTTTGATACAACAACTCAAGGTGTTGACATAGTAGCTAACTATTCAATGGATTTACTGGGTGGCTATTCTACATTCAGCATGGCCTATAACTGGAATGAAACAAAAGTTGACCGCTTCTCAGCAATCACTGGTGATTTTAAAGTTAAACGTCTTGAAGAAGACTTACCACAACACCGTGCAACTTATACTTGGTCACAACAGTGGGAAGATTTCTCAGGCTTCATTCGTTACAACTACTTCGGTGAATATCAGGGCGTTCACGTAGACTATGATGCAACCGCTATCATGGCAGATCCATCATTCACGATCGACGCTGAAGTAACTTACTATGCTACAGAGTCTTTAAGTTTTACAGCTGGCGCAAACAACCTGTTTGATCAAGAGCCTGAAAAACTAGACTTTGAGAGAGCAACGGGTATTCCAAATAATAACTGGGGTGGTAAGTACTATGAGACCTCTCCATATGGTATTAACGGTGGCTTCTACTACGTAAAAGCAACTTACACTTTCTAGATTACTGTAACCCAGCAGCAAAAGGCGAAATGGCAATAGCTATTTCGCCTTTTTATTTTTATGATTAGTACAAAGCAATAACTTAAAACAACAATGCTATTACTTAAAAGAGCCAACGAATTATTAGAACAAGGGAAACTCAGAGAAGCTGAGTTTATGTTTAAAGCAGTATTAAAGGAAAATAATAAAATTGGTCCCGCATTATTTGGTCTTGGCCGAATTTGTATGCGCTTAGAAGATTACGACAGTGCCATTTATTATTTAAAACGTGCCTGTGAGCACTTACCAAAAATGCTCGAGCCCCTGTTTGCGCTCGCTGATGCATTTATGGCTGTAGGATCTTCTGTTGATGCTAAAACTGTACTTGAGTACACCTTAAGCGTTGCAAGACACAATGCACAAGCACATTATCAATTAGGATTATTCTATTTAGACCACGGTTTTATTGAAAATGCTGAGCGTACCTTTGAAGCAGGCTTAGCGTGCCCGCCCAGTGCGGTTACCGCTTTCATGTTACATGAACTCTCTCAGATTTCAGCCACAAATAAATTAGAAGCACATATTGAAAAACTTCATTCACTGTTAACTGAATATGATAACAAGCGCTTAAAAATCGTTGTTTATTATTCCTTAGCAAGATGTAATCACAGGTTACAAGATCACACTCAAGCATTTGACTATTTTAGACTTGCTAACGAACTACAACTCAGTCTATGTGAGTTTAAAACTGCCGATATGAGGTCTTTTTTTGACGAACTAAAAGAGCAGTGCTCAGAAGAATTCTTTAGCCAACCCAATGATAAAGTAAAGGCCACATTCACACCTACTTTTATAGTTGGACTGCCAAGAACAGGTTCTACATTGCTAGAACAAATGCTCGTTCAGCATAGTAACATTGGCAGCATGGGAGAAAGCACAGTCATCAGCGACAAAATTGTACCTTACTTACAGATGCGTAATGAAGCACCTTTTCCACAATGCCTTCATACATTAACCACATCTATGCTTGACCATTGCCGTAGCTTGTATGTAGATGAAATTAAGAAGCATCGAGTTGGTGAAGAAGTCGTTATTAATAAATTACCTGCCAACTTTCAAAACATAGGACTAATTCAAAAGATATTTCCTGATGCTCGGATCATCCATTTGACCCGCTCATTTAATGCCAATGCGTGGTCTGTTTATAGTAATCATTTCGCTGAAAACGAACCCTACTTTTGCTCATTAACTGAATATAAGCAGTATGCTGATTTTCAAGATGAAATGATGGCACATTTTAAACATTACATACCTAGAAACATTTATACCCTCAGTTATGAAGATTTATTAGATGAGACCCCAAAAGAGCTGAATAAATTACTTAATTTCTTGTATCAAAAATTTGAGCCTGAATGCTTGGAGTTTTATAAATCGAAGCGTCCAGTATCTACACTTAGCAAAGCTCAAGTTAGAAGGCCTTTAGATCAAGGCCCAAGATCAAACTGGCAGGTTTATGAAAAACAAATGATGGCTATGCTCGATGCTGAGCAAACCAATCTAATAACTCCTTAAACTGATCGCTGTGAGCATGCGGGCTTGTCAGCATATTAATATGGTCATAATCAACTTTATGACCATATTTTTTTCCATATATTCTCAAGTCTTGTATGCCTTTTCCTGACTCTTCTATAAAAGCCTGAATATCAATTGGCTGTGCAAGGGCTTTATCTTTTGCACCTGCGATATGTAAAATAGGTGGTAACTTTATATTTTCTATTGCGCTTGCGTAATCAAAACCGTCATCACTGTCTATCCAAGGCTTCTTTTTCGCCCACTGCATGCTTTGATAATGTGACTTAACAGTCTCGTTATCACTGCCCCATTTCAATTTGCGCGCATCTAAATAACCTTTGCGTTTACTCAACAGTGGCGCCAATGTGTACCAAATTAAATTGGCTTGTAAGAGTTTGCTTGGGTGATTGTTAAATAAACTTCTTTTTGTTCCAAAATAGCCACATGCTGAAACATACTCTTTATGCTCAGGATAACGCGCTAAAAAGCTATTCAGTAAAACTCCTCCCCAAGAATGCGCAACCCAGAACTTCGGAAAGTGACCTGTTTGCGATTTAATAAAATTGAGCATAGTGGGAATATCTTCAAGGATGGCTTCTGTTTGACCGTAATGAGAGGAAGAAGATATTTTAGGCAAACTTTGTCCACGACCACGTAAGTCAGCGACAAAACATTGATAACCTTGCGCCGCTAAAAATGGCGCTAACCCCTTATTTGACTCAGTGTAGAAAATCTTGCCATTTTCGACAGCACCATGCAGAAAAAAAACAGCATCCCCTTTATTTTCAGGATTATAAATGTGTCTCAGATGAAGAACTTGCTCATTTTCGAAGGGAATAAAATGTGAATTTTGCGTGATCATGATTGAAGTCTTTTTAACTCGTCGTACCAGTTACTGTATTTGATAGCAATTGTCATTTCAACACTATTTAAGCTATTTCAAGAACTCGGTATAATCCACGCTTAAATTTAATAAAAGTAATGATATGCATCCAAGAAACGCACACAAACAAGGCTATGACTTCGATAAGCTCATCAGTGTAACGCCTTCATTGAAAAAATTCCTTATAAGAACACCTACAGGTAAAAAGAGCATAGACTTTAGTAATGCGGATGCTGTCAAATGCTTAAATCAAGCACTACTTAAACACCATTACAAACTCTGTTACTGGGACATATCAAAAGAGTTTTTATGTCCGCCAGTACCAGGCAGAGCTGATTATATTCATGCGTTGGCAGATTTACTAAAAAGCGATAATCAGAATAAGATAGTCGACAATGTTAGGGCACTAGATATCGGCACAGGTGCAAACCTGATATACCCTATTCTTGGGGAAAGAGTTTATAAATGGTCATTCACAGCATCGGATATAAACCCCAAAGCATTGCAAAACGCCGAAAAGATTCGCATCGAAAACACTTTAAATACCAAACTTGTGTTGCAAAAAGACAATGAAAAATATTTTCATGGTGTGATTGAAAAAGATCAAACATTACACGTGACGCTATGTAACCCTCCTTTCCATGACAGTGAGCATTCAGCAAATAAAGCAACACAGACCAAATGGCAAAAGTTAGGTAAAAAACCTAAAAACACACTCAACTTTGGCGGACATTCACCTGAACTTTGGTGTAAAGGTGGTGAGGCATTGTTCATCAAAAAAATGATTAAGGAGAGTAAGCATTATGCCAAGCAATGTGCTTGGTTTACTTCTTTGGTGTCTAAAAAAGAGTCTCTCAGTACCATAAAGCTTGCACTAAAGAAAATTGGCGCTGTTGAAGTGAAGGTTGTAAGAATGACTCAAGGGCAAAAAACAAGCCGTTTTATCGCTTGGAGCTTTCTAACTAACTCCGAGCGACAAGCAATGTACCATTATAAATAAAGATATTATTTATAATAGAGACAAAGCTTCTTTATAGTGGGTGCGGCAAACCGATACATATCTATCATTGCCGCCAATTTCAACCTGGTTGCCGTCATGAATAGCGTTGCCATGTTCATCGGTCCTTAAAACACGGTTAGCTTTTCTACCGCAATGACATATAGTTTTAAGTTCAACTAATTTGTCAGCCCAAGCCAACAAATATTGTGCACCTTCAAATAACTCCCCTTTAAAGTCAGTGCGTAATCCATAGCACAATACGGGTATATTCAACTTGTCAACAACATCTGTTAAGGCATTAACCTGTGCTTTGCTTAAGAATTGGCATTCATCTACCAACAAGCAATCTAACTTACTTTCACGATTTAAACGCTCAACTAAGCTAAACACATCTGTTTCTCTGTCGTAGATGTGCGCATCTGCTTCAAGGCCAATTCTAGAAGCCACTTTCCCCACTCCTGCTCTGTTGTCTATGGCAGCGGTTAAAATGAGTGGTGTCATACCTCTTTCTCTATAGTTAAAGGCAGATTGTAAAAGTGTTGTTGATTTTCCGGCATTCATCGCCGAGTAATAGAAATAAAGCTGAGCCATAATAGAACACTGAAAATAAATGTGGGATGAGAGTCTACATAAAACTCGGCTTGAATACTACGAGGGATAGTTTTCTATAGTTTGTAAGGCACTGAAAGAAGCTGTCTATGATGCCAAAGAAGTAAGTATGCTAAGGCTGATTAGGCAACTTGTTCTGTTATATCGACAATTTCAATCAGCTTCTGGTTAAGGATTTTCTTTGTACAATTTGTACACTTACCGCATTGAGTACCAACACCAAGTTCTTTACTCAAATCACGCATACTCGTAGAACCAGACTCAATAGCCTGTTCAATTTTTGAATCAGTCACACCGTGGCAAATACAGATATACATGAAAGTCACTCTTTACGTTAAAAACTATAAGAATTTTATTCTAAACAAAAACAATTATCAATAACAAACCATGAGTTTAATAAGAATTATTTTTATTGCTGCAACTATCATTCATTAATTTGGTTTATATATAAGCGGTTAAGGATGTAAAAGTGTATAAATCTAGCCCTACTTAGATGACTATGCTAAATTTATGACCATAATGTTAACTATTGTTTTCGACAAAATTCATAATTTAAAAATTGTGAATGTTTGCTTGGTAGAGTTTAATGCATTTGAAGCCTTACTTTTTTTTTATCATTTCCTTATTTTTTATAAGCTTTAATTCGTTTTCAAATCAGCAAATCTATCGCCTATCTACAGAAGAAGGCCTCTCTCAAGCAAATGTAAACAACATAGTTCAAGATCCTCTTGGCTATATTTGGATTGCCACTGAGCAGGGCTTAAACCGATATGATGGAATTGACGTATCCCTTCCGAAACAAATAAATAACTTTCTCCACGAACAAATCTTTCATATCAATATGGTAGATGACACTTTTTTGTTCGTGTCTACCAGCTTTGACGGCAGCTACCTGATAAACATTCACACGCTAGAAAAGAAGAAATTTTATTCTGGTAGATTATCTGACAGCCAGAGCTTTACTTCTCCAATTAATGCCATATTAAAAGTTGATAAACATTTATATGCTGCAATTAATAATCATGTATATAAAATTAGTCTTGTCAGCTATGAATCTCAACTCATAGGCTCCGTTGAAACAGGGCAATCCATTAGAACATTCTTGTATCATGGCAAACACTTATTAGTAGGCGCCACTGATGGCCTTTATTCTCTATCTGCCGATGCAGAAGTTTTAACTAAGCATACTTTTTTAAATGAACAAGAAGCCAATGAACTCAATCAGAATGTAAAATTATTGAAGTTAGATGAAGAGCTTGGCTTACTTATTGGCACAGTAGAGGGCTTATATGCCACACCAATACTTGATGCGGGTTTTGATTATGAACAAACTACAAACCTGATCGCGTCGTTGAATATCTGGGATCATGAATTAACCCCCGCAGGTGAGTTTATCGCTACAGAGTTTGGCCTGTATAAATTTAATCGAAAGACAAAAGAACTGACAAAAGCGCTATCCCTAGATAAAACCAAATTTAAGCTGAATCAACCAAACATTCTGGCGCTTGAGCTAGACGCCAATAATGTACTTTGGATGGCAACGCATAATGGGACATATTACTGGCCCTTATCTTCATTAATGTTTAATACAGTCAACCAAACAGGCTCTGAGTTTATAAACAATAACGTCTGGTCTATTTATCAGCTTTCCGACGGTTCGATTTTATATGGTACCGATAATGGTGTTGTGCATATATCGTCTTTAAGTGACCCTTCTGATCCAAAATTTTACTTCCAATCTCAAAATAAAAAGGATGTATATGGCGCTAATGCGGTATACGAAATTTTTCAAACTGACATAGATTCTCAGCTTGTGTATTTGGATACATTTCAAGGATTAAAGTTACTAGATTTAGAAACTAAAACAGTAACGAACCCAACAGTTGTCAAAAGCAGCATAGATGAACCGTTTGACTCTTTAAATAGTTCTGCACAACGCATTAATGCTAAACAAATCGCTTTTTTAACTGAAAGTGATTACTACATATACGATACGTCAAACCAAACTGTAGTAACCGTAGAGGGTTTGGCTGAACTGTTACCAATTTCGTCTGCTTATCGCTTCCTTTCTCCCCTACCGACTAGGCCAGACGATATAGTTATAAGCACGATTAAAGGCTTATATGCTTATTCAGTCGATTCGAAGGCATTAACCCCAATTTTTGAATTTGACAATGTAAACGACAAAGTTTTCCAAGTGATTGATGACTGGGAAATTGTAAATGAAAGTCTTTGGTTAACTTCATCTCACCATGGCTTAATTGAATTAGACTTAGCCACTTTTAAAGTCATAAAATCACTGAACGAAGACTATGGCTTAGACAAACAAGCTTTGTATGAAGTAATGTCTGATCCATATGGCTTTCTTTGGTTTACGGCACAATCAGGATTATTTCGCTACGAGTTAAACACTGGTACCCTCGAGAAATACACGATTAAAAATGGCTTACCAAATAATGAGTTTAATGCAGGCGCCAGTTTAAAGCTTAATAATCAAACCTTTGTGTTTGGTACAGTGTCAGGTTTAACTTGGTTAAATACAGAACACTTTATTGATTACGGTAACATAATCAAAACCCCTTTAAGTGTGACAGACATTAAACTCACGTCCTCAGCGCTTAATTATAGCCCCTCATTTTTATCAGAAAATCCACTCAAGTTGTCTCATGACGATGCTGGACTAGAAATAAAGTTCACGAATTTTGATTTTACTCAACAACGTATAAGCAAATTTAATGCTCGTATAAGTGGTGCTGAAGATGTTGTATTAAACAACTTAGACAAAACTAAGTTATTCTTCCCAAAGTTAGCACCAGGCAATTACATCTTAACCATAAGCGAAACAAGTTTAGACGGTAACAGTGTTATAGATAGTTTGACCATTCCGATAGAGGTCGAATACTACTTTTTAAACTCTCCAACATCATGGCTGATTTATTTTATTGTCGTGGCATCACTATTATTGCTTTCATATAGGCAAGGAAAAAATAGACAAACAACCATTCAAAAAGCTCTGTTAGCCGTAACAACCTCTAAGCAACAAACAGAGATGGCGCTAAAGTCTACTAAAAGTGGCACCTGGAAGGTCGATTTAAACAAAGAGTTGATTTATCAGTACAGAAATAAAACGTCAACAAGAGAATCAGGACAACAAAATGAGTTGCCACTCAATCGGTTTATCGAACTGGTGCATCCAGAAGATAGACAAAAGGTATCTTCACAATGGGAGGCTTTATCAGCATCTAAAAACCCAAATATCAATTTAACGTATCGATTGCAGAACTTAATCGGAGAATGGTTATGGTTCCAAGATATTGGTCAGGTAACAGAGTGGGATAATGAAGGAAACCCGCGCATTGTATCTGGTATTTATTCAAATATTACCGACAGTAAAGCAACTAACTTACAAGCAAGCATATTAGGGCAAGCATTTTCACAAATTGATGAATGGCTGCTCATTCTCGACACCCGGCTCACCCCTATTTCAGTAAACCACAGTTTTTGCGATGCATTTAGCTTAAACGAAGATAATGCATTAAATGACTTAACCTTTATGACGTTTGCCAAGATATTAGGAAAAAAGAAGCTTAGGCAACTTATCAATAAAATTAAGACATTAAATGCGAATCAGAACTTTAAGATGGAATTAACGGTTGAAACGAAAAATCACCTCGTTAAACCAATCCATGTCAGTGTTAACGCCATTGCCAATGATGCAGGCGTGATTGAACATTATGTTATTGTTATGTCAGATCTGACTGAGCAAAAGAAAGCTGAGAACGAGCTGAGATATTTAGCAAATTATGACAGCTTAACTAATCTTCCTAACCGTAATTTAATGTTGCAACATATTGAATTTGCGATATTTGATGCACAAAATAGCAGCTCCACGTGTGCACTACTATTCATTGACTTAGACAAGTTTAAACCGATTAATGATGCCTACGGACATCAAGCTGGTGATAAATTATTAATAAAAATTTCTGAAAGAATAAACGAGCTATTACCTGAGCATTGCATTTTGGGTAGACAAAGCGGAGATGAATTCCTGGTATTAGTCAAAGATGTGATGACCCCAGAAAGCTTAACCGCTTTAACATCAAACCTTATTTCTGTGTTACCAGAGAAGATTGATTTAGACGGTATATCTGTGAGTGTTTCAGCCAGTATCGGCGTGGCACTTTACCCATTTGATGCAAAATCATCTGAAGAGCTAATTCGACATGCTGATATAGCCATGTTTCAAGCTAAACAACTGGGTCGTAATGGTTATAAATACTTCACAACCTCTATGATCGAACAGTATAACCGTAAAATGGTGTTAGAAACCGCCCTAAAAACGGCATATAAAGACAGCGCTTTCTATAACCACTATCAACCGATCGTTAATACCTCCAGTGGTAAAATGATAGGCGTTGAATTGCTATTAAGGTGGCAGTTAGATGGCGAAAATATTTCGCCAGCAGACTTCATTCCGATTGCCGAAGAAACCGGATTAATTGAACTAATGACAGAGCAAGCCCTAAAACGAGCGCTTGTTGAGCTTAAGCCTTTATTTGATAAGAATCACCAGTTTTATCTATCACTTAACTTATCTCCGATTCACATCATTAGAGCTGAAACGGCTGAAAACTTGTGTAATATTTTGACTTCTTACCAGTTACCAACATCAAGGCTAAGGCTTGAAATTACAGAAACCTCGTTAATGGAAGATAAAGAAAAAGCCAAGGCTTCGCTTAATATGTTGAAAGATGCAGGCTTTAAACTTTTGCTTGATGACTTTGGTACAGGCTACTCTTCACTTACTTACTTAAATCAATTTCCAATTGATATAATAAAAATTGACCAATCTTTTGTGAGAAAAATGGATGAGCAGCACACAAATAAGTCGATTGTAAAAACTATCCACTCACTGGCCCGCAATTTAAATATGTTTTGTATTGCGGAAGGGGTAGAAACACAAGCTCAATTAAAATTCTTGACTGACTTGGGCTGTCACTATATGCAAGGCTACTTCTTCTCAAAGCCACTGCCTATTGAAGAGCTTTTAGAGCAAGATGAGAATACAACAAGCTGGAGGTAATCCACCATTCTCCAGCAGTTAATTGCTAGTTACACTGAAAGGGCTAACTGTCTTTGAGTTAAAATTTATATTATGACTATTAGGTCATGAACTAGCTTTTGATATGTATTTGGAGATAGCTTTGTTAAGTAACTCAAACTCAATTGGCTTAGCTACAAAATCATTCATACCCACTTCTAAGCAACGCTTACGGTCTTCATTATAAGCATTTGCAGTAATTGCAACAATATAAGGAGTGCCATAATTTAAATCTTGTTCTCTTATTTTTATTGTGCAATCAAAGCCATCTAAAACTGGCATTTGGCAGTCCATAAAGATTAAAGAGAAAGGTTTATCAGCTAACCTTTGAAGTGCTTCTTCGCCATTAGCAGCAGTAAAAACCTGGCAATTAAACTTTGCTAGCATCTTTGTGGCAACAATCTGATTTACCAAATTGTCTTCAACTAACAACACATCTTGACCATTAAGATCTGCAAGTTTCGTCGTTTCTTCTGTATTATTTTCTGGTGTAGATACTTTGGCAGGAATACTTACCACAAATATACTCCCAACCCCTTCATTGCTTTCAAGCTCAATGGTTCCGCCCATTCGTTCAGCCAAGCGCTTACAAATTGTTAAGCCTAAGCCTGTGCCACCATACTTTCTGGTTGTTGACACATCAGCCTGAGTAAATTCACTAAATAGTATCTGCTGCTGTTGTTTAGAGATGCCAATACCAGTGTCTTTTACAGAAATGAGTAAATTATTGTTTCGGTACTCAACTAACAAACTAACCTCACCTTCTTCAGTGAATTTAATTGCATTACTTAACAAGTTGTTAGTGATCTGCGTCACTCGAAGTGAATCTAATTCTAAAAATTCTGGTAAATCAGATTTGATCTGATAACTGAAATTCACTTGCTTTTGAGACACATAAGTGCGGTGAATTGCTGATAAATCATCAAATATTTTTACGGGGCTAATTGCACGAATGTCCAACTTTAAAGCCCCAGCTTCAATCTTAGAATAATCTAAAATGTCATTTAAAATTAGCAGCAAGTTTTTAGCTGATGTTTGAATTATTCCTAACTGCTTTACATCATCTGAGTCACTTTCGCGCTCATTAATCAGTAACTCTGTTAGACCTATAATGCCATTTAATGGTGTTCTTATTTCATGGCTCATATTTGCCAAAAATTGACTTTTTGCCTTACTGGCATTTTTAGCATCCGCGACAGCTTCTGTCAGTTTTTTGGTTTTTTCGTTAACTTGCTGCTCCAATCTTAGATTAAACTCAGTGAGGCGTTCATTCAGTTTTTGGTTTTCCGAATTTGCTTTATCAAGTTTAGTAAAGCTGAGTGTTAAATTTTTCGTCAATTGATTGAATTGCTGCTGTAAGGTCAAAATTTCTAAAAAATCATTGCCTTTTTCATAACTATTTTCACTTAGTTTACTTGGATCAAATTTATTTATTGCTGTACTCAAAGCTGTAATAGGCGCAACGAGTTGCTTAGTTAATACACCAATAATAAACCGACAAATAATGATAATAATAAGTGTCAGAAATAAAGGAGTAAGTAGAGAATTTATGGTTGTAATATTAACGTGAGCTCTGTCTAAAAAAGTAACGACTGTCCAACCTAACTTATCAGACTCAAATACTTTTTGATAAAAAACAGTCCCCTGCTTATCTGTATAAATATCTTGCTGCGAATTGGCGATTGAAGTGTAAGTTGTCGAGTCAAGCACATCTAAAGTGCTAAACTCATTTTCCATAGAACTGTAAACAACTTGATGTTTAGTATCTAATACAACTAATTCACCGTGGTGAGATAATAGTGTTGGAATAAATTGCTCAAAAGATTCAAATTTAAGCGATGCCTCAAGCACGCCAACTAAAGTATCATATTCATAAACAGGCACCGACAAAGCCACAATTGGCTCATCACCAAATCCTCGCCCTTTAAATACGCTTGAGATATAGCCTTCAGGGTGTTTTGGTGCTTCAATAAAATATTCACGGTCTGCTACGCTAGGAAAGTCACCTACAAAGCTATCACCCAATAATTGAGGGTAGAAATTCAACACTTCAGCTTCAGGCGAAATATAAATACTGGTTCTAAAGCCCTCATGCATTTCAACTAACTGTTCTAGCGTTAAGTTGATATCGACACCTTGAGATATGCTATGCCCACTTATGCGAACAGCTCTAAGGTAACTTTGTAAATAATCATCGATTTGCTTATTAATATTCTCTGCAGAGTCTAACAGCTTAGACTTCACTTCGGACTCTACTCTATTGTAGTGATTATTCGTTAAGACAATCGAAGTCGTTACAATAATAAGAATAACCAGTAAATTAACGGTTCGATTGAGAATGGAGTAAAGTGGCATTTCTTGCCACCTAGCTTTATTTACAAATAGACTGACTAAATCAACGATTGCTAAACAGACGATCGCATTCACCAAATATTTAGATAACGCAGTGAAGACGACTAAGTTTGGAAGCTGTAATTGGAAATGGCCAAGAAAATACAGTAAAGGTAATCCGCATATTATCCAAAATAATATGCCTCGGAAAAACACCATTTTGCCTTTTGATAAAGCAAACTGATTCAACCAAATGATTTCAAGAAGAAAAACAATTGTCGGCCAAGAGTGGCCCCACCGATAGAAAATGAATGCTGTAACAATTGTCAGCACCAATAAGCTATGTCTAAAACCAATCGTTACCAATGCGCCAAGCACAAACGCTTGCCCAAATAGAAACTCTGAGTTATCTAAGAACCATAAAGGTAATAGATTGATAGCACCACCCAAAATACCCAACACAAATGCAAGTAAAATAGGTGAAATAGATTTATTCAAAGCAAAATAAGACTTGTTTTTTCTATGTATTAATAAAGTAAAATAAAAATCATTCTCTGCCAAGCATTCATTAAGTTAATGTTCAGGGCAGTTATGACTTTCTACTTGAAGTACACACTGAGATACACCAAAGGTATCATTTAATACTTGCTCAACCTGCTCACGACAGGATTGATCATGCAAATCAATTGTACAATGATGCTTTAAAACAATATGTGCACCAACAGCAACCTCATCATCGACTCGTGAAATGGTGACACTGTGTACACTTTCGACATGATCTGTCGTTAAGATTTTTTCTTCTATTTGATCAGAAGTGGGAAGATGCATTTCTTTGGTTAAAATTCCTTTTAAGCAAGTTTTCACTACTTTAAAACCCGTAAACATCACAAACACAGAAATAAGCATACTAGAGATAATATCAATCACCTGAAAACCAGTGAGGTAAATCAAGATGCTTGCAATAAATGTTGAGACCGTCGATAACAAATCGAAAAATGAATGAAGAAACACAGCATAAACATTGATGCTTTCTTTTCGGCCTTTATAAAGTACCCAAGCAGACAAACCGTGAAATAAAAACCCTAACGCAGCTATAACTGACATAAGATAAGTATTAACAACTTCACCATTTCCGTCATGGTGATGACTTAATCTTTCACTGCCTTCATACAAAATCACGACAGAAATCATCAAATAAAGCATACCATTAATTAAGCCACCGGTGAATTCAGCTTTTTTATAACCATCGCTGTAGTTTTTAGCTAAGTGAACTGCGACAGAAGATGCGATGAGCGCAATAAAAAGAGAGCTATTATGAACAAATAAATGGCCGGCATCCGCCAATACAGCTAGAGAATTTGAATAATAAGCGCCTGCCAATTGGATCAACATGAAAGTACAGGTAATAGACAGAGCGATTAAAAGACGTCTTCTGGAAGCCTGGTGAGTAGTGATGTCAGTCATTTAAGAAGCGAGTACCTGAGCAAAGAGAAATGATATACAGTCGCAATTGTATCTTAAAATGTAGTCGTTGTGCACAAAAATATAGATACAAAGCTTAGATATCTTAACTTTCCCACTCAGAATTTTGAGAAGTCTTATCACCTATTTTGCTCAAAATATCCTTAAAAGGATTACTCGGTTTATATTCACTCAATAAAAGAACAAAATGTGAAATCTGCTCTTCCGTAAACACTTTTTCTTCATAATGCTCAATTTTGGCAAGCAACTGACCTGTATGAAACACATTATTTGGCATATTCGTTCTGAAGTCTGCCTCTTGGTCAAACACTATCAAGCCATGAATGTGCTCTTCAATACCAAAGAGTTGTTTGACACCGGCAAGCCTCATTGGTAATTGCCTGCTTGGATTTGGAAAATTGTTTCTATCTTTTCCAATTTGCTCTGACCAAACTTCTGATGTCGTATCAGCATAAATTCGGCCTGTTTGTGACTGGCAACTAATCACAAAAATACCATAAGGAGATAAAACAAGCTCATCAATATCTGCCATACCACTCGGGATTGGTAAACTGATTTTGCTATACAGTGTATAGTCATCAACTGATAAATGTTTCATCAAATACTTATTGACCGCCACGTAACTAAAGTGTCTAGTAAACAGCTTCTTCGCGCTTGGAAGAATATATTTAATAGAAAGTAAGAGTAGTAACAATAGAATTAGCAAATACAGGTAATCATCAACATAGTAAAAAAGCGTATCTAACCCTGTCGTTGGGGTTTGATATTCTTGTTCTGTGGCTAAGTGAGTAACCGTAGCAATTTGCTCGCCTTTAGGTTTTGAGTTTTCATTTAACTGACTATCGAGATTGACTTGTGTGCTTGTGTCATTAATTTCAGGCGACTTGTTTGGCTCAGAGCCTTTTGAGCTTGCACCTTGTTGTTCAAGCTCCAAAGCGCCATTTTGTTGATCGGATTTTAACTGAGTAAGAGTAATATCTTTGTTTTGTTGCCACTGCTGTTCAAACAACTCCTTAAATCTTGTTAATTCGTTATTACAGCGTAGTTTGTTGATAGAGCTGAGCGGATTAGACAAGCAATAGCTAGGGGCAGTATAAAATGCTTCCCATGCTTGTTGTTTCATATCATCTGAAAATAACCGCTGTGTTTGTGGCTGAGTTTGAATCTCTTTACTAGTTTTGTTTTTTGTAGAATCTGAGAATTCAGTGTGTTGACAAAATGCTTCTAGTCTCTCTTGCAAACGGCCATAACGATTCCCTAGAGATTGAAGTTCAACACCTGTGGCAGTGTCCATCTTCACAGCAATACTTTGATATTCTTTATAAAAGCGAGCACATTGCTCATAAGATAGATTTGATTGAAAAGCGGTCGAGGTAAACGAAATAACAACCAAAAAAAACATAGAGATTCTATTTGACATGTTTGTCCTTCAACTTGTTTAGCCTACTTACCCTTGATACTTAAACTACAACTTCATTTTAGAACCAAATTATTAATTTTTGTAGTTTAATTATTTTTTCCTAAGAGCCCATTCCTGATAAACGCCCTCACTTGTCATAGTGACAATCTTATTATCCAACGATTTAATATCCAAATTTGTGCTCCCCAGAGATAAAGTTTCACTATGCCATGTAAATATCTCTTTTCCAGAAGACGTATCCCACAAAGATATATCGGTTTTCGGAGTGGTCGTTATCAATAGTCGAGCACCATCATAAAATAGACCACTTCTAAACCATCTGAATCTAGCGGTATAACTTAGTTTAGATAATAATTCACCATTATCTAGCTTGTGAATTTGTTGGTTGTCTAAGACATCCGAAACAAATAGCTTATTACTATGCTCATCAATAATGAGTGAACTTATTCTTGTATTTAATTGTTTTGAATAGCGTCTTTCTAGATTATTCACTGATGACTTAACGACTTTACCATCGGTTCCACTCGTTACAACATAACTATCAGCGCTATTGAAAAAAATATGGTTAACCGTACCTTCATGCACTTTTTTCTTAATCGAAGAGTTACTTGCTTTGTTAAAAAGGAAAACTGTCCCATCTGTCATACCAACAGCAATAATCCCACCATAACTTGATAAATTTATTGAAGAGATTTTTGCTAGGGGCTCGTCGCTTTGCACCTTTAAAGTTCCAATCAGAACACGGTGTTTTAAATCCCAAAAATCTACATGATTTGCGCCACTAAGAAGTAAAAGGTTTTCAGATTTTTTGAAAAAAGTAGCTCTTAAGTCTTCAGGAGTTTGTGAAGGAGGCAAAGTAAATATCTTTTGCTTGCTATTAACTTGCCATATATTAACCAGTCTCTTTTCGTCTATCACCAATAACTGCTCTAAGTCATCAGAGAACTGTGCTTTATAAACAAGGTTTTGACTAAAACGATGATTATTTAACTGCTCTACCTCATACTGGATAGACTCTTCACATCCAACTAACAATAACATCAATATCGTGATTACAACCCCAATAGGTTTTATCATGTAACCTCCTATTACAGTTTATTCAACTGAGTTAGATCCCACTTTTCAACCATTGCATCGGAGTTAACTGTCAACAACTCCCCTCTGTCATTGCTGTGCATTGCCAAAATTGTAGCTGTAGGAGTTTGTACTTCACTCGTCCAAGTCCCTAGTTCTTCTCCCGTTACTGTATCCCAAAATGTTAAGTGGTTTTTAGATGATGAAGTAGCGAGTATATTGGCATAATTAATAAAGTAAGCCTGTCTAAAGACCATAAAACGCGCCATATACTTAAGCTGTACATGCGCATTTTCGCCTTTCTTAGATTTAATGAACTGTGTTTTTAATGCATCAGAAACAAATAAACGCTCTTTTTGTTCGTCCATAGCAAGTGTTGTGATCCTATGTGAGAACTCCTGCTCTGTTAATGGTTCAGGTGAAGCAAAAACACGATGGGCCAACAAACCATCTTGTGATGCTGACCAATAATGATCATTATCTGTGAACACAATATGCGTGACAGGTCTGGTGTGAGGTTTAAAGCGGTTATTTAATCTTGTAGAAATAGTCGCCATATTAATTGCGCCATCAGACATACCTACAATTAATTTGTCGTTGTCATTCGAAAGTGCAATAGACGATATAGTGGCAAGAGTTTGCAGACCTGCGAAATTTGTTTTTCCAATTAACGCTTTTCCAACAACCGACCATATTGCAACTTCATTTTCATTGGCAACAATTAGTATAGTTCCGTCTGAAGAAAGTCTTGCAAGCCTGGTGTTCTCCAATTGCTCCTTTTTAGCGATCTGAAACTCTATTGAAAAATCATTAGCATTTAAAACAGCCACTTGCCCATCAAAATCTAATGTCATTAACAATGCTCCCTGCTTTGCAAATTGAGCATTGAGCAACTGCTGTTCATTGAGATCTGATATGACACCTTGTTGCAAGACAATCTCTTTATCACAACCAGATAAAGTAATGATGATAAAAATGCAGAAAATTTTGAAATAATGCAAAACAAACCTCAAGACAAAACCGAAAACCCGACACAGATATGCAATTTTAGTGCTGAAAATAAAATCAAATTTGAATGATGTGATTGTATGTTTTATGAAGAGATAAAAATAGCTAGAATTTAAGCAATTGGTGAATAAAATGAAGAAAGCCAATCTACAAGACTGGCAAAGATTAATGACTCTAGCATTAATAAAGTTAGCACCATTTATTGTTACGGTTATGCGCCTAACTTTTGTTGATTAATATTATAGTTAGGAACAACAATGTTTATGACTCAATCAATGCAAACTGTAATCGAATTCAACTGCAAACATTATGCGTCCTTGCCATATAGTCTCCTTTGTCAATCCTTGTAAATAAATCGCGATTACCATCCTTGCGAAGTTGCGAGTATTGACCAGTCCTTGATTACTCTAACCTTTCCTTGATTACTCTAACCTTTCCTTGATTGCTCTAACCTTTCCTTGATTGCTCTAACCTTTCCTTGATTGCTCTAACCTTTCCTTGA